>CAYLUN010000013.1:0-98301 GCA_964386865.1 uncultured Lentisphaeraceae bacterium | reverse complement strand
GCCGCCGCCCGCGCCGCCCGCCAAAGCCGCGGAGCTGCCGAAGCCGGCCGCGGCACGGCCCGTGACGCAGGCCCCGGCTGCCGCGCCCCGGACATCGCCCGCTCCGCTTCCGCCGCCGGCCGGGGTTTCCCCGAAAATGGCGAGCGGCCCCGCGCCCGTCTCTGCGGGGGGCGTGCGCGAGGCGGCCACGAGGGTCATGAAGGGCGTGATCAGCATCGCGGCTCTGCTGCTGCTGCAGGTCATTGTGGGCGCAGTCCTCAAGGAGCGCGGCAGCCCGGGGGAGATGACGCTGACCGATTGGGTCCGGATTGGCGTTTCACTGGCTGTCGCGGTTTGTGCCATGGGGCTTTACTGGCCCGTCAAAACCATTGTGACGTTCTATCTGGCAGCGAGTGTGAAGGCGCGGAAAGGGCCGGAGGGCGAGCGCTATCGGGGCAAGCTTGTTGCGGCCGCCGGAAACGTGACGCTGCTGGTCTTTGTCGTCGCGATCTACGCCAGCCTGCTGCCAACGGTCAGCCAGTGCAGCGCGATGTTCGCGAGCGGCGGAATCCTGGCCAAGGCGCTTCACGCGCTCGTTTTTCTCGGCGTCATAGGAATCCTGTTTGCTCTGTGGCGAAACGTGCAGCCGTGGGTTGACCACGTAACCGGCCGCATCACCGACAAGGTCTCCACCTTGTCCAGCGATCTGGCCTATGTTCACTGCCCGGCCTGCCAAGCCAAGAACGTCAGGGACACCGCGTTCTGCGTGGCCTGCGGGGGCGCCCTGAAGCAGAAGGAGGCCGCCGCCGCGGGCAAGAACAGCTGCCCGCAGTGCTCGCTGGAGAACATGCCCGGCGCCAAGTTCTGCCGTCAGTGCGGAACCCCCCTGTGATGCCGCTGCCGAAAAGAAATTAGACTATAGAGAGGGCGCCATGCGTATGGGAGGGCGCGGTTCCACCCGCGCCGCGGCCGGCGTGGAAGCCGTCCCTCCCAACGTGTGGCATCGCCCGTTTAGTGCATAGACGTTTCGGCAGTGGTATGACTCCGAGCGCGGCCGCGTTTAGGCGGACGCGGCGCCCATCCTGCTGGGGCAGCTGATCGAAAGCGGGGTCGCTGTCGGGGTCGGCGATCGCGCGGAAGGGGGTTCGCGAGTCATCGTTATCGACGCGGGCCATAGGCTGGCGCATTCGTGCCGGGCGGCTTCTGGAAACGCAGGCGCTCAGCTAGCCTCCGAACAAAAATAGGGTCGCCCGTATATCCCAGCCTAAGCGCTTTCTGTATGGCGGCCAGCGCCTCTTTGTGCTGGCCGCGTGCGTATTCGGCAAGCCCCAGATTATAGTGGGCCAAGCCAAACGACGGATCTAATGCGAGCGCTTGCTCAAGCTCCCTGACCGCATCGGCGTGCTGGCCGTACATCAGGTACGCGTAGCCCAGGTTGTTTCGGTAAGCCGCAGAACTCGGCTCGAGTTCGATGGCTTTGATGTGGAACGGGAGAACCTCCTGAAGCGGGGCTTTCCGCTGGTGTGCCGCTTTCCCCAGTTCGTCGTAAGGGGGTGCCCATTTCGGCGACAGGCGGACGGCCTCCAGCCAATGGGCGGCCGCTTGTTCACGCAACCCCAGCGAGTTGGCCAGGCAGCCACACCAATAGCGCGCCTCCGGGTCAGCCGCAGCCTTCGCCTCAACATCGCGGAGCACCTCAGCGCGTTCCTGCGTCGGCCACTGGCACGCCTGATTCGCGCGCAGCGCCAACAGCTTCGGGTGGTTGGGCTGTCTTCTCAGCGCCTCCTCCAACTTGCGCCTTGCCTGCTGCGGCGCCAGCCAGCCCTCGGCGCGTATGCATTCCGCCTCCCAGGCCACATTCGACGGATTGCTGCGCAGCGCGTTCGAATAGGCCTCGACGGCCTCGGCCCACCTCTGCTGCTCCATGTTAATGCTTCCCAGCTCCGCCCAGGCAAACCCCACAACGTGCTCTTGGCCTGCCGGAACGGGGAGCGTCTCCGCCACCTTCTGGAGGCAGGCGACGGCCTCGCGGAGCTTGCCCTGCCTCTTGAGCCCGATGCCCGTCAGGTGACACAGGGAAAGGCTCTCCGGAAAGCGGCTTTGGGCCGCCTGGCAGTAGAGAAGGGATTCGTCGACGCGCCCGCTGTCGAGCAGCGTGGCGGCCCGGGCGAATGCGTGGCTCACGCTAGTCGTGTTCAGGAGCGCCGCCCGGCTGTAACATTCGCTCGCCTCGTCGTACAGCTTGCACGCGCTCAACGCCTCCCCTTGCAGCGCCCAGCAGTAGTCTTCAGGCGTTCCCAGAACGATTCCCCTCCGAGCGTAGGCCAGTGCGTCCTCGGGCCGCCCCATCTTGAGCAGGCACTCGCACGCCTTGAAATGCACCCGCCGGGACCACGGTTTTTCGAGGACCGCATTCGTGCAAACGGCCAGGGCGCTAGTGAAGTCTCCCTTGCCCAAATAGGCCGAGGCCATGTTCAGGACAGCCCCCTCGCCGGACGCGTTCACGCGCCGGGCGTGACGCAAGACCTCGACAGACCGGTCGTACTCTTTCATTTCGAGATAGCAGAGGCCGATATTTTCCAATAGCGTGACGCACTGCGGATGGACGCGGAGCCCGTCCCGGAATAGGCTGAGGGCCTCTTGATAGGCCTTCTTGTCGAGCGAGACGCAGCCGAGCTCGTTATAGGCTTGGCAGCTCAAGGGGTTTAATCGGAGAACCTCCCGCAGCTCGGCGGCCCCTTCCTCCGTACGCTTGCTCCGCAGCAGCAGCTGGCCGCGCCGATAGCGCAGCCGGATCCAGTCCGCATGTTTGTTGAGCAGCGACTCGCATAGCCGGCTGGCGTCGTCTCTGCGGCCGGACAACGAGAGCGACTTGACAAGCGTATCAGCAAGCCACTCGTGATTCGGCCACTGCGCAACAGCCGCCTCGCACACCTTGACCGCTTCGGCGCTTCGCGCCATATCGACCAGCACATCCGCGAGCCCCCGGTGGGCGTCGGGAAGCGCCGGCTGGCTGCGGGTGGCGCTTGCGTAGGCCTGCTCCGACTCCTTGAGCCTGCCGGACATGCGCAGGAGCCAGCCCTGGCAATTCAGCAGGTGGGCGTTCGCGGGATGCTTCTGCAGCCCTTCCGCCAGATAGGCCAACCCCCGGTCCGCGTCGCCCCTTAACTCACACGCGGCCGCCAAACCGAGCGTGGCCGCCACGGACAAGTCGGGCGACCCCAGCGCCTGCTTGAACACGTCTTCCGCCTGGCTCAGCAGCCGAAGAGCCGGCCCGCCCCGCGCGGCGACTTCATTCGTGGCCACGCAGTCTTTGGCCTGTTCGAGGCACAGAAAACCCGTCCTCAGCCGCTCGTGACCGGCGCCGAACGCAGTCCCCCCGAAAGCGGCCACGTCCGGAAGAGGGAATCCGTTGCCCTCGTCACCGCCCGCCCGGTAGGCCGCCGCCCGCGCGCCTGCCGCCGCGGCCGCGAAGACAAAAAGGGCAAACAGCCTATTCTTCATAATCAGCACCTCGCCGAGCATTCCAACACCGATATTCTAGCATGGAACCTCTCGGACAGAATAGCCCTTTGAAAGACATCCTGACTTTACGAATTGACCTGAACGCAGGGCAGTGGGGTCATCCCACCATGACACCAACAGCCGATAGCAAGAAGCGCATTGTGTTGCCGACGGCCTGTCCAGGTGACGTGTTCGACATTCAGCGGCGCGGCGACGGCCTGTTCGTTCTCGTGCGGTTAGAGCGCCCCGAACCTGAAATGAAACTGACCCGGAAGCGGTGCCTACAGGCTATTGCGGCTGCGCCGCTTCACCCGAAGCTCTTCTATCAAGAGCGCCGCGCCCGAGTCCGAGTGACGTTGTTGGCCGGAAGCCGACATCAGCGTGACGCGTCGTCAGGCCGGATCTCTTGAGCGATGTCATCCCATGTCCTCAGGCGGCCATCGGGGCCGGCGGAGCGGATTTCGCACGCGTTTGCGCCCTTCTTCGTGTACACGAGCGCATGCCCCCACGAGTCGACCAGATCCTCCTTGCGCAGGAGCGCCGGGAACTCCTCGGATCCGCGGGTGAGTTCGTCAAGGGTCTCTGGCATGCGCTTCTGTTTCGTGTAGTAAATGGAAAGAGGAGCCTCAAGACACGCGCTGCGGATGCGAGTGATCTCAATACGTGCCATCATATCTGCGCTGGTAAAACAACCGGCACAACGGCAGGCCCACGCGGCGCAGTAAGCGAGCAGGAGTCCGAGCAAGAGGAATAGGGCGATCTTCGTGAGCCACTTCATGCGATGATCCGGCATTATCCAGAACCGGCTAGCAGGAGAACCGGACGGAATTCTAGCTGGTTCGTCCGTGTCCGTCCATAACGCTCAACGCAGAACGCTTGCCACGGGCGCACGGGCGCACGCGCGATTCGTTTACATGGCTGTGTAAAGCACGCCGCTTGCGCCGGTACGGCCGGAGCTACGAGACGGCCGAAAAGCGTGAGACAGACGCTCGCCGCCGTTTTCGGCGGGCTCGTAGCGCCCGCCGTACTGACCCCGGCAGCCGAATCGCTCACACGCCCGTCTAACGTTCAACTCCCAAGTGAAGAGGGAGCGAGTGCTGACCTCCGACCTCTGACCTCTGACCTCTGACCTCTGACCTCCGACCTCTGACCTCCGACCTCTGACCTCCGACCTCTGACCTCCGACCTCCGACCGCTTCACCTAATCGGCGTGGCGGCGAGGGGCGGGACGTTCAGGCGGTTGAGGCGGATCCAGCAGTTGCCGCAGGCGCAGCCGGTGTCGCGGCCACAGGTGCCGCAAATGTCCGGCGAGGGCGGCACGATGGCCGCCGCGATGAGGGCGCGGAAGCGCGCGTAGTCGGAGTCCTCTCTCGACGCCCAGCCCTTCTCGATCTGGCCCCAGCCGCCGGCCTCTTTCGCGAGCGGCGCCATCAGCAGGCGGCTCTCGTCGGGGTTGGCGATGTTGACCAGCGCGTAAATGGGCTGCTTGGCGAGCGCCTCGCCGAAGCGGGCCTTGACCGCCTCGCGCAGTTCGCGCTCTTTCGCGCCGTCGATCCGTGAGTGCTCGATGCGGTTGTGCGACGAGTCGCCGTTGGCCTGCGAGTTCAGGTCGAGCCAGTCGATGAGGCGCTGGAAGTCCTCGCGCGGCAGGTTCACCTTCTGGTGGTTCGCGAGCAGCATCTTGCCGAGCCGTGAGCCGTGCGCGTAGTAGTCCATGGGGCGGCTGATGTTTTTCTCCTCGCCGTGCGCCTCGGACTTGAGGCCGATGGGATTGGTGTAGCGGAGCAGGGTCATGTACGACTGCGAGTAGCTGCCCTGCTGCGTGCCGATCAGGCTGATGCTGTTCGGCAGCTCTTTTTCGCCGAGGCCGTGGCAGCGGAGGCAGTGGCGGTCGAGCACGGGCTGCACCGTGCGCACGAAGCTGAAGCCGCCCTCGTACGCAGGGCCGGCGGGCGGGGTCAGTTCGGCAGGCTTGCGCATCAGCAGCGACGGGTTGTCGGGCGGCGAGGCGTGGCTCTCCGCGTGGCAGCCCACGCAGCCGCGGCGCTCGCCCGCGTGCAGATAGTGGAACGAGCGCTCCGTCATCACGGCCAGGCCGTTCTCGTCGAGCGCCTGAATCTGTATGGGCACGCCGGCGGGCGCGCGCACGACGACCGAGCCGTCGTCCGCCACCGGCACGGTGCCGAGGATCTTCTTCGCGAGCCCCACGCCCACGCGGCCGTTGAGGCCCGCGTTGGAGGCGGTCGGCTTGACGTAGATGCGGTTGAAGCGCAGGTACTTGATCTGGCCGGGCTTGAGCAGCCCCAGCGGATCGTTGCGCGTGAGGTTGACGTTCTGTACGGCGTAGATGCCGGTCTCGCCCTCGGGGTGCTCGGGCAGCATCGAGGGGATGATCGGCGGCATCGGGCGCGGCACCACGGGCTGCGGGGCGAAGCACGAGGTGTCCGGGTCGCGGTAGATCGGCTCGCGGCCGCCAGCCGTGTCAACGATCATGATCAGGTAGCCAGTCGCATCGGGCGTGGTGCCTTGGAAGGGGATGTTGTTCGGCGAGTAGGTCGCGAAGAAGAGGTTCTCGGTCAGCGGGAAGGGCGTACTGAAATGCCCCGGGCCGCCGGGTTCGTTCGACTCCGGATAGCGGCGCTCGGGCGTGATGCGCGTGACCGGCTCGGGGCCGTTCTCGCCCTTCTCCACGTCGATCACGATCATGGTGCCGGTGTGGAAGCTGTGGTGGGCGACGCCGGTGGCGACGATCTTCCGCGAGCCGGGAATGGCCCGCGCCTCGGAGATCATCAGCGGGTAGATGGTGTCGTTGCCGTAGTAGTGCGAAACGGCCGTGCCGTCGGGCCGCTTCCACCAGAGCTTGTGGAACTCCATCTCGTGCCGGTCCACGTACTCCCAGCGCGTGTAGAGCAGGCGGCCGTCGCTGAGCACCGCCGGCGTCGTCTCGTTCTCGATGCCGTAGGAGAGCTGGCGGATGGCGTTGCCGTCCTTGTCGCAGCGGTAGAGCATCCACGCGGGCGTGTAGCGGCCGCCGTGGCAGCGGCCGTAATTTTGAGCGCGGGTGGTGACGAACGCGAGCCCGCCGTCCGGCAGGTAACACGGGTCGCTGTCCTCAACCATCACGGTCGAGCGCCCGCCCACCGTCGTGAGCGGGTCGCGCGGCGTGCCGGTGAGCTGCCGCACCCACGAGCCGTCGATCGCGGACTCGTAGAGGAAATAGCGGAAAAAGAACGGGTTGTTCGTGGTATGGTCGGCGTAGGCGAACGCGAACTTGGTGGCGTCGGGGTGCAGGTGGGGCCGGTAGAACGCGCCGGGCGGCAGGCGGTCCTGGAGGAGCACGCGCTCCTGCGGCCGGTCGCTCTGCCAGCTCGTGAGGATCGTCGGGCCCTCGCCGATGCGGCTGTGGCGGCCGAGGTACTGGTCGCAGTTGTGGCTGTAAAGCGTGGGCGGATTCTTGTTGATGAGCAGCTTGTCGAAAGCCAGCTTCGGGTGCGCGAAGAGGATCTTGCGGCGCAGGCGGAAGGCCTCGCCGAAGAGGCCGGTCTCGCCCGCGGGTGCGGCGGCGATAACGTCCTCGACCCTGTTCGAAAGCGCGGCGATCTCCGCTGCGGCCCACGGCACGCTGCCGCCCTCGCGGGTCACGAGGTCGGCGGTCTTGCGGCAGAGGTCGAGGCGCTGGCGGGCCTGTTCGAGGTAATAGAGCGCCCGCACCTTTTCAAGGTTCTCGGGCGAATAGGGCCGCAGCTTCTGCGCCTTTTCGCGCAGACCGGGCGGGCAAGCTCCCGTGTAGCGGTCGGTCAGCGAGCGCAGGTCGGCCGAGACGCCGTTGCCGCCCCAGATGGTGTATTGCTCGAGGAGCTGTTCGGCGATCTCCTGCGGCGTGTTGAACTGGCGGGCGATGTCGGCCTGGATTTCCTTGGCTGTCTCCGTGCGAGCGTCCGAGCTCGCCAGGCGCGATTCCAGCTCGAGCACCAGGTGCACGACCGTCCTGCTGTTGGGGTTGTTCTGCCCGGCGGCGGCTTCGAACCACTCGGTGCCCTCGGGCGCTTCGGCCAGCGCCTGGCACTCGTTGAACAGGTAGCCGTAGGCGAACTCCTTGAGCGCGCCGCCGCGCAGCTTGTGGGGCCGCTTGCCGGCCTCCCGCACCGTGAATCCCTTGGGCTTGCCCGCGAGCGGCGCGTTCGTGGAAATGAGCACGGGGGTCTTGTTACCTTTGGCATCCACCCAGACAGGCTCGCCGATAAAGGACTGGCTGCGGTCGGCCGAGCCGATCCAGACCTTGCGGATGCCGGTCATGGGCACGCGCATCGGGGTCGACTCCGGCTCGCACGCGAGCGGCAGGCTGACGGTCTTGAACGCCTGCCAGCCCGGGTTGGCGGCGCGCACCGCCTCGCGCGATTCCGCCGTCTGCCGGCTGAAGGCCTCGACCTGCTCAAGCTGCGCCTGCCACCACGTGGCGGCGGACAGCCCGGTGGCCGCCATGGCCGCGCCGATAATAATGACTCCCCCGAGTCTGCTCATTCGTTTCCCCCAGCCGATAAGCGACAAACCATGTTTAATAGTCTGTAGAATACACGAAGCGACGTGTCCGGTGGAAGGCTAATCGCGGGTTGGGGCACGCACAATTCACTTGAGAAGCTCCTCACGGAGCCACTACGACCAGCGGCCCCTCTTGTCCAAAACGGAGTTTGTAGGCTCAACCCGTTTGTAGCCACTACGACCAGCGGCCCCTCTTGTCCAAAACGGAGTTTGTAGGCTCAACCCGTTTGTTGTGGGCCCGTCAGGGCCTTTGCAAGTGAATCGTGCCTGCGCCCGTCGCGGATTGGCCTTGGAATAGGGGCGTGCGCTGTGCTAAGCTAACGACACGGTTGGGAAGTCCAAGATGAGCGTAGAGGCCGGAATATTCGCTGTGTCAGGCCGTCCGCAAGAGCTGCGCGCGGGCGGCGTCCCGCGCCATTGTCGCGTCCTGATGCTGGGCCCGCACCCCGACGATTTCGACGCGATCGCGGTCACGCTTCATCGACTGGCTGAAAACGGTAACCCGCTTCACGCGGCGGTCGTCCGCACCGGCAGCGGCGTGCTCGACTCGTATGCGCCCGACTTGACGTGGGAAAGGAAGGCTGCCATCCGCGAGCGCGAACAGCGCGAGAGCCTGCGGTTCTTCGGCCTGCCGGACGCGTGCCTGACCTTCCTCTCGCTGGACAGCGACGACGGCGAAGGCCAGCTGTGCGAGACGCCCCGCAACCGCGAGGCGCTGGCGGCGGCCCTCGCCGCGCACGCGCCCGACCTTATTTTTCTGCCCCACGGCAACGACACCAACAGCGCCCACCGGGCGCTCTACGCGATGGTGCGCGCGCTCGTCTCAGCGCCTCGCCAGCCCGTGACCCTGCTCCTGATTCGCGACCCGAAGACCGTGGCCATGCGCACCGACCTCTACACGCCGTTCGGGCCCGAGCAGGCTGCGTGGAAGGCGGCGCTCCTGCGCTTCCACGATACGCAGCACCAGCGCAATCGGCTCACGCGCGGCCATGGCTTTGACGACCGCATCCTCGAGGGCAACCGGCAGATCGCCCGCGACTTGTCGCTCGACGCTCCCTATGCGGAAGCCTTTGAAGTCGAAACGTATAGACCGGAAGGAGGAGTCGCATGCATGTAGGCGTGATAGGTGCCATCGGCGGGTGTGTCATCGGGCTGCTGGGCGGCCTGGCGGGAACGTACTTCAGCATCAAGAACACGAACGGGCCCAAAGAGCGGGCGTTCATGATGAAGGCGAGCGCCGTATGCTGGGTGGTCGTCCTCGCGTTCTTGGCGCTCATGGTCCTTCTGCCGCGCCCGTACAGCTACCTGCTGTGGATTCCTTACGCGATCCTTCTGCCGCTCGGGGTCTTGTACTTCAACCGGAAGCAGGCGCGCATCCGGCAGGAGGAGGCGCAAGCGACGAGTGGCTCGTGCGAAACTTCGTGATGCGCTGAGCGCCATCAGTCGAGCGCGGCGTGCAGGTCGAGCGCGACGAAGCTCAAGAGCTCGTCGTTCTTCATTTCGGTGAGGAGCGTCTCGCCCCCGCCGTGCAGGATCTCGTCCGCCAGCGCCCGCTTGTCTTCGAGCAGGGCGTTGATCTTGTCCTCGACCGTGCCGCGGCAGATGAAGGTGTGGACCAGCACGTTCTTCTTCTGGCCGATGCGGAAGGCGCGGTCCGTGGCCTGGTTCTCCACGGCCGGGTTCCACCAGCGGTCGAAGTGGATCACGTGCGAGGCCTGCGTGAGGTTCAGGCCCGTGCCGCCCGCTTTGAGGGAGAGCACGAAGAAGGGCGGGCCGTCGTCGCGCTGGAACGCGTCGACCAGCTCGCGGCGCCTGCCGACGGGCGTGCCGCCGTGCAGGGTCAGGCCCTGCCGACGGAAGAGCGTCGCCAAGAAGGCCGCCAGCGGCTCGGTCATCTCGCGGTACTGCGTGAAGACCAGCACTTTGTCCTGGCGCTCCGCGATCTCCTCGCCCAGCGCACGCAGGCGGGCGAATTTGCCGCTGCGGCCCTCCGCGTAATCGCCGTCGCCCAGCGCCTGCGCCGGGTGGTTGCAGATCTGCTTGAAGCGCATGAGCGAGGTGAGGATCAGGGCGCGGCGCTTCATCGGCTCGTCCGCCACGCCGTCCTCGAGAGCCTTCTTGAGCTGTCGGACCTGATCGGCGTAGAGCGCGGCCTGCGCCTGCGAGAGGCCGCAGTAGGCGGGCATCACGGTCTTGTCGGGCAGGTCCGCGATCACGGAGCGGTCGGTCTTGAGGCGGCGCAGGATGTAGGGCCGCGTCAGGCGCCGCACCGGCGCGTAGGCGTCGGGCAGCTCCTCGCGGGCCCGCACGAACGCGTCGAAGCTCTTCGCGCCGCCGAGCAGGCCGGGGTTGATGAAGTCGAAGAGCGACCAGAGATCGCCGAGGCGGTTCTCGACCGGCGTGCCGGTGAGCGCGAGGCGCGCGGAGGCCTGAAGCCGCTTCACGGCCTGGGCCTGGCGCGTGCCGGCGTTCTTGATGGCCTGCGCCTCGTCGAGGATAGCCACCCGCCAGGTGACGTCGGCCAGCCAGTCCGTGCGCGCGGCCATGCCGTAGGAGGTGACCACGAGGTCGACGCGTGCGAGCGCGGCTGCCGGGTTGGCCTCGCAGCGCTTGAGCAGCAGCGGGTCGGCGTTGCCCGAAGGATGGACGATCAGCAGGCGCAGCGAGGGCGCGAAGCGGCGGGCTTCGTCCTTCCAGTTCGCGAGCAGCGAGGCGGGCGCGACCAGCAGCGACGGCACGTGCTCGGCCGCATCGCGCTTGAGCCAGAGCAGGAGCGCGAGCGTCTGGATCGTCTTGCCGAGCCCCATGTCGTCCGCGAGGCACCCGCCGAGCCGCAGGCTGGCCATGAAGTACAGCCAGCGCACGCCGGTCTCCTGATACGGGCGCAGCGTCGCGCGCAGGTCGGCGGCGCAGGGCAGCGCCTCCGCGTCGAGAGCGGGCTGGCGCAGGCGGGCGAGGGTCTCGCCGAACCATTTTCCGGCGCTCACGCCGGTCCACGCGCTGACACGCACGGCGGCGCGCGCGGCCTCGCCGCCGCCGAGCGACACGCCGGAGAGCAGGCGCATCGCCTCGGCGAAGGACACGCCCGTGTTGCTTGCGGTCTTTTCGATCTTCTTCCAGTGGTCGAGCACCTCCTTGAGCTGCTCGCTGTTCACCTCCACCCACTTGCCGCGCAGCGAGACGAGGCCGCTCTCGGCTTTGAGCAGCGACTGGATCTCGCCGCCCGTGAGCGCCTCGCCACCCAGCGTCACCGCCAGGCTGAAATCCAGCAGCGCGTCCGCGCCGAGGCGCGACGGCTGGCGGTCGCCCAGCTGGACGCTCACGGTGGGCCGCGGCGGCTGGCGCGGATTCCACCAGTCGGGCACGCGGACGATCACGCCGCAGGACTCGATGGCGGGGAGGTCGCGCAGGAAGCGGTAGGCGTCGCGGGCGGTCCACGCCAGCGGCTGGTAGAGGCGGCCGGACTCGAACAGCTCTTTGACGAGCGCGCTCCGGTCGACGGCCCGCTGGATGGGGTCGAGCAGGCGGAGCAGCGCCTCGCGGTCCTTGGCGTCGGCGTAGTCGCTCAGCGCGCGTTTGAGCGGCAGGTGCTGCACGCGGCCGATTTCCGAGAGCCGGCTGGCGTAGGTGACCATGAAGGCGAAGGGCCGCTCGGGGTTCTTCTTGTTCTCGGCCAGATGGAAGGTGATGCGGCCGACGGCGCGCCACGCGGGGTTGAGCGCGTGCAGAAAGGCGTCCACGCCGCCCTCGGTCTCCGCCACGCGGTGCGCGGCGGCCGCATGGAGTTGGAGCCAAAGCGCAGCGGCCTGTTCAAGGCCGAAGAACTCCATGCCGCGAAACGGCGGGGCCTCGTCGAGCCAAGCGAGCCAATCCTCCGCCGGGGGCGACGGCACGTCGGGATACGGACGGTCCTCCTCGCGCGGGGCGTGGCAGAGCGCGGTCAGGTAGCGGCGGGAGAAGGCGCGCGCGAAGGCGAACGAGGACGGCAGGGCGTCGTTGCAGGCGGCCAGCAGCAGAAACCCGTCGGCGGCGGATGCGCCAAACGCGCTCCGCCAGCGGGCTACGGCGGTTTCGGAAAGCGGAACCTCCACCGCGTCGGTTTCAGCGAGGTGGAAGTGTCCGCTAGGCGACAGGCAGAGTTCTACGGTCATACGTGAAGACGCAAGAGTGTAGCATGGCGCATCGGCCTGTCCATGCTATAATGGAATCCATGCAATTGGATCTGTTTGATTTCGCGCAAAGCCGCGCAGGCTTAGCGGCGCCTTCGCCTGAGTCGGATTGGGAGGAGACCGGCGACACCCTGTGGGGGCGCGCCTGGCAGGCCAATGTCCGGCGCATCTGCACCCCGAAGTACACCTCTGAAATGGCTTTCGGCGAGCGGCTGCTGCAAGCCGGCCGCCTGCAGTCCTGCCGCGTGCGGCGGGCGCATGCGCAGGCGTCCTTCACCAACCGCGAGGGCGGCACTGCGCTGGTCAATTTGAGCGTGAAGCCGCTCACGCCCGAGCGCTGGCTCCGGCTCGACCGGCTCTGCGAGCGCTGCGGTGACGCGCTGTTCAGCTCCGACGAGCTGCCGGACGACATCGTCGCGGGCCTGTTCGGCCTGCCGGACGGGCTGCTCCCCGAGCTGTCGGACCTCACCTTCTCCTGCTCGCACTGCCGCAATCCCTTCTGCCTCTACCGCGCCGCGACCCTGCTCGCGATGGCGGCCGAGTTCGACCGCAAGCCGATCAAGCTTCTGGAGCTGCGCGGCGCGACGGGCGACCTGCTCTTCATGCGCTCCGCGCAGCAGGCGGGCGACGGGCACGAGCGGATCGCCGAGGAGGATCTGTCGGAGCTCTTCGGCATCGATTTAGAATAGGCGGCTGGGCGGCTGGATCGAGGACGCCGTGGGCGTACACGCTTCATCGCACACACGTAAGCGCTTCTTAGTCGACCTGCTCAGTCGCTCCCATGTGGCGCATTACAAACGCCGGGCGTCAAAATCCCCGCCGGAACGGCCCCGGGCCCTTTTATCCCGCCCCGCGACTTGGCATAACCCCCGGCCAATCGCCGCTGAACCCGGCGGGGTAGGTGATGCCGGTGACGGTCAGGGGGCCGCCGCCCCGGTTTCTCAGCGTCCGCGTCGCCGTGGAAGCGCCGCACTATCAAAAACGGTGGCCATGGTCATCACTCCGCAATCATATTTGGGACAAGGGAGTTCATCCCTTCAGGAGCCAGGAACCAATGAGAAAACTGCCGCCGCTCACCAGGGTGCAGAGTACCGTGCCCCAGGCGATGTCGACCACTGTGACCAGAACCGGCCAGTCACGCAGTGTTGCCAGATTGGTAAGATCATAGGTTGCGTAAGTGAAAAAACCGAACAGGGCGCCGAACAGGCAGGCCCTGACGAGCGAGCCGGCTTCCAGGCCGGGACGAACAGCAAAGGTGAGAATGCCGACGATATAGATAAAATAGAAGAGAAAGGCAGCTGTCCAGGTAACCTGGGGGCTGAGCAGCGAATGGAGCTGCTCCTTGTAAAAGCACCTGGCCACATAGCCCAGCCAGATCATATCGATGGCAAAGAAAACCGGGATCGTGAACAGGTAGAGCTTAAACCAAAAAAAGAAATTCATGTGACTGCCTCCCCTTACAAACAAAAAAAAGAACGTGAGATGTTGCTTTACCCTCTCTTCATGTTATCCAGCAACACACACCAGCAGAGCAATACCGTTGCAGAAAGCGAAGTAACTTTTGCCGCGATTTTGAAGGAACTATCGAACCAGTCATTGAAATACCACTTGTTTCCCAGCCAGATGGCAAGGGTGATGGCTATCGTAAAGACAACCAGCAACAGGTTTTGTGATGTTCTAGAGGTGCTGAGCATTGTGGACTCCTGTGCCCCATGTATCTCTTTTCTAACTTAACCAATCAGTTGGAGCAGAATTCTGACGAGGTTTCTCTGATACCGCTCTCAGGCGATGGTCTCGATATTGAACAGGCGCACCTCATCAAATCGACCCACCAGAATATAGCTGCGGACCATGAGGGCCATGAGGGCGGTAGATGGTGCCAGGCAAAAGGGCTCGAGCTCAGGATGCCGTTGAAGAAAGAGGGCGAGCGGTCCGTTTCTGTCCTTCCCCAGCAGTTCCACTGCCTGCCCGAGGGCGGTGACCGCAATGGCCGACTGGAAATCATCGTTGCGGTTGGTCCGGTTGTCGATAAGCGCCGAGACCTGGTTGTGGGCTGCCATGTTGCTGTATTTGTGCGTAGCACGTGAGGTAACAATAAAAAGACGGTCGAGGTCGGCGGAAGCGGTAAAGGCCATCAGGCTGGTGTAAGGCGCCATGCCGTCATGTGTGGCGAGTACCAAATGCGATTGTTGTTGAAACAAACAGCGCAGTTGCGACGCCAACAGTTCCCGGTTTTTTGGATAATATTGTTCTTGTTGCTGCATAATTCTTCAGCAATGACTGCACAGGCGCAGGTCGAGAGGGTGAGGGTGGAGATAGTACTGGTAGCGCAGGTAGGGTTGATCGTAGATCCCGCTGAAAAAGTCGGCGGGCGGCGGTGAATCGAACGAGAACGCCCTCACGGGCGCACTACAAACGGGTGCGAAGCGTTCGTAGTGGCGCCGTCAGGCGCTCAAAGCCGACTTTTTCAGCGGAGTCGATTGTACACATCCGACCCTCCGTGGTTCTCCGGGCAGGCGCACCCGCGCCCGCCCGTCCGGCTGGTTTTCCCTTGCCCGACCGGAAAACGGCCCCAGCATACGTCTTTCGGTGCCCGACGTCAACTCCGGGCGCCGGCCCCCCCCGCCAGCGTGTGACAAAGCGTTGTTTTAGTGTTGTGATTTCAGGCCGATTTACCCCACACTAGGCTGTTTTCAAGACCCAGTCCCGGGCACGAGGACCGTGTCACACAAAGCGAGAGAGGGAGAGTGAGATGGGACGTTACGTCCGCACCAGGCACCGCTATGACGGGTACAGCATGTTTCCGCAGAGCAAGAGCAAGGGCGAGCGCATCGCCGATGCGGCGAAGAAGCAGAAGGCGCTGGAGAAGAAGGGCGTGAAGCTCTCGCCGGTCGTGCTGGAGGGGTTCGCCCTCGCGACGAGCTTCTGGGGCAAGGCGTGGTGCAAGAACATCGAGTCCTACCACGACTACGCGAACCGCCTGCCGCGCGGCCGCTCGTACGTGCGCAGCAACAGCGTCATCGACCTCCAAGTCGCCCCCGGCGTGGTGCGGGCTCAGGTGATGGGCACCTCGCTCTACCGCATCGAGATCGCCATCAAGCCGGTCGCCAAGAAGCAGTGGGACGCGATCCGCCAAGCGTGCGCGGGCAAGATCGGCTCGCTCGTCGCGCTGCTGCGCGGAACCCTCTCGGGCGAGGTCATGGAGGTCATGACGCGACATGACGAAGGGCTCTTCCCGAAGCCGGCCGAGATTTCCTTCAAGTGCTCCTGCCCAGACGGCGCCTACCTGTGCAAGCACGTGGCGGCGGCGATGTACGGCATCGGCAGCCGGCTCGACAACCAGCCGGAACTGCTCTTCCTCCTGCGCGGCGCGGACTCCGCCGACCTGATCGCCTCAGCCGCCGACGCGCCGGTCACCTCGGCAACGCTGGCTGAGGGCGAGACGCTGTCCACAGACGAACTGGCGGACGTCTTCGGCGTGGATTTCGAGGCCGCAGGAGAGACAAGCGAGGCGCCAGCCCTGCCGCCCAAGAAGCCTCGCGGACGCCCCAAGAAGGTCGCCGCGCCTGCCACTCCGGCCGCAGGGCCCACGAAGCCGCGCGGCCGCCCGAAAAAGGTCGCCGCGCCTGAGCCAGCCCCCACGAAGCCGCGCGGCCGTCCGAGGAAGGCGGCTTCGCTGCCTTGAGCCGCTCTCCGCCTCCTTAGCCCTTCTGTTCCGCAGCCTTCCGGTTTTCCTGAAGGGCCAGGAAGATCTGGCTGCTGACGGGCGGGCACCCGGGAACGAAGATGCCGCTGCCTTTCTGCCGGGCGGTGCATTGCCCCAGGCACAGCGTCCCGTCTGGCAGCGCGTCATGCCCTTTGCCAAGCGCAATCTTCAGCCTCGTGCCCGGGGGGATGTACTCGGCAAGGGCGTCCTGATAGCGCTGCAGAAAGAGGAGCAGCGTGGACTGGCAGGCGCTGCACGAGTTGCGGTCGAGCACTTCGACATTGGGAAATGAGAACGCGAGATTCTGCGGGGCGGCCTCAAGGTCGGCCCCGAGAGCCCGCCAGTTCGCGGGAGATACCGTGATCCGGCTCAGGTCGATAAGGCCACAGCCGTTTTCCGCGCCGATCCGCAGATGCGGGATCTGGCAGGCGTCCCGTCCCATCAGGCAGCAGGCAACCGCGTCAGCGGCGAAGCCGTCACCGCCAGCCACGACCACATTCAGCGCCCTGGGCGTTCCGGCGCCCGGCCCCAGCCCCTCCATACAGACGGAGCCATCGATCAGGGCAAAGTGAGGGCGGAGGACGGTGGCCATGTCTCCTATGGCCAGATCGAGCGACTTGCACGACGAGCCCTCGAGCTGAGGAAGCATGTGCAGGTCGACCTTGCTGCGCCGCCACAGACACCCCTTCATGTTCTTGACGGAGAGCGTCACCCCGGTGTGCATGTGGATCTTCATAACCGGGATCGACACGACAAAATCGAAGTCGAGCACGTCGGCACAAACCTTGAGCGACTGAATGACTCTGCCGCCGGGAATGGCGGTCACGACGGGCTGCCGCTCGTCCAGATCGATCAGCGGACAGTCGCGCTCCCGAGCGACGGCGGCGATGCCGGAAAGCTCAAACGCCTCCAGGGCCTTGACGCCGCTGATCGGGCTTTCACCAACGGCCACGGTGGCGCCCGCGGCGCGAAAGACGTCGATGGCGGCCGCGACCACCCGCGGGTTGGTGTTTGTGCCCGTGCCGAACTCAGCCATCCGCCCGGCATTGGGCTTGAGCAAAACCCTCTTTCCCGCAACCGGCGACCAATCAAAGGCCTTCAGCGCCGCAACGGCATTGGCGTAGGCGTCGGGCCCATGGACAACCTGTACTTTCGGGGCCTGCGGATCAGGATTGAGCGGGTTGTTATTCATGTTTTCGCTACCTTGAGCCGCCGTTTCCGGGTTTGCCGGCGGATGGGCCTTCGGCGCTGAGTTGGATCAGCGAGAGCAGGCTGCCTTTCTCATCTGAGGGAAGGTCGATCGCCTTCACGGCGCGCCAGTCGACGACGTGTGTTCCGGCGGTCGGAACGGCCAGCGGCAGGCGCGTCAGGAAGGCCCAGTGGGCGGTGAAGAGCAGGCCGCGTGCGGGCGACACGATTCCCGTTGCCTGCAGGTGCAGCTCCTGCGCGACAGCCTTGCAAAGCGGGAGCAAGTCCATGTGCCAGTTGCTGATGTGGAGCGCCAGAATGCCGCCTGGCGCCAGCCTGGACACATAGAGCTCGAAGGCCTCTTTCGTCGCCAGATGCAGGGGCACGTAATCGCCGGTGTAGGCGTCGACGACCAAGACGTCATACGGCGGCTCGCGGCGCTGACGCTCCTCCTCCAGCCGCTTCCGCGCGTCGCCGACCACGCACTCCACGGTGGCGGGAGAATCCGCGATAAACGTAAAGATGTTGGCGTTCGTGGCGACGTCGACGATCATCGGGTTGATCTCGAAAAACCGGTACAGGTCGTTGGTTCGGCCGTAGCACGCCAAGGTGCCGGCTCCCAGACCAATCAAACCAACCCGCATGGGGTTGTCGCCCGCGTACTTCGGATGCGCGCGAACGGACAATCCGCCTGCCTGCTCGCCGTAGTAGGCGGTTGGGCTGCTCTTGCTGGCGGCTTCGAGGCTCTGCATGCCGTGCATCGTGGAGCCGTGAACCATCTGGAGCACCGGCAGGCGCGCGTTGTCCTCCAGCCTGACCTTGCCGTACAGCAGGCGCAGGCAGCCATAGAAGTTGCGCCCGAAGAAGAGTCCGTTTTTCCGAAACGCAAGCGTCGACGAGATAAGCAGGTAAACAGAAGCGGCCAAGGCGAGCACGAGCAGGGCTTGGGCCCATTTGACCTTCCTGTTCATCCAGCCGCAGACCAGCCACGCGCAACAGCCGGCGACCAGCGCGAGCGCGAGGGGATACTCCAAAACGTAGTCAAAAATCGCGGGCGCGACCACCGAGGCGCAGAGGCCGCCGAACGCGCCGCCCGCCGCGATGCGGAGGTAGAAGTGCGTGAGGCGCTCCGTCTCTGGGCGAATATGATAGAGCCAGGCATGCAGAAAGGAGCAGCAGATGAAGAGCGTCGCCGCGCCGATCAGGATCTGCGGCAGAAAAGACCAGCTGCCGTTCGCGCGGGTGACGTACGCCGCGCCCAGCAGCGCGAGCGCGGCCAGCGCGGCCCAGACGAACAGGCCCCGCTCCCCGAGGCCTGAGAAACCGACGATGTAGCTGAGCAGGAAAGCGGTCAGCAGCAACACCCAGAGCAAAGGAATCGGCATCACATCGGTGGATAAGTGCATGGTCATGGCATTGAGCAGAAAGGCGCTCAGGGCGGGCAGCGCGAACCACAGCCACGGCCGCGTGAGGGGCGGGGGGAGGCCTGAGGTCGGAGGCCGGAGGTCGGAGGTCGGGGGATCGGCGAGAGGCGGGCGGTTCGGCGTCTCGGATCCGGCGTCTTGCATCCTCTTCGCTAGGGCCGCCAATAAGAGCGTGTGGGCGAGCAGGCCTGCGGCGAGCCCGTACCATTGCGCGGTGAGCGAAACGTAAGGCTCCAGCACGAACGGGTAGAGCAGCAGGCCAAGCAGCGAGCCGAAGTTCGACACCGCATAAAGCGTGTAGACGTCTCGCGTCTGTCCGGCCCCGGGGCTCTGGGGCGAACGCGACAGCCAAGCCTGCAGCAGCGTGCTGTTGGCGGCGAGCAGCACATACGGCAGGCCGACGAAGAATTGTACGCAGAGCAGAATCTCAAGCGAGGGCGCCGGCAGGTGGCCGAGATACCCCTTGAGGGTGGTGCGGAAAGCGGCCATGCCGAACAGCCACAACACGGAGAGGGACAGCAAGCTGAGGTGAAGGTGACACGCGACGCGGCGGCTCTTGCCCGCCAGCCAATGGGCGTACCCATAGCCCGCCAGCAGCAGCACCTGGTAGGCGGCCAGGCAGCAGGTCCAGACGGCCGCCGTGCCGCCGAAGGAGGGCAGGAGCGCGCGGCTCAGCAGCGGCTGTATTCCAAACAGGAGAAACGAGCCCAGAAAAATGGCCACCACGGGCAGTCGTGTCTTCATAGCCATCACTTTCTCAGCATCGCGCCGAAGATGTCGCTGTACTGGTCAGTCCAGGGCGCGGGCAGCCTCGCGCCGTCCTTTTCCGAGTACCAGCCCAGGTTTCGCTTGAGGGCCCTGACTGACTCGGGATTGCGCGAGACCGCCATCCAGCGGGTTGGGGCGGCGTCCGGAACAGCCGTATCGTCGACGCTCCGCTGGCAGGCGTGCGCGCCCAGCGCGCGGGCGTTGCTGTAGACGACGGGCTCCAGATCCAGCATCTTGTTGGAGACGTGGAGCAGGAGCAGCCCGCTGTCGCCGAGCACCCGCAGGTACTCCCGCAAGGCCTCGACGGTGATGAGGTGGATCGGAATCGAATCGCTGCTGAAGGCGTCTACGATGAAGAGGTCGAACGAGCTGGCGGGCCGCTTGCCGAGCGAGATGCGGCCGTCGCCGAACACGAAATCCAGCTTGGCGCCGCTTCGCTCGGCGATCTCCAGGTAGGTGAAGTTGTCGCGCGCGATCGGCAGGTTGTCGGGGTCGAGCTCGAAGATCGTGAAGGTCTGGCCGGCGCCCGCATAGGTTGCGAGCGCGCCGGTGCCGAGTCCGATCATGCCGATGCGCTTGAATTGCCCGCGCCCACGCGCCAGCACGTCGGCGGCCGGCGTGGTCGGGTGGAAGTAGGCGAGCGGCGTCTCGCGCAGCGGGCCGGAGAGGTACTGGCGCCCGTGCTGGGTCGTGCCGTGCTGGAGGAACCGGAGGCCGCTCTTGTCGTAGACCTTGTAGATGCCGTAGAAGTTGCGGTGCTTGCGCATGTTGGTGGCGCCCGCAGACAGCTGCTCCGTCCAGTTGAAGCAGGTGGCGACGGCGAGCAGCACGTACGCCAGCGTCCTCGGGTGCTGCGCCGAATGGAGGAGCAGGAGCGCCAGAGGCAGGCAGGTCGCGATCAGCAGCAGGGTGGTGGCGCCCTCCCCGCCGCGCCCGGCCGCGAGGCGCGCAGCGGCCCAAGGGATCAGTATCAGCACGATGACGCACGCCAGTATCCGGGCGAGCATCCCCAGCTTCGCGGCTCCGGCTTCCCGGCCGGGCTCGCGGAACGCCAGGGCGAGCGCGACGAAGAACAGGCTGGCTGGGTACTCGATGAGCGACGAGCTCACCAGCGGCGCGATCCAGCTTACGACGAGGCTGCCGGCAACGCCGCCCAGCGCGATGACCAAATAGAAGAAGGTCAGGCCCTGCTGGCCGGACGGCTTCGCGCGTATCAGCCGGCCGGCGCAGTTCATGCAGGCGGCGAACAGGATCAGCAGGTGTAGGGCGATCGACAGCCAGGGCGTGAGGCCGAGCCGCAGCTGCGCCAGCAGGTAGAGCAGGGTCCCGAGAATGATCGACCAGCGCAGCGACTTCTCCAGCCAGGCCGGGAACCACGGGATACGCTTGAAGGTCAGAACGAAACTGAGCAGGTAGACGCTCAGCGGCAGGATCCACAGCAACGGCAAGGAGGCGATATCGAGCGTCAGCACGTTGGTCACCGCCAGAAGCATGGCGCAGGCGGCAAAGGCAAGCAGGAACCACTCGGCGGAGCTGCGAAGCGGAATGCGCGCGGCGGCCGTCGGTTCCGCGGCGGCGGCGGCCTTCTTCGGCAGGCAGAAGAGGTGGGAGGCCAGCATCACGAAGTAGGCGGCCAGCCACAGTCGGCTCTGCTGCGTCAGGTTCAACGCCGGCTCGATCAGGACCGGGTAAAGCAGGAGCGCCATCATGGAGCCGAGGTTAGACGCGCTGTACAGCACGTAAGGGTTGCTCTTCTGCGGGAGGCTGGAGATCGATAGCCACGACTGCAGGATCAGGCTGGTCGTGGCGAGGGTGAAGACCGGCAGGCCGACTCCGACGAACAGCCTGGCGAAGATCTCCAGCGCGAGCGGCAGCTTGCCGCCGGCGCCGAAGCTCTCGAAGTGGAACGGCAGAAATATGAGGGGGGCGGCCAGCAGGATCAGGTGCGCGCGGGAATAGCGGAACGAGCCCAGCCTCTTCTGCGCGGCGTGCGCGTAGAGGTAGCCGAGCAGAAGCATGACCTGGTAGAACACCATGCAGGCGCCCCAGACTAGGTAGCTTCCGCCGAAATACGGGAGCAAGGCCTTCGCCGTCATCGGCTGCACCGCGAAAAGCAGGAACGCGCTCAGGAACACCGTCACGTGATATGCCAGAATTCCAGTCATAGTCCGAACTCCTTGATCGGGCTCTCGCTCACCGCCACGTCGACGCCGGCGTAGGCGTCAGGCCCGAGTGCGACGCGGACTCTCGGGCGCTGCGGAGCTGGGTTGAGGGGGGGTCTCCTTCATGGTGCCGCTTCTCATCGCATGTGCGGGCAAGTGTGCCAATTCTCGCGCCATCTGGCAACGTCCAAAGTGCGCGCGATGGTAATCGGGTGTGAGACAGCAAAGGGACAGGTGGAAATGGCGCAAAGATAAGCGGCGGCTCGGCGCAGCCTCGCCCTCCAACCTGCGGATTCGCCTGAGAAATGGAGGGCGAAGCTGTGCTGAGCCGTCAAAACGCATGCGAATGAGCCTATCTTAGCGCCATTCTGGACAGGTCGTTAGATACGCATGAGCAGCACGGTTTCGAACAGGCCGTGCGGATCCGTGCCGTGACGGTGACGCTTGGCGGTGGCGGCGGGTTAACGTCAAATGACAACCCTCTGTCTCGTTGCAACAATTATCAATCGTACCCGTCGCAGGCAGGCTACTGCCCCTCCTGCTGGACCGAGGCCCATTTCTGCCAGTAAGAAAACCGTTTTGGAGAGCCCCAGACGTTCAAGAGGCAGGTGTTGCCCATGCGCTCGAACAAGGGCTTGGCGAACGCGCGGTCACCGGCGAAAGAGGAGAGTATGGCCGCAAACTGCACGACCTCCTCCGACTGGGGATACTTCTTGAGCATCAGCTCAAACCCCTCGCGCGTTTTGGGCCACGAAGCCTGCGTCTCTTCGAAGACATTGCCGTACTGGCCCATCAGATACATCACAATGCGCGTGTACGTTTCGACGCCGACGCCGTCGCCGCGTGCGGATGCGGCCAGGGCATAGCGCTCCCAGTCGCCCGGTTTGCCGTACCAGCGCGGAAGCAACGAAAACGCCCGAGCGGTGTCGTAGCTCCAGAACATCGGCTCGCTGGTGTGCGCCTGCTCGACGAGCGCGTCGTACTCCGCCTTCTCCGTCCCTTCACCGAGCGCGATCGCCAGCGCGACCGACCCGAGATAAGGGTCTTTCTCCGGCATCTTGCGAGCTTCGTCGAGGGCCTTGTGTGCCGCTGCCAGCCGCTCGCGAAAGAGCGCCCAGCCCTCGGGGGTCACCTTGTCCGCATAATCGTCGCCGCGCGCGCGCCAGGCATAGCTCAGCAGATAATCCGCATAAGCGATCCGGGCGGTGATTGACTCGGGCTTCTTGGCGATCCAGTCCTTGTGAATCCGGTCATGCAGCTGCCACATGCCCTCCGTCTCGTCATCCGCACACTCCAGCGAGTCATAAAACCGCTGGATTTTCCACCGGCCGTTTCCGAAGATAGCCTTGGAGGCGCGGAGCTCCTCGGCGCGCTTTTCAAGCTCGTCAAAGCAGCTCGAGTTGTACCATGAGCGGGTCTCGTGGCGGAACGCGCCGATCTCTTTCAAGACGGCGTCTTCCCGGGTCACTTGCACTTGAGGCGCAGCCGCTTGCTCCGCGGCCGCATCAGCGCCCGCCGGGCCGCAGCCGGGAAGACAGCAGGTGCCCCACGCGCAGCAAGCCAGAACAGGCAGGGCTCGCAAGGCGGGCGCGTTTCGGACAAAGGCGGCCCAGGGCCATACGCGTGCTGGCCGGAGAGCGTGCGAGCTGGAGCTATTTGAGGAACGATGCATAGGCCGACCTTTCACTTTCTGGGCAGTCTGATCAAGGGAGCCGCTCATGCGGCCACTTCGTAGCCTCTACATGTAAAAACTTTTTCACAAAAGGGTGAATCAATCAAGCCGAAAGGTCAACTGACCGGCTCGCTGAAAACGCCGTTTGCATCGGGCGCGGCGGATTGGGTACACTGTCGGCTGTCTGCGAAGCGCAAATCGGGAGAGCGGAATATGAGAAAGTACGTCGGCGTGTGTGTGGCGGTTATGGCGGCGGTAGCGGCGGTGGCGCGCCCGGAAGCGTATCAGGAGCAAGAGGGGCGGCTCGTGCTCGACTCGGCCGAGGGGCACGGCGGCGCGTTCACGTGGGCCATGAAGAAGGCGGGGGACGTGAAAGAGTCGGGCGACGCGCTGTCGCGGCCGGGCTACGCGGCTGAAGGCTGGTTGCCGGCGATGGTGCCGGGCACCGTGCTGAACTCGCTGGTCCGCAACAAAGTCTACCCCGCGCCGGACGTCGGCCTCAACAACAAGAAGACGCAGAAGCTCATCCCCGACCTGAACGACGTCGGCCGCGACTTCTACACCTACTGGTTCCGCACGGAGTTCGGGCTGCCGGCCGACTACAAGGGCAAGACCGTGTGGATGCGCGCGGACGGCATCAACTACCGCTCGGAGATCTGGCTCAACGGCAAGCTCGCCTTCGTCACGGCGGGCATGTTCTGCCAAGAGTACGTCAACGTCAGCGACTACGTGATGGCCGACAAGCCCAACGCCATCGCGGTCAAGGTCATCCCCGTGGACGTCGCCGGCGACAGCAAGCTGAAGCAGTGGGGCGCCGCGAACAACGAGTGGCGCAACGGCGGCGACGGCGAGATCGGCAAGAACGTCACCATGCTGATGTCCGTGGGCTGGGACTTCACCTTCGACGACGGCGTGCGCGACCGCAACACCGGCATCTGGCGCAGCATCTCGTTCTTCGCCACCGGCCGCGCCGCCCTGCGCCACCCCTTCGTGCGCTCGACGCTGGCCAAGCCGAACTACGACTCCGCCGACCTCACGGTCTCGGTCGACGTCGAGAACCCGACCACCGGCAATGTGGCTGTGAAGGTGTGCGGCGAGATCGTCGGCACCGATATCCGCTTCACCTACGACACCACGCTGTTCCGCGGCGAGGTCCGCACCGTGACCTTCACGCCCAAGAGCCACCCGCAGCTCGTGGTCAAGAACCCGCGCCTCTGGTGGCCGCTCAACAAAGGGCCGCAGAACCTGTATGAAGCCAAGTTTACGCTGCAGACGGTGGATGAGAAGACCAAGAAAACCAGCGACAGCGACGCGCTCAAGACGCGCTTCGGCATCCGCGAGATCACGTCCGATCAGAACAGCCCCGACAAGTCGCGGACGTTCACCGTGAACGGCAAGCGCTTCTTCGTGCGCGGCACGAACTGGGTTCCCGACGCGATGCTGCGCGCGGACGACGCCCGGATGTACGCCGAGCTGCGCTACACGGCGCAGTCGGGCGTGAACTTCATCCGCATCTGGGGCGGCGGCATCGCGGAGTCGGACTACTTCTTCCAGCTTTGCGACGAGCTGGGCCTGCCCGTGTGGCAGGAGTTCTGGCTGACCGGCGACACCAAGCACCCGGTGGATCAGGCGCTCTACCTCAAGAACGTCGCGCACACGGTCAAGCGCATTCGCAGCCACGCGTCGCTGGCCCACTACGTTTCGTCCAACGAGTCCACGGAGGTGGCGGGCGCGAAAGACCTGATCCAGGCGCTCGACGGCACGCGCGGCTACATGATGCAGTCCGAGTGCGACGGCGTACATGACGGTTCGCCGTACAAGACGGTGAACCCAATGCAGCACTACGAGAACACGGCCTCCGACCGCGGCAGCCGGATCGACGGCTTCAACCCCGAGTACGGCATGCCGTGCCTGCCGACCGTCGAGTGCCTGCGCGAGATGATGGACGAGAAGGACCTGTGGCCGATCAACAAAGAGGTCTGGAACTACCACGACGGCGGCGGCTTCCACCTGATCACGACGCTCTACAACGACCTCGTGAACCAGTATGGCCCGGCGCAGAATATCGAGGAGTACGCGGTCAAGGCGCAGGCTGTGGGCGGCTCGGGCTTCCGCTCGATCTGGGAGGTGTGGAACGCCAACAAGCTGGGCTTCGGCGACCGCTACTGCGCGGGCTTGCTCTTCTGGTACCACAACTCGCCGCTGCGCCAGACGGGCGCCCGGATGTGGGACTGGTCGCTGGAGCCGACCGCCGCGCTCTACTTCACGCAAGACGCGCTGGAGCCGCTGCACGCGCAGTTCGAGTACCTCTCCAATACGGTCACGGTCGTCAACGACTATTATCGATCCTTCAAAGGCTACACGGTCGCGGCCGACGTCTACGACTTCAACCTCATGAAGGTCGCGTCCAAGCAGGCCAAGGTCGACCTGCCCGAGGACGGGCTCGCGCACAAGGTCTTCGCGCTCGCGTTTCCGGCGGACATCACGCCCGTGCATTTCATCAAGCTCACGCTGACGGATGAGAAGGGCGCGTTCGTTTCCGACACCTTCTACTGGCGCTCCACCGACGCATACAAGGGTCGTAAGACAGTCACGGGCCCCTGCACGGCGGGCTTTGAGAGCCTTGCGAAGCTGCCCGCCGCGACGCTCAAGGTTTCGCAGGCGGTGCGGCGCGAGGGCGGCAGCACCTTCCTTGAGGTGACGGTCGAGAACGCGGGCGCCTCGCTCGCCTTCCTGACGCAGCTCCAACTGCTCGGCAAGGACGGCAAGCCGGTGCGGCCGTCGTTCTACACGGACAACTTCTTCAGCCTGTTGCCGGGCGAGCGGCGGGCCGTCACCATCGAGACCGAGGCCGCGAACCTCGCGGCTGGTTCCGCGCTGGTAGTGAAAGGCTGGAACGCCGTACAGCAGCGACTGGCGATACCCTGAACGACAGATGGGACGCGTGTTTCGTCGGCAGGGGAGGCCGCCCCTGCCGACGAAAAAAGTCAATAATTGACAGGTTAAGGTCAAGCAAAGCCATTCCCAAGACAGGAGACGCATGGTAAACTACTACTGATTTAATCGGTATATTCCCTATACGGCTGTTATCTTGGGGCGCGGCCGTGAGGGGTTGGCGTAACGTTGCAGAGCAAAAGGCGGGAGTCTGGCATGAAGAAACGCGAAGGCGCAGTCGGTTTGTTTAAAACGGGTATCGTCGGACTGGCAACTCTGGCCTCCGTCAGCTCTGCGGCGGACCGGCTTTGGGACGGCGGCGGAAGCAACGCGGGCAGCGCCACATGGAACACCGCCGTTAACTGGGACGGGGATGCGACCGTGCCAGGTGCGGACGACGCGCTCTATTTCGGCGGCACGTGGAAGCTGGCGAATACGAACGACCTGCCGGCTGACACGTCGTTCGCGGGGCTCACCTTCAATACCGGCGCGGGCGCGTTCACGCTGCTCGGCAACCGGCTCACCCTGGGAGGCAACGTCACCAACTGGGCCACCACGACGCAGACGATCAACCTGCCCCTGACGCTGAGCGGCACGCGCGACTTCAACGCCTCGAACGGGTCGATCACGGTCAACGGCGCCCTCAGCGGGGCGGGCGGCCTGACCAAGACCGGCCCCCAGTGGCTGACGCTCAACGCGAGCAACAGCTTCGACGGCGCGTTTACCGTGAGCAAAGGGACGCTGCAAGTCAACCACGCCAATGCCTTGGGCAGCACCAATGGCAACACCGTCATCCAAGGCACGGCCGGCGGTTTTCTCCGGCTCGGCAGCGGGCTGACGATTGCTGAGCCGCTCGTGCTGAATGGTGAATTCAACAACGGCGGAACACTGAACAGCAGCAGCGGCACCGCCACCAATATTCTGGCCGGACCGATCGTTTGTACGGCGCAGCCCCGCTTTCAAGTCGGAAGCGGCACGCTGATTGTCTCCGGCGGCGTCACGCAGAGCGACGGGGGCGGGCTCTTCGTCATCAACTCCAGTTCCACGATGATCTTCAACACGACGCCCCTCAGCCTGGGCTCGAAGATCTTCTATACGGACGCCGGCGGACTGACGGTCTTGGGCGTTGGGGGGAACACGTGGTCAGAGACCATGGTCGCAGGTGGCACGTTGCGGCTGGATGCCCCGAATGTTCTGCCCGCCGCCGCCAGCTTGAGAGTGGGTGTTGGTTATCAGCCGAGCGGAACCCTGAATCTGAACGGCAATAGTCAGACCACCAGCAAGTTGTATCCCGGAACGGTGAACGCGGGCACGCGCACCATCACCAGCCCGAGCCCCGCCATCCTGACGGTCAATCAAAGCGTGGACACCACCTTTGACGGATCGTTCACGGGTGCAGCCGGCCTTTGCAAGACCGGCGCGGGTAAATTGACTCTCACCAATGCGGCCACCTCGACGACGGGGAGCTACATCGTCAGCAACGGGACGCTGGTGGTGACAGCGGCTTCAACCCTCGGCAACAGCACCAACATTTTCGTCGCAGGCGGAACGCTTGAGCTTCAGAACGGCACGGCTCTCTCCGATGTGTCAACCGTCGCGATTTTGGACGGTGGCGCTAAGCTCAAGATCGGTGCGGGCCTGACCGAAGCCGTCGGGCGGCTCTACTTGGGTGTCACGCCCGGCACCAAGGGCACGTACGGAGCAACCGGGAGCGGCGCGCTGGTGATCGACGACGCGCACTTCAGCGGGACAGGCCTCCTCAGCGTGCTGCAGGATCCGCTTATCATACCGACCAACTACGTGTGGGACGCCACGGGGCCCGACACGTTGCTCAGCACGGCGGCCAACTGGGCGGGCGACGTCGCGCCCGCCCTGGACGGTACGTCGATCCTCTCCTTTGGCTCCGGCGGCAGCACGGCCACGGTCAACACGAACGCGAGCCCGTACGGCCTGATCTTCAACCGCGACGCGAACTTCACGGTTGCGAACGGCGATGGTGCGGTGACCCTCGGTCTGGGCGGTATCACCGCCTATGCGCCAACGGCCACCGCTCGCGCCTACACGCTGGCGGAGGATGTGACCCTGGGGACGAACCAGACGTGGAACGTCACCAATCAGGTGGGCGGTACCACCCTGACCGTCTCGGGCGTCATCGGCGCCGGCGCCAACGTTCAGGGCCTCATGAAGACCGGTAGCGGAACGCTCGTGCTCGCGGGAAACAACACCTTTGAGGGCGTCATCACCAACTGGTGCGGCGGCATCCAAATCGCGCACTCCAATGCGCTGGGCAGCACAGCGGGAGGAACCGTGATCAACACCGCCGGCGCCAGCAGCGCCTGGCTCAGCCTTTACGGCGGCATCACACTGGCTGAGCCGCTCACGTTCATCGGCGGATCGGTCAACGGCGGCTGCGTGAATAACTACGGCGGCACCAATACGATCAGCGGCCTCATTACGACAGCGGGTGGCCGCTATGTGGCCGGTAACGGGACGGTGCTCAACATCACGGGCGGCGTCACCGGGCCAAACCCGTTCTTCGTGGTCAACGCGCAAGGGCCGCAAGGGACGATCGCCTTCACCAAGACGCCGCTCAACCTCGGCACAGGTACGTTCCACACCGATTCCGGCGGTCTCACGATCCTGGGCGTCGCCAGCAACAAGTGGGGCGATACGCTCTTCACGGGCGGCACGCTGCGGATGGACGCGGCGTATGCGTTCCCGACCTCGACGCTGCTCAAGGTGGGCGGCGTCTGGTACGGGCCGAGCTGCACCTTGGATTTGAACGGTTTCGACCAGACCGTCGCCAATCTGAGCCGGGCGGAGCCCACGCCCGGAACGATCGTGATCACCAGCCCCACCCCGGCCACGCTGACGGTGAACCAGAGCGGCAACTATGGGTATGACGGGCGGTTCGCGGGGGCCGTGACGCTCGTCAAGAATGGCCCCGGCACCCTGACGCTCACTAACGCGGCCACCTCCACAGCGGGCAGCTTCGTCGTGAGCAACGGCACGCTGGTGGTCGGCAGTGACGGCACGCTGGGCAATAACAGCAAGCATATCGTCGTGGGCGGCACAGGCACCCTGACGCTTCAGAACTCAAAGACACTGCCTGACACGGCGAAGCTCACCGTCGCGAACGGCGGGGGAGCCAAGGTCAACCTCGCGGCGGGCGTGAACGAGGCGGTCGGGCGGCTCTATCTCGGGGACAAGCAGCGGCGTGTCGGCACCTACGGCTCGACAAGCAGCGCCGCGGCTGTCAAAGATGACACGCATTTCGCCGGCACGGGAATCCTGACCGTGTTGCGGGACGACTTCGGGACGTTGATCTCGGTGCAATAGCGGTGAGGGCTGTTGGCGGGGCCTTGTAGCGCTGCCAAGGTCTGTTGTACCGCCTTCAGGCGGCCCAGGGCATGGCAGCGCAGCCCGTGTATGTCGTACCGCCTTCAGGCGGAGGGTCAACAGTGCTCTGGGCCGGCTGAAGCCGGGACAACAGGCCTAAGCTACGGGCGACAGGATGTGTAACGAAAGGAAGAGACCATGAAGACCATGAAGACGATGACACAGACGATGATGACTCTGGTTGTTGTTGGCGTTTCCTTCGCCGCACAGGCGGCGGAACGGACGTGGACGGGCGGGGGGGCGGACAATTACTGGCAGACGGCGGCCAACTGGGGAGGCACCGCGCCGGAGGTGGACGACGCGCTCTTCTTCAGCGGCACCTCCAAGCTGACGAGCACCAACGACCTGACAGCGGATTGGTCGTTCGCCGGCATCACGTTCAAGAGCGGGGCGGGCGCGTTCACCCTGCGGGGCAACGCGCTCACGCTCGGCGGCAACCTCGTCAACCTCTCGGCCAGCGCGCCCACGGTCGACCTTCCGCTGGCGCTGAGCGGCACGCGCACCTTCTACGGCTCGAACGTCGCACTGACGGTGAACGGGATCATCAGCGGCAGCGGCGGCCTGGTTGCGAGCGTGACGAACAACTCGCTCAAGCTGACCGGTAACAACACCTATGAGGGCGTCACCACCGTGACCAACGGCGGCCTCTGGATCACGCACGCTAACGCCTTGGGCAGCACCAACGGAAATACGGTGGTTCGCTCCCTGTCCGGCGCGTCCCTTAACCTGAGCGGCAACATCACGGTCGCGGAGCCGCTGACACTTGTAGGGGAACGGCCGGGCTACGGGTACACGCTCATTAGCAGCAGCGGGAGCAACGTGCTGAGCGGGCCGATCACGAAGGTGGGGCAGAATCGCCTCAACTCGAACGGCGGCGCGACGCTGTCCGTCATCGGCGGGGTCACCGGCGGCGGCGGACTGCTGGTCATCAACTCCAGCGGCACCATTGCGTTCTACAACACGCCGCTGAGCATTGGCACCGACCAGTTCTACACGGATGCGGGCGGCCTTACGATCATGGCTGTGGCGGGCAATACGTGGGGCGACACGCAGGTGGCGAGCGGTACGCTGCGCATGGACGTGGCGAACGGACTGCCCGCCGCGACGCTGTTGAAACTCGGCATCGGCTATGGGCCGAATGGCACCCTCGACCTGAACGGCTTCAACCAGACCGTCGGCCAACTGCGTAACGAGACCACGAACGCGGGGACGCGCGTCATCATGAGCGCCGCGCCCGCCACGCTGACTGTCAACCAGAGCGCGAACAGCACGTACGACGGGCGGCTGGCCGGCGCGCTGAGCTTGGTCAAGACCGGTTCAGGCGCGCTGATGCTGACCAATAGCCTGAGCACCACGACGGGCAACATCACGGTGAGTAACGGCACGTTGATCGTGGCGCTCGCCTCGAGCCTGGGCGGCAGCACGAACGTGACGGTGGCTGGCGGCACGCTGGATCTGCGGGCCGCGGCCACGATCGCAGATGCGGCCGCGCTGCGCATTGAGGGCGGCGCGAAGGTGAAGGTAGGCGCGGGCATCAATGAGACGGTCGACCGGCTTTTCTTGGGCGGCGTGCAACAGGCGAACGGCACGTGGGGCGCTACGGGCAGCGGCGCCATACACATCGACGACGTCTACTTCCAGGGCACCGGCAAGATCGCCGTCGTGAGCGCGCCGCCGATTGTTGCCGTTGATGCGACCTGGGATGCGGAGGGTCTCGATCTGAATATGAGCACGGCCTTGAACTGGGCGGGAGACTCCCTGCCGGCGTTCGACGGCACGCCGCATGCCATTTTCGGTACGGGAGGCGTCACGGCCTGCGTCGACACGGTGGTGAGTCTCTACGGTATGACCTTCAATCGCGATGGCGCCTTTACGGTGGCAGCGGGCGAAGGCGTGATCACGAACGGGCCAGGCGGCATCAAGGCTGCGGCTCCGACTGCGAACGCTCGAACCTATACGCTTGCCGAGGATCTGGTCTTCGGCGACCATCAGTTCTGGAGTGTTACCAACAACGGTGCGGGCGTGACCACGCTGGCGGTCACAGGCAACATCGGCAACGGGCTGTTTCCCTACAACCTGACCAAGACCGGCAACGGTGTTCTGGTGCTGTCAGGCAACAACACGTATGACGGCGCGACCACCATCAAGACCGGCGGCGTGGTGCGCGTCACGAGCGGCACGGCCTTCGGTAGCACGAACGGGGCGACGACCGTCGAGAACGGCGGCTGGGTCGAGATGAGCGGCGGCATCAACCTGGCCGAGTCGCTTGGACTGTATGGCGACGCGAGCACGGGCTATCAGGGCGTTCTGCGTAGCAACGGCGGCAGCAACACGCTGAGCGGTCTTGTTATCAACGGCTCACGCATCCTGTGCAACAGCGGCAGCCTCGACATCATCGGCGGTGTGACGGGCGGCCAGCTCGTGCTCGGCGCAAACGGAACCTCGTACATCCGGGTGGCGGAAAAACCGATCAACATCGGCGGCGGCGCATTCTATGCACATACGGGCTCGCTTATCATTTTAGGCGTCGCCAACAACACGTGGGGGCAGCTTGAAGTCTCCGGCAACTACCTGCGCACTGACGTCGCGCAGGCGTTGGCACCCGCTGGAGCACTCCTCCTCGGCTCCGGCAGTCCGAGCGGCGTTAACTTAAATGGCAACAACCAGACGGTTGGCAGGCTCGACTGCGCGGCGACCTCCCCCGGCACGCGCCTCATCTATAGCGCCACGCCTGCCACGCTGACCGTGAACCAGAACGCCAACTCGGTCTTCAACGGCGCGCTCACGGGCCAGGTGAGCCTGGTGAAGGGGGGCTCCTACAACCTGCTGCTCTCCAACACCAACACCACTTACGGCAGCTTCATCGTGAGCAACGGCACGCTGACGGTGAGCGCCACCGGTGTGCTGGGCGCGAACAGCACCTCCCTTCTCGTGGGCGGCACCGGCACGCTGGTTCTCTCGAACTCGGTCGCGATCGCGAACTCGGCTACGGTCAGCATGCCGGCGAGCGGTGTGTCCACGGCTAAGATCAGCCTCGCGGCGGGCGTGGACGAGGCCGTCGGGCAGCTCTACTTCGGCGGCAAGCAGCGGCGCGTCGGCACCTACGGATCGACGAGCAGCGCCGCGAGCGTCAAGGACGACACGCACTTCGCGGGAACGGGCATCCTGACCGTGCTGCGCGACGACTTCGGGACGTTGATCTCGGTGCAGTAGCGGTGAGGGCTGTTGGCGGGGCATTGTAGCGCGGCCAAGGTATGTTGTACCGCCTTCAGGCGGCTCAGGGCATTGTAGCGCGGCCCGTGTATGTTGTGCCGCCTTCAGGCGGAGGTTCAACCGTGCTTCGGGCCGGCTGAAGCCGGGACAACATACCGGGTGTTCTGGGCCGGCGCAACAGGCCTAAGCTGCGGGCGATAGGACGAGTCGCGAAAGAAAATAGCGACGCGGATGAGAAGTGCGGGCGTGGCTCTTCTGGCGTTCGCGGCGCTCGCCTTTTCCGGCAACAGGCGCAACGCGGCGACCAACACCTTCAGCGCCGCAATCGATGTCAACGACGAGCATTTCTCGGGCGCGCGAGTGCTGATCGTTCTGCGCGGCAACTCCGGAGCGATGGTTCAGGTTCGGTAAGCCACTGCACCGTGCTCGTCCTGCGCGACCTCTCCAGCCACAGCGATCCCGAAAAGGCGAAGCAGATCCTCGCTACAGCGCGGGATGGGAAGAGATGAGGGCCGCGCCCTCCGCACGAGTGGCTGGCTGGCCGTAGCAGCTGAACCGCGGCTGCGCCAGCGCTCTAAATGGGACGTTTATCCCGTTGCCCCTGCCCGGCTCAGTGGTATAAGATTCCGCCCCATCTGAGGTGGGCGCTTGATTCATGCTCCGAGAGGGGGGGGGGATATGTTGCGAAGCTTTTGGATCGCCGTGGCACTGGGGCTGGCCGGTCGCGCGGCCGCGCAGGACACGCTGAGCGACACGTGGTCGGCGGCGGATGCGCTGGGGCGCGAGCTGCCTTGCGAGGGCCAGGCGCCTGCGGCGCGGACGAACCGCTTCGTAGGCGTGTTCTACTACATTTGGCATGGCGCGCACGGGTATGACCGCCACGGCGGCCCCGCCGGTGACGCGCAGGACGTCCGGGTGCCGGGGCCGGGCGACACGAACACCCCGTATAACATCTCCGAGATCATCCAAGCTCCGATCGGCGAGCGGAAATGGGGCCCCAAGCACGCCTTCCACCACTGGGGCGAGCCGCTCTTCGGCTACTACGTGGCGAACGACGAGTGGGTCATCCGCAAACATGCGCAGATGCTGTGCGACGCGGGCGTGGACGTGATCGTTTTCGACGTGACCAACGGCTTCAGCTACCGCGCCATCTACCTGAACGTGCTGCGCGTCTACGCCGCGGTCCGCGCGGCGGGCGGGCGCACGCCGGCGGTCTCGTTTCTGACCAACTCCGCACACGGCACGGTCGTGCGGCAGCTCTACGCCGACCTTTACGCGAAAGGGCTCTACCAAGACCTGTGGTTCATGTGGAAGGGCAAGCCGCTGCTCATGGCCAGTTCGGAGAACCTCACCGGCGAGATCAAGGCGTTCTTCACGCTGCGGCAGTCGTGGGCCTGGACGAACGCGAAGGGCTGGTTCGGCGACGGCAAAGACCGCTGGCCGTGGCTGGATCATACGCCGCAGCAGTTCGGCTGGCACGAGTCGCCGGACAAGCCCGAGCAGATCGTGGTCTCCACGGCGGAGCATCCGGACACCGACCGCGGCAAGAGCTTCCACGACGGCTCGAACCCCAAGCCGCACCGCACCGAGCAGGGGCTCTATTTCGCGGAGCAGTGGCGGCGGGCGCTGGAGGTCGACCCCGAGTTCGTCTTCATTACGCAGTGGAATGAGTGGATCGCGATGCGCTTCACCAAGAAGGATGTCAACCGTCCGAGCTACGCGGGCGAGAAGGACTATGACCCCGAAGGCGTGTTCGTCGACGTCTATAACATGGAGTACAACCGCGATATCGAGCCGATGAGGGGCGGGTACGGCGACAACTACTACTGCCAGATGTGGCAGAACGTCCGGCGCTTCAAGGGCGTGCGGCCGCCGCCGCAGGTGTCGGGTGAGGTTGCGGATGAAGGGGGGAAGCGCCTCACGGCGCCACTACGAACAGAGGGCGACCCTTGGGCCGCCATCGAGCCGGCTTACAGGGATGATGGGGGCGATACGTACCACCGCAGCCACTTCGGGTATGGGTCGGTCGGCACGCTGACGAATGTGACGGGCCGCAACGACATCCGGCTCTGTAAGGTGGCGCGCAGCCAGACGACGCTCTGGTTCATGGCCGAGTCCGCGAACCCGCTGACGCCGCCCTCGGGCGACGCGTGGATGACCCTCTGCGTCGGCGTGGAGGGCGACGCGTCGCGCCCGGCGTGGCAGGGGTTTCAGCTCAAGGTGCAGCCCGAGGCGGGCGGGCAGCGGGCGCAGGTGTTCGCGCGTACCGCCGCGCAGACGTGGCAGGCGCAGGCGGCGGCGCCGTGTTCGGTCGCAGGCGCGCGCGTGGTCGTGGCGCTGCCGCGCGCAGCGCTAGGGCTTGCTGCGGGCGGGCCGGTGCGGCTGCGCTTCAAGTGGTCGGACAACGTGCGCGGCGACGATCCGCTGGCGTGGCTGGTGGACGGCGACGCCGCCCCCAACGGCCGCGCCGCGTACCGGTATCAGGCGGAGTAGGGGAGGGAGGCGAACGTCATGCGGAGCGCGACACAGATAGCGGCGTGGATCGGGCTAGCGGCCTGCTCGGCGTTCGCCGCCGAGCCGCCCGCGAACGTCGTGTCGAATTACAGTTTTGAGTCGGGGCTCTCGCCATGGGTGCCGCGCGGGCCGGTGAGCCTGGTCTCCGGCGCGTTGTCGCAGACCGGCGCGAGCGCGGCGTGGGTTACCAACCGCACGGCGGCGTGGCAAGGCGTCGCGCAGTCGTTGTTCGGCGCAATGCGCCCCGGCGCGAGCTACGCCTGCTCGGCGTGGGCGCGGGCGGAAAGCGCGACGTCGCAGGTGCTGCGGCTCACCTTCGAGCAGCGCGATGGGGCGGGCGCACGCTACATCGGCGTGGCGAACACGACGGCGACCAACAGCGCGTGGACGTTTCTCTCGGGCACCTTCACGCTGGACGTCGCGGGCGTGCTGTCGGACATCATCGTCTACGTCGAGGGGCCTGCGGCGGGCGTGGCCCTGCGCGTGGACAACGTGGCCGTGGTTCCGCTTTCTGGCTTCCGGCTCGCCGCCGAGGCGGGCAGCGTGAAGGTCGGCGGCGTCGGCGGGTCGGCCATCACGGCCGACCTGCCCTTCGGCCGCACGGTCGGCGCGGACTACCACATCGCCGGCACGGAGAACGCGCTGAAGTTCTCCTCGCTCCACCCCGGCTCGAACACCTACTCGTTCTCCTCCGCCGACGCGCTCCTCGACCACGCCACCGCGCATGGTCAGCTGGCGCGCGGCCACACCTTGCTCTGGCACAGCAGCGTGCCGAACTGGGTGCTGAGCAACGCGTGGACGTCGGCGCAGCTGCAGGCCATCATGTACGACCACATCGACACCGTGGTGGGCCGCTACCGCGACCGGCTGTTCTGCTGGGACGTGGTGAACGAGGCGTTCAACGACAACGGCACGCTGCGCAGCACAGTCTGGTACGACGCGCCGGGCATCGGCTACGCGGGGCTGGGAACCAAGTATATCGAAGAGGTGTTCAAGCGCGCCCGCGCGGCCGATCCGGACTGCGAACTCATCTACAACGACTACGGCGCCGAGACGGACAACGCGAAGTCGGACGCGATCTACGCGATGGCGCAGGACTTCAAGGCGCGCGGCGTGCCGCTGGACGGGATCGGCTTCCAGTTCCACCTGAGCGGCGCGCCGAGCCTGAGTTCGATGCGCACGAACTTCCAGCGCTTCAACGACCTCGGGTTGAACCTGCACATCAGCGAACTCGACGTGCGCGTGGCGGTGGACTCCAACGGGGTCGCCACCGCGAGTGCGCTCGCCGCGCAAGCTGAGACCTACTTCAGCGTCGTCGGCACGGCGCTTGCCTTTCCGCGGACGCGCGTCGTGCAGCTGTGGGGGTTCAGCGACCGCTACTCGTGGATCCCCTCGTTCGCTCCGGGCTACGGGGCGGCGCTGCCGCTCGACAAGAACCTCAACCGCAAGCCCGCCTGGTGGGCGCTGCGGGACGTCTTGGCGAATCAGGCGGAGACGCTCGCGGTCGCCGCGCTCTCGGCCGGTGACTCCTCGACTCTCCTTTCCGGCACCTCGTTCAGCGCGGGCTCAGCGCGGCAGTTTCAGGCGAACGCCTCCAACGATTTCATCACCCTCGCCGTGGCCGTTCCATACACGGGCGAGTATAACGTGCGGGTCGGCGTGCGGAAGAGCAGCGCGAGCGGAAAGTTCCAGCTCGCCCTCACCCGGACGCCGGGCGCCGCGTTCGTGGGTCTCGGCGCCGTGCAGGATCTCTATGCCTCCGCGACCAGCTACGCGGAACTGGATCTCGGCTCGTTCACGTTCACGGGCGCGGGCGACAACGCGTTCCGCTTCACCGTCAGCGGCAAGCACGCGAGCAGCACCGACTATGACCTGGCGCTCGATTATGTGCGGCTCACGCCGACCGGCGCGGACGGCAACCAGGCCCCGGCGCTGACGCCGCTCGCGAATCAGGCGCTCACGGAAGGCGGCCGCTGCGGGCCGCTGGCGTTCGCCGTGTCCGACCGCGAGACCGTCGAGTCGGCGCTGACGGTCACCGCCTCCTCGTCGAACCCCACGCTGCTGCCGGCCGGCAACATCCAGATCACCGGGGGCGGGCCCGAGCGGCTGCTCGTCGCGGCGCCCGCCGCGGGCCGGTCCGGCTCCGCCGTCGTGACCGTTGTCGCCACCGATGCCGACGGCGCGTCCGCGAGCAGCAGCTTCTTGCTCGGCGTCGCGCCCGTGACCACGACGCTGGTCGCGGCCGGCGCGGCGTGGACGTACTGGGACGCGACGAACAATCCCGGCGCGGTGTGGCGCACCGCCGCCTACAACGACGCGTCCTGGCCAAGCGGGCCCGCGCAGCTCGGCTTCGGCGACGGCGATGAGGCCACGGTCATCGCGAGTAACCGGCAGGCCACGACCTATTTCCGGCATGCGTTCAGCGTGGCCGAGACAAACGGCCTGACGAACCTCACGCTTCGGCTCTTGCGCGATGACGGCGCCGTGGTCTGGCTCAACGGCGTGGAGGTCTTCCGCAGCAACATGCCGACGGGCGCGATCACGCACACTACGCTCGCGGCTTCGTCGGCGCTGGCGCTCGACGAGACCACGACCTTCTACGCGACCAACGCCGCGCCCGCGCGGCTGCGCGCCGGCGCGAACCTCCTGGCCGTGGAGGTGCACCAGAACGCCACGTCGAGCAGCGACCTCAGCTTCAACGTCGAGCTGGTGGCCCAGTCCTCTTCGGCCATCAGCCCGGCCTTCTCCGCGCCCGCCCGCTCCGGCGGTCAGCTCGGCCTCGCCTGGCCCGCCTGGGCCATGGGCTACGAGCTGCAGGTCGCGACGAACCTCGTGCCGCCTGTCGAGTGGACGCCTGTCGCCGCCGTCCCGGTCTACCTGTCCGACCAGTGGACGGTTCAGCTGCCCGTCGCGCCCGGCGGCCAGTCCTTCTACCGGCTCGTGAAGCCCTAGCTCGCCGTTGCCCCGGCCCCGCAGCCCCGCGGGTGCAGGGGCGGTTCTTTTCTAAGTGCGAGTTTGTTGGTCTTTCTATCTTACATGCCTAGCCGGCAAGGGAAAGCAGGCGGATTGTGCGAAGCTCGGGTAGGGCGAGCGCTCCGCGCCGCCGTTGCGTATGGCCCAGTTCACGGGCGGCGGTTGGGGTTCTTCCTTCGTTGCTCCGGAGCGTGCGACAGACACAGGACTGGCGTGCGTGGGCGGCGGCGCGGAGCGCTCGCCCTACCCGCTGCGCATGAATCCCTGCGAAACACAGGGGATACCAACACCGCCTGGATGCTGCCTTCCCCTCGCTTCTTTCGTGTGATGATTCGAATCGCGGTCTCCAATAATATCCCCAGCCCCGCTCGCGCCCTGTTTTCACTTGTCATGGGGTTCACGGTTCGGTGATACTCTCCGTCAAACGGCGAGCCAGTTCGCAGTCGGTTGCCGTTGCCTTACGGCTCGACGGTGACAATAAAAAGCGCGTTGTTTACTCCCTCGCCCTCTGGGAGAGGGCCGGGGTGAAGGTTGCGGGTTCCGCCCGCAGGAGGAGGAGTGTTCATGCATATGTTGAAAACAGGATTCGGTTCGTTTTGCCTGGCGGGTCTGTTTCTCTCTTCATGTCCCCTGGCCGAGGGTGCCTTGATCGGGTACTGGCCTCTGGATGCCACGTCGGGCACGGTCGCCACGAACCTGGCGCCGGGCGGGACGAGCGGCGTGTTGATCGGAAGCGGCGTGACGTGGATGAACGACGCCCAACGGGGGCAGGTGCTGAACTTCGGATCGAGCAGCAATCCCACGAACTATGTGGACGCCGGTTTCGTGCCGGCGATCGGCATGGCCTCCAACTTCACGTGGAGCTTTTGGGCCTACAACCAGCAGCCAGCCAACAACAACGTTATCTTGGGCAACCGCTACGACTCGGCCGCCAAAACCGGCGGACAGTGGATCAAATTTACGCCGAGCAAATTTGAATACACGGGAATTGCCAACAACTTGGACTACGTCGACATTCCGCAGAACCAGTGGCTCCACCACGCCGTCGTGAAGCTGGGAAACTCCTTTACGTACTATCGGAACGGCGTGGTGTACACCAACGTGACCACGACTGCCGGAACCGACATACGCCCCCTTTACATGGGGGGCGACAAGTTCGCGGAGTGGTGGCAGGGACGCATGGACGACGTCGCCATCTGGACGGACGCGCTGCCTACCAATTCGATCGCGGGTCTGGCGAGCGGGATCTATACGCCGCTGACCGCGCCGCGCTATCCGACGGGCTATTTCGATCTCGCCGACGCTTTGGGCGGCGGCGACGGCCGCCTGCCGGGCGCCGGAGGGTTCGGCGACCTGTCCGCCACGATGGGGGCGTACACGACTTTCCCGGCAAATCCCTTCGTTGACGGAACCTTCGTTCCAAACACGAACGTGACTGTCGCCGTGATCGACGGCGCGGGGCACACCTACGACTTTGACTCGCGGAACAGCTCGAGCTTCAACCTTCCCTGGCGCAACGGGCTCAACCTGGACGTAGACCCGTCTACCAACCTGCTGGCCAACTTCAACGGGGACCCTACGAATCACTCCCTGATTTCCGCGCACTCCAGCAAGGGCATCACCTTTAACCTGAACGCGGTCAGGACGTATACGGGGCTCAGCATCGAGCGCTTTACGGCCTGCATCGGGGACTCACGGCCCAAGCCCACGGGTACGATCTGTTACTACGTCTTCGTGGACGGCGTGCTCGTGACCAACCGATTCAATATGCGCGATACGGAGGATTTCGTGAACGTCACCCAAGTGTCCAAAGGCAAGTATCTGTCGATCGCGATCACCGACTCAAACGACAGCAACAATAGCGACCACGGCTATCTTGGCGACGCGTTTCTGACGCTCGTTCCCTATACGCCGCCGCCGCCTTACCGCGGCACGTGCATCATGCTCCAGTAGGAATGTTCACTCTCGCGCCAAGGCGCCGGCTTGCCCAGCGGAGACGTCGGCTTTTTCCCGCTTGCGCCGGGCGGGGGGTTTGGGCCACAATATTCGAACTCTATCAGCCCGCGTATGGGCGTCAGGAAGCGAAGGATTCTATGTCGAACACAAGTAGCCTGGATGTCATCTCGTCGCTGTGCAAGCGCCGCGGCTTTATCTTCCACAGTTCCGAGATCTACGGTGGCATCAACGGCTTCTGGGACTACGGCCCCATGGGCTGCGAGATGAAGCGCAACATCAAGGAGGACTGGTGGCGCTTCACCGTGCGCAATCGCGAGGACGTGGCGGGCCTCGACGCGACGATCATCATGCACCCGGCCATCTGGAAGGCCTCCGGCCACCTCGACACCTTCTCCGACCCCATGAGCACCTGCCGCTCCTGCAAAAAGCTCATGCGCGCCGACCAGATCTGGGACATCCTGACGGACGGCGAGATCGGCCAGAGCCTCACGGCGCTGCTCGCCGAGGGCGCCGACGCGGGCAAGGTCGCGGGCTGGTGCAAGGGCAAGGCCAAGGGCCTCGCGCCCAACCTCGCCGCCGTGCTCGACGCCGACGCGCTGACAGGCGCCTTCGAGGCGATCAAGGCCAGCCCCGCCGCCGCCGCGACCGTGCAGGCGCTCTACACGCTGCTCGCGAACGGCAAGAAGCCGCAGCCCGCCGTCACGCCCTGCCCCTACTGCGGCGGCGAGCTGACCGAGCCCCGCCCCTTCAACCTGATGTTCAAGACCATCGTCGGCCCCGTTGAAGATCCGTCCAACGTCGCCTACCTGCGGCCCGAGACCGCGCAGGCGATCTTCGCGCAGTTCCAGAACGTGCTCTCCACCAGCCGCCAGTCCGTGCCGTTTGGCATCGCGCAGATGGGCAAGTCCTTCCGCAACGAGGTCACGCCCCGCAACTACACCTTCCGCTCGCGCGAGTTCGAGCAGATGGAGCTGGAGTTCTTCATCCGGCCCGACGAGGCCGTGGAGCTGATCTGCGGCAAGGTCATCACCATGGCCGACAGCCCGGACCTCTCGACCCCGCAGGACGCGTGGGGCTGGCAGGTGTGGCACAAGTACTGGGTGGAGCAGCGCAAGTCGTGGATCCAGGCGTGCGGCCTGCCCGCCGACTCGTTCGTGGAGTACTGGCAGAAGCCCGAGGAGCTGGCCCACTACGCCCGCGCCTGCGTGGACATCCAGTACAGCTTCCCCTTCGGCGTGCAGGAGCTGGAGGGCATCGCGGCCCGCTCGGACTTCGACCTGACGCAGCACCAGAAGCACAGCGGCAAGAGCATGGAGGTCTTCGACGAGCCCCTCAAGCTCGCGTCGGCCAAGCTCGATGCCGCGGCCAAGGCGGCGTTCAACGAGAAGGTCGTGGCCGACTGGGCCAGCCGCGGCAAGGACCCCGAAGCGGCCCGCGCCTTCGTGGCGAAGCTCTTCGACGGCAAGTACGTGCCGCACGTGATCGAGCCGTCGGCGGGCGTGGACCGCATGATGCTGGCGCTGCTCTGCAACGCCTACGAGGAGCAGAAGCTCACGGACGAGAAGGGCAAGGAGGACGTGCGCGTCGTCATGCACTTCAGCCCGCGCATCGCGCCGGTCAAGGTCGCCGTCTTCCCGCTCGTCAAGAACAAGCCCGAGGTCTATAACAAGGCCCGCGAGGTGTTCGAGTACCTGCGCCGCCGCTACGCCACCTTCTGGGACGAGGGCGGCGCGATCGGCCGCCGCTACCGCCGCATGGACGAGATCGGCACGCCGTGGTGCGTGACCATCGATTTCCAGACGCTCGACGACGGCACAGTCACGGTCCGCGACCGCGACACCATGCAGCAGGAGCGCGTGACGTTGGAGCAGCTCAAGGCCAAGCTCGAAGAGGCGCTGATTATTTAGGCTGTAGGCTATAGGCTGTAGGCTGTAGGTTGTAGGTTGGAGATCGTGTGCCATGACGGAAGACCTGCATTTTGCGAAGCCGGACTATGACCGCCAGCAGCGGCGGGGCATGCCGGAGGTGATCTACGGCGCGGGCAAGACCGCGGCGCAGATCGTCGCGATCATGCGGGCGCTGAACGCCGCCGGCCAGAACGCCTTCGCCACGCGCGTCACGCCCGAGCAGGCGGCCGCCGTGCGGGCCGAGCTGCCCGGCGCGGTCTACCACGAGGCCGCCCGCATCCTCACCTGCGACATCGCGCCGCTGCCGGAGCGCAAGGGCAAGGTCGCGGTGCTTTGTGCGGGCACCTCGGATCTGCCCGTGGCCGAAGAGTGCGCGCTGACGGCCGAGCGGCTGGGCGCGAACGTGGAGCGGATCTTCGACGTCGGTGTGGCGGGCCTGCACCGCCTGCTCTCGCGCATGGAGCGCTTCGCCGACGCGCGGGCCATCGTCGTGGTCGCCGGCATGGAGGGCGCGCTGCCCTCCGTGGTCGGCGGCCTCACCGACAAGCCCGTCATCGCCGTGCCCACGAGCATCGGCTACGGCGCGAGCTTCCAGGGCCTCGCCGCGCTGCTCGGCATGCTCAACTCCTGCGCGTCGGGCGTCACCGTCGTCAACATCGACAACGGCTTCGGCGCCGGCGTCGCCGCCGCGCTCATCAACCGCCAGTGCGCGTGAGCCCCTGCGCGGCCCGCGCGGAGGTGGGTCCTCCAGCGCGATACAAAGACGCAACGGGGCGACCTCCGTGTCGCCCGCATCAATCATGACCGACAACCAACACCTGCTTCGTCACATCCGCCTCTGGCTGGCCCTCTTCATTGCGGGGCTGGCGCTGAGCGGCTTAACGGCCTTTCCGCTGGAGACAGAGTTGCGCTGGCTGGTTTCGCTTCTGCCCGATGCGGCGAGCGCGCAGCCTTCGGCGCTGACGGCGTGGCTGGTGCGGGTGCGCGACGCGCTCGTCGAGACGAATCAGCGCCATCCCTTTCTCGCCTACGGCACCGACTGGCTGGCCTTTGCGCACCTCGTGATCGCCGTGGCTTTCATCGGCCCGTGGCGCGACCCCGTCCGCAACGTGTGGGTGATCGACTTCGGCCTGATCGCCTGCGCGCTGGTGATCCCACTGGCGCTCATCGCCGGCCCTGTGCGCGGCATCCCGCTCGCCTGGCGGCTGATCGACAGCGCGTTCGGCGTTGTCGGCGCGGTGCCACTCCTCATCGTGAGAAGCCTGACGCGCCGCCTCGCTTCTCCGGCGAGCGTGATCCGTTCGTAATTCACGTTGCGCGCTCAAAGTGATCTGGGTGAGGCCGCGCGCATTTCCGTTCTGCGCAGCTTGTGCTACACTTCGCCCATGAGCCCTGAAGACCACACCTCCCGCCAGCAGGTAGAGGAGCGCATCACCTACTGCGAACACCTCGTCGACACGCTCAACGGCGTCGTGGCCGACCTCCAGAAGCGCGTGCTCGCGCTGGAGCTTCAGAACCGCAAGCTGCTGGCGGAACTCCAGCAGCAGCAGGAGGCGTTCCGCTCCGTCGGAATGGCCGGCGAGAAGCCGCCGCACTACTGAAAGCGGCGAGACGTTCATTCCCCGATGATCTTCACCAGCACGCGCTTCTCGCGCTTGCCGTCGAACTCGCCATAGAAGATCTGCTCCCACGGGCCGAAATCGAGCTTGCCCCCGGTGATGGCGACCACGACTTCGCGGCCCATGACCTGGCGCTTGAGGTGCGCGTCCGCGTTATCCTCAAAGCCGTTGTGGCGGTATTGCGCGTGCGGCTTCTCGGGCGCCAGCTTTTCCAGCCAGACCTCGAAATCCTGGTGCAGCCCGCTTTCGTTGTCATTGACGAACACGCTGCTGGTGATGTGCATGGCGTTGACCAGGCACAGGCCCTCGCGGATCCCTGACTCAGCCAGGCACGTTTCCACTTGAGGCGTGAGGTTGATGAACTCCCGCCGCCGCGCCGTATGAAGCCACAGTTCCTTGCGATAACTTTTCATGACTGACCATCCTTGTGGCCGGTAGCGTAGCGAAAGCGGAACGAGCGTGTCAAGGTGGTCAGCACGCATATGTGATGGGGCTTTAGCCGGCCCAGAGCACGGCGCAAGCCACCCCTGCTCCTGCGGGAGGCCAATAGATCAAAGATGCGCCCCGGACAAGCCGGAAATCTCACGCGACAGCAGACGGGAAGGTGGTATACTTCAACCAGTCAGACGACAGGGGGACGGTTGAGACTATGAAGAAGTGGACCATGGCTTTGCCCATCGTTACGCTGATCGCAGCGTGCGCGCCGCCGGAGCCGAAGGGGCCGGGGCTGCCGAACCCGGCGCCGGTTTTCAAGGCGAGCGAGACCGGGCGGACGGACCCGACGTTCAGCGTCGTGGAGTTTCCGGAGCGAGACGCCGAGATGGTGGCGCGGCCGGTCTATCAGGTCGGCCACATGATGGTCACCACGCGCCTGGCCGACAATCGCCAGATGAAGGACCAGGCCCACGCGGTCAAAATCTACGCGGCCGACAAGGAGCTGTGCTCGTTCATGTGGTGGGGCGACATCAAGGGCTGCGGCTTCGGCTGGCCGTTCAAGCCCATCGACGGCGACCCCGACGACCTGCGGATGGACGCCGCGACCGGCGTCACCACCTACACCAAGCCCTATCTCGATCCGGGAGGGATACGAGCCGTCTTCACCTACCGGCTGAAGCCGCTGGGCAGCAGCCGCGTCGAGCTAACGTGGGACACCGGCTCGGCGGCCGGCGCGAGCCTGTGGGCCAGCTTCGGCACGCGCTACCGCGGCAAGCGGATCACCATCGGCGGCCAGGATTTCGTCGAGAGCAGCTTCGAGGCGCTGCAGGACAAGTCCGCCACGTTCCAGTCCTTCCCGGGCGGTGACCTCGTGTACGATGTGAATGATCCGGTCAACGGGTTCAAGCTGGAACTGGGCGAGCTGTCGGGCGGGATCAGCGAAGGCGTCTCGGTTTACGACAAGGGGCAGACCACGCGCTTCAGCTTCAGCTACCGGACCGCGAACAAGAGCGGGAACGCCAAGGGGCGGGTCGTCATCGATTGTGGCGAAGTCGAGCTCGCGAGCCGGGAGCTGCCTCCGCCGGCGGGCGGAATCGATTTTTGGAAGAGCGACGCGACGCACGTGCCGCTCGCGCCGACGCGGAACGTGATGCACAACCCGAGTTTCGAGCAAGGGCTGCGTGGGTGGTACTGGATCGGCGGCGGCGCGCAGTACACGCCGACGAATGTGCCGAAATACGAGGTCGCGCGGGAGGGCGTGTTCGGCAAGGGCGCACTACGCATGAACCGCGTGCAGATGGCCTCGCCCAGCATCCGCTCCATGCCGCTCGCGCTGGAGAAGGGCCGGCGCTACGTGGCGAGCTTCTACGCCAAGTCGGTGGCCGAGAAGACGAACGGGTTGCGGCTCTCCTTCGGCAATGCGGCGCGTGGCGGAACGCTTTCGGGCGCGCCGTGGGGCGACCTGGACAACAAGGATTCAAATTTCACCGTCACGGACGAGTGGCAGCGGTACCATCGGGCGTTCACGGCCGACGCGGCGGGCGTGGCGCTGCACCTCTCAGGCTCGGGCGTGCTGGTGGACGGTCTGCAGGTCGAACTCGGCGAGACGCCGACGGCGTTCGTCTGCGATCCGCTCGACGTCAACTTCGTGACCGCGAATCCGGACAACGATCTGCATCCGGGCGACGCGATGGATGCCGCGCTGACCGTGGTCGGCAAGGATGGAACTAAGGGCAAGGTCGACGTTGAGATTCGGAACGCCTTCCGCGAAGTCCTCTTCAGCCGGGAGCTGGATGCCTCGATCATCTCCAACGGCATGGCGCGCCTTCCGCTCACCCTCACGACGGCGCAGTTCGGCACAGGCGTCTTCGTGGTCAAAGCGACGATCACCGCCGAGAGAGCCCCGCCGTACGCCGACTATTACCGCTTCGCAATCATGGAGCCGCTCGCCAACACGCACAAGACCAGCCGCCTCATGGGCACGCTGGTGGGCGACGCGTGGCGCATCTCGCGCGGCGAGGATCTCGCACGCAAGCTCATGGAGTGGGGCTGGGGCGGCACCTCGTGGATGGGCATGCACGATATGCTCCAGACAAATAGTCCCGCCGTGGACCTGATGCGGCGGTACCGCATCGTCAACGCGCAGACCACGATTCTGGATCAGCTCTGGCGGGCGCGCGATCCCAGCGAAACGCCGTGGGCCAAGACGGCCCATGACTTCTATGACGTTCCGGAGATCACGGCCGAGTTCGTGAAGTACGTGGAGGACACGTCGTACGAGATTTTGCGGCGGGTGCCGAAGGACATGCTCCCCTACACCGCCTACGGTAACGAGGAGGAAAGCTCCAAATATCCGGCCAGCGGCAAGTTCGGCGAGTACGTCAAGCTGCAGTCGGCCGTCGGCCGCGCGGCGCGGCGCGCGGGCATCGGCTGCACGCCGACCAGCGGCACGTCGGGCTACAGCCTGCTGCGCGGCTTCGAGCCGTACGAGGGCTATCTGAAGGCGGCGCGCGACGCGGGCTTCACGTACGACGCGCTCGCGGTGCATCCCTACGGCAGCATCGACAAGGGTTCGCTCTCGACCTCCGATCTGGACGACGAGGCCGCGCGGCTGATCGAGCAGGGCAAGCGCTACGGCTACGGCGACGAGACGCCGATTCTCTTCACCGAATTGTTCAACATCCCTGAAACCTATGTGCCGGAGTGGGGCGCGGGGGGCTCGTATGACGCCTATTCGAGCGGCAAGCCGACGTACGACTTCGGCAATCGCGAGTTCGTCCAGGCCGCCTCGGCCATGCGCCTCTACATCGTCTGCATGAAATACTGGCCGCGCATCCAGGTCGCCAACATCTGGTGCTCGCGCCCCTACATGGACCTGCACCTGACGCCGATCCTGCTCTGCAAGGCGGTCAACACGCTCGGCCACCTGATGGGGGACGTGGCCTACGTCGCGGACATCCGGCCGGCGGCAGGCATACGCGGCTATGCGTTCAAGCTTCCGGACGGCACGGGCCTCGCGCCGGTCTGGTGCACGAGCGCGGACGTCGAGAACGGCCTGAGGCGGTGCCCGGTGCTGGCGGTCAAGTTCGGCCAGCCGGTGACGTTCACCGACTTCATGGGCAACCTGCGGTTCGCCGCACCGGACAAACAGGGCTACATCCGGATGCCGGTGACCCCGGCCCCGCTCTTCGTCCAGGCAAAGGATGTCGCGCGGCTGGCAAAGGCGCTGCAGAATGCCGAGCCGGACGACAGCGCGTCGTCGCTGTCAGTCGCGTTCCTGCCGACCGCTGACGGCCGCATCACGGCGTTCCTGAAGAATCTGACCGGCCGCGTGCAGAAGGGCGCAATGGAGGTGTGCGGACAGAGGATCCCGTATGACATGTTAGGTAACGGCGGTGTGACGCTGACGCTTCCGGCCGCGGGTGATGGTGCGGCAGCGAACGCCATGCACGCGTGGAATGTCGCCTACAAGCTGCTTCCGGAGGGCGGCGAGCCCGTCTCCGGCGAGTGGAAGATGGACTATTTCTTTGTCGCGCGGAGCGACGGGATTCCGAAGTGGGAGACGCTTCCGGCGCTCGCCATCACCAACCGGTGCGCGAAGGGTGTGCGGGGCGGGGTCAAGCCGGGCGACCACGAGGCGGCTTACAAGATGGCGTGGGACGGGAACAGCCTCTACCTGCGGGTCGAGGTCGCGGACGACAAGCTGCTGGCCGATCCCGAATTCTGGAAGCGGCCGGACGCGGAGAAGGCGCTCTGGAACGCCGACGGCGCGCTGGAGGTCTACTTCGACACCGGCGCCAACGGCCGCTCGAACGCGGCGAAGACCTTCGACAACGACGACTACCGCTACGACTTCGCGCCGACTAAAGATGGCAAGGATGGGGCTGGCCTGGTCTGGCGTTTCCGCGAGGTCTATCACCAGCTCGCGGACGGCGTCAACATGGCGACCAAGGAGGAGGCTGCGAAAAAGATCGCGTGCCGCTACGAGCGTACCTCGACCGGCTACGCGATGACCGTCACCTTCGCGCAGCGCTACCTCGAGCCCATCGTGCTCAAGCCCGGCTTCGTCGCCGGGTGCGGGCTCTACCTGCACGATCACGACGCGCCGGAGTGGAAGAATAGCAAAGGACTGAGCACCGCAACAGAGCTCGGCAAGCCCTGCGACGGTCATCCCGAATTCTGGCCGCTGATGGTGCTGTGGTAACCGTTGGAAAATGTGACGGTCCGCACGGAGGCGGGCTCTGCAGAAACACGGTATTGGAGGGCCGACCTCCGTGTCGGCCTCAGGTGTTAGCGGATTCTGGGCAAATGGTTCGCCGACCGACTCCTTTTTCTAGCGATGTCAGTCTGGGGGGGGCGCGTCCTCGCGAGCCGCGGACGGCGTGGCAGCCGACCCTCCCGATACAGTCAGCAGCAAATAACAATTTGTTCCCGCCAAGACGCAGAGACGCAAAGTTAGGGAACTGAATACCGGGGCAGAGGATACTAACGACTAAGCAGTTAGACTAAGCGTATCCGATGAAGTGTGAGACCAAGCGTAAGCGACGAAGTGTTTTGCTGTCCTGAGCCAACGCCGTTGCTACGGCTGCGCCAGGCGTTTCACCAGTTCCTCCGGCGATAGCGCGCTCTCCGCGTAGCGCATCGTGCCGGGGAGCGTGGCGGAAGCGGTCACAGGGTTTCCGAAGAGATCGGTCCAGCGGATGGCGGGATCTTGGATGAACGGCAGCCGGGCGTCGCGTCCGCCGCAGAGAACCGCGCAGGTTCCGCTCCGCCCCGTGAAGAGATAGGCGAAGCGGTTCTCGCCCAGCGCGACTTTCCGCGCGAAGGGCTTTCCCTCCAGCGAATGCGTGAGGTGGGCGTAGGCGGCCAGGCTCGGATGCGGATAGCCGTCCGCGCCCAGCAGCACAATGAAGCTCGGTGCTTGGGCGAGGGAGGAATAGCCGTGCGCCGTGTAAAGGAACACCTTGGCGACCTTCTGCGCCAAGAGGCTGACCGTGTAGCGGCAGTTCTTCTCCGCCAAGCCGGCCACGTCCTCTTCCGGCTGCCAGGTGATGGACCGTTTATAGAGACCCGTCATGCGGCAGCCGACCCCCGATGAGCCTGTGCTGCCGCCTTGCCCCTCGCTCATGTAGATCGGCTTGCCCCCCGCGTCCGGAACCTTTGAGAAGATCTCGCCGACCGCGTCGTTGTAAGCCTGTTGCACGCAGTCATCGTCGAGGCAGGTGGCGTTCTTGGTGTAGAGGTGAAAGTCGATCATGTCGCAGTTCGCCATTCCCCCGGCGGCGTAGACGCCCGCCGTCCACTGCCTGCCGCTCCCGCCGCTCGTGGTGTTAAAGCCGGCGACCTTGATGGACGGGTCGACCGCTTTCGCGGTCTGGTACGCGCCGCGGCAGAGTGCCGCGAAATCGCGCTTCGCGTCATCCTTTCCGAAAAACCGCGCGTCTTGCCCCGACTCCCACCACCTGCCCCAAGGCTCGTTCCAGACGAAGTAGTCGTCGATCACGCCTGTGTAGCGCGCGACGAACGTCTTCACGTAGGCGTTGAACGCCTCGTTGTTTTTCGGGCGGAGGAATTTCTCGAAGTATCCCATGTGCTTGCAGCCCAACTCGCCGAAGTGCGAGGCCCATGCGGGCGTGGTTCCCAATTGCGCGAAGATCTTGATCTTGTTCTTGCGGTAGCGTAAAAGGTCGTCGTCCATGAACGTCCATCGGCCCTTTTCCGGCTCCAGGTTCCACCAGCCGCAATACTCCGTGCCGGCATCGTGCAGGCGCGCCCAGTTGATGCCGCAGGCTTTCATCATGCGGATGGTCGGCTCCGAGGCGAGAAAGTGACACCCGAACGCGGAGTCCGGCGCGTCTTGGTTCCAGAATACCGGACGCTCCAGGCGCGACATCACGATTTCGTTGTACGGCGAGACGCGCTGGCCGTCGCGCTCCACCCACGCCTCGATCCGGAACTGCCCGAGGGGCCTGGCGGGAAAGACGTCGAACCGCAGCTCGCCTTCAAACCGCTTCGCGCCGGCGGGGACGGGGCGGTCGGCAAGAGCCACGCTTTCACCGTAAATATCCGTCACGCAGCTTTTCAGCACCGCGCCGCCCGCCTCGCCCGTCACGCAAAAGCGCACGTCGGCCCGTTCGTCCGCGAACTGAATGCGCGTCTCGGCGATCTCGGATCGGCCCGGCGCCAGCGCCACCTCGCACGTGCGGTCCACACAGGCGGCGTCCGCCGCGCCGGCAACCGCGCGTAGGGAATCCAGCCGGAACGTCCTGGCCCCGGTGAACTTCAGGCAGAAGCACAGCGCCTCGCCGGGCGGCACAAAGGCCAGCGTCGCCGTCTGCCAGACGTTTGAGGGCGCAAGCGCCTTGCCGGCAACGGGCCGGCCTTCGCACAGCACATCCACGCGGCACGCGCCCGCGCCCTGGTACGCGAACGCGACTGTATGGGGTTTGTCCGGCTGGTTGGTCTGAAAGGGCTCGGAGTACAGCGCGAAGCCTTTTTCGGCTTTCAGCTCCAGCGAAGGGATTCCCCCCTCGCCGGGGTGACCGGCATCCGCGCCGCAGGTGGCTGTCCGGCTGTCGCGGTCGACGTTCCAGCCGCAGGGAAGCCCCAGCGGAAAGCGGCTGTTGCGGAAGAAATTCTTCACCGAGGCGTCCGGCCGCGGCACCGTGGCCGCGAGTTCCTCGTTGCCGAGGCGCGTCAGCTCCACGGAGGCGATGTCCGTGTCGCCGCCGCCCGTGTAGAAATAGAGCGCAACCTTTGAATCGCAGCGATCCCGCGTCCGGATGAGAAAGCGCCGCTCCCTCCACTCGCCGGAGGCGGGGAAGTCCGCGTCTCCGAAGCCGCGATAGGGCGCGCCGCACTGGCGCAAGCCAAACTGAAGGGTTGAAGCCTGCGGCCGCGCCGTCACGACGAGTTCGAACACGCCGGGCAGGGCGATGTCCCCGCCGTCTATGCAGAACTGCGTGGCGGAATCGACCTTGTCCGCGTGGATCCGCAGAAACGCCCGCCCGTTCTCGGTGAGGCGTTCCGCCCGCGCCACGGAGGCGTTCCACGAGGCGTAATTCTCATGCACCTTCGGCGGCAGCGCCCCTTGAAAACGGCCGACCTTCTCGAACGTGCACGGCGTTCCCGCCTGCCCGAAATCAACGCGGAACAGCGTCTCCCTTGCGCTTGCCAGCAGCGCCCATCCCGCGCAGAATAAAACGCATAACAGCGCGCGGGCGACGCGTCCGCAAATCAGATTTGTTGAGTGAATCGACATGGTTCTCTCCTCCCGGATCAATAGGTGTAAGGCCTTAAGCATACGTCGAGGGCGCCTGTCTCTTCAATGACATCTTTGCGCGCACGCGAAAATAGAAGAACCGACAATCCGATCAGTTTCAGCGTGAAGGAACGGCGGGCGAGATTTTCGGCGAAGATCGTAATCTTGCTCATAATCTAAATCTCTCCCCTTCTCTTTCTCTCAGTGCAGGTTAAGGTTAAGAGTTAGGATTGCGATTAGGATCGTGACCGCGAGCACAGTCGGGAGGGCGAGCCGCCCGGACGACACGCGATGGCTCGCACAGCGATCGAGCCCTACCTAGATGTTGCCGGAGTCGAGTCGAAAGGTAGGGGCGGGCCGCTGGGCAGGAATAACGCTACGATAAGCGACAGAATGTCACCGAGTAGCGCCCCGTGCGTTCAGCCGTCTTCAAGAAAAACAAGGCTGTGGTTCGCCTCGTGGCGTGATATGATGATTTCCAAGGATGTAGAAAGTGTTTGCGGGCTCGAAGCACACAGCGATAGGTGGGACGCGCTGCATCTGAAGCGTAATGAGAAGAGATGAAGGTTAGTGTCTCGCCGTTCCGATATAACCCTCAAACGTTAACAGGAGAACCAAGAAAGTGAAGATCCTCATCCCCCTGCTGGCCCTTCTCGTGAGCGCTAACGGCTGCCGAAGCACGCCAGACACATCGGCGAAAGGGCCCGCGCAGACTTCGGGGACGGTCCCGGGAGTTGAAGAGCGGATTTCTGGCAGGTGGACGGAATCCCCGATCTGCTTGAGCGCGAACAACCTGTCGATCGCGACGGGCCAACCTTCGCTCGTGCTCATGTCGAGCGGCGCCACGCACATCCCGGTGTGGTCACTCTCGGGTGGCACGGTTGGGCAGTCTGTAGCCGGACTCGTGGCCGGCCTGCCGAGCGGGTGCGCCGCCGTGAAGGTCGAGATCGTCGTGACCACGACGGATGCGGCGACGAGCCCCAGCTATGAGGATGTCTATCGGGTCCACCTGTCGCAGATGGTGGAGGGCTCCGCCTTCACGTCCCGGTATGTTCTGTCCCCCCCTGTGCGAGCGGCGCTTCCCGCCGCACCGTTCCACACGCGGACCATCGTTCTGGAGTCCTGCTGCCCCGTGGAGCCGAACGCGCCCCTGTGGGTGCGCATCCAGCGGGAGCCTGATGATCCCGCCGACTCGTTCGCTCGCCCCACAGGCCTGGCCATGGTCAAGGTGACGCCTCTGGACGCCCTCGCGAAGCCACACGTCGTGCAGAACGTGAGCGGCTACAACTCGTGGCCGATGATTCAGGCCATCGGAGGGCGGCTGGTCTGCGTGTATAGCCGAGGCTCGGCGCACTCGATCGGCGAAGACGCCCGCGCGGTTTACGCGCGCACCTCCACGGACAACGGAAATACGTGGACGCCGGAAACGGTTGTCGCCAACACGCCGGGCTCTGGCGAGGTCACCGTCGGGAAGGGGCTGGATGCCACGGGGGCGATGCTCCTCTGGGTGCGCCGCATCGGAAAGGAGTGGAACCACGACCTCTACCGAACAACGGACGGCGTGACGTTCGCGCGCGTGGCGACGCCGAAGCTCGACGTGACCCCCATGCAGGTCACCGACATCTTCGCGGTCCCCACAGTCGGGCTGATGGCGCTGTGGTTCGCGGGGCGCTACGATGATGGCTCGAATAACTCCTGGGGCACGCTGACCAGCCGCGACAATGGCGCAACGTGGACTCAGACCCCCATCGAGTCCGGGCTGACCAAACCGCAGTGGCCGACCGAGCCCTCCGCCGTCTATCTCGGCAATGGCAGGATTCTCGCCGTGGCACGGACTGAACAGGGGGACGCATCCACGACGCGATGCCAATTCCAGATGGAATCGACTGACTACGGCGCGACGTGGACGCGCAAGCAGACAAACATCGGCGATGTCGCGGCCTCCACGCCGAGCCTGATCCTCGACGCCGAGACCGGCTTGCTCAGCAACTATTACTATCAGCGTGGCAGGGGCATCCTTCGGCGTCGGGTCGTCGACCCCGACAGCGTCTTCGGCCATCCGCTCAGCTGGCCCGCTTCCGAGGCGGTCGCCACAGGCAGCCAGGTCACTTTCGATGCGGGCAACGTGAGCGCCACCGCGATCGGAGGCTCGCACTATCTCGCTTTCTACTCCGGCGCGGCTCCTGACACGGCGATCTTGGTGTCTGTGCTTCCGGCACCGACGGCCGGGAATCCGCCTCTCAGCCCCTCGCGCCCAGGCAGGCCGAAAAAATAGCGGAGATCGATCGGCTTCAACGTCAAGGAGCGGCGGGCAAGATATTCGGTTCGGGATATACGATACTCTTGAACGCTTACACTTAAACGGTTGCGCTTACACGTTTCCCTTAGTCGATATACTCCTTTTCGAAAGACTAAGCAGTTGGACTAAGGGTATCCGACGAAGTGTGAGACTAAGCGACAAAGTGTACTGCTGCAAACGATAGCGCCTCGCTTTCGCAGGTTTGTAGTGGCGCCGTGAGGCGCTTCTTGGCCAAAAGGTGAGTTGCTGTGGAGCGCCCCGTGGTTCCCCGTCGTCCTAAAATAAACGAGGCTGTGGTTCGCCTCGAGGCGTGATATAATAGTTCTCAACGATGCAGTAAGTGTATGCGTAATCAGAGTGATCGCGCGTTCAGCGCCGTGGCACTCACGAAATAAATGGGGAAGCGAGACGATGAAAAAATCGTTGATTCTTGGTTGTTGGTTATGGGTCGCCGCTCTGACGTTCGCCGGGGAGCGGGTCGCGCTGTGGCCGGCAGGAAAGATTCCGGATTTTCAGCCCGAGCAGATCGCGGCTACCACCCAAGAGGCGAAGGCGCCGGGCTTCAAGGCGGCGGAACATGCGATGCCGTATCTCGACTGGTACGAGGCGCCGGCGGCGACAAACGGCGGATGCGTGTTGCTCATTTCCGGCGGCGGTTATCAGAGTTGCTGCGACGGGATGTGGATTGACCGGGCCGCGAAGACGTTCGCCGAGCTCGGGTTCGTCTGCGCGAGCCTCACCTACCGTACGCCGCGTCCGCAAGGGTTGCCGATCTACCAGAGCGCGTGGGAGGATGGGCAACGCGCCGTCCGTCTCGTCCGCAACGATGCGAAGAAGCGCGGCTTCGACCCGGAGAAGATCGGCGCGTTCGGGTTCTCCGCGGGCTCGCACCTGACGGTCTTGCTCGCGACGAGCGCGCTCACGCCGGCGTACGGGCCGGTCGACGCGCTCGACCAGCTTCCGTGCCACGTCAACTGGGCGGTGCCGATTTACACCGCCTACGCGCTCACGGACGGGCTTACCGGCCCCAACACGCGCGAGGGCGACGCGATCGACGCCAAGCTCTCGGACGTGTTCAAGTTCGACGCGAAGACGTGTCCGATGGCGCTCTTCCACGGCGGAACGGACGCCTATTCGCCGAACGGCTCCACGCAGATCTACCGCCAGCTCCGCCGGATGAAAATCCCGGCCGAGATCCACCTCTTCGCGGACCGCCCCCACGGCTTCATGGGCGACTCGAGCAAAGGCGAGGACGGCACCGCCTACGATCACTGGCTCGACCGCATCGCCGAGTACGTCCGCCAGATGAATTTCGACGGGCGTCTCGGCGCGGAAGAGGATCTGATGGCCCGCTATCCGAACGACGACGCGCGCGGCGAAACCAGCAAGGAGCCGGTCTGGCCGGAAGGCAAGATGCCGGATGTGCAGACGAACCAGTGCCTGCCCTATCTCGAGTGGCACCTGCCGAAGGCGCTCAAGACGAAGGCGATCCAGATCATCTACTCGGGCGGCGGCTACGGGGGCAACAGTCCGGACGGATTCGAAGTCGCGCCGGCGCGGCGTTACCTGAACGAAAAGGGCATGACGGTCGTGACGATGAAATACCGCACGCCGCGTCCGCAGGGCGGGCTCGCCAAACACACGACGGCTTGGCAGGACTTGCAGCGCGCCGTCCGAATCGTCCGCAGCGAGGCCGCGGCGAAGGGGCTTGACCCCGACCGCATCGGCATCATGGGTTCCTCGGCCGGCGGACACCTGACGCTCATGGGCGCGACAAGCTCGAAGCGCCGTTCCTATGGGCCTATCGACGACCTCGACAAGCTTTCCTGCAGTGTGCAGTGGGCGGTCGCGATCTATCCGGCGTACGCGCTCACAGACGGCGCGGAGGCCCAGAATGCGAAGGGCGGCAACGAGGACGACGCGCGGCTCGTTCCGGAGTTCTCGTTCGACCTCGCGACCTGTCCGGTTCTGTTCATCCATGGCGACGCGGACGGCTGGGCGGCGATGAATTCGGTGAAATGTTGGGAGCAGCTCCGCCGGATGGGCATCCAGTCCGATCTCCACACGCTCGTCGGACGCGGGCACTGCTTCCAGCGGAAGGCCGCCCCGGGCACGGGCAGCTATACCTGGATGGGGCGCATCTGGGAATTCATGAACCAAAAAGGGTTCAATAAGTGACTAGGGTATGATGTGCGGCGGTGAACCGCCGCGATCCTCTACGCCAAGCCTCTTGGTGTGGCGGATACCGGACGTTCACGTCCGGCCGGGGCTGACGCCATGCACTTTGCCCGTCTGAAGACTCACGACTACCGCGGCGAGGGCTATTACTTCGTCACGTTCGCCACCGCGCCACGCCGCGCTCTGCTGTCGGAGATCAGGGCAGGGCAGATCCGGCTTTTCCCGGAGGGCATGGCGGTGGTGGAGGCGTGGAAGCGCATCCCTGCGGACGATCCGGCCTACAGCCTCCGGTTGAACGTGGTGATGCCCGACCACTTCCACGGCATCTTTGTCTGCAAAGGAGGCGCCCGTTATTCGCTCCCGAAGATCGTCGAACGGATGAAGGCCCGCTCCCGTCAGGCCATCCGGCGGCTGAAAAACGCGCCGGCGCTCGACGTATGGGAGGACGGCTTCCATGACTTTGTCGCCTTCACGCCCGCGACATTCAACGCCTTTGCCGATTATGTGCGTGACAACCCGCGCCGTTGGCAACTCCGGCACGACAACCCGCAGTGGTTCGCCAAGCAAACGGATGTCGTCCACCCGCGCCTGCCGCCTGAAACACGCTGGACGGCCTACGGCGACCACACCCTGCTGGACTATCCTTGGCTGGAACCGGTCGTGATCTCCCGGCGGTGGGCAGGCGCGGAACTGGAGACGGAGGTCGCGCGGCTTCTCGCGCTGGCCCGCGAGGGCGCGGTACTCATCGGCGGTTTCATTTCGCCGGGAGAACGTCGGGTGGCGCGCGAGGCGGCGGCGATCCCCCGCAGCCGGCTTGTCTACCTGCACCCGTGGGGACTGTCGCGGTACAAGCCGCACGGCCGCGCCGCCGCAGAACGGCTGGCATCCGGCCTGACGCTTGCGCTCAGCGGTTTTCCCGACACAGAAGAGTCCGTGCCGCGCCGGGAAAACTGCCTTCTCAACAACCGCTGGGCCCAGGCCATCGCCGCTCTAAGAAAAGGCCAGGAATGAAAACGAACAGAGGGGCAGATAAGCGTCCAAACCCAAAGCCGATCGGCTTCAGCGTGAAAGAGCGGCGGGCGAGATATTCGGCGCATAAACCCTAATCGTAATCTTGCTCTTAATCTTAATCTTTCCCCCTCCATCTTTATCCCGGCATGGATTTCGATTACGAGTAGGATTACGATTATAATTATGATCATAACAGCGATCACAATCTGGCGAGCGTCCCCGCGAGCCGCCGGTTCGATACGCCATGGCTCGCCCAGCGGTCGCGCCCTGGCGAGGCGTTTTGCCCACCCGTTGCAGGCGAGGCAGGTTTCGCGCGTAGCGGCGAGCATGTCTGCCGGATAGGGCGACAGCCAGAGCGCGCGGGCGCGGAGAAGGGCGGGGCCTGAACTTGATCCGCTTTCCCTTCCGCGCGTCGCATGTCGCACGTCGCGCGTCGCCACTGCTGTCAGGACAAGCGACACGCGACGCGCGGGGGTGAGGGGCGTCTGGCGACGCGCGGGGCGGATTAGGGGGGCTGAGGGATGTCGCGGGTGCCGCGACAGTCAGGGTAACCGGAGCAGCCCCAGAAATCGCCTTTGCCGGAGTGGCGTCGGCGCATGGGCTTGCCGCACTCGGGGACAGGCGGGCGTCTCGGTGTCGCGCGCGGCGACACGCGCTTGGGTCATGCGCTCGCGAATGCCGCCGGACTCGACAAAGGCGGCCTCTTGAGACTGAATCTGCTTGCCCAAGAGCGACAACGTGCGCTGCACGAGGACGATCAGCGCGTTGGCGACGACCGTCGCGTCGGCGTGTTCGAGCCAGGGGTCGAGTTTCGCCTTCTCGCGGTGCAGGTAGGTCTAGTAGTCGTGCAGGGCGTCATCGGTATACTCAAACGGCTCAAGCGTAATGCCGTTGACGGCCTTTTAGTCCTTCGAGTGAATGCTCCACGGGATCGAGCCCCGGCAGGCCAGAAAATCCTCAAGATCACCCAGCAGCTCCGCTAGGCTTCCTTTGGCGACATCCGTCAGCTTGATCTCCGTCTCCGTGGAGGTCTTGGCCCGCTCCGAGCCTTCGACGATGTTCTGCTTGCCGGAGCGTGACGCGCCGACCATTTGGCCGGCCAGCTTGCCGAGCGGATCGTCCTTCCAATCAACGAAGCGACGGACGAAGCTGATGGTTCCCAAGTGGACGATCGTCGCGAAATTGAACGAATAGAGCCTGCGATACCCTCCGCTCTTGTTAAAGATCGTACCCATGAATGATCTCCTTTTCGCGCCTCCATTCTATCACGCGAGTCGCGCGTCGCAAGTCGCGCGTCGAAAATTGGGGGAGGACTCGCGACCAGCGACCGGCGACGCGCGGGGCGCCGGATGGGACAGTTGAGGGGTCGTGACAGTTGACTGCGAATAGAAAGGGAACTATTATCCATGGCTTAAGGAGCTTGAAAAAGAATGAAACGAATGATGATCCCTGTGATCGCGGTTTTTGCGGCTCTCGTCGCTTCCGCCGAGGATTCCGGAAAGTCTCAGGTGCCGAGCGCCTGTACCATCGGCGACGTGCGGCTCAAGGGTTATCTCGGCGAGCGGCTCGATGCGATGATCCAGAGCCACGTGGTCGGGACGGACGTCGACTACATCACCGCGCCGTTCCTGGAAAAGACGGAGACCAAGGGCTGGTGGCAGACGGAGTTCTGGGGCAAGTACATGCACTCCGCCATGCCGTATCTGCAGTACACCGGTTCCGCGAAGCTGAAGTCGGATGTCGACCGCGGCATCGCGCGCATGCTCGCTTCGCAGGAGGCGTGCGGATACATCGGCAATTACCCTGACGCGCTGCGCTGCAACGAAGGGTGGGACGTCTGGGGCATGAAGTACACGATGATGGGGCTCATGCACTACTACGATGCGACGAAGGCACCCGAAGTCCTGGAGGCGTGCAAGCGGGTTTGCGATTATGTGATCGCCGAGCTGGGGCCCGGCGGCAAGCGCGGCCGGCATCTGTACCAGACCGGCAACTGGTCCGGCTATGCGAGCTCGTCGATCCTGGAGCCCGTGATGTGGCTCTACAAGCGGACCGAGGACAAGAAGTACCTTGATTTCGCGGCGGTTCTCGTCAAGGACATGACCGAAGCGGAAGACGGTCCGCGGCTGCTCGACCTCGCCTTGAAAGGCATTTCCGTCGCGGACCGCAACGGCTACGGCAACACGCCGGAGACCAACGGCGCCTACGTGATGAAGCACAACCGCTGGAAATCCTACGAGATGATGAGCTGCTATCAGGGCATGCTCGAATACTTCGAGGTTACGGGGCGCAAGGATCTTTTCGACGCGGCGGTCGCGACCGGCAACGACATCATCAAAGAGGAGATCAACCTCGCCGGCGGCTGCGCGTGTTCGGAAGCGTGGTTTCACGGCGCGCGGAAGCAGCATCTGCCCTATTTGCGGCTCCAAGAGACGTGCGTGACGACGACGTGGATGCGCTTTTGCGAGAAGCTGCTCGACCTGACGGGCGACACGAAGTGGGCGGATGAGATCGAGCGCACGTTTTACAATGCCTATCTCGGCGCGATGAAGGCGGACGGCTCGGAGTTCGCCGGCTACACGCCGCTTTCAGGCAACCGCTATCACGGTCAGCACCACTGCTACATGCATACGGATTGCTGCACGGCGAACGGCCCGCGCGGCTTCCTCTGCTTCCTCAAGGAGCTTTTCCGCACGAAGGACGACGCGGCGGTCTTCAACTTCTATTCATCCGCGCTTGTGAAGGGCGTCATTCCCAAGACCGGCAAGAAGGTCGCCTTTGACATGTATTCCCTTTATCCGCGCTCGAACGCCGCCCGGATCGTCAGCCACACCGAAAACGCAGGCGTCGTTCCGCTGAAGCTGCGCATTCCGAAATGGAGCGAAGCGACGGTCGTGAAAGTGAACGGCCAGGAGCAGAAGGGCGCCGTGTGCGGAGCCTATTTCACGGTTGAGCGCGAATGGAAGCTCGGCGACATCGTTGAAATCAAGTTCGATATGCCCGTCGTGGCCCACACGCTCGGGCACAACATCGCCTTTACGCGCGGCCCGGTCCTCCTGGCCCGCGACAGCCGCTTCAGCGACGGTGATTTCACCGAGCCGTTCCGGCGGGGCATCAAGGACGGACAGCGCATGCCGGGTTTCGCCGACGTGCGCACGCCTTCGGATGACATGTGGATGGCGTTTTCCGCGACGCTTCCGATCGGCTCGCACCACGAGAACCCGGAAGGCGCGCTGCAGCAAACCGTTTTCTTCTGCGACTACGCATCCGCCGGCAACACCTGGCATCGCGACAACTACTACCGCACCTGGTTCCCGGAAGAGTACGGGCCAACGGAATAAGCCGGGGGGCAGTCGGCGGTAGGCAGTGGAGAAGAACGCTCAACGCTGAACGCTCAACGCTCAAGTGGAGACGGGTAGAAACGCCGAGCGGCTGTTAGAACGCCACCGACGACAGGAATTTCAAGCTGGTCGGGATCTGCTGTAGCACGACGGGGCTTTCGTCCTCGATGAAGAAGTGTTTGACGCCGATGTCCTGCGCGGTCTTCAGAATGGCGGCGTAGTCGGCTTGCCCGCTGCCGAGCGCCACGTCGTTGTCTAGCGAGGTGCCGCCGCTGAAATCGCCCTTGACCCCTTTGCGCAGGTCTTTCAAGTGCATCAGCGCCCAGCGGTTCGGATACTTCTTCAGCAAAGTGACCGGGTCTTGGCCGGGATGAATCACCCAGAGGACGTCCATCTCGAATTTGACGAGGTCGGGGTCGGTCTTCTGCACAAGCAGGTCGAACAGGGTTCCGTCCTTGTACGGCTGGAATTCGAAGCCGTGGTTGTGGTAGAAGAACTGGAGCCCGTGCTCTTTGAGCAGCTTCCCGGCTTGGTTAAAGCCCTCGGCGATTTTCAGAACCTGCTGTTCGTCCAAGGGTTTCTTGTGCGGGGCCCAGGCGACGCCGACATACTGAAGCCCGAAGCGCTTGGCCTCAGCGACGGCTTTCTCGGTCTGCTTCAGGATGAAGTCGAGGCTGGCGTGGGCGGCGATCGGCTTCAGGCCGCGCGCGTCAAGGGCCGCCTTCATCGCCTCTGCGGTCAGGCCGTAATGGCTTTCGAGGCCGATCTCGACCTCGACGAAACCTTGCGCTTTGACAAAGTCCAGCGCGGTTGCGCCCTGCTGCTTGATCTGATCCCGCAGGGAGTAGAGCTGCAGCCCAACGGGGCCTTTGAACGACGAACTGGTTCCAACAGATTGCGCCACCGAACACAGGGTTGCGGTGAATGACAGAAAAGCGGACAAAACAAGCAGACAACGTTTCATGTAAACTCCTCCGTTAGGTTGACAACAGCTTACCTGACATGCGTCATTCAGTCAACGCACGCGAAGGCTTCGGGATCGTAGAAGCGTAAAATGAATGAATGCCTTTGGGGCAACATTATACGAAGCGGGCGCAGGACGGCTCGGCACAGCCTCGCCCCCCAGGCCTGCGGACAAGGCGGGCGCTGGGGGGCGAACCTGCGGTGAGCCGTTAAGTCACGGCAGAACCAGCACGAGGAGCTGGGCCTGGCTGACGTCCTTCGCACTGGAGGTGAAGGTCCAGTCGCGCGTCTTGCCCTCGGAGTTGCCGAGGCCCAGGTCGCAAGAGTGGCCGCCGCCGAACTTGTTGAAGCAGAGGATCGAGTGCTTGGCTTTCCAGTTATGGATCTGCATCGCGCCGTAACCCGCGCCGCCCTTCGGGTCCATGGCGTCACCGAAATCGTACACGCCCTCTTCCGCGCCTGGGATCTTGGCCGCGTTCTGCGATCCGAAGTTGCAAGGATAGAACTCGATGTTGCAGCCCTCGGCGAACTCGCCGGCCGCTACGCCCTTGGCGTTACTCTTCACGCTGGCGCCGGTGACGGGCTGCTGGAACGTCGCGCCGCTGGCGACGCACGGCACGCCGAGCTTCGCGACGTCGGGCGTGAACGGATCCATGGCGACGAACGCGTAGGTCGTCGCGCCCGCCCGGTCTCGCAGCGCGAGGAAGTAGGCGACCTTCTTGAACGGCCCCTTGAGCTGCGCGGAGTTGTCAGCGTCATAGGCGAAGCGCGTGCCGCCGTCGGTCAGCTTGCCCGCGAGCGGATCGAAGGCGTAGAGCAGCTTGTAGGCTTTGGCTTCGTCCGGAAGCAGCTTGGAGAACACGTCGAACTTCGGCATCTCGCCAAAGCGGAACGGGGAGGCAGGCAGGCCCTCCGCGTTCGCGAGGTTGACGCCGACCGGGTTGTTGGCCCACGCGTAGTGGACCACGGCCGGCTGCGGGACCTTGGGCGAGGAGACGATCACGGTGTCCTTGCCTTCGATGACGGCGTCGGCGTGAACCGTCAGCCCGTCGGCGCCGGTCAGCGCGAAGCCGTAGAGCTTGCCGCCGCCCTTGACCGCGAGCGGCGCGCCGCCGTTGTCGAAGCGGACCACGGCTTTGCCGTCCGCAAACGTGCACGACTCCGCCACCGGCCCGCTCCAGGCAAAGCCCTTCAAGCCATACGTCTTGCGCAGCGCCACGCGCGCGAGGCGGTCGCCGACGTCCTGCTTGTTCTTCGGATGGATATCGTTCTCTTCGCCGATGTCGATCGTGATGGCCATGCCGGTGTTCGGCACTTCCTTGGCGGTCTTCGCGAACGACTCGCGGATTTGCGGCCAGCCGCCGTCTTCCACGGGGCTCTGCCACGGCGCCATGTAATTCGGAAGCTGCACGAAGTAGAACGGAAAGTCAGTGCCCCACTGCATACGCCAGTTGACGATCAGGCGCTCCATCTGGCCGCGATATTCCTTGCCGCGCCCGCTGTTGCCTTCTCCCTGATACCAGATCGCGCCCTTGATCGCGAACGGCACGAGCGGGTTGATCATCGCGTTGAACAGGTTCGCCGGATAGTTCTGGCTCTTGAGCGGCTGGCCCTGCAGGCGCGGGCGCGGCGCCTTCGTTTTCTTGTCGCCCTTGTTCCAGGCGGCCAGCGCCTGCTTGTCGGCTTCGAACTGCTTCTGATCCGCTTCCGGCGTGTAGGTCTTGTCGCGCTCGTCCCAGCTCTTCTTGAGCGCCTGCATCGCGGGGTCATCCTTCTGCACCTCCCATGAGGTCCACGCCTCGATGCACGTGCCGCCCCACGACGAGTTGATCAGCCCGATCGGAACCTTCAGGTCCTTGTGGAGCTTACGGCCGAAGAAATAGCCTGCCGCCGTGAACGCGCCGACGGTGTTACTGGCGCAGGTTTCCCACCCGCGCACCTTGCACTCCTTCTGCGGCTCGTTCGCCGTCGTCAGGTTCACGGAGAGCAGGCGGATCTGCGGATAGTCTGCCGCCGCGATTTCGGCCTGCGCGTTGGTCACGCTGCCGACGGTCATGCCCATGTTCGACTGGCCCGAGCAGAGCCAGACTTCGCCGGAGAGGACATTTTTGAGCTCGATGGTGTTCTGTCCCTTGACCGTGATGGTGAACGGGCCGCCCGCCGCGGGCGTCTTGAGCTTCAGCCGCCAGGCGCCATCGGCTGCAGCCGTGGCCGCTGCAGTCGCGCCCCACGAAGCGGTGACGGCGATCTTCTCGCCGGGCTGCGCCCAGCCCCAGAACGTCGCGGCGGTCTCGCGCTGCACGACCATGTTATCGCTGAACAGCGACGCCAGCCGTACATCGGCCCGCGCGCCGCTCACCAGGATCACCGCGGCCACTAGCGCCAGTACTCTCTTCATGGAACATCCCCCTTATTTGTGTTGCACGCGCCGATGTCACGCCATCGACATCCGACCCTCCGGGCGGTCTCCCTATCCGACCGGAAAACGGCCCCAGCATACGGCTTTTGACGGCCGCCGTCAACGCCGGGAGACTCAGTCGACCGGTAGGGGGTGCGATTGCAAACTATTGCAATCGCACAGAATTCAGAAGCCAGAAGCCAGAATTCAGGAGTTGGATGCCAACGAGTTATGTCCGATTCGCGCGAGATTCTTCCTGTCTCCTCTTTGGGAGACACCTTTTTGGGCGGCGCTTTCGTATGTAAGTCGTTGCGAAGCAATTCTGAATTCTGACTCCTGAATTCTGACTTCTGGGTGCGATGCAACGAAGTAAAATCGCACCCACCGGTAGGAGAAATAAACGCTCAACGCTGAACGTTCAACGCTCAAGTGGAGAGGGGAGAAACGCCGAACGCCGAACGCCGAAGTGGAATTGCTTGTTCAGCGGGCGGATGGTGGGCGAGGGACGGTGGCAAGTCGCTGTGCCCACTCGTTGCAGGCGAGGCAGCTTTCGCGCGTGGCGGCGGTCATGTCTTCGGGATAGGGCGACAGCCAGAGCGCGCGGGAGCGGAGAAGGGCGGAACCCCATTTGACAGGCACTTGTTTGGGCATGCCCATGGGCAGAATCCAGATCAGGCGGCTCGTGTCGTTCGCGAGCAGCTCGTCCAAGAGGCGCTGCTCGCCGGGCGAGAAAAAGGTGCTCGCCACGACACCGTTGTAACGGCCCAGCTCCGCGCTCAGCTTCGCGAGTTCCGCCTCAGTGGCATTTCTGGAAACTCGCAGCGCGAGTTTCGGCTCGGACTCCAGCAGCTCCAGATTCCCGAGATAGGCGCTGCGCTTGACCGTGCCGCGCGGTACCTTCGTCAGCGCCAGGCGCTGTGGATTGGCGCGGATGTAGGCCTCTTTGATCGCCAGCTCGGTCGCGTCGAAGCAGATCACGTCGTAGTAGTTCTCTTGAAAGATAGGGCCAAAAGATGTTTTGGCCCGACAAGCCATAGTGACGCCGATCTTGAAGCCCTTGATGATGCTGCCGAGCGAGCCCCTATGCGTGCCCGTCTTTTTGCGGCCGTCCCCCTGTTCGGCCAAAACACCTTTTGGCCGCTGCCACCGCGTGATCCGGATGATCCCGTGCACATGGTCGGGCATTACGACGAACGCGCCCAGCGCCACATCGGGAAAGTGCTCGGGAATCGCACGCCAGCACGCTTCGGCCGCCTGGCCGACATCGCTCAGCTCGATGGAGTCACCGGCCAGCCTGCCGAAGATGCGCCGCCGCTCGTCCGCACACAGCGTCACGAAATAGTAGCCCGGCGCGTCGTAATCCTTGCCCTCCATCCGCAGTTTCGAGGAGATACTCATGGCAAGCAGCCTTGACTCCGTGTCTTCCTGCCTCACTCGCCGAGGATCTGCAGATCGTAGAGGGACCACCAGTTGAATTCGGTGCTGCCGGTCTGAACGACCTTGACGTGCCGCGCCTGGCTCGGGAGCACGGGGATCGTCGTGAGCGCGCCCTCGCCCTTGCCAAGCCCCACCGGGCCGTACCACGTGGACCCGTCCAGGGAGGTGAAGATCTGGCACTCGCGCGGATAGTCGCCGCCGGACTGGGCCGCGTTCATCGCGACCGCATACACCGTGTGCGGCGCGCCCAGGTCAACCGCAAACCACTCCCCAGGCTTCATGGCCCCGCCCGTGCCCCAGCGCGTCGTCAGATCATTGTCGATCGCGAACTCGGGGTGCTGGCCTTTTGAGCCGTTGAAAGCGCTCGCCTTCCACCCGCTCCGGTCCAGCGGCGGATAGTGCTTCGCGTCCGGCGCGCCGTTGACGCGGATCTCGTTGATGGACCAGAAGGAGCCGTCCCGGCCGGTCTGCACGATCTTCACGAAGCGGCCGGCGGTCGGCGGCACCGTGATGGTGAACGCGCGCGCCTTGGGATCGCCGCCCTTCACGACCGGCTCGCCCCACTGCGCCCCGTCCAGCGACACGTAGACCTCGTAGCTGCGCGGATAGTCGCTTCCGGTCGGGCCCGCATCGAGATAAATCGTCCGGATCTCGCCCTCGTAGCCGAGGTCGACCGTGAACCACTCGCCGCCGCGCATCGAGGCGCCGGTCGTCCAGCGCGTCTTCGGATCGTTGTCGAGCGCATTCCTCTCGCCGCCGTGCACGCTGCCGGTCAGCACAAAGGCGCCGCCGTTCAACCCCTCGCTGATCTTCAGCGCCGCGCGGCAGGCGTCGGCCGACAGCTGGCCCTCCTGCATGAAGGGCTTCACGAAAGCCAGCGCGTCCGGGTGCACCAGCGCGCCCAACCCCTCGATCAGCACCCGCTTTTCCTTGGCGTCTTTCGCCAGATCCAGCGCCTCGCGGTAAAGGGCGAGCTTCTCTTTCACCGGCAGCTTGCCGGGCAGCGCCAGCAGGCGGGCGTAACCGCCCAGGGCCGAGACGCGGCACGCCTCATCCGTATCCTTGAGGCTTGCTTCCCGCAGCGCCTGCAGCGGCTCGGCGCTCGGCCAATACTCGGCCACGGCCTGTAGGGCTGCGCGGCGCACAACCACGTCCTCCTCCTTGGCCGCGGCGAGCAGCTCCGGCAGCGTCGCGGGCACGGCCAGCTGAGCCAGCGCCGACAGGAGCGCGCCACGTGCGCTTGAGGGCATCTTTTTCCTAAGCCCCTTGAGCACGGCAGCGGTCTGAACCTTCGGGTCATCGGTCGTCTTGGCCGCCTTCACCACGATGCGCTCCATCTCCCGCAGCCCCGCGGCATCGCCGGTGTCCGCCAACAGCGCCACGACCTCGGGCAGATCCTCCGCCCGCACCATGAGGCTGATCGCCTTGCGGGCCTCTTCAGCCAAGCCGGCGTCCGCGCTGCGTGCGGCAGCGAACAGCTCCTTCAGTGCGCCGCGCGCCTGCCGGGCTCCCAGCACCTTGACATAGGCCGCCTGCGCCTTGACCTCCGCCGACCGCATCTGGTCCACGAGTTCCTTGTCGACGCCGGGCTCGTTCATCGCGCCGAGCGTGATGCCGGCCGCCTTGCGCAGCTCCCGGTCCGCCACCGCGGACGCCGCCACCGTCATCACGGCCTTCACGGCCCGCCCGTCGCCCAGCGTCTCCAAAGCCTGTAGAGCCGCCAGCGAGACCTCGACGCTCGACCCCGACACCACAGCCAACACACCCTCTTGTGCGGCCCGGTCGCCGCGCCCGGCTAACGCTCCGAGCGCCAGGATGCGGTTCTGCTCCGGCATGGACGGCAGCGCCTCGGCGGCGGCTGTCACGACCGCCTTGTCCGGCAGCTCGCGCACCAACCGCGCCCCGGCGCGCGCACGCTCCACATCTGCACCTTTGAGAGCCTCAACTGCTGCGACCACGCCCTTGGCGCCAGCCGACAGGTTGATGCCGTAGAAAGCAGCCGCCCGCACATGCTCAGCCGTCTCGGCGCCCAGCAGGCGCGCAGAAAGCGCCTGCGCCGCCTTGCCGTTGCCGTCTGTCCGCGCGCGGTCGGCACAGGCCAGCAGCGCCCGGTCGACGGCCGCGCGGGCCGTGCCTTTGGTGCCGCGCTGCAACGCCGACAGCGCCTGCGCCGCCTCGTTGCCGCCGATGCTTCCCAGCGCCTCCGCGGCGACTGCCGCAGCGGCCTCGCCCGTCGCCGCCAGTTCGGCTAGGGCCGGAAGCGCGGCCGGCAGACGGCGCGCGCCGGCGAGGGCGGCGACCGCCAGGCGGTCCGCCCCGCGGGTCCGCTTCAGCGCCGCCACCAGCGCCTCGTCCGCGGCCTTGCCCGGCAGGCGGGCGAGCGCGTAGCGCGACCAGCTGCCGAGCGCCGGATCGTCGATCAGCGGCGCCAGCGCGGGCACAGCGTTGTCGGTGCCCGCCAGGCTCAGCTTGCGGCAGGCCAGCGCGCGCCCGTCCGCGGTCGCCTGCGGGTTGGCCGCCACGCGCGCCAGCCCTAGGGAGAGCGCCTCGCGGCTGGCCTGCGGGTCACGCAGGTGCTCGTCGACAAACGCGTCGACCTGCTTGGCGACCGCGTCGTTCACGCTCAGCTTGTAGGCGGCCAACTCCGCCAGCATGCGCTCCATGCCGGCCGCGAAGGCCGCCGTGCGCGACTGCTTCAGGTACCCCTCCGTCAGCCGGGAGCTGGGCGTCGCGTCGGCCGGCAGGTCGCCCAGCGCGTACTGGATGCCGTCGAGGTAGCACTGCAGAAGCGCGGGGTTCCAGAAGATCTCGTGCCGGTGCCCGAGCGAGAAGTAGAAGACGCGCCCCTTGCCGTACTCGTGAACCCAGGCGACGGCGAAATCGTTGTCCTTGCGCTTGATGTTCTGCTTGTTCATGTTGGTCTTCGTCACGTCCAGGCTCAGCAGCACGTGCAGGGCGTCACGGGAGTCATTCCGAAAGGCGTAGATCTCATCGTTGACCTTGAAATCCAGCCCCTTGAAGGCGGCCAGCAGCGGGTGGCCGGGATCCTCCAGCTTGACGCCCACCTCTTCGCTCCAGGGGTGGCCGTCGAAATAGCCGCCGATCAGCTCGCCGTAGGCCGGCCACGTGTACAGGCAGTCGGTCGCCGCGTGCACGCCGACCAGCCCTTTGCCGCTGCGCACGAAGTCGAGGAAGCGCTGCTCCGCCCGCGCCTCGCGCGCCTCGTCGGCGCCGTCCAGGAGCGGCTGCCGGAGGGTCGTGTTGTTCATGATGATCGCGTCAAAGGTGTCGAACTCCGGCTTTTCGAGGATCGCGAGATCGTTCACGGCGGTGACGGAGAAAGCCCCGGTCTTGCGCCCCATGATGTCGAACGCCAGGGCGGCGTAGGGGACGGCGGTGTGGACGAAGCCCTCGCACTGGTTGACGACCAGCACGCGGCGCGCGCGCTTCGGCTGGGCCGTCGCGTGCGAAGGCGCGGCCTGCTCGATGCGGGCCGCCTCTTCGGCTGACGGCGGCTTGAGCTCTTGCGGCGCGGCAGCCGCAGATAGTGTAAGCAAGAAAGCAGATGCGAAGGGTAGAAGTGATTTCATGGAAAGAGCCTCAAAGACGCTTAGAGAAATTCATGTTCTCCCGCAGAGGCGCAGAGACGCCAAGATGGTCCGAAACCCTCAGCGCCTTGGCGTCTCTGCGGGAAACATGGTCTCTGTTGGTGTTCTTGGTTGATTGGTCAGTCATGGAGACGAGTCTTTACACCGTGAGCGTCCACGGCGCGCGCATGCCGCGCGACAGGAGTCGCCCGGCGGACGGGTTGTCGACAAAGTTCATTGCCTTGGGGTCCCACTTGAGCGGCTCGTTCAGCCGGTAGGCGATGGAGGCCAGCGAGCAGACCGTGATCGTGCTCAGCCCGACGTCGGCCGTGCAGATGCAGGGGCGGCGCGTGCGGATGCCTTCGAGCCAGTTGGTCAGGTGGTTGAGCGACGAGTAGAGGCGGAGGTCATTGGCTCCCCACTTGTGCCGGATCAGCTCGGCGGGGTCGGTTTCCAAGAAGCCCCGGTTGACCCGGACGGTCCCGCTCTCTCCGACGAACTCGATGGCCGCCTGGCCGCTGGCGCCGCCGTGGGTCATGGGCGTGCCGTCGGCGTAGACGAACGTCAGCAGCTTGTGCTCGCTGAAGGCGGGCGGGCGGATTTCGACCGGGCCGCTGCCGTCCATCCCCAGCCCCCACTGGGCGATGTCGAAATGGTGGGCGCCGAAGTCGTAGATGCCGCCGTTGCAGTAATCGCGGTAGTGCCGCCAGTTGGGAAAGACCGCGTAGTTGTCCTGCGGCGCCAGCTCGGCGTTGTAGGGCCGCATGGGCGCGGGCCCCAGCCACATATCCCAGTCGAGCGACTCCGGCACCGGCTGCGCCGGCAGGTAGCACTCCTCGGCGGGACCGCCGACGTTGACATGCACCACCTTCAGCTTGCCGATGGCGCCGTTGCGCACCAGCTCGCAGGCAAAGCGGAAGTTGTAGTCGGAGCGCTGCTGGCTGCCAACCTGAAAGACGCGGCCGTAGCGGCGGGCCGCCTCGGCGATCGCCTGGGCCTCGCGGACGGTCAGCGCCAGCGGCTTCTCGCAGTAGACGTCCTTGCCGGCCTTCATGGCCTCGACCGCCTGTATGGCATGCCAGTTGGTCGGGGTGGCGATCATGACCGCGTCGATGTCGGGGCGGGCGAGCAGCTCGCGGAAGTCGCGATGCACCGCGACGCCCGTGTAGTCCGCGCCGAAGCGCTTCGAATAGGTCTCCCGGACCAAGTCGCTGCAGACCTTGAGCCGGTTCCGCTCGACATCGCAGAGCGCGACCACCTGGATGTCCTCGCGGCTGAGGCAGCCCTGCAGATGGGACCACATCATCTTGCCCATGCCGATCAGCCCGATGGCGACCCGGTTGCCCGGCGCAGTCTGGCCGGCGGCTCCAATGGCAGACGACGGCAGAATCACCGGCGCGGCAACCGCCGCCGCCGCGCCTGCGGCCATGCGACACACAAATTCCCTGCGGGTACTTCTCATGATCCCTCCCCTCTGACTATGATTCTAAACGAAGCACAAAGGATAGGCTCTATGCCGCAGGGAGGCGAGGCAAATTTGTTGCGCGTTGGGCGTTCTTTCGGCACAGTCAACGTGTCGCCTACAAAAGGCTAAGGTGCGGCCCGGATGTCGTAGCAGAGCAGCCGGGCCGGGGTGTCCTGACCGGGACGGTTTTGGTTAACGTAGAGCTGTCCTCGGCTCAGCACCGGCGCCGTCCACGTCTGATCCGCGGAAAAGAGCCGGTACGAGGCGATCACGCGGCAACCCTTGGGCGAGAGGTCGAGCCAGGCGAGCAGCCCCGTTTCCCCCAGGCAGATGAAGCGGCCGTCGGCCCAGATGAGCGAGCCGAACCCGAAGCCCTGGCTGCCGGGCGGCTCCCGGTACTGGTCAGCGCCCGTCTTCCTGCCGGCCGGAGCGCTCCGGCCTTCGCTCTCGCCCCCACCCTGATCCAGCTTGAGCGCTTGTTTCCAAACCAGGCTCCCGCTCTCCCACTCCATGCAGACCAGCAGATTGTTGAAGAACCCGTACAGGTATCCGTCGCGGAGGATCGGGGTTGTCCAGTGCGAGGCATACGCCCGCGTGGTGTAGGCCAGCGTGTGGGTGAGGTCCGGCCGGACATCGACCATCGCGCCGTACACATCGTACGACGAGGAGATGAAGACCCGGCTGCCGGATACGACCGGGGACGAGGCGTTAACGGAGAAGACGCGCGGGCTGCGCCACGGGAAGCGGAAATGAATTCGGCCGGACTCGGGATCCAGCCCGAGCAGGCCGCCGACGGGCGGGTCGGATTTGTCGCCGGCGAACACGAACAGCACGCGCCGGCCGTGCAGCGTCGCGGCGAGGGGCGTCGCGTAGCCGCGGCCCCACGGGTCGTTCGAAAGCCACTTGAGCATGCCCCTGACTTTGTCGAACGCGGCGACCGATCCTCCGCGCGCCCCGCCCAGATTCAGGATCAGCAGGTCTTTTTCGATGACCGGCGACGGGGTGAAGCCGAAGAAGCCCTCGTCGAGGTCGAACTCCTGCGCGAGATTCCGCCGCCAGTAGAGATGCCCCGTCTTGAGGTCAAAGCAATGGAGCATGCCCTCGGCGCCGCACGTGTACGCGCGGTCCCCGTCGAGCGCGGGCGTGGCGCGCGGCCCGCTTAGGTAGCGGTAACGGTCGCGGTAGGTCGTCGGGTACTCGAAGGACCAGCACAGGCCGCCCGTCTCCGCGTCCAGGCACTCCACCACCTCGTTCGTCCCGAGGCGGTGGAAGAGGATGAGTTGGCCGTCCTTGACCGAGGGGGCCGCGTAGCTCTCGCCTTTGCTCACGCTCCACAACGGGCGTGGGCACGCTCCGCCGTCCGGCGGCTCGCCCAAGCCGCACGCGAGGCCTGTTTCAGGAGAGACGCCGTCCTGAGTCGGCCCGAGAAACCCCGGCCAGTCGCTGGCACGGGCGGCGGGCGCGAGCGGGCGCGGCTTTCCGAAGCAGGCTCCCCGCGGGTGGCTTGCCGGGACGGGCTGCCGGAGGCCGTCCGGCTTGTCGAAGAACGCGGGCGCTGCAGGATCGATTGGCAACGGGCTGCCGTCGGCGTGACACGCCGAAGCCCCGAAGATTGCCAGGGCGAAGCACAGGCTAGGAAGTAGGAGGCGCGTCATGGCCGAAAAGAGTAGAGCCGAATGCCGGCCGCGTCAAGAGAGACAACCGCGCGAGGCGCGAGGCGGGTTGGTTAAGCGCGCTCAGCCGGGGAAGCGCGCTCAGCCGGGATAAGAACGTCGAACGTCCAACGCTGAAGTGTGGGCGGAGCGAATGTGGTGACGTTTGCCGCCAAGCGGGAGTGTTCAACTTTCATTACCCTCTTTTCCTACCGTTCGTTATACTGCCTTAAGTTCTTGCGGGTAGTTTCCCGCGGGGGCGCAACCAAGAAGGAAAAACGAATGAAAGATCGGGGCGTATCGAGGCGTTCTTTTTTGGCGACAAGCGCGATGGCGGGATTTTTCATCCCGGCGAAAAGGGTTTTCGGACAGGCCGTGAAGGAGAGCCCCGGGCAGCAGCTCAGGTTCTTGAAGGTGGGCGTCGGGGGCATGGGCGGCGGGGACCTCAATTCGCTGATTGGCAAAGGGGCCATCTGCACCGGCCTGTGCGACGTCAACCCCGGCACCCTCGACAGCGCGGCGAAGAAGTTTCCGGGCATCCCGACCTTCACGGACTACCGCCAGATGCTGGATAAGATCGCCAAGGAGTGCGATGCCGTCTGCGTGTCCACGGCCGACCACACGCACGCGACCATCGCGCTGGCCGCGATGCGCCTCGGCAAACACGTCTACGTGCAGAAGCCCCTCGCCCATTCGTACGAGGAGTGCGAGATGCTGATGGAGGCGGCCAAGAAGTACGGCGTCGTGACGCAGATGGGCAACCAGGGGCACCCCGGCGTCTTCCGCTATGAGAAGCTCATGGAGAGCCAGTTCTGGGGCGACATTCAGGAGGTGCATTCGTGGACGGACCGCGCCGGCGGCCGGTGGTGGCCGCAAGGCATGTCCGCCCTTCCGCCGGAAGAGAAAGTTCCAGAAGGCTTCAACTGGGATTGCTGGCTCGGGCCGGCCAAGATGCGCCCTTACGGCAAAGGCTACCAGCCATTCGCGTGGCGCGGCTGGTGCGACTTCGGCTGCGGCGCGATCGGCGACATGGCCGTGCACAATTTCGACCCCGCGTTCTTCGTGCTGAAACTGGGCCTGCCCGAGACCGTCAAGGCGTGGTGCGACAAGCCCGCCGACCTCGCCTATTCCACGTACTCGACCATCGATTACCACTTCGGGCCGTCGCCGGCCTGCCCGAAAGGCGTCAACGTCTACTGGTACGAGAGCGGCATTCTTCCCAAGCGTCCGGTCGGAGCGCATCCGAAGCTGAACGTGGGGGACAACGGGTGCATGATCGTCGGGTCAAAGGCGACCACCCTCGGCGGCTCTCACGCCAGCAAGCCGCAGGCCGTTGCGGTCGGTGGCCAGCCGTTCGGCCCCGAAACAAAGGAGGCTGAGCGCGCCTGCAACAAGCTGTTGGAAGATCCCGGCAAGTGGCAGTATGACCATTACAAGGAGTGGGTCGACGCCTGCAAGGCGCACACCCCCGAGGCCACGGGCAGCCGCTTCGAATACGCCGCCCGCCTGACCGAGGCGCTCCTGTTCGGGTGCATCGCGCAGCGCTTCCCCGGAAAAGAGCTGGTCTGGGACAACGACAAACACGTCTTCAGCAACAGCCCCGAAGCGACCGCGCTCCTGCAGGGCTTCAAGCGCGAAGGCTTCGAGCCGAAGGTTTAGCGCATACTAATGACGAGCTTGGGCCCGACCAATGTTGCCCTCAGGTGAGCCGACAAGCCGCCCTTATGCCCGTGGTGGCTTGACGCCGCCTTTTCGCTTGATGCCGAAGCCGACGCGAAAGATGTCGGGCATGTTGATCCGTTGGTCTTCAGTACGGTAGAGAACGGCTAATTCCACCAAATCGTCTACCAGCGCCGTCAATTGACCTTTGCGGACGGAATCGCCACTGTAGCGGCGGGGCGGGAGACGGCCTTCGGATTGTGCTTTTTCCAGAGCCATGCTCAGGCAATTCGCGGTCCAGAAACCGTCCAATTCATTCATATCGAGAGGGACGGTAGCGCCTTTCATGGCCGCCAACAGCGGCCCCACCCAAGGATAATCCTCCTTCATCTCGTCTACGCGGGTCGAGGAGGCCCTGACGACACCCTGTTGCACACCCTCATAATGCAAGGCAAGTTCGTGGTCAGGCCGATGGTTACAAGTCCACTCAGCAGCCTCCTTGAATGCTAACAACACAATTCGCGGACTCAACCGTCCTTTCGCGTCGGCCAGATGGGATGGCATCCACTTGTAGGTGAAGCCCCGTTTGGCTGTTGGTCCGACCCAAGGGCCGGCCAAAGCCTCCACGATGCCGCGAGTCGGCTGTTCTTCCGCGGTCAACTCCGGTGGCAAAGGAAAAACACCATTGTTCTCTCGCCATGTCACGCGCGGCCATCCGGCGGTCACGGCATTTCGAAAATCAGTGCCGACCGCAGACGCATTCGCAAGATTGAGGAAGACCAAGCCGAATAGGTCATTAGGGCGCCAAGCCAGTTCCACCTTTTCATGCAACAATTTAGAACTGTCGGTAAAACGCCAAATCCGATCATCTTCCTCAATCATATCTGACCGCAGGAAGAACTTGCAGCGCATGGCCCGGCGACTGCGACATTCAAGCCCGAGTCGAAGAGCCGCGGTCAGACGCTCCCTTACGCTGTCCCAATTGTTATCATCCGCCAGACGGTCCAATGAATCAAAAAGCACCAACAGGGTCTTTCCCCGTGCGACCAATTCCCGATCTGCGTGGACCAGGTGTTGATCCGCCTGCACACGGCACTGTTGGACCCAACTGGCAGCCGCCTGCACATTGTCCGGAAACGGAAGCGCAATGTCTACTGCCTTTAGAGCATGCCGCAACAACACCGACCGCCATACCGTGTCCGGAGAGCAACCATCATTCAAGAGCCCACCAATCATGGACGCACTGGGAAACAGGTCGTTATCAAGCCCTAGGCCAAAGCCGACCCGAACCTCCGCCTTGGCCAGTTGAGGCGAATTTGAGGCCGTGGCAACTAAGGTGCGGAGTTGGTCATCGGCTAGCACGGCCGTCCAAAAGCTCTTTCCGGCTCCTCGCATCCCTTCAACCACGCTGACTTCTGGCTGGAGCGCCTTGACATGCATGGGCGGCACGTAAACGTCGGAGGACGCGGGGGGTTCTAGATTTTCCCAGGCTGGCTTAGAAGACAATACAGCTAATGCTTGGCGAAACCGGGTCGGATCAAATTGGAAGGTTGGCTGATTCATGACAAAGCACCCACCGGATCTGGAAACAAACGCTTGGTCGCTCCAGCGAAGAAATCGCCAAACGCCGTTTCGATGACGCGCCAGTCCGGCTGCTCTGCCTCGTTGCGTAGATCGAAGTCGCCAACGCGAGGATCAAACTGGATCGCGAGTGGAAGGTGGGGCGCGTTATCGTCGTCGCGGCCAAAGGTGGCGGCAACCGGCGTATTATCACCTGCTGGGCGAGATTCCTCTTCGTCATACAACGTATCGCTCCAAAGGTCGTAGCAGGCTTCGCGCAAAGATGCAGCGAAACTGGCTGACACCTTTTGCTGTGCGCCGACCATTTTCAGCTTCCAACGCAGGTCGTCATCGGGCATGCCGAAGGTGACACTTTGTGCCATGCACAGGTGCGTAAAGAGTTGTGTGTAGGCTTGTCGACTTTGGGAATCGTTGCGAGTAAAGAGGAAAACTTCAGCGCCCAGACGGGTTACGGCGGCCGAGCCGATATCATGAAATCCGGCACGCGCATCCAACAGAATGGCATCGGGACGGTCTGGCAGCTGCGCCAGTTGTTCCAGCAACCTCATCAATCGCTCTGCCAGCCCTACAAAGCGATTCGAATTGCTGTCAAAGGTGGGCATATAGATACGCCCCAACTTGTTGAGGTAGTCGCGGGTTTTGGACCCAAAAGCGGGCAGCACCCGGATTTTTCCCGCCGTGCCGTTGGCCAAAGCACAGGTAACCAAACAATCTTGCAACAGCGCCTCGTCCGGTTGTTCCACCAAAGCATCAACAAGCCAGTCTGCTAAACCGTAATCAGGCAGCCTCGTTTCGTCGAGCAACAACCCAGCCACACCAGGTGCTTCTAAGTCAAGATCCACAAGGACAATGTTCTTTCCCGCCCTGGCAAGCGACCAGGCCCACAGGGCGAACGCGGTGGTACGCCCCACACCACCCTTAATGCTAAAGGCGACTGCCGTTGGCATCGGCGGAGTACTGGATAGAGGCTTGCGTAACCAGTCTTGGTTGGTCAGCAGGCGATCCACCAGCCACGTGTTGGCGACATCCGGCAAACGCACCCGATCCGGCGAACGAATGACATCGTCCAAGTCAATGAGGTCGCGTTGCCGCAAGAGCACCTCTTTTTCACCAGGACTGTATAGGCCTAGTTTGTCATGTAGGCGCTCGGCAACTGTGTTCCATTTTGCTGCGTCAGCCCACGCATCATCCGGCAAAACAACGGTCAATACGCCCAAACTGTCCCGTACGATGGTGATATCGCCAGCGCGTTCCAATGGCGACTCAGCAAGGATCGCCGACACGGAGGAGACTACTTGATCGAAGCGAAGCGTACTCATGTGGAACGTACCCCCAAAAGACGAACGCTGCCAAGGAGTCGCTTAGCGGCGTCTTTGTGCGAAGCCATGTCGCTTGAGGAGACCACGCCGGTATCCGAGTACCGCTGATCCACGCTCCAAGACATAAATGGATTCGGCATTTCCAGCACGGCATAGAGGGTTGGGAATGCTTTCTGCAAACTCTGGTGCCTTACCTTGCACCACAGTTGATCCACATGCTTATGGTAATCCCCGTCCAACCCATCTGTAGTGGTAAACGCAGGCAGACCAACCATCGCGGTTTTCAGCGCACATTCCGCCGCAAAACCATAATGGTGATCAGCATTGTCCACGCGGGCTTCCCGCGCAAGCAATTCGGCGTCTTGCCAATGCCGTACCGCTGCCTTTGGATAGTTTTCCATACAAATCACTTTTCGACCGACCTCGGCCTGCGCGGGACAAGAACCGGTCGAATCGGTTTGGCGTTACGAATTCACGGCGAAACGTGTTTTTCATCCGCGTCCACTTGCGGTCGGGCGTACACGTCCGATCCTGCGTGGTTCTCCGGACAGGCACACCCTCCCTCGCCTGTCCGCCCGCCCGGTTTTCCCTACTCCTACTCCGACCGGAAAACGGCCCCATCATAAGGCTTTTGACACCCACCGTCAACGCCGGGCGTCAAAAGAATCCCCGCTGAACCGCGCTAAGGGACAACCGCGCTAAGAACCGCGCTAAAACCGCGCTAAGGGACAGACAATCTGAATCGATCTTTCTTCCGTTCCTAAGTCGTCATGGTGCCCCTGCACCGGTTTCCTGTAGCTAATCCCGCTTGGGATTTGCTATGTTCTAGGCGAAATTAATACAGGCACACTGTCTGTCGGACGATTGGGGGATATCCGTGCGAGCAATCATGAACAGCAGAACCGTTTTCACACTCTCTCTGGCTCTCTTGGCCTGCGCCGCTTCGCGCTCTTTTGCTTCGGAGAACGCGGATCCTGCCGGCAAGCCGGCCTTCGCGATCGACCGGCAGGAACAGCGCCCGCGCCCCGGCGCCCCCGTCGAAGTCGCCGACCGTCCGGAGCTGCGCCTGCGCCCTGGGCTGGAAATCGACTGCCGGTTTCGTCTCGACGCGCTCAAGAGCGGAACCCAGAACCTCGCCTCAAAAGACGGCGAGTACCTGCTCCGCGTGAACGAGCCAAGCGATGGCGGGCACCTGGCCTTCTTCGTCCAGATCGAAGGCAAGTGGGAAACCCGGCTGCGCGGGCCCGCCGTGAAAACGAACACGTGGTACGACGTGCGCGCGGTGTGGACGGGGCAGGCCATGAGCATGACCGTCAACGGCGAAGCCTTCAGCCAGCCGCGCCTCGGCCGGATCAGCCCGGGGCCGAAACCGTTGCAGGTCGGCCCGGTCGCCGGAGAACTCGCGCGGCTCGACATTTTCAACCCGAGTCTGGAACGGGCGGCCCTCTTGGCTGGCTTGCCTGCCGAAGCGGCGTCGCCCGCCAAGGCTAAGCCTGGCTGTTTCGCTTCGCTGTGGAGCGCGCTCTTCGGCGGCGCCTCCGATGCTGACCGCTCCGGCGCGGCCCGCATGCTGGGCGGCTCCTCGGCTTGGAACGGTTGGCAGCCCCGGAACGGCGCCGCCTGCAAAGAGGAGCGCGCCGCGCTCGTCGTTGCCTTTCCCGCCGCCACGGCCATGCTGGTGAGCCCGGCGCTGTCGGTCGACCTCGCCCCGTATCCGTTCCTCTGCCTCGACGTGGACGCCGCCGGCAGCGGCGTGACCGGCACGCTCGACTTCACGACCGACGCCGGGTCGGGGTCGATCAGCTTCCAGCCGCAGTCGGGCGGACGCCCCACGGTCATCTCCGGCTCGATGTCCGACGCCTGGACCGGACACCTTCGCCGCCTTGCCTTGAGTTTTTCCGGCGGGACAGGTCCGGTCCGTATCCGCAAACTGGTTCTGGCGGACCGGCCCATCGGAACGCCCGTCTTTTACATCCGCTCCCTCGCCGCCGGCCGGGCCAAACTGCGTCCCGGCCGGGAAGAGACCGTGGTGGCCGGTATCCAGAACGTCGGCGGCGAAGCCGAAGGGATTACCGCCCGGCTTGAGGTTCCCAAGGGGCTCACGGTCATCGGCGGGACGAAGCGGGCCCTTCCTTGGTTGGGCATGGACGACTTTGACTTGGCGACCTGGCGCATCCAAGCCGCCCGTCCCGGCACCTACACCGTGCGCGTGGCGGTCTCGGCTAAGGGCGCGGAGACGAGCGTGCAGGAACTCGCGCTGAACATCGAGCCGTGGCCCGACGTGGCCAAGACCGGCTACGTTCCGAAACCTCAGCCGGCCAAGACCGACTACATCAGCCTCATGCACTACTGCGCGCTCTGGAAGGAGGGCACGCACTGGGGCTGGAAACGCATCGAGCCGTGGCCGGAGAAACGCCCGGCCATCGGCTGGTACGACGAGGGCACGCCCGAGGTGGCCGACTGGCACATCAAGTACGCGCTGGAGCACGGCATCAACGGTTTCATCTACTGCTGGTATCGCGCCGATTTGGAGCCGAAGATCGATCAGCGGCTCGGCCACGCGATTCACGAGGGCCTCCTCAACGCCAAATACCGCGACCCGTTCACCTTCACCATCATGTGGGAGAACGGCTGCGCCAAAGGGGTCAAGGACGAGGCCGACCTGCTCGACAACGTGCTGCCGTTCTGGATCAAGAACTACTTCACGCATCCCTCCTACCTCAAGATCGAAAACAAGCCGGTCCTCTTCGTGTGGCAGCCCCGCGTTCTGCTCGCCGAGCTGGGCGGGCCCGAGAAGACCAAGGCCGCGCTCGACAAGATGCGCGAGCAGTGCCGCAGGGCGGGCTTCAGCGGCCTGCGCGTGGTCGCCTGCATGGACGCGGCCAACGTCAAGCTCGGCTCGGACATCGCGGCCAGCGGGTGGGACGCGGTCACTGGCTACGGGATCACGCCCTCCGGCGTGAAGACGGTCGGGGAGGACGCCGCGGGGCTCTCCTACTACGACCACGCGGACGTCCTCAGCCGCTACAAGCAGGCGTGGATCGACCGCGCCGCCAGCACGGCTCCCGTGCCGGACATCCCGAACGTGATGATGGGCCGCGACGACCGCCCGTGGGGCCGCGTCAAACGCGGCAACGGCCACTACATCAAAGACCCCAAGGCCGAGAACTTCGAGGCCGCCTGCCGCGACGCCAAGACGCTCGTCGACGCCAAGCCGGCGGGCCGCTGGGACAGCAAGATCGTGGTCTTCGACAACTGGACCGAGTTCGGCGAGGGCCACTACATCGAGCCTACTACCGGCACGGGTTTCACGTTCGTCAACGCCATCAAGCGCGTCTTCTGCACCGCGTGGGCGCCTGAAGCCGTGACCGACCTCATCCCCGAAGATGTGGGCCTGCGCCCCCCGCAGCAGCGCTACGAGGCGGTCCGTACCGGCTTCGGCGACCGCATGCCGTGGCAGTCGCTCCGCATCACCGGAGACCTGCTGGCCGATTGGACCTTCGAGGGTTTGGCCAGCGACGGCACCCTCGCGGACGCCTCGCCGAACGGCTGCCGCCTCACGTGCGAGGGACTCACGCTGGAGGCCGGCCGCGGCGGCCAGGTGCTGCGCTGCGGCGGGGGAGGCGCCGTCGCGTCGGTCCCCGCGCCGTTCTTCAATCCCGGTGGCGTCACCGTGGCCCTCTGGTGCAAACCTTCGGAGAAAGGGCAGAGCGACCGCTGGATGCTCAACACGGTGGGTGCCGGCACGGACGGCTACCGCCTCGGGCTCGGCGGCGGACGGGCGGATTGGCAGGTGCCGCGCGAGAAGTGGAGCCATTCGCTGATGAGTCCGGAGCCGCTGCCCGTCGACGCCTGGTCGCACGTGGCGGCCACCTTCGACAATACAGTCATGCGCCTCTACGTGAACGGCAAAGAGGTCGGCACGCTGGAGCGCCGCGGCCTCATCAACCCGGGCAGCGCCATCACCGTCGGCGCGCACGGCGCCGACATGGACCGCGCGCGCTTCCGCGGCTGCCTCGATGACGTGCGCGTCTACCGGCGCGTGCTGACCGCCGACGAGATCGTCAAGCTGGCAGAGCTGGACAGGAAGAACGACAGGTGACGACGGGCGTCGACAGGGGGCAGCCGGATCACCTGTCGATACCCGTCGAGGCCTGTCGCAACCCGTCGAAACAACGCCGACAAAAAAGAAAGACGAGATGTTTCTCGTCAGGTGTGCGACAAAAGGAAGAGCCATGAAGACTGAGATGTCGTTGTTGATTTCGTTCTCGGTGGCGTTCTTGACGGTGGCGAAGGCCGAGGAAGCAAAGGTTTTCGGCGAGGCGTTCCGGGTCGAGGGAATCGGCGACAAAGCGATGGCGTTGTGCCTTGAGGGCGACAAGCTGTACGCGGGTGCAGGCTCGTGGCTGTATGTCTACGACGTTTCGAAACCGCTCGCGCCGCGGAAACTCGGCGAGGTGGACGGTTTGGGCGGAGTCCGTCAGATCGCTGTGGAAAAGGGCATGGCGTATGTCTCCACGCGTGAATACGGATTGTGGATCGTCGACGCGACGAAGCCGCAAAAGCCGCGTATCCGTTCCCGTTTCGACTGCTGCGAACTCGCGACCGGCGTGGACGTCGCGGGCGACGTCTGCTTCCTCGGGCAACGCCAGAACGGCGTGGAGTTCATCGACGTTTCCGATCCGGACCATCCGCGCCATATTGCGATGCGCAAGACGGACGAGTCCCAAAGCGTCGTCTACCGCGACGGGTGGCTCTATTCCGGCGACTGGGGGTCGGCGCATGTCACCGTCTTCGACGCGCACGACATGACGGCCATCCGCCAGACCGACCACGTGGAACTCTACGGTTACGGGGACGGCGTGTGGCTGCAGGGCCGTTACCTGTACGCCGCCACGGGGCACCACGCCATGCACCGCACCGTGTCGGGCGGCGTGGTGACCGCCGAGATGCAACGGTTCGGCGGTCCCGCCGCCGGCGGCGGCATGGGTCACGGGCTCGACATCTTCGACGTCGCGGATCCGGCGCATCCGAAGCGCGTCGGTCGCGTGGACTATCCGCCGTTCTACGCGCGCGGGCTCGACATGTGGACGCCCCGAACGTCCGGCAGCTTGCTGATCGCCGCCCAAACGCACAACGGCGTGTTCGCCGTGGACATTTCGGACAAAGCCAATCCCCGCACGCTCGACCGCTGGGTTTCGCCGAACCCGAAGCATCCGGAGTGGCCGAGCGATTGCGTCGGGTCCGTGGCCGTGGCCGACGGCGTCGTGTACGCGGCCGTCAACGGCGCGGGCGTTTTCGCGATTCCGTGTCCGCGCGCGAAGGCGGAGCCCTTCGACCGCGGCGCGCCGCCCCAGAACGCGTCCTACCGCGAACCGTATTCCGTGGACGTGTCCGCCTGGCATGTGTGGAAGCCGCGCGACGTCGGCCAGGCGCGCGGCGCCGCGGTGCGGGGCGACGTCGTCTACGCCGCCTGCGGCGACGCGGGGCTTTACGCCTTGCAAATTCTGCCGGACAACGGCGGGCTCAAGGAACTCGCCAAACTGCCGGGACACGACAAGGTGTTTGATGTGAAGGTTGAAGGAAGCCGTCTTTACACGGCCGAAGGTCATGACGGCTTCGGCGTGTACGAGCTGGACGGCGCGGCGCCCTTCAAGGAGGTCGCGCGGCTGCCGAAAATCTCCGCTGGCAAGAACCTGGCGCTCTACGTCCAGCCGGCCGTGCCGGGCTGGCTGTTCTGCTCCGACCGCTGCGGGTTCGAGCTTTATGACGTCCGTGCGTTGCCGGAATTCAAGCACGCGTTCCACAGCGGATCATGTCCGGGTTGGGATAAGTACCTCGCGAACGGGTCGCCCGACGGACGTCATTTCGCGTTTAACAACGCCCACACCTCGCTCAAGTGGTTTGACCTCGCCGCCCTTCCCGTGCCGCGGCAGACCGCTGAGACGGCGGTGAACCGGCTGAATCTTGCGAATGGCATCTGCACCTTCCGCGACGGACTGTCCATCGCAAGCGGGAACGGCAGCTACGTTTTTCTCCGGCCCGGCGAAGGCGATCCGGCGGACGGGAGCACATGGAAATACTTCAACCTGCCGGCGGCGTTCCCGGGCGACGGAGGGAGTGGCAAGATCAACGGCATTCCGCGTTCGGATGGTAAGCGGGTGGTCTTCACCAGCCGAATCAGCCGCCGCGCCGCGCTTTACGATTTCACGGACGCCGAGCGTCCCCAGTTGCTGAACGCCTGGACATTCTCCGGCAATCCGGATATCGCCGATTTCCACGCCGGCAAGGTGGTGATTCCCTGCGGTTACGCGGGCGTGTTGCTGCAAAAATAAGCGGCCTCGCCTGCAACAAGAGGGAAAGAACCCCTCGCCTCCTAAAGGGTAAGTCAGAAAACCCATCTTCCATGTCTAGAAGCCATAATGCGAGGGGGGATGGAAAGGGTCAACTCCCGATTTGGGATTCCGCTGAATGGACCGGCAACCAACGCCTTGCTGCACCGCGGGTCGGATGGTTCTGTGGCGCACCACGCGTTGTTTGCGCTGGCGCTCGCGTTCCTCGGGTGCTAATTTGAATGGGCGACGAGAGACGGCGGTGCCTGCGCTCGGTTGGTTCCGCTGTCCAAGAGGAGGCGAGAGTGAAGATTTTGATCCTGCACGCGTCGGCCGGGGCCGGCCACAAGCGCGCCGCTCAGGCGCTGGAAAAAGGCTTCCTCGCGGTCTGCCCTGAGGCGGAAATCAAGATCTGCGACATCCTCGACTTCACGCCGGCGATCTTTAAGAAGACGTACGGCGAGACGTATCTCGACGTGATCAAAAAGGCGCCCGAACTCTGGGGCTACATGTACGCGCGGCTGGACAGAAAGGCGCCGGACCCCCTGCGAAAGAAGCTGCGGTCCTTCGTCTACCGGACCAACACGATCGAGTTCGCGCAGTTCTACCGCGAGTTCGAGCCGGACGTCGTCGTCTGCACGCACTTCATGCCGCTGGAGATCATCTCGTCCCTCATCCGCAAGGGGAAGACCGACGCCTCGCTCTTCTGCACGGTGACTGATTTCGCGGTGCATGCGCTCTGGATCGCGGAAAACGTGGCGTGCTATTACGTCGCGACGGAAGAGGCCCGGCGGCAGATTCTGAGGCGCGGCCAGCCGCCGGAGCAGGTGGCGGTGAAGGGAATCCCCATCGATCCGGTTTTTGCCAGCGGGCTGACCCGCGAGGAGGCGCGCAGGCGGCTGTCGATCGACGACGGCCGCCCCGTCGTGCTCATCCTCAGCGGCGGCTTTGGCGTCGGGCCCGCCGCAGAGCTGATCCAGGCGGTCGGCGCAGCAGGCGTGAGCTGTCGGCTGCTCGTGGTCGCAGGCTCGAATCAGGCGCTGAAAGCAAGCGCCGAGGAGGCGGCACGGGGCAACTCCACGCCGGTCACGGTGTTCGGCTTCGTGAACAACATGCACGAGCTGATGGACGCCGCCGACCTGATCGTCAGCAAGCCCGGCGGGCTGACCACCTCCGAGGTTCTGGCCAAAGGCAAGCCGATGCTCATCGTCGACCCCATCCCCGGGCAGGAGCAGCGCAACTGCGAGTACCTGCTGGAGGCGGGCGCGGCCGCGCGCCTCTTCGACATCGAGGACGCCGGGCACAAGATCAAGAGCCTGCTCGCGGACAAGGGCCGCCTGGCCCGCATGGGCCGGAGCGCCGCAAAAATCGGCCACGCAGTCGCCGCGGCCGATATCGCGCGGGATATCCTGAAGAGGCACGAAGACCGGTTACCGTGAGAAGGCCACCTAAAGAAGGTGAGCGAAGGGACAGACATGAATGGCGCTAAGATAAGGGATGGCTCGGCACAGCCTCGCCCCCCACCCTGCGGATTTGCGTTGATAATGGAGGGCGAAGCTGTGCTGAGCCGCCAACAGAACGGAAGAATGCGCGTATCTTAGCGCCATTCGGGACAGACATTCTAAACCGAACCGAACGCCACGGGGGCGCCGGCAATAGGGGGGAGATCGAATGAAAGTGTGTTTGATGGCTGTGGTCGGGCTGTTGGCGGCGTCGGCGTGGGCGGAGTCGCTGCTCAGGCCGAACGACCGGATCATCTTCGTGGGAGACAGCATCACGGCGCAGGCGGTGGGGGGCGCGCAGGGCTACTACCACCAGTTCACCAATGTCCTACGCACGGTCTATCCCGCGTACAACAACGAGGTCATCGGCCTCGGCTTCTCCGGTAACACGCTCTTCGACTGGAAGGACAATCTGGAGGTCAAGAGCCGCACGCAGTCCGTGCCGGCCAACACGGGCGGCTTCGATGTTCAGGCCGCCTTTGCCAAGCACGGCGACGTCGTCTTCATCCTGCTGGGCATGAACGATATTCTGAAGCCGACGATGCTGGACGACGAGGCGGTGCTGCAGACGTGGAAGGCGAAACTCCGCGAGCTGGTCGCTGCGATCCGCGCGCGCGTCACGCCGCGCGAGATCGTCCTGTGCGAGATCACGCCGCTCACCGAGGATCCGCTCGCTCCGAAGAACCGCGTGCGCGACCGGCTCGCGCAGCTCGCTCGCGAACTCGCCCAAGAAGAAAAGTGCCGCACCGCCGCGACCGCCGCGTCGGTCTTCGACGTGGTGGCACGCTGCCGCAAGGTGAGGCAGGACTACCACGTGGTGCCGGACACGGTACACCCTTCGCAGCCGCTCGGGCACGCGGCGATCATCCGCGGCATGGTCGCGGCCTTGCAGGACGACACGCTGATCGCGGCCTTCGAGGCGCGCATCGACGCGGAGGTCGCGCGGCTGCGGCCCGCCAAGCCGACGGTCACTACCTGGTTCAAGCCGCAGCCGGGCGGCCCCGCCGACCGCGCGGAGCAGACGTACCGCATCGATTGCTTCTGGAACGACGGCACCGAGGCCACGTCGCCGCGCACCCCGACCTTTTCGCTGGAACTGCCGGAGGGGTGGAGCGCGGCCGAGTCGCCCATGGCGAAAGTCGAGGCGACCTTTACGATCCGCGGCGTGCCCGAGCGCTTGCAGACGCCGGTGACCGTCGTCGCCAAGGTCGGCGAGGAGAGCGTCCGCCAGACCGTGCAGATCCCCGCGCCGTGGCGCGTCGTCTGCGGCCCTGACAACGGCGGCGCGTGGGAGCCTCGACAAGTCTATCAGCCGACCAACAGCGTCCCGTTCATGGAGGCCGAGCTGGTGGCCGGCAAGCATGTCCTCGAGCCGTTTACGGATGGCAAGAAGCAGTACACGTGGCAGGCGAACACGCCGTGCGTCGATTACACGGCCGGCGATGACCCCAACTCGGTGGTGCCCTACAGCCTGTGCTTCGGCAGTCCGAACGACGTGCTGTACGCCGTGCGCTGGATCTACAGCGCGAAGGCGCGTCCGGTTCAGCTCCAGCTCTCGCACCGGACCTTCTCGGCCACGCACGGCTTCGTGGTCTGGATCAACGGCGAGCGGGTCATGACCGCCGACCTGAACCGCAGCGGCAAGAACAAGGCGGTCGGGCCGGCCGCGCTCAAGCAGGGCTGGAACCGCCTGCTGGTCCGTAACGACCACCTGCAGTGGCAGCGGCAGTTCGCCTGCGCAGTGCTGCCGGCAGAGGGCGACAACCTCGACGACCTGCGCTACTCCCTGCTGCCCAAATGATCATCCGCGATCTCCGAGCGCGAGATTGTCTGCGGCGCGAGGCGAAGCCGGAACGAACAACCGCGCGTGGAGGGTTGCTTCTCCCCTTCCACCCCTACAGCCTATAGCCTATAGCCTATAGCCTACAGCCGCTTTTCTCAGAACAGCCGCTCGAACTCGGTCTGGATCTCTCCCGTGACCCGCGCCTCGCGCTCGCCCACGAAGAGGTTGATCTCGGTGCGCACGCCGAACTCGGGCAGGTAGAGCGCGGGCTCGATGGAGAAGCAGGTCCAGGGGATCACGGGCCGCTCGTCGTGCGTCTCGAAGTTGTCCATGTTCGCGCCCGCGCCGTGGACGTCGCGCCCGATGTTGTGGCCGGTGCGGTGGCGCACGCACGCGCCCAGGCCGCACGCCTCGATGTGGCCGCGCGCCGCGTCGTCCACCTCGAAGCCGCGCAACGTGCGGCCCGCTGCGGCCGCCTCCTGCACGAGCCGGAGCGCGGCGTCGCGCGCGCCCATGGCGACGGCGAACACCTCCCGCATGCGCGCGGGCACGGCGTCGCCGCAGAACGCCATCCACGTGATGTCGTAGAAGACGGCGTCCGGCGCGTCCAGCTTGGCCCAGAGATCGAGCAGCACCAGGTCGCCGCGCCGCACCGGCGCGCTGCCGGCGGCCGGGGGCGAGTAATGCGAATCCGCCGCGTTGGCGTTGGCGCCCACGATCGGCGGCGCGTCGGTCACCAGTCCGTTCTCCGCGAAGCGCCGCATCACGAACTGCTGCACGCCGTACTCGTCGAGCGGCTGGTCGCCGCGCGTCGCCAGCCGGATGAAGTCAAAGGCCTCGGCGCGGATGCGGTCCACGCGTCGCCCCGCCTCCAGGTGCATCTCCAGCTGCGCGGGCGTCCACCGGGCCTCGAAGACCTGGATCAGGTTGGCCGAGCTGACCACCTCCACGCCGAGCGCGCGAACCGACTCGACCGTGCCCGCATCGACGTTGGCCACGTAGGGCACGGCGCACTGCGGCGAATACTGCATGGCGATTGTGCGCGCGCCTTGCAGCAGCTGCCGCAGCCCCTCGTCCAGCTCCTGCCAGCGCGAGTAGGGGAGCTTCGCGCCCGGCAGGGCGTCGAGCCGGTGCGGCTCCACGCGGTGCACGAGCCCGCGCGGCTCGCCTTGGGCCGGGACGAAGTAGTACCAGCGCCGCGTGACGTGGGCGTTCGGATTCATGCCGAGCACGCGGTAGGCGAGCGGGTCGTGGCCGTGGTGGTCGAAGAACAGCCAGCCGTCGAGGCCGGTGCTGCGCAGCTCGCGCTGGATCGCCTCAAGGTTCACTTCGCGATCTCCCGCAGATACTTGACCGGCACCGGGCCCGCCTCGAGCAGAGTCTGGTGGAAGCGGTTGAGGTCGAACGACGCGCCCCGCTCGCGCTGCACGTCGCGGCGCAGCCGCGAGAAGGCCGTGCGGCCCACGAAGTAGCTGGAAAGCTGGACCGAGCTCTGCTTGGCGCGGACGACTTTGAGCCGCGCCTCCCCCTCGCCTTGAAACGCCTCCTCGGTCAGGAAGCGCAGCGCCTCGTCATCGCTCATCGCGCTGCAGTGCATCTTGTGGTCGAGGATGGCGTTGGCCACTGCGCGGAGGTAGAACTTGAGGCCCGCGAGGCGCAGCGCCGGGTCGCCTTCGCCGTAGCCCTGGTCCAGCATCATCTGTTCGCAGTAGACCGCCCAGCCTTCGGCGAACACGTCCGAGCCGATCACGCGGCGGACGAGCGACGGGTTGCGGTTGGCGTAGTCGAGCTGGACGTAGTGGCCGGGGTAGGCCTCGTGGATCGTGAGGATCTGGAGGGCCCGCCGGTTGTACTCCTCCACGAAGCTTGCGACGCGCTCCGGCGGCCACTCCTTGGGCGGGGGGCTGATGCTGTAGAGGCTCGGCATTTCGGGATCCAGCGGCGGGGCGCAGCGCAGGTCCGCCACGTAGTTGCCGCGCAGGAACTCCTGCATCTCGCGGATCTGGCAGCGGTCCGGCTCGGGCAGCGTCAGGAGCCGCCGGTCCGCGATGAAGCGCTTGATCTTGGCGACCGTGGCCTGCGCCTCGGGAACCAGCGCCTGCGGCTCGGCGTGGTCGCGGCCGACCTCGGCCAGCGCGAGCCGGATCGTCGCGCGCCGCCCCTCGGCGTCGTCGGGCGGCAGCGGCCGCGCCGGGGCGAGCGAGCCCCACAGCTGCCGGGCGAGCACGTACATGTCGCGGGTGACGCGCTGAAACTCCGCCTCGGCCTCGGCCAGGCACTCGTCGGCGGTGAGGCCGGCGTCCAGCTCGCGCGCGAACTTCTCGGCGAACTTCGTCGGGCCGATGCGCCACTCGCCCGTGGCGCGCGGCAAAAGGTCTTGCTCAAGGAACTGCTGGTGCTGGCGCAGCGCGTCCGCCGCGCGCGCGGCGGCGGACTTCAGCTCCTCCGTGACAGCGTCCTGGCCGGCCAGCTCGAACACCTCCCGCTCGTAGAAGGCGATCGCGCCGAGGTTCTGCTTCACCGCGGTTTCGGCGACGACGCGCGGCGGGTTGCGCAGGTTCGCCCGCGCGTCGGCCAGCACGCGCGGCAGCTCGCTCATGCGGGCGACGGCGTTCGCGACGTTCGTGGCGCGGGGCAGCGAGGACTGCACAAAGAGCAGGAAGACGCACTCCGTGGTGTAGTCGCCGTAGACGCGCGGATCCTCCTCGAAGCGCCGCACGTTCTCCTGCTGCCACGCGTCCAGCGCGAGGCTGTCGCGCAGGACCTCGTAGTCGATCTGCGCGGACCGCGACAGCTTCGCATAGTCCACGGCACGGGGCAGCGCGTCGAGCGCCTGCCGCACCTGCGCCAGCCGCGCGGCGCGGGCGGCGGGCGAGAGGTCGTCGATCCGGCTGTCGAAGCGGTGGTCGCCCAGCCGCGTCGCCTGCACCGGGCGCCGGGCGCAGTCGGCCTCCAGATAGGCGCGGTAGAAGCGCTCCAGCGCCTGGTCGCCGGTCTCCGCTCCTCCCGCCACGCCCACCGACGCGCACAGGACACATCCGAGTCTCAGAGTCTTCATCATAAGGGTTCCAATTGAGTACCGCGTTTGGCCGTTCACATTTCTGACATCATGTTACCCGTTGCCCCGCGCCTGTAACAAGGGGAAACCGCATCAGCCGAGCAATCGGTTCGGGTTGCGAGTTGAGTGCGTTTCGTGTGCGGAGCGACTGGGAGGGCGGGCGCGCTCGCCCGCCAAACGAGTCGCGCGCTAAGGGCGAAGAGTGCCCCAGAGTTGCGCCAGAAGTTCGGCCATCTCCGGGTCGTGCTGCCGAAGCTCGTCGCGGGTGAAGGGGAAGAAGTCGTTGCGGCTGAAGAAGGCTTCGGTGGTCTCAGCGAAGTACTCCTGCGGGTTGGCCAGGGCGTAGGCGCGGTCGAGGTGCTCGCGGCCTGCGGCGTCGCGGCGCCTGACCTTGTCGTAGGTGCCGCCGGCCTTGGCGCGCGCGTAGGCCGCCTTGATCTCCGCGTTGCCGTGGCCCTGCGGGAGCGCGCGGTCGTGGTACGCGTGCGCCAGCTCGTGCAGCGCGAAGTTGGGCATGCGCCGGGTCTCGGCCTCGAAGATGCGGACGTTGGTGAACTCGACGCCACGGGCCATGGCCGGGTCGCGGCCGTGCTCGCGCAGCCAGTTCACGTTGGGGTGGTACTCGGCCTTGGGCGGGATGCCGGCGTATTCGGGCGAGATCCACAGGCCCACCTTCTGCAGTTCGGCCAACGCGGGCGGCGGCACCTTTTGGACGATTTCCGCGAGCTGCGCGCCGAGCAGCTCAAGCGCGCGAGCCGTGTCGGCGGCGTTGGTGGCGAGGCACGCGGCGTGGACGTGGACGCGCCACCCGGAGAGGACGCGCGTTTCGCGGTTCGTGGCCGGCGCGGGGTCGGCCGCGCCCGCCACGCGCAGGCCGAACAACACGCCGAGGCCGATAAGCAGGTGCCGCTTCATACGTTCCTAACGCGCGAGAGTGACTTGTGCGGCCGCCTGAGCGGCGGGCTCATAGAGGCCGCGCAAACTGGCGGGCCACTGAGGGCCGATCGCCTCCTCGAAGGTGACGGCGGGCCGGAAGTAGGGCGACTCCTTATGCTTCAGGTTCTTCTGGCCCCAGTACGAGGGGTAGTACTGGCAGCTGCAGTCCAGCCAGTTCGCGAGGCAGAGGTATTCGGCGGGCGAGAGCCTCACGTCTCGGTGCTTCTCGCGCAGCGCCTTCGTGCGTGCGGTCAGCGCGGCGGCGTTCGCGCCGAGCGAGTCGTAGTGCGGCTCGAAGGTGCCAAACACGGCCGCCAGCAGGCTGCTATGCGCGCCGAAGAAATAGGGAGGCGTGTATTCGACAAAGACGCGCACGTCGTTCTCGTCGACCTGCTGCCCGACGAGCGGCAGGCGGCTCTTGGACTTGCCGACGCCGAAGTTGAGCAGGCTCTCGTAGGAGACGCTGTGCAGGTCGGTGAGTTCGCCGGTCAGCTTGAGGCCGCCCGCGGCCTTGTCGGTGCCGTCGTGGCAGCGCACGCAGCGCGCGTTCCAGATGGGCTGAACTTGCCGCGCGTAGTCGATCACGCGGCCGGCGGTCGGCTCGCCGGGCTGCGCGGCCGGCACGGAGGGCGGGCGCTTGAGAGCCAGCGAAACGGGCATGTTCTGGGTCACGGAGCCGGTGCGCGCCCGCTCGTGGCAGCCGACGCAGCTGCGGGCCTCGCCGGGCTGGTAGTTGACGTAGGTGCGCTCGGTCTGGATCGCCAGGAAGTTCTCGTCGAGGGCTTGGAAGTAGATGTTGCGGTCGGCTGGCACGAGGAAGTTCGCGGAGCCGTCGGCCTCGACCGGCACGATGCCGTGCTGGGTCTGCAGGCCGAGGATGTAGGGGCCGAGCGACGAGTGCGCAAGGGACTGGCGGTCGCCCGGCCAGCGGTTGCGGGCGGTCCACGGGCGCGGCGTCTGCTCGAGGACGCGAATGTACTTCACCGTGCCGCGCGGCACGCCGGTGAGGCCCGTGTAGACGTCGGCGACAATGCACTGCGCGAGCCTGCGGGAGGCGAGCGAGGGGTTGGCCGCGAGGGTGGGCTGCGGCGGCACGGTGCGGGCGCGCACCGGATAGGGGTGCCAGCAGGAGATCTCCTCGTCGCGGTAAAGCGGGGTTACGGCGCCCTGCTCGTCGAGCACGCAGAGCGCGTAGCCCTTCGGGTCGCCCCACGGGAGGCCCTTGGGCTTCTGCGTGGCGAGGTAGAGCGTGGCGGAAAGCGGATAGGGGTCTTTATAGAGCGGGCCCAGCTCGCCTGTTTTGTCGTTGACCCACTTGCCGTCGACGAGGAAGGTGTAGCCGCCATGCGTCTGGGCGTCCACGTCGCGGGTGATGAGGGTCATGGCGTCGCGGCTGGCGGTGTCGCGCTTGGTGTCGAGCAGGATCACGGTGCCCACGCCGTTGTTGGGCCCCCAGTGCGAGCAGCCGAGGAAGAGGATCTTGTCGTCCGCGCCGGGCACCGGCCGGCCGTAGAGCATGGTTTCCGGATCCACGATTAGGTTGCCGTAGACCTCCGAGGAGGCGGAGCCGTCGGGGCGCATGGCCCAGAGGCACTTGACCGCGCCCGCGCCTTTGCGGTTGTACTCCCAGCGCATGTAGAGCACGCGGCCGTCGGGCAGCACGGCGGGCGAGAACTCGCTGACGCTGTTGTTGCTGAGCCGCCGGATGTTCGTGCCGTTCGCGTTCATGCGGTGCAGCACGGTCGTGGTGTAGACGTCGCCCGCGTTGCAGAGCGTGCTGGTGCGGCAGCGGGTCGAGGTGAAGACGATGCTGCCGTCCGGCAGGTAGCAGGGCTGCATGTCGTTCGTGCCGTAGCCGTAGAGCTTCATGAGCACCTCGTCGTCGGGCTCCGCAAAGGTCAGCTGCCGCAGGCCTTTGCCGTCGAGGCCGATCTCGTAGATGCGGTAGCCTTCCTTGGCGGACTTCTTGTAGTCGAAGAGCACGGTCTTGGCGTCGAAGGAGAGGTCGAAGCGGTTGATCACGCCGCCGGCGAGTTCGGTCGCGAGTTCCGCGACCGCGCCGGTCTCGAGATCCAGCACGCAGAGTCCGCCTCCGGGCGTCCAACGGGAGTCGATGTGCTCGGTGTAGACGTGGCTGTTCGTGAGCGTGAAGCGTCGCACGAAGAGGAGCTTCTTGACGCCCTGCGCGAGCAGCTTCTGCGCGGCGGCGGCGTTGAGCTGGTGAGGGGCCTGGGCCGCGGGTGAGGCTTTGAGCGGCGCGACGGGCGCCGGCTCTTTCGGAACCGTGATTTTTGGGGCGACAGCGGCGACCTCGAACTCGGCGCTGCCCTTCTGGCCCGAGGCGGTCGCGATGCCGACCTGCGCTTCGAACCGCGTGTAGCGCCCGTCGATCGCGAAGTGAATGGATGACGGCGCATGCGCGTAGAAGCCTTTGGCGACGGTGACGCCACCGATGCTCAGCGGGCCGCCGCTATGCGCCTTGTTGATCTGGAACGTACCCCAGCCCACGGCGGTTTCGGCGGGCTTGAGCGTGGTCAGATCCACGGCGCGTCCGTCCTTGTCGAACAGTTTCGGCTCAGCCCAGATGGCCTGATCGCTATTGTACGTGTCGCCGCCGATAGTCGCCACGAGGTAGAGATCCTTGACCCCCGTGATGTCCGCCGCCACCGTCTGCGCCTTCTCGCCGCCCTTGATGACCGATGTGCGCACGGGCTTAAACGGCGCGCTTTCGGCGACGGCCGAAGAGCCGCAAATACACATCACGCCTGCGGCGAGCCTTGCCCGCTGCCAGAAAGTCCACTTTGCCCACCGGGCCGACACGCTCATTCACACCCCCGAGTAACACCGCCTCACTCAACACCCACGACGCGTTCATATTACCGTCTTCACCCCCCTCGTGTAAACCGGCGACTTCGGCGAGGCGCAGCCTTCCCAAGAAATTCGCATCTTATATTCTCACACCTCCGGAGGTGTGAGAATGGAGGACAGCAAGAAACACAACCTAGGCACTGGCGGCAAGTCCGCAGCTAGCGGAGCGGGCATGAACGCCCGAGGTAACTTCATCCGCAGATTGCGCAGATGAGCGCAGAGTGAATCAACATCTGCGTAATCTGCGGACAGGAACTTGAAGTTATGGATGAGACACAGCGGCCAGGGCCAAGCCGCTTTCGCCTGTGTATGTCACTCCGCCGGTAGCGCGGCGAAATCGATGGCGGGCGCGGGCCGGCCCGAGGGCGGGCGGGTGACGGACGTGCCAGGGGCGCGGCGGTCGCTGAAGAAGCCGCAGTTGCGCAGGAAGAAGCGGCCGTCGGCCGTCGTGCCGCCGGTGTAGTCCAGGCGCGCGCCCTTGTGGGCGGTGGCGTCGGCGGTGAAGCCCGCCTCTGTCGCCTCGAACCAGCGGCCCGCTTTGTCGCAGGCCCACTGGTTGGCGAAGTTTCCCTCCCGCGTCACAGCCCCCGCGTCGGGGGAGAAGTTCTCGAGGAACGAGTGCCAATGCGTCAGGTAGGTGTTGGTCTTGGGCCGCTTGAAGCTGGCCAGCAGCAGCCACCGCCCCTCCTCCGGTGGATAGAAATAGGCGGTGTAGACGGTGGTGCCGTCGCCGGCCGGCTCCCCGTGCAGCAGGAAGCGGTATACGGTTCCGGCTTTCCAGGGATAAACGAGGTAACTCTGCCCGCCGGAGCCCTCCCCGCCGAAGGCTTGGGCGTGGACCGCCTTGCCCTTCCGCAGCAGGACGACGCGCTCGGCCTCGGGAATCGCCTTCGGGTTATCCGTGTGAAACGGGCTCCACACCGAGAAGAGGATGCGCCGCTCGGTAGGCGAATTGACCTGCATGCCGCAGTAGCCTTCGCCGAACCCGTTGGCCATGCAGTAGGTGCCGAGGGCGTCCTGGCCGGCGGGGACGCTCACCTCGTTGTAATACCAGCAGATCTCGCGAGCCTCCTTGGGCAGGCGGTAGCCGAGATGCACGGAGGGGCCGCGGCGGCCGAAATAGACGTCGTCTTTGATGAAGTGGGTCTCGCCGGCACAGGCGGCGCCGGACAGCTCCAGGCCGGTGATCTCCGCGAAGGTGGCGGCCGACTTCGACAGCCCCTGCATGGCCACGTAGTGATAGCCCGGCTTCGCCACGGTAAAGGAGCCCGCCGCGACGGCGCCCGGCACCGTGTTGGTCAGAGTCACCTCCCTCACCTCGTTGCCCAGCGAGCACCGGAGGCGGGAGACGCCGGAGGAGACCGAGGCGTTCAGGCGCAGTTCCAGCGAGCCCGTGGCGCCGACCCAGAAATAGGTGCGGATCCGCAGCTCCGGAGCCGACCAGTTCTTGATTCCCTCGTTTGAGGTGATCCGCGAGGGTACGCAGACCCCGGACGCGTCGAACGCCCAGCTGTTGGGGCCGGCCGGCACGGAGACGCCGCCCGCGACGAGCGCGCCGGCACAGAGAACCGCCGCCACGCAGGCTGCCGCTGTTCTGCGCCCACCCTGAGTCGCCCGATACCCGAAAGACTCCGGCGCTTGATCCTTCACGTCGCTCATTCCTTTTCGCATGTCCCTTCCTCCAGTCCACACGTCCGTTAAAGCTGTTTATTATTCCTACCAGAATGCGGCCCCGTTGCCAACTGAACTTTTGGTCCGCTTGAAATTCAAGCGATCCGCACGTCTCCGTGCCCGTCTCACAAGCGCGGCCCCATGTAAGCGGTTGTTCCACGTTTGGCTGCGCGCCAGTCTTGCGCGGACTTGCGCCAGGCGGGCGAGGGCGCCCGCCCTCCCAGGCGCTCCGCACACGAAACGCACTCACCTCGTACCCCCTGGCCACCAACCGATTAACGAGGGTGCGATTGCAAACTATTGCAATCGCACAGAATTCAGAAGCCAGAAGCCAGAATTCAGGAGTTGGATGCCAACGAGTTATGTCCGATTCGCGCGAGATTCTTCCTGTCTCCTCTTTGGGAGACACCTTTTTGGGCGGCGCTTTCGTATGTAAGTCGTTGCGAAGCAATTCTGAATTCTGACTCCTGAATTCTGACTTCTGGGTGCGATGCAACGAAGTAAAATCGCACCCGATTAACGAGAATTGATAATCTGCGTATTGACCTTAAAACGCCATTCTAATAACATACTCTAAGTTGTATGTGCAGGTTACGATTGATGGTGTCGTGCTTTAACAACGAGAGGGTGGAATGAAAATCACAAATGCGTGGTTCAAAAAGTCAATCCTTGCCGTGGTCGTTTTGCTCAGCTGCGCGACCGTAGCGCAAGCCGCAAACGGCTCATGGAACGGTTCAGCGGATGCCCTGTGGACCAACAGCGCCAACTGGAGCGCGTCACCCTATCCCGCCGGCGGCGACACGGCCACCTTCGACGGGACGGGTAACAGCAACACCACGATTGACCTTGCGGGGCTGTCTAGCCTCCTGAACGTCACGTTCGACACCGCCAGCGCCGCGGCCTACACCCTCGGCGCAGGTGCGGCCAACGGCCAGACGCTCGTTATGGGCAACAACGGCACGTACCGCATGAACAGCAGCGTAGCCGCCGGCCAAACGTTTAACGCGGCCGTGCAGCTGGGGCTTTCCGGTGACGCCGGCTACACGTTACTCAACGACAGCGCCCAGACCCTGACGCTCAATAATGTTCTGGGAACAGGCGGCAACAAAACGCTGAACATAAACGGCAGCGGTAACATGGCCATCGCCGGCAACCTGCATCGTGGCGCCGGCAACATCAACGTCAACCTCAACAAGACGGGCACACTGACCCTCTCCGGCAGCGACAACCAGATTAACCAGCTCCAGATCAACGGCGCAGGCGCGGTGATCAACCTCGCGGCTGGCAGCACCACCACGTTCAACGCCGCCGGTGCCGGCGCCCTCATGGCCGCCCAGAACTGCACCATCAACGGCCCCGGCGGCATTGTGCTCAGCACGGGCGGCGGCGAGAACTACGCCGACAACGGCGCGGAAACCGGCAGGACGCTGACCATTAACGCCCGGGTCAACGGCGCCGCCGGCTCCGGCTTCGAGTACTGGCACGGAACCTACCGCGGCACCATCGCCCTGCTCGGCGACAACAACTTCGCCGGCCAGGTCATCATGAACCAGCCTGGTACCATCAGCTGCACCAACATCAACAACCAGGGAGTGAATGGCAATCTGGGTGCAGGGCAACGCTTTATTCACAACGGCGCCGGCTCGCGCCTGCTCTTCACCGGCCCGGACTGCACCACGGACCGCATCATCGAGCTGCGTCAGGACGGCACCGTCGAGCAGGCCGGCAGCGGCAGCCTGAAGTTCACCACCCCGATCAGCGTCAATGGCGGAACCAAGACCCTGACCCTCCAAGGCTCCACCGCCGGTACCGGCGAGTTTGCGGGCGCGATCCGTAACGACGCCGGAGTGATCAACCTGAAGAAAGAGGGCAGCGGCACCTGGACGCTCTCCGCCGCGAACCCCTATACCGGCTCGACCGCCATCAACGGCGGCAAGGTCATCCTCGCCGGCGCGAGCGGCGCGCTCTCGGGCTCCAGCAGCCTCACGCTCGCCGCGGGCACGGAGCTGAAGCTGGACAACACCGCGGCCGCCAATAGCGCCGACCGCCTGCGCGACGCCATGCCCCTCACCCTCAACGGCGCGACGCTGACCTTTGCGAACGACGCCGGCGCCGCGAATTTCAGCGAGTCGGCCGGCACGCTCAATGTCGGCCCTGGCGCCAGCACCATCAACGTCTCGCAGGCCGGTTCCGGCCAGACGGCGGCGGTCACCTTCGCCAGCCTCGGCACCACGGCCGGCACGCTGAACTTCGTCGGCACCGATATCGGCGTTAACGACCGCAACCGCGTCTACATCACCGGCCTCGCGGAAGGCCCGCTGGGCGCCTGGGCCACGGTCAACGGCACCAGCTACGCGGCCTACAACGCCGCCGCCGGCATCTACGCGCTCTCGGTCGCCGTCACAAACATCGCCGCGCGCGGCCCCGACTCGGTCATCCCGAACAACGCCGCGCAGGAGGCGCATATCACCACCGCCGGTGACAGCGGCTCGATCACGCTCGAAGGCGCGACCGAGAACAGCATCTTCCTCGTGCAGCAGGACAACCCCATCAACGCCACGATCGCCACGGCCGGCAAGACGCTCAAGACTGCGCAGCTCGGCCTCACCTCCGGACAAGGCTCGCTCACCGTCGGCGAGGCCCAGGGCGACGGCAGCGTGATGCCACTCAATGCGGGCGGCACGCTCATGCTCGCGAATAACGACGCCACCTCGACGCTGACCGTCAACGCCGGCGTCACCAACAACACCTCGGCCTCGTCGCTGCTCAAAGCCGGAGCCGGCAAGGCCCTGCTGACCGGCCCGCTCGGGCACACGGGAACGACCACCATCAACGCCGGCACGCTGGCCCTCGGCGGCAGCCTGACCCAGACGCTCTCCTCGGCCATTAGCGGCGCGGGCGCGTTGGTCAAAGAGGGGTCCGGCAAGTTAACGCTTGCCGGCGCGAACAGCTATGCCGGTCTGACGACAATCAAGCAAGGAATTGTTGTGGCGCAGAACAACGCCGCGTTCGGCAGCGCCGCAAGCGGAACCGTCGTCGAAGCCGGCGCCACGCTGGACATCGGCAGCTCGTTGCCAGTAGACGGGCTGAACCTGGGCACCGAACAATTCACGGTCAGCGGCAGCGGCGTGGACGGCAAGGGCGTGATCGTCAACAACGGCCCCAACCGGCACTTCAACGCGTTTGGCAAGGTCGCTCTGGCGGCCGACGCAACCTTCGGCGGCGTCTCACGCTGGGACCTGCGCCAGAACGCGCCGACGCTGAACCTGAACGGCTACACGCTCACCAAGGTCGGTGGCAGCGATGTGGTGCTGGTCGGCACCACGGTCACCCCGGGGGCGGGCTCGATCGACGTGACGGCGGGCTCGTTTAACATCGAGACCGACACCCGGCTCAACGGCAGCGAGGCGAATACCTTGCGTGTCCGGTCCGGCGCCACGCTGGCTTACTACATGCTGAACAACTACGCCAACACGACTCCGTGGAGCCTCATCCTAGACGACCTGTCGAGGGTCATCAACTATTCAGGCGCCGCCAACCAGAACGTCTGGAACGGCCCGGTTTCGCTGAACGGCACGGCCACGCTCGACAGCAATGGTAACAACATGTCGTTCAGCGGGCCGATGACGAACAGCGGCTCGATCGTCAAGATTAACGGCGGCACCGTCTATCTGACGGGCAGCAACAATACGTATACCGGCACCTCCACCGTCAACGGCGGTGTGCTCTACGCCAAGTATCCCGGGGCTCTGCCCGGGCACGCCGCCGGCAAGGTCACGATCAACTCGGGAGCAACGCTCGTGGTGCCCGCCTCCGACGGGGTCGTCGGGTGGAGTTCCGAGCCGATCCGCGATCTGGCCAACTCCGCGACGTTCACAACGGGTACGGCCTTGCTTGGCATCGACACCTCGCTGGCGAGCCTCAACTACGGGTATGCGT
>CAYLUN010000012.1:0-104043 GCA_964386865.1 uncultured Lentisphaeraceae bacterium | reverse complement strand
CACCAATATCAAAGGGTTATGCTAAATTGCTGTCGAATCTTTGGGACACTACTGAAACCATTTCTGCATATCTTTGACCCCGAGGGACGGCAATTCATCACCAAAGGCCCGGGCGGAGAGTACACGCATCATCGCGGCATTTACATCGGCTGGTTCAAGATCGGTTTCGACGGAAAGACGCTGGATCGCTGGCACATGATCGGCGGCGAGCAGGTGGTGCAGGGCAAGGTGGAGTCACGCGAAACCCCGGCATCCAGCATCGTGGAATCCACGGTTCATTGGAACGATGCCGTTGGAGAGCCGTTTACCGCCCGTCACCCGGCGGGCGGCCGATGTTCCGCCCCCGCCGAAAGCCAAGCAGACTAAACCGGCGAAAACGCCGAAATCATGAGCAGGATGAATCCCGCCCTTTGCAGTTTGAACATCATGCCGCATCCTTTGAAAAACCCGCCAGTTCATCTCCCTAAGCACCTGGCCCCGACGACGACCAGGATGGTTGTCTGGTTGCTGCTGGTTGTCTCGCCAGCTATCGCCAGCGCCGCTGACAGGCCGAACACCGTCTTCACTCTCGCCGAGGACGGCTATGAGCCAAAGGCCGGACAGCAAGGCCAGCCTCCCTCCATACGCTATGTGCTCACGCAGCCCGACGGTGGCGAGGACACATTCTGGACGTGGCCGAACCATGGTGATTCCGGCTGGCGTCCAGCGAAGAACCTTCAAGACCTGAGCGCCATGCTGAAGGACGCGCGGGCTTCGCAAGTCTGGATCCGCATGGATATGGATCTCACCGCCGCGTCCATCAACAACGCCTTCTTCCGCATTCGGCACAGCGGCCCCATCGAGATCTATGTCAATGGACTTAAACGCGTCGCCGTGAAAAACGCCTCGCTCGATTTCCAAAACTATCCCAGCGGCCGCCGCCGCCCTGAATCCATTGGCCGAAACGTTTATGCCATCCACTTCCAACACAAGGACGGTGCGGAGCCTGTGCTGGATATCGAGTGGATCTCCAATCCGTGGTCCAATCCGCCAGCGGTCGCGAGTGTTCCTGATCCGGTATTGCCGGATCAAATCCGTGATGCACAGGTCTGCCGCGGCCCGGATGGCACCTATTATCTAACAGGCACGACCGGCGATGATGCCTTCCTCAAACCCGGCCCTGACACATGGCTCCGCAGCCCGGGCATTCAGGTATTCAAATCCACCGACCTCCGCCACTGGCAATCGCTCGGCTGGGTGTGGACTTTCGAGCGCGACGGCACCTGGAACAAGGAATTCGGAACCTTTGGCGGTCGAGGTCCCGCCCGCGGCATCTTCGCGCCGGAGATGCACTATCTGAAAGGGAAATTCTGGCTCGTCTATTCGGTCAACCATACGACGCCGAAGCACAGCTTCGGCATCGGCCTGGCTTGCGCAGACCGTCCGGAAGGTCCGTGGCGCGAAATGTCGCCGGAGCATCCCTTGACCGACGGCTTCGATCCGAACCTGTTCGAGGATGACGACGGCAAGGTCTATCTGCTCAAGCACGGCGGCGAGATCGCGCAGCTCGCGCCGGACATGACCCGCCTCATCACGCCGCCGCGCCAGCTCGCGGCGGAGAATTTTCCCTCCGTCGGCTACGAGGGCGTCTGCCTGTTCAAACATCAGGGCCGCTATTATCTCACCGCCGCTGAGTGGAATGTCCACGCCGAAGGCACGCAGAGCTACGACAGCATGGCGGCGGTCTCCTCCACTCTGTTCGGCCCCTACGGCCCGCGTCACTGTGCGCTACGTTTCGGCGGCCATAACGGGTATTTCAAAGACTCGAACGGAAACATCCAGGCGACCGTCTGGTGCTATCCCGACCACGATCCACATTGGCAGAAGGTTTCGGTCGTGCAGATGCGTATTGAATCGAAAGACCCGCTGCAACCCGCGCTGATGCCTGCGGCGGAAAACAAGAAATCACCGGAGCAATGATGACTCGATCGTCAGCGAATAACATATCCATGATCCCACCTCTCAAAATCAAGTCTATCTGCCTCCTGATCGGCCTACTCGCCAACGTCGCCTTATCTGCGGCCGAGAACAGTTATCTGTTCGTCACCTTCAAGGGTGAAAAATCCCCCATGACCGAGCAGGTCTATTTCGGATTGAGCAAAGATGGCCGCCAGTGGCAGGCGCTGAATGGCGGTGAATTCAAGCCGGGCCCGGACTTCAGTTTCCCCTTCCTCTTCCGCCATGGCTCGATCCTGCCCGTGAGCGCCGCCGAATCCGACCGCCTCCAGGCTGCATTTGCCAAGCCCGCATCCACCGAGGCGACCGCGCCAAAACCGATTCTCGACGGCTTCACTGCTGATCCCGCCATCCGCGTCTTCGGCGACACCTACTATGTCTATCCGACTTCCGACAAACCGAACTGGTTGACCACCGACTTTTCCGTCTGGTCATCGAAGAACCTGGTGGACTGGAAAAAGGAAGGAATGATTCTCGATGTCACGAAGGATCTGTCCTGGGGCAAAATCAAAGCCTGGGCCCCCGACTGCATCGAGCGCGACGGAAAATTCTTCTTCTACTTCTGCGCGGAGATGAAAATCGGCGTCGCGGTTTCCGACAAGCCGACCGGCCCGTTCAAGGATGCGCTCAACCGACCGCTGCTGCAACGGGGCGGCAAGGTGAGAGTGGCCACCATCGATCCCTATCCGTTCATCGATAGCGACGGCCAGGCCTATCTGTTCTATGGCAACGGACGCTTCGCACAGGCGGTCCGCCTCAAGCCGGACATGATCACCACCGACGGCGATCCGGTGGATATCCCGCTCAAGGACTTCCGCGAAGGCATCGTGGTCTTCAAACGCGCCGGGAAATATTACTTCATGTGGTCCATCGGAGATGCCCGCAGCCCCGACTATCGCGTGGGCTGGGGAATCTCGGACAGCCCCCTCGGTCCAGTTAAAATCCCGGACAAGGATTTCATCGTGCTCCAGAAACAAGGAGCCTCCTTGGGCACCGCACATCACAGCGTCGTCAATGTGCCCGGCACGGACCGCTGGTATGTGGCCTATCATCGCCATGCCATTCCCAATGGCAGCGGCTACAAGCGCGAGACCTGCCTCGTGCGCATGGAATTTAACCCGGACGGCTCAATCCAGCCGATGAATCCTCTAACAAAAACCTTCCGCCCCGGCGACGCAGGCGAACCGATCCCACCCACTCCAAACGTTGACCTCAAAACGATGACCCGTTTTCAATATCTTTTGCCCATCATGCTGATAGGAATCGCCGGCACATTGACCGTCACTGTGGAAAACTTCGGGCTCAAAACGTCACCCGCCTGCACCTTGAAGGTGTCACTGAGCGGGAAAGGGATCGAACCGGCCACCTTCACCTCTCCGCTGCCATCCTTGGAGCCTTACGCTGCCACCCAAGTCTCCTTGAAGATCGATCCGAACATCTCCCTGGGGAAGGACATCCAGGTCGAGACCACAGTCGGCCAACCCGACGCCGCTTCCATCATCACCACGTAACTCAAATGAAACTTATTAAATATTACCTACTAATCGCAGTCATGGGACTATGTTACCAAGAACTCCGCGCAGCCGCGCCGCTGTCCGGTGGAGGACTGCCCACTTTAATGTCGCAAGCGGTGGACAACGACCTCCAAGTTTCGGCAATCCCCTACACGGACGAGGTGATGTATCCGGTTGAATATCGCATTGATTTGCCACCAAGCGTGAGCACCGTTCACACGCTCTCCGCTCAAACCCTGGGCGTCGGCTCCAATACCTGCGGGCCCCGGCCGCTCGACCAATTTGTTGTTAAAACCGTGTCCTCATCGTTCTCCTACTTGCTGCGCCTTCTGCCTGCGGGCACCACCAACCTCGCCGAAACAGCACGCCAATCCGTTCAGCCTCGTTAAAGTACCATGAACGTAATGAAAATGAAAATCACCTCTATCCTCCGAGTGGCCACCGCGCTGCTGGCATGCTCCGCATCCACTCGGGCCGATGACACACCGCCCGTTCTCACAACATCATCCGACGGCCTCGTGTTCTCCGGCGGCACGGATACCCGCGTCCATTTCACCGGCAGCCCGCAGGCGGGGTATGATGTGGTTTTCGAGCGGAAGGAGCTGAACGCCTGGCAACACGCCGCCGCATTCCCCGCGGGCCAGGTCTGGAGCGTGTATTCCGATTGGCGCGACTCATGGTTTGCCCAGCCGCGCCACATTAAGGTGCAGAAGGTGGAGCCGCTTACTCGTAATCAGGTGCGGGCCACGGCGACGGCCGACATTGACGGGCAGCCGTGGAGCTTCTCCGACGTTTACTCCGTCGAGCATGGCATGGTGCGTATCGACCGCTCGTTCGCCCACACCGGTCCTGGCAGCCAGTCGAAAATCACACTGGAAAGCCGCCTTCGTCTGCCCTTGGGAACCGACCAACGGCTGCTCATGCCTCAAGTCCTCTACAACAACAACCCCAGCTCGACGCTCATTGGCACGCAGATCTCAATGGAACCGGGCGGGCTGGGATTGTATGAGGAGCACCGTCTGCCGATCCCCATGGTCAATATCGAGTCGTCCGTGAACGGCACACGTCTCTACGGCTCGCTTGTCGCCCTGCCGTCGAAGATTGCCCAAGGCAACAAGGGTTCAGATCACTGGTGGAGCTTGGGGTTGGAATACGGGAAAGGATATGTCGATCTGTTGAGCGTCTCCGGCCCGGTGGCAACAAACGGCAAGAAGAGCCAACTCTATGGTCGTCGCAATCGATTCGATCCCTACGATGACGCCTATCTGAATGTGCAGGGACCGGTGGAGTTCAAGAAAACGCTCTATGTCGATCTCGGCAGCGGCATCAAGACAGGTTATGCCTTTCGGGAAACGCTGTGGAAGGCCTATGACGTTTTCCAACCGACCAAGACTCCACATATGTCATTTCCCGAGGCCATGTCGTTGGTTGCCGAATATGCCAAAAAGGAACAATTCCGGCGCCTTGTGCCGAAAGCGGGAGAGAATACCGGCAAGGCAATCCCGGCGGGCTACAAGTTCAAGTATGCCTGGGTTGGTGGCTGCCTTGGCACAGCTTACGGGATGCTGGCTCACGCCGACCGCACCGGCGATCAGGAGGCCCGGACCCAGGCGCTCGATTCGGTCCGGTTCTTTGTCGAAAACTCCGGCACGGGGGTGGAGGGCCTGTATTACGGCGACTACGATGTGCGCATCAAGGACTGGCGCTCCACCAGCTTCTATAAAGGCAGCAAGGGTATTTCCAGCCGGCAATACGGCGAAAACCTCGAACATCTGGCGAGCTTGGTGGAACTGGGCCGCCGCTTGAAATTGCCCGAGGCCGAACAATGGCTTGCCTGTTTGAAGAAGGCCGGCGGTTTCCTGCTCCGTTCGCCGCGCCACAAGGGCCTGTTCCCGCGCGCCTGGACGCCCGAGGGCGGCGGCATGGATTGGCCGGCCCAAGGCGAACCTCCGGCCGGAACGATCTCGGCGGCAGGAGTCCAGTGCGTGCTGGTCTTTTCACGCCTCGCCACCCTCACCGGCGAGGCAAAGTGGGGCAAGGCCGCCGCTGAGACCATGGATGCCTACTGGCGTGAGTTCGGCGAAACATTGGCCACGCCGCCATGGGGTGCGACCATCGATGCCGGGGGCGAGGACAAGGAGGCGGGCTGGGGCATGATGCGCGCGGCCACCGATGTTTACGTGGCCACCCGCGAACCGCGCTTCCTCCAGATGGCAAAAGATGCCGCCGACTGGACGCTCACCTGGATGTATTTCCATGATGTCGGCATGAAGCCGGAAAGCGGTTTGCTGTTCGAACATCTCCACACCGTCGGATGGACGGCCATTTCCACCCAGAATCAGGAAATCGATGTCTGGGGCTACTTCATGGCACCGGATTTCTATTTACTCGGGCAGGTGGCCAAGGACGAGCGCTACCGGAAAATCGGCCGGGTGCTCTATCAAGCCTGCACGCAGACCCTCTCGCGTCCGGGAGTGATGTTCGGCCCGAAAATCGGCAGCCAATCCGAACATTACAATCATACCAACTGCACCTACAAACCCGGAGGACCGGAAACCTGGCGCGGCAGCCAACACGCGATGGGCATCGCCTGGACCACCGCAGGCGCGGTCTATGGCGGCATGCGCCTGTCCGAACTGGCCCCCGAGCCCGAATGGTTTGCCCTGCCGCGCCACTGATCGAATGCATCACTTATGAAAATGATATCTATCAAACCCTGCATCCGTTCTGCACTGCTCGCCACAGCCTGTCTGGCCGTGGTGGCGGCTGAGACCGGTGAAGCGAAGGACGGACCACCAGGGCCGTCGCTCCAGGGCTATCAGATTGCCGTCCGTGAACACCGGTTCATCGTGATGGATGACCGTGAGGCGCTGGTCGGCGAGTTCGTGCCGTTCACAAGCGACGCGGTGCGCGGCGAGGATGTGGTGGAATCGGCAGGAACCAACCTGGTCCGGTGGCGTCGTACCTTCTCGCTCAAGCCCGGCCAGTCGAAGCAGCCCGTGCGCATGACCATGGATTTCCAGGCCGCGCATCCGAGCCGCTTCGCCTACATCCCCGGCATTTCGTGGAATGGCAACCTTCGGGATACGGGCAACGTGTACCATGGCTTCGATTGCGACGGCACGCCATGGTCGTTCGCCTCGCATCGCACCCTCATCCCCGGTGGCACCTATTCAGAGGGGGATCATCACACCGTGGCGCTCTTCGCGGAGGTGAACGATCCCATAGTCGGCCTTTCGTGTTCGCTCATCCCGACGACATCGAACACCGTTCACCGGCTCATCTTCCCGGAAGAGGAACTGCCCAAACGCGTGTTGCGTCGGGAAGTTAAGTTAAGCCCCGGGCGTTCTAACGTCTTGGAATTGGCCCCCGGCGAGCAATTCAAAACCACGGCGTGGCTGGTGCTGCATCCGGTGGATCGTCCCAAAACCGGCTACCGTTATTTGCTGGATGCGGCTTGGAGTCGTTTCTACCAACCGACGTTTGCGCGCCGCAGCGCCGGGGATCTCTGGACGATGGGCTTGCGCTTCGCCAGAGAATCCCTGTGGGACGGATCGGCGAACATGTTCCACTTGGCATTGAGGTGTAACCCGAAACGGGGCTGGTCGAAGGCGGGAGGCTTTTCCATCGGCTGGTGCGGGCGCAACGGGGAACTGGCCAACGCCATGTTGGTGGATTATCTCCAGACCAAGAACCAAGCCTCGCTTGACATGGGGCTGGCATGTCTCGACGCCTGGGTCGCGCGCGTGGAGGCCGGGTCAGCCACGACAAACTCCGCTGGCTTGGCTCGGTTTCAGCGCATCGCCTCCGATGCGAATACGCTCTCGGACGGTGCAACGGCCTTCCTGCGGGCGTCGCAGTTGGCCAACCAGTGCGGCGTCAACCGCCCCGCTTACCGCGAGATCGGCCTCGGCATCTGCGACGCCGCCCTCACGCTGCAAAAACCCAATGGACGCTTTGAGGGAAAAGGCTGCGAGCGCGGTGGCATCGGCGCCTCGTTCATCCCGCCGCTACTGGATGCGCATCAGTTGACCAAGGACCGCAGATACAGCGAGGCGGCGAAATCCGCGCTTCGTTTTTACATCGGCATCCTCCGCCAGGATGGCTGCCTCTGGGGTGGCGCGTTGGACACCCGCAGCATCGACAAGGAAACCATCCTGCCGATCCTGGCAGGCGCGGTCCGCCTGTATGAGTTGACCAAAGACCCTGAGATCCTCACCGCCGCCGAAGATGCAGGCTATTATTTGGCCGCCTGGCAGTTCGCACAAACGATTCCCAATGTCCCGGGATCGCTCATGGATGCCGTCGGCTACGATACGTTTGGCGGCACCTCCGTGGCCACGGTCCACATGTGCGCCGATGCGTATGGCGTTGCTGCCATCCCCGCCCTCCTGGGCCTGGCCAGGCACACCGGCCGGGACATCTGGTGCCAGCGCGCGGCTGCCCTATGGAGCAACGCCTCCCAGGGAATCTCCACCGGCCAGCTCGCCCTCCAGGGCTTGCCGCCACACCCGTGCGGCAGCCAGGATGAGACCGTGAACTACACGGACTGGAATTACAGCATGCTGCCGCCGGGCATCGACCGAGAACGCCCGCGCGGCAGCGGCTCAGGCTGGCTCACCGCCTGGCCTACCGCCATGCGCCTCACGCTCCTCGCCGATCCCGAGGTCCGAAAATCCATCGAAACCTGGCCTGTCCGCCCGCACACCAGATGAACTGATGTCATCTAAATCCACTATCCACTATCCATTATTTCTCCAACCTGTCCCCCATGCCTCGTTTCCTGAAAAATCCATTCGCCGTCCTGCTCGCCATGTGGACTATCGCCGGGTGCCATGCCACTGCCAGCGAAGGCAGTCCGCGGTCCTCGATCCGCTATGTGCTCACCCAACCCGACGGTGGCGAGGACACGTTCTGGACCTGGCCGAATCACAACGACGGCGCATGGAAACAGGCGGCATCGTTTCAGGAGGTGAGCGCAGCTATCAGGAGCGCCCGGGCCACCCAGGCCTGGATCCGCATCGATACCAATCTAGCCGCTGAATCCATCAACAACTCCTATTTCCGCATCCGCCACAGCGGGCCGATGGGCATTTACGTCAACGGACTGAAACGCATCACCGCAAAGAGCGCGTCGCCCGGTTTCAAGGACTATCCCAGCGGCCGGCGTCGCCCGGAATCCACCGGCAGGAATCTCTATGCCATCCACTTCCAACACACGGACGGCGCGGAGCCGGTCCTCGACATCGAGTGGCACTCGGAGCCATGGTTCATCCTCTGGCCGACGGCTTCGATCCGAACCTGTTCGAGGATGACGACGGCAAGGTCTATCTGCTCAAGCACGGCGGCGAGATCGCGCAACTCGCGCCGGACATGACCCGCCTCCTCACGCCGACGCGCAAGCTAGCGGCGGAGAATTTCCCTTCGGTCGGCTACGAAGGGGTCTCCCTGTTCAAACACGAGGGCCGCTACTATCTCACCGCTGCCGAGTGGAATGTCCACGCTGACGGCACGCAAAGTTACGACAGCATGGTGTCCACCTCCACGAATTTGTTCGGTCCCTACGGCCCGCGCCAATGCGCGCTGCGTTTCGGTGGCCACAACGGGTATTTCAAGGATTCTAACGGAAACGTGCAGGCGACCGTCTGGTGCTATCCGGGCCATGATCCGCACTGGCAACGGGTCTCCATCGTGCCGATGCGCTGCGGACCGGACGCCACAAAGCAACCGGCCCTACTGCCGGCGGATGAAGACAACCCCTCTCCAGACAGGTGACGATTCCACAGGCAAATCGCGTATTTGTGCGATAGCTTTTGGATACACTTCGGAGTACATTATGAGCGGATGTGCGCCGATGTCCGGTGCCGTTCCCCTCAAAGGAAAACACATGAGAAACCTGCTTCTAGCTTTGTTTGTCTTGGGCGGTCTGCTGACGCAAGCTGCTGACGCGCCCCTCTTCTTCGCGTTCGACAACGGCGTTGGGCGCGGCCAATGGCCGATTGCCCAGCAGATCTCCACACTCAAAGAACTCGGGTGGGGCGGCATCGGCTACAACTACACCAAGGCCTCCGAGATGGCGGAGCGCCGCGCGGTCTGCGAGGCTCAGGGTGTGAAGCTCGTGTCGATGTATTTTTATACGTACATCGACAAGCCGGCCCTCTCGGATGACCTCAAGTTGGCGATTACGAATCTCAAGGGTTCAGGAACCATCCTGTGGATGACCATCCGCAAATCAGCGGACAAGACCGCGAACGCAGCCATCGAGTCTGGCGCCCATGACGAGCAGGCCGTCGCGATCGTGCAGGAGGTCAGCCGCCTTGCCCGCGAGGCCGGGTTGACGGTTTCACTCTATCACCATGCTGGATTCTACGTGGCCACCGCCGCAGAATCCCTCCGGGTGGTACGCAAGGCTCGCGAAAAGGGCTGCGACAATGTCGGCGCCACGGTGAACCTCTGTCACGAGATCATCTGCAAGCAGGGAGGAAATATCCTCGACACCATCCGCGAGGCTGGTCCGCTGATCAACCTCGCCTCCATCAACGGCGCGGACGCTCTGGATGTGCCCAAAGGCAAGTCCGTCCGCGTGTTGGGCGAGGGCGGCTTCGATGTGACGGGTGTGGTCAAGGCCCTGCGCACCGCTGGCTACAAAGGCCCCATCGGGCACCAATTCTTCAATGTTCCGGGTGACCCGCGCGAGAACCTCACCAAGGCTATCGCCGCATGGAAGGCCATGGCCAAGGAACTGTAAAGGGTTACTTAAAGCCATGAACACACGCCGTACCTTCCTCCGCACCGCACTCGCGGCCTCGAGCGCTCCGCTCATTCTGCCCTCCCGCGTCTTCGGCGCGGACGCGCCCTCGAAGCGCATCACCCTTGCCATGATCGGCATGGGCCGCCAGGCGAAATACGCCAATCTGCCGCCGTTCCTGCACGCCGAGAACGTCCGTGTCGTCGCGGTCTGCGATGTGGATCGCTGGCGTCTCGACAACGCCAAAAAGGCGGTTGACGCGCACTATAGCGACAGCGGCTGCAAGGCCTATGCCGACTGGCGCGAGGTGCTGGCACGCGACGACATCGACGCGGTCATGAATTCCACGTCAGACCAATGGCATGTGCCGATTTCCCTGGCTGCAGTCCGGCGCGGAAAGCATGTCAGTTGTGAGAAACCGCTCGCCCTCTCCGTCACGGAAGGCCGTCTCTTGGCCGATGCGGCGAGTCAGAAGGGCGTAACCTTCCGCACAGACAGCGAATGCCGCTCCAACGCCTACATGATCAAGACAGCCGAACTCGTGCGCAACGGGTACCTCGGCCAGGTCCGCCGCATTGAGGTTGGCGTTCCCACCGGGGACGCTGCTGGCGGCAGCGCCACGCCTGAGCCTGTTCCGCCTGAGTTGGACTACGAGATGTGGACCGGTCCAGCCCCCCTCAAGCCCTATTGCCAGGATCGCGTGCACCCCCGGCAGTCCTATGGCCGCCCGGGCTGGATGCGCTGCAGGGATACCTGCGCAGGCATGATTACAAACTGGGGGACTCACACGCTCGACGTCGCACAGCTCATCCTGAACACCGAGCGCACCGGCCCCACATCGGTTGAAGGAACGGGCAACTACCCGACGCCGGGCTCGGGACTCTGGGACGTGCTCCTTAACTTCCGAGTGCAGTTCAAATACCCGAGCGGCGTCGTGCTCGACTACCTGACAACCAAAAACGCCTACGTGCGCGTTGAAGGCGATAATGGCTGGATCAATGCGGACTGGACAGGCAAGAGCGGCCTCACCGCGGGCGATCCGAAACTTCTCAGAATCAAGCTGAAGCCAGATGACCTGCGCCTGCCGACGCGCTCGGACAAAGCCGACTTCCTGCATGGTATCGCCAATCGCGCGCCGACCATGGCCGACGCTGAGATCGGCCACCGCGCGTGCTCGATGGGCCTGATCGCGCACAGTGCGATTCAACTCGGAAAGCGCCTGGACTGGGATGCCCAACGCGAACGGTTCGTCAATGACGACAACGCCAACGCGCTGCTCGCTCGCGCACATCGCGCCCCTTGGGATCTGAATAAACTCTAACCCTCTGACTGGATCATTCGCCAGCTCGATACGAAAGGATATACCATGAGCAGCAACTCCAACGCTTCCCGCCGGACCTTCCTGAAGGCCTCGGCCTTTACCGTCGCCCCGCTGATCCTGCCCTCCCGCATCTTCGGCGCAGACGCGCCCTCGAAGCGCATCAACATCGGCATGATCGGCATGGGCCGACAGGCCTATAATCCGAATCTCACCCAGTTTCTCGGCGAGAAGGATTGTCACGTCATGGCAGTCTGTGACGTCGACGCTTGGCGCATGGAGCAAGGGCGCCTCAAGATCCAAGAGCGCTACGAGAAGGCGAAGATCCCTAGCGCCTGCAAAACCTACAAGGACTTCCGCGACCTGCTGGCTGACAAGGACATCGATGCAGTGATGATCTCGACACCGGACCATTGGCACACCCCCATGGCGGTGGCGGCGGTCTTGGCGGGCAAGGACGTAGCGCTCGAAAAACCGATCACCCGGTACGTCGACGAGGGCCGTCTACTGGCGAACCTCTGCGAAAAGCATAAGCGCGTTTTCCGCGTGGACAGCGAGTTCCGCTCCCGGGAGGCGATGCATAAGGCGGCCGAGCTGGTACGCAACGGCCGAATCGGCACTGTGCGCGTCATGCGCACCGGCTCGCCGACGGAGGTCTTCCCCAACGAGGCCGAGGACGTGACGTCGCCGCCTGCCGATCTCGACTATGACCTGTGGCTGGGGCCGGCACCGGAAGTGCCCTACATCCAGAAGCGGGTACACACGCCCCGAAGCCTCAAGACCCGGCCCGGCTGGATGCGCAACCTCGACTACTGCGACGGCATGATCACCAACTGGGGCACGCACCTGAACGATATCGCCCAGTGGGGCAACGGCACCGAACGCACCGGGCCGGTCGAGGTGAAGGCCACCGGCGTCTTCCATGCGGGCAAGGTCTGGAATGTTCTGGAGAAATTTGACGCCTGGTACCGGTTTGAGAACGGCTGCGAGCTGTTCTACCAGATGGGCGAGCCGCACGTGCGCTTCGAGGGCGACAAGGGCTGGATTCAAGTCAACTACAGCGGCCGGGAATTCGGAGGCAGCCAGCAGCTCAACGCCAGCGATCCGGCTCTCCTGGCGGAGCTGGGTCCCGACGCGCTCCGCTTCCCCCTCAAGAGCGAAAAGCGCGACTTCCTAGACTCAGTGAAAGCTCGCACGCAAACCCTCGAGGACGCGGAGGTTGGCCAGCGCACCACCTCGCTCTGCCATATCGCCCACGCCTGCATCAAGCGCGGCGGCGTGAAGCTGCGCTGGGATCCGGTGAAGGAGGTGTTTCCCGACGATGCGGAGGGCAACGCGCTGCTGAAGCGCCCGCCCATGCGCGCGCCGTGGAAGCTGGGGTGAGACAAGGTGGCTCAGTAGGCCGGAGCAGCCGAGAGCCTGATGAAGAGGCGCAGCTGCGCGGGCGGCCCGGGTAGCGGGCGGACGCTAAGCACGTCGAGGCCGAGAACTTATTCTGGCGAGTGCTGGGTATGCCGACGGTCGTACAACGCCGTTGAGTGAAGCTTATACTAGGGAGCGCCGCCGTTTCGTCCAACCGAATCTAGCGCGGATGAGTTGAGTTTTTGCACGTCGGCCTCGTTTCTCTCGTTCGTGCGATGGACGGTATAAGCCCTAATGCTCTATACTGTCGTCATCACACAATATGGGAAGCGCGTAAGATGGAGCAACCAAAAACGAACTATGATAAGTTCCCGCAGGTCGGCGCGGAGGGCACCTGCGACGTCGGTTGGCCGGAAGTCGTGAAAACCCTTCGGGCGCGACAGGCGAGGGTCGTCGTCGTCGAATGCTATCCGGGTGTGCGCGATGCGGAACTGCTGCCTGCCTTGGTGGACGGGCTCCAGCCGGAGCGGGTCATCAACACGGCCGACTGCCTGAAGCCGGAAGGCGATATTGCCCGGCTGGTCTGCCCGGACGTGACGGAGGACCCCGTGTTCGGTTACCTGACGCGGCTGAGTATGACCGACTTCTTTGATGCCAAGAAAATTGCGGAATTCAGAATTCAGAATTCAGAATTCAGAAGCGAGAAAGGACTGCTTCTTGTTTACGGGCCGGGTGCGTCGCTGGTCGCGGAGGACGGTCTGCTGGTGTATGCGGACATGCCGCGCTGGGAAATCCAGCAGCGGTTCCGCAGGCATGAGGTCGGCAATCTCGGCGCGCGAAACGAGCAACTGTCCGCCGCGCTGCTCTACAAGCGCGCCTATTTCGTGGACTGGCGCGTGTGCGACCGCCTGAAGCGCCGGCTGCTTCGGCGCTGGGACTATGTGCTCGACACGACGTTGGCCGCTGAGCCCAAACTGGCGACGGGCCAGGCGGTGCGCGCCGCGCTCGAAGCCGCGGCGCGCCGCCCTTTCCGCGTGGTGCCTTTCTTTGACCCTGCGCCCTGGGGCGGGATCTGGATGCGGGAGGTGTGCGACCTGGATCGGTCCGTGCCGAATTTCGGCTGGTGTTTCGACTGTGTGCCGGAGGAGAACAGCCTGCTCCTGAAGTTCAGCAACGCGGTCTTCGAGCTTCCGTCGGTCAACGTGGTGTTCCATCAGCCCTTGGCGTTGCTGGGTGCTGCGGTGTACGGGCGCTTCGGCGACGAGTTCCCGATCCGCTTCGACTTCCTCGATACGATGGGAGGCGGCAACTTGAGCCTGCAGGTGCATCCTCTGACCGAATACATCCAGCAGGCCTTCGGCATGCACTATACGCAGGACGAGAGCTACTACATGCTCGACACCCGCGACGACGCGCATGTGTATTTGGGCTTGAGGGAGGACATCGAACCTGAACGGGTGATCGCCGAACTCGAGGCGTCGCAGATCACCGGGACGTTCGACGCGGCAAAGCACGTTGGCGTGTATCCGGTTAAGAAGCACGACCATGTGCTGATTCCGGCGGGAACGGTTCACTGTTCCGGCCGGAACAGCATGGTGCTGGAAATCAGCGCCACACCCTACATTTTCACCTTCAAATTGTGGGACTGGGGCCGGCTGGGGCTGGACGGCAAGCCGCGTCCGATCAATATCGGTCATGGCAAGAACGTGATCCAATGGGACCGTAGTGTGTCTTGGGTTAAGGCGAATCTGCTGAACCAGGTGACGCGAGTGGCGGAAGGCGATGGCTGGGTCGAGGAGCGCACGGGGCTGCACGAGCAGGAGTTCATCGAAACTCGGCGGCACTGGTTCACCAAGGCGGTCACGCATAACACGAACGGCGGGGTCAACGTGTTGAATCTGGTGGAAGGGCGCGAGGCGGTCGTTGAGAGTCCGGACGGCGCCTTCGCTCCCTTCGTCGTTCACTACGCCGAAACGTTCATCATCCCCGCATCCGTGGGGTTCTACACGCTGCGCCCGCACGGCCCAGGCGAAGGTTCGCGCTGCGGGACGATCAAGGCTTACGTGAGAGGGTGAAGGCGAGTGAAGCGAGAATGGGAGGGCGTAACGTGACGGTCAAACAGATGACAGCGGCGTGGCTGGGCGTTGTCCTGATGGCATCGGTGTGGGCGCGTGCCGAGGGAAGGAGGCCGGTGGAGTGGGTGAAGCCCGAGACCGACACCAAGCACTCGCGTTGGATCTACTTCTCCTCGGCCTGCCGGCCCTTCGGGCTGGTGAACCTGAGCCCCGATACGGATACGAAGGGCGACTGGGGCGCGGGGTACCTCTATACCAGCCGGGTCATTCGCTGCTTCAGCCACCTCCACGGCTGGCAGCTCGCGGGACTGCCTGTGATGCCGGTGACCGGTGAGGTCTCCGGCGCCAAAGGGATGGTCGGCTACCAGTCGGCGTTCTCGCATGAGGACGAGGTGATCCGGGCTGGCTATCACAAAGTGGTGCTCGCTCGCTACGGGATTACGGCGGAACTGACCTCCACCACGCGGGTGGGCTTCCACCGCTACACCTTCCCGACGAATGCGGCGCGGCGCATCCTGATCGACACGGCCTCGCCTCTCATGGACTGCACGATGATCGCTTCCGAGGCGCGGCCTCTGGCAGACCGACTGGGCGTCGAGGGGTGGTTCACGTTGAGCAAGACCCAGCGTCGCCCCAAGCCGTTGACGGTGTACTTCACGGCGCGCTTCAGCCAGCCTTTCGCCGCGTTTGGCGCGTGGAAGGACGGCGCGGCGGTGCGCGGTTCGCCCGAGAAGGTGGAGGGTCCGGACGCGGGCCAGTTTGTCGAGTTCGCTCCGGGAGACGGCCCGGTGTTAATGAAAATCGCTCTCTCCTATACGGGCCTGGAGGGCGCGCGCCGCAACGCGGATGCGGAGCTGCCGCACTGGGACTTCGACCGTGTCGTGCGCGAGTCAGCTGACGATTGGAACGCCTGGCTTGCGCGCATCGAGGTCGAGGGCGGCAGCGACATGCAGAAGACGAAGTTTTACACCGACCTGTGGCATGCGCTGCTCGGCAGGCGGATCATGAGCGATGTGGACGGGCAGTACATCGACAACACAGGCGACGCGCCGCGCGTGCGTTTCGTGACGCCGGCCAAGGGCGGCACGGTTTTTCCGCACCACAATTTCGACGCGTGGTGGGGCTCGCACTGGTCGCTGAACATCCTCTGGCCCTTGGCGTGGCCCGAGGTGACCGACGGCTTCTGCCAGACCATGGTGGACATGTACCGCAACGGCGGCCTGATCCCGCGCGGGCCTGCGGGCGGCAACTACACGTTTGTCATGATCGGCGATCCGGCCACGCCGGTATTCGTCTCGGCCTACCACAAGGGCATCCGCTCGTGGGATGCGGAGAAGGCCTACGAGGGGCTGCGCAAGAACGCCTTCCCCGGCGGCATCCGGGATCACGCGGGCTATGAATTCGGCAGCGCGACCGGCGGAGGCATGACGTACTACGTCAGCCGCGGCTATGTTCCAGAGGACATCCCAGGCAAAGGCATGCACCGGCAGGGTGCGGCCATGACGCTGGAGTACGCGTATCAGGACTGGTGCCTGGCGCAGTTCGCCCGCTCGCTGGGCAAGACCGAAGATTCGGACTACTTCGCCAAGCGGTCGCAGAACTACCGCAACCTGTGGGACGCGTCGGTCGGCTGGATGAGGCCGCGCACGCTCAAAGGCGGGTGGTACGAACCCTTCTCGCCGGTGACCCAGGGCTTTGCGGCAAAGGGCTTTGTCGAAGGGACGTCGGCGATCTACACGTTCTTCGTGCCGCATGACCCGGGCGGGCTGGCCGAGCTGTTCGGCGGGCGCGACAAGCTGGTTGCGCGGCTGGAGGAGAGCTTCAAGAAGGCGGAGCCGCGCGGTTTCATCGAGCAGCACGGCAGGCACGGGGCCGCCTGGGTTGACTACGAGAACCAGCCGAGCACGGGCATGGCGCATCTGTTCAGCCATGCGGGCGCACCGTGGCTGACGCAGTACTGGGTGCGCAAGGTCCATGCGGCGAACTTCGCCGAGGCGACGCCCTATACCGGGTACAACGGCGATGAGGACCAGGGCCAGATGGGCGCGCTGAGCGCGCTGATGCAGATGGGGCTCTTCGCCTTTGACGGCGGCTGTGCGAGCGAGCCGGGCTACGACATCACCACGCCGGTCTTTGACGCGGTCACCATTCATCTGCGGCCCGGCTATTCGTCCGGCGGCACCTTTGTGATCCGGGCCAAGAACCAGGCGCCCAAGAACGTTTACATACAATCCGCCACGCTGAACGGCAAGCTCTGGAACAGGTTCCGTTTCCCGCACGAGGCGCTGGCCAAAGGCGGCACGTTGGAACTGACCCTCGGTCACGAGCCGAACAGGGCGTGGGGCGTTGAATAGGACCTTTCACACGTTTGTGCGATAGACCGGACAGCACCCTATGCCCTACGCTCTATTCTGCCGATCAGAACTCCTTGATCGGCAGGAGGTGGTATGGGCTTAAGGTGTGTGTGGAGGACGCTGCTGCAACGTGTCGGGCGGGTGCGGAGCCTGAGCCGGCGAAAGCGCTGGGTGTGGACGGCTGCTCTCGGTTGCCTGCTCCTGCTCGCCTGGAGCCTGGACGCGTTCAGAGGTGGGACGGAGTCTGAGCGGCCCAGAGGAGACGTCGCCACTCATGGCCCTACGGTGGACGGTTTGAGTAAGGAGTTTCACGCTATTGCGGGGAGCGTCAGCGTGCCTTGCCCGCAACAGCCTTCTGCCGCTGACACGGCGAGCATCGCGCATTGGCACGCCGCAGACGCCGCGCCGGAGCACCGCGCATTCGCCGAGTGGGTGGGGCGCTATGACGCTGCTACGCCAGCTCAGCAGTACGCGCTGCTGGAACAAGGCGTTTTCCTCGCCGAGGCGCGACGGCGGCTGCTCGCCAGCCGCCTTGACGCAGCGCCAGGCTCGCTCTTTGTGCTCGCGGCGCCGGACGGGCTTGCCGAGCGCCTGCCCGCGCCGGTCGCCCACCTGCTCGAGCGGCACGTCAACGCCCCCGGCACCTTGAACGCGGATTGGATCTGCGACCACGGGGATGGGCACGGCGAGACTTGCGACACCAGCACGCTGAGTCATGCGGTGACGGTCGGCGACGAGACCTACGGCGCAGTGCCCTTGGGGGCCAAGTCGTCCTGGTGGTCGCAGCGACTCGACGTCAACGGCGTGCTCGTGCCCGGAGGAGAGGCGGGGGGCCCCGCCCGCCTCGCGCTTTCGCCCTGGCCGGCGCGGATCGTTTCGCCCGCCGAGCCGTCGGAGGGTGTGCCCGTGACGGTCGAGCGTGCCGGACGCCGCAGCGTTTACCCGACGCTCGAGGCCGCGAGGGCTGCTGAAACGGGGTTGCCTCCGGCGGGCTGGGACGCGCTCGCGTATGGCGGGCCGGATCTGCCCGAGGCCATGCCCGGCTCGGATATGCCGACGGGGGGAGGGGAGTCCGGCACTGCCGATTCCGCAATGAGCAAAGGCTTGAACCGCCGCTGCCTGATCATCCGTCACACCTTCCCCGGCCGGTCCGGGTACATTTCCAACACGAATATGATTGTGGGATATGAAGGTTTTCGTGAGGTTCAGGAGCGGACTTCTTACGGTCAGAACACGTATGCGCCCGCTTCAACAAACCTCACCGCGATGAACACATGGCTGCTCCCGCCACTGGCCATGCCCGGCACCTGGTCGGAGTATGCCGACAATAAGCGGGATATCATCGGCGAGTCTTACAACCTGATTCGCCCGCTGTTGCTGGCCGCCGGTCAGGATTTCGACGACTTCTCTCATTTCATTCTTGCCTTCGACAATCCCAATCTGGTCACCGGCAACGCGTCGGGGTACGCCACTTACGGGCCCTGGTATCCGAGCTATACCGGCTTTCCAGCCGGCGCACACCTTGGCCGTGCGGCCGTGTTGGTGAAGGAGGACGGGAGCTGGAACCGCTTCATCCTGACCCACGAGTGCGGACACAATTTGCGACAGCTTCATGCGCACAAATGGGAAACGAGCGACCGTTCCGTGATCGGGCCTGGCTCGCACTCGGAGTACAACGACCCGTACGACTACATGGCCGGCGCCAACGGCGGTCGCGGCTACAACGCCGCCGCGCGCCTCTGGCTCGGCTACGTTCCCGCAGCCGACGCGCCGCTGCTCACCGCGGCCGGAACGACGAACGTGACCGTCTATGCCTTGGACGAGAATCCCGCCAGCCCCCAAGTGCGGGCGCTGCGCGTCAAGCACGCGATCGACACCACGCAGTCCTACTGGATCGAGCACCGTCATAGTGTTGACGGAGCGACTCCGAGCGACGAGGACAAACACAGCGTCTTCATCCGACGCGGCGGCTCGAACGGCCTCGAAGCGTGGTGGGTGGAATGGAGCGCCGCCCGCCTCGGCGCCAACCATCTTTACGCCGGACACACCTTCGCAGACCGCGCGGCAGACCTCTGCATCACGCCGGTCGCGCAGGTCGGCACAACCAACGTTCCGGCGATCTCCGTGGTCGTCACGCGTGGTCCGGTTTCCGACAACCATCCGCCGTCCTTCACGCTCACAGCCTCCGGCACCAACGTGGCAAAGAACGCGAGCATCACGCTCTCCGCCGCGGGAGCCGTCGATCCCGACGGCGACGCGCTGGCCTACGGCTGGGATTTCGGCGACGGCAAGCTCTCGTGGAACAACAGCGCTGTGCAGGCCAAGTCCTACGGCAGCGTGGGTGACTTCGTGGTCCAGTGCCGCGTGAGCGACATGCGGGGCGGCGAAACGCGCAAGTCCGTCGTGATCCGCGTCGGCTCCCCAACCACGCGCCGCCTCTCCGGAAGCGTTTTCGTGCCCGAAGGGCCGCTGGCGGGCATGCGCGTCGAGGCGGGCGGCAAGGTCGCGCTCACGGACAGCGACGGCAGTTTTACGCTCGTGGGGCTGACCAACGCCACGTACACGGTCACCGCACGTGATCCCGTCGCGGACGCGGTCGCTTTCGGTAATCTCTCTGTGGCGGTGCCCGGCGCGGATGTCTCAGGCGTCGCGTTTTTCGGCGAGGAGGAGGGAGCCGCCCAAGCTGGGCTCAAAGGGCAGTACTACGCGGGCACGGCCTTCAATACGCTGGCGCTCACCCGGCGCGACACGGCGGTGGACTTCGACTGGGGCGAGGGCTCGCCGGGCTGGCCGTTGCCAGCCGACGGGTTCAGCGTGCGCTGGACGGGCCGCGTTCTGGCCACTCGCAGCGGTGCGCACGCCTTCTATCTGTTGGCCGACGCGGGCGCTCGCCTGTACGTCGACGGCGTGCTCATCATCGACCAATGGTCGTCGGCAGTCGAAGCGGAGCATGTCGGCTGGGCGCTACTCAAAGCGGGGCGCTACCACGAGATCAAGGTCGAGGCGCAGCACCCCGAGGGGCCAGCCCGCGTTCGGCTCTCTTGGCTTCAGCCGGGTGATTCTTCCCCGGTTGCCATTCCGGACACCGCGCTATGGACGGGCCTCAACGGCGTGGTCGCCGAGTACTATTCGGGCACCAGTCTCGCACCGGCCCAGTTCAAGCGCAGCAGAATCGAGACCGCAAAGATCGACTACAGCTTCGATTCAGAAGGACCTGCAATTCCGGGCCTCAGCCGCACTTCTTTCTCCGCCCGCTGGAGCGCGCGTCTCAAAGCCTCGGCCAGCGGAACCTACACTTTCCACACCGACGCAGGCGATGGCGTGCGTCTCTGGGTCGGAGGCACGCAGGTGATCGACGACTGGACCACGCACGATGTGACGCAGCGCGTGGGTACGGTGACGTTGTCATCAGGCCAGTTCTACGACCTGCGGCTCGAGTACTACCAGACCGGCGGCACGGGCACCGTCAAGCTCTCTTGGACCCCGCCCGGCGGATCGAAGACCGTGATTCCCATTACGGCCATGACGCCCGCCGATCGCGCCGATCATCTCTATGCCGAGTTCTGGGACAATCCGGTGCTCGCCGGCGAGCCGCGCCTCTCGCGTTGGGACGACGACATCGACTTCACGTGGACGGGCGCGCCGGATACCGGCATTCCTGCGGACGGCTGGTCGGCGCGCTGGACCGGTCGAATCAAGTCGGAGGCGGCCGGCCTTTATGCGCTCCAGACGCTCAACGACGACGGCGTGCGCGTGTGGATTGACGACGTGCCTGTGATCGACGCTTGGCAGAGCGGCAACGCGACTTGGGACGGCTCCGCGACCTTGGCGTCCAACACCTGGTACAACCTGAAGGTGGAGTACTTTGACAGCACGGGGAGCGGACTTCTTCGCCTACGATGGAAACCCGCCGGCTCCGGTTCCTACGTCACCGTGCCGTCCGCCAACCTCGCCTTGTGGGGCGGCAACAGCGCACCGTTCGTTTATCCGCTATCCGACCGGTATGTGGCGTCAGGAGAACCGCTTTCCATCTCGGCGGTGGGAGCGGACGCAGAGGGCTCGCCCCTCGCTTGGACACTGGGTGCAGGGGCACCGTCCGGAGCGGCCGTCGATTCCGCCAGCGGCCTTTTCACGTGGACGCCTTCTGCAACCCAGACGGGCGTCTGCGCGGTCACGGTCACGGCGAGCGACGGCGCCACGCCTCCTCTTTCGGGCAGCGCCCACTTCGATGTTCACGTGGGGGCGGGGCTTGTGTGGACGGGCACGACACCCCGCGTATCCTTGCCGTGGAGTTCCGCCGCTAACTGGAGGGAGGGCCTTACACCTGGCCAACAGATTGGAAATTTGGTCACCTTCTTTCCTGGCATCACCTTGCCCTCGGGAACAGTCACCTCGCGTGTCGACTCCGTAGCGGGCCAGCCTTTGAACCGGCTCGTGCTCTCGGGTACCGGCCCGGCCTCTGGCACGTCCGCTCTCAATCTCGTGGGCGACATGCTGCGTTTTGGCAACTTCGGCAGCACGACGCCCCTTGTGACGCTGGCTGCGACCAACGGCAACGGTCTCATTTATGCGGTGGCCACGCCGCTGAGCGCTGACGAAGCGCTCGCGTTCGACGGAAACGGCACCGCGACCTTCCAGTTCAACGGGGCGCTGACCTGTCCTAGCGGGCTCGTGAAGCGCGGCACCTCGACGCTGATCCTCGCCGGCACGAATACACTCGCCTATGCCGAGGTGCAAACGGGCACGCTGCAGGTCGGACGCGGCTCGGCGGCTGGCGATCTGGGTGCTGGCCCCGTGACCAACAACGCGCTGCTGCGCTTGCACCGGGGCGATAGTTCGACCTTCGCCAACGTCCTTTCAGGCAGCGGCGAGCTGCGGCTGGGACTGGCCAGCGGAGGCGTGATCGGCGCGGTCACCACGTTGACCGGCGACAACACCTTCACAGGCGACATCCGGATCGAGAGCGGCGCCCTGCGCATCCCGCGTACCGGAGTCTTAGGCGAAACATCCAAGCAGGTGTTGCTCGGCAATGGCTCGTCGGGCAAATCGCGCGTGATCTTCGCACCGGAAGGGGGCGGCATGACGATTCCCGCCTCGGTCAGCTGGAAGGCCAGCAATCCGGACGCGACCTACCCGGGTCTTCTCAACGAGTCAGGCGACACGCGCCTCGAGGGCTCGCTGACGCTGACCAGCGGCGGCGGCGGCACGCGCGCTGTCGTGCAGGCCGGGCACCTCACGCTCGCAGGCCCCGTCGCTCCGGACACGAGCAACCGCTCGCTGCTTCTCGACGGCCCTGCAGACGGCACGGTGAGCGGCCCGATCCGCGACCAGAATGCGGCCAACACCCTCTCCGTCGAGAAGTACGGCTCTGGCACCTGGACGCTCTCCGGCTCGAACACCTACTCAAGAGGCACGTCGGTGAACGGGGGCACACTCTGCGTGAACGGCACACTCGCGAGTTTGGTCTCCGTATCGGCAGGCGCGACGCTGTCTGGTACAGGCACGTTGTCCACGATCACGCTCGCCGGTGCTTCAAACGCGCCAGCCCTGCTCTCGCCGGGTGTCGCTGGCGTGGGCCTTATCAGCGCCACCGGCACCGTGACTTTCGCCGCCGGTTCGGCTTACCGCTGGGAGATATCCGACTGGAATGGCGCGCCGGGCCAAGGCTTCGACCATCTGTCGGCGGGAGCGCTGGCAGTCACCGCTACGGCAACCAACCCGTTCACAGTCTTCATTTCGCCCGTGTCGCTGACGAACGTCATGACGGCCAGCCGCGCGTTTCCGATCCTGGCCGCTTCGTCAGCTCTCGGCGCCCTAGACCCGCAGGCGGTCCGGGTCGATGCCTCCGCTTTCACGGCTGCGGAAGGCGCCTGGTCGCTGAGGGTCTCGGACAACATGCTGGAGCTTCTCTACATCGCCGCTGCGCCGGAGCCGCCCTTCAAGTGGACCGGTGAGACGAACTCCGACTGGTCAGTCGGCGCGAACTGGACAGGCGGCAACGTGCCCGGCGCGACGAACACGCCGATCTTCGCAGCCGCCGTGGCGACCAATCGCCATCCGACGCTCTCCGCGCCGGTTACGGTGGCCGGGCTTCTGTTCAACAACGACTCGCCCGGTGGCGTGACGTTACATGTGACCAAAGAGAACCGGCTCACGCTCGCGTCGGGTGGCGTCGTTGCCGTGACCGCCGGCGTACATACCATCGACGGACCCTATGTGGGGACAGGCGCCAGCACGACAGAGCTGAGCCTCTCGGGCAGCTCCACGTGGCGGGTTGAGGCTGGGGCCGTTCTGACGAACTCGGCCCGTCTCGGAGGAGTTTCCGGCAAGACGGTGACCAAGAGTGGCGCGGGCCTGCTGGTGATCGACAGCAACAACGGAGGCTCGGGTGGTTACCAAACCGCGTGGAGCATCGCCGCCGGCGCCCTGCGCTTTACACAGTCGGGCGCGTCAGGCAACTCCGCCAATGCGGTCACGGTCAGCGTCGGCGCTTCCATCGAACTTGCCAACGGGGCCGGACTCGGATCGAGTGGTGGAACCACGCTGTCTGGGAACGGAGCCGAGGGAAGAGGCGCCCTGCGCGTCGTCAGCGGAATCTCTAGCCTGTCGGGAACCGGCAAGATCGTGCTGGTGGCCGATGCTGCCGTCGGTGTCGACGCGGGCGCCTCGCTCGAGGTGGGCAAGATCGTGAGCGAGAGCGGCGGGGCGCGCCTGCTGACCAAGGTGGGCGGCGGCACGCTGACGCTGGCGGTGACCAACCTCTACAGCGGCTCGACGGTCGTGAGCGCCGGCACGCTGGCCGTCGGCTGCGACTTGGCTCTGCGGCCGGGGAACGCGCTGCTGCTGAGCGGCTCAAGGTTCGACGCGGGCGTCGCCTCAAATGCGCTTTCGACGCTCACGCTTACGGCGGGCACGACCAGCACGCTGGCCGTGAACGGCGGCACCTGCGCACTCTCCTTCACCGGGCTTTCCGGCACGGGCGCGCTGACAGTCACGGGGAGGCTGGGGCCGAGGACGCTGCGGTTCGGCGCGAACGCGTCCGCGCTCACGTCCGCGCAACTCGCCAGCATCAACAACGACGGCTCTGAGGTGTGTCTGACGCCGCTCGGCTATCTCATTCGCAAGCAGCGCGGCGCGCTGCTTCAACTTCGCTGAAGAATCGCACGTTCGTGCGATAGACCGGCTTCGTCGCGTGATTTATGCTAATCACGTTGACTTGCGTAAGGTCGCGAAGATGAGGGCAAGCGCAAAAGACAGTACGGTCACGGCTATAAGGAGTATGATTGCAATGCATACGCATGTAAGAGCGATTCTGTCAATCAGTTTGTTCGCCGGGCTATTGACTGCGGCTCAGGCCGCTTCGCTGACGTGGGACATCACGGATACGAACGACCAGACGATCAACGACGGCGCGGGCACATGGAACACGTCTAACGCGCTGTGGAACGACGTCACGACCGACAACGCCAACGTCGCGTGGAACAACACCGCCAACGCCGGCGACACGGCGGTGTTTGGTGCCGGAGGCGCAGGCGGAACGCTCACCGTTGGTCAGGCGATCAGCCTCACGGGCCTGACGTTTAACGATGTCACCGTCGCCTACACCTTGACCGGTGGATCTCTCAACAAGACCGGAGGCGTCTTGACCATCACCAACTCGCCCGATGTCACCATCTCCAGTCCTATCAACGGCACGGCGGGATTGACCAAGGGTGGTACGGGGATATTGACCTTGTCCGGCAACAGCAGCTATTCCGGCAACACGACCCTCCTCGAAGGAACCTTGCGGGTCACCAGCCCCACCAGTTTGGGAACGAGCCCCCTGATCACGCAAACAAAGACGACGCTGCAACTGCACATGGATGGCGGCGGCACAAACGCGCTGCCCTGCGCCCTCGCATGGGGGTCCAACAATGCTGGCACGATCGATGTCAACAACGATACCACCGGCACCGGAGGTGTCATCCAGCTCAATGGGACAGCACAGACGGCAACCGGCGGTTCCACCCTCAATGTGACGGGCGGGAATGGCTACAGCCTCTATATCGCGAAGATTAATAACACTTCAGGAAATGCCACCACTCCCGGTACGATGACTTTCAATCCGACCACGGCGGCGTTGGTTATCGGAACCATTAAGGGTTCAAAACACAACGGCGCGGTTACCGACACCTACACGCTCGGGGGAACGGCTTCTGTAAACTCGGTCAACGGGGTGATAGCGGATTCCACGGCCGGGGCTACAACTCTGGTTGTTAAAGCAAGTTCCAGCACCTGGACGCTCAGAGGAAACAACACTTACAATGGCAGTACGGCCATCAATGCGGGAATCTTGCGTATCACGGACTCCAACGCCCTCGGCACGACTAACGGTAACACCACGGTGGCAACTGCTGGCATGCTGGAACTGGCCGGCGGTATCGCGTCGGCTGAACCCCTCAACTTACAAGGAGTCAACGCCGCGGGCGACGCGGACCGAATCGTCAACGTCTCGGGCAGCAACACGCTATCCGGCACGTTCAGCATCAACACGGGCGGAATCTGCTATGGCTTCCGCAGCGATGCCGACCGCTTGCTGATCGCGGGTAATATCGTAAGGGGTACTGCCACCAGCACCCGGACGTTTATTCTCCACGGTGACGGCGATGGAGAAATTTCGGGCGTGATCAGCGGTGCCGGCTATACGCCCTCCGTGGTCAAGGACGGCACGGGCGTGTGGACGTTGAGCGGCACCAACACCTACAGTGGCACGACGACCGTCAGCAACGGCACGCTGGCTGTCGGCTGTAACCTTGCTTTAAAGGCTGGTAATGCGCTGACCTTGAGTGGCGGCACCTTTGATGCGGGTAGCTTCAGCAACAGCCTCGGAGCCCTGACGCTGACCGCAGGGTCAAGCAACACGCTGGCTATGACGAGCGGAACCTGTCGGCTGTCGTTCAGTGGCTTGAGCGACTCCGGCACGCTGACGATCTCGGGCATGTTGGGGCCGACCACGCTCCGCTTCGGCACGAGTTCGACCGCGCTGACGCCCGCCCAGCGAGCGCAGATCACGATGGCGAATGGGCGAAAAGTCGGTTTGGACGCAAACGGGTATGTCTTCTCGATCGCGCCGGGCACACTGATCCGCGTACTGTGACCGCTTGAAGAAACGTGCGGAAGATTAGCTGTCATCTATGAGCCTGCGCAAGGATGCGATACGAATTGACGCTGGCATGTCGAGCAGGTTGGCCAAGCAGGCCAGGTTGCGGGCGCCGTCCAAGAATGCGAGGTCGACCGCTACGAGCTGGAGATTGCTTGTCGGCGCCGGCGTCCTGCTCATAGGTTGCGTGGCCCTAGCGCTTGGGGTCGCTTGCGCCAGGGGGCTGTCGGAGAACGGTGCCGTGAACGAGGCGCTGACGGTTGAGCCTTCGCAGCCTGTGACTCAGCCCATTGCGCGTGCGGTGACTCGCCTGCCGGCTAGCAACGCGGTGGCTGCTGTGCAGGCACCTGATTCACCGCATCGACTCCCAGTTCAGAGGGAGTTGGCGATACCCGAGCGCGCACAGGGGTCGATGAGCAAGGAGACTCACGCCTCGCTCTTCGCGCGTCTGGACGCGAACCAAGATGGGATCGTCACGAGCGCAGAATACGCGGCGCTGGCTCGCAATAAGCAGAAGCATCGCGGGCAGATCCTTGCGATGGACAAAGACAAGGACGGCCGGATCACGGAGTCGGAGTTCCGTCGGATCGGCGTGAGTCAACTCAAGAAGTGGCTTTCCGTGCAGGAGTGATACATGATGACCACATTTAGACTCACCTATATTCAAAGAACGACCAAGGCGATAGTCATGGGTGCGATTTCGGCGGGTGCGTGGTGTGCCTGTGGGGCAAGCGCCTTTGATTACGGCACTGAGCCGATGCGCTATCTGTCAAGTGGCCGTCTGCGGCTGGGCGTGGACCTGAGTTTGGGCGGCGCAGTCACCGTGCTGGAGGACACGGCAAATGGCGGCGCGAACATGATCAATAGCCACGACTGGGGCCGTCAGATCCAACTGTCTTATTACAGTGGGCCGACTCCGTATGTCGGCCCGAACGGCGAGCAGCCGCATCAGACGTGGGCGAAGCTCGGTTGGAATCCCATCCAGTCCGGCAGCGTCGGCAAGGTTAGGTCGACGACGCTCGCCTGCGAACAGCCTGATGCGCGGACGTTGCGCGTCAGGTGCATGCCGATGCAGTGGCCGCACGACAACGTGCCCGGCGACTGCGAGTTCGAGGTGACATACCGGCTGGTCGGCTCGAACGTGGTCGAAATGGCGGCCCGCCTGCTGAACCGGAGGACGGACAAGATGCAGTATCCGGGCAGGCAGCAGGAGATGCCCGCACTGTACACGAACGGCCGTTGGTATCGGCTGATAACCTATGACGGCGACCGTCCGTTCGAACAAGCGCCGCTCACGGAATTGGTCGGTTGGGGCGACGGCAAAGGCTGGCCGTGGCTCTCGTTCCACGCCTCCGAGCGTTGGTCCGCGCTGGTGGACGACACCGGCAGCGGGGTGGGCGTTTTTCAGCCGGAGGTGACGCGCTTTCTAGGCGGGTTCGCGGGGGGCGATGCGAAGAAAGGCGCGGGGGGAGAGCGTGATGGGCAGACCGGCTACATCGCGCCCGTCGGGACACGCATTTTGGACGCGAACATCGACTGGACCTACCGGGCGTATGTGGTCGTGGGCACGGTAGACGAAATCCGCGCGAGCGCCTACGCATTGCGGGAGCAGGTGCCTGGACCGTCTTGGACGTTTTCTGACGACCGGCACGGCTGGGTCTATCAGGGCGAAGTGACGGATACAGGGTGGCCGATCAAGGACGGGCTCAAGTGCTCATTTGCTGGAGCCGCACGAGGCGCGCTTGTCAGCCCCGAGACGCACTGGCTGGCGGAGCAGGTGCCGGTGTTCGCTCTCGACGGCGCCTTTTACGCAGTGAACGCTAGCAGGGAACTGCAACTGCAGGTTATCATCAAGCCCACTGGAGACAGACCTTCTTTGACATATCCTCTAGTGGTTCAAACGGACGGCGTCTGCCGCAGCTACCGCCTGCGCCTTGACGGGAATTCGTGTTATACCGGCACGCTGTCTCGCGTTTCGATAAGATTGCCCTCCGTTGGTGGTTCTGCGGATATTCGGCGGATTTCATGCATGGGTGCGTCAAATGATGCGGCTTTTGCTGTTGTTTCGCGGGCTGCCGCCACCAGTCGTCAGCCGAACGACTTTAAATGAATAGACTAGACGACCATAGTAAGTTAACGACCACTGTCATGCAGCGACCCTGGGTCGGGGCCGCCCGGCTCCGGTTTTGTCTGTCAGCATACGGGGTTGCGATGGTGATGCTGCGCTAATGGCAGCGGGTGGACTTGCCGGGACATGGGCCTGCGGGCTCGAGGCGGCTTCGAGTTTAGCCAGTGACCACCGGCAGAATCTGAATATCTTAATAATCTTAAATTTATCAAACGGGAATACTTGCAGCTTCAGGAATAATGAGGCAACGTTTCGTAAACAGTTCTGTGACGATTTTTACTTAAACTACTCAGGATGTTGAGTAAGAATACTCACCATGAAGAGCAAAAAGAAAGAACTTTATCGGCGCCCACAGGGCGCGGTGCTCGCGGCGCGACTGCATGAGCCGCGCCGCCTTTATCCAGGTCGTGGCGGGGCCGCGTCAGGTGGGCAAGTCCATGCTGGCGCAGCAGGTCGCCGAGCGACTCGACTTTCCCGTGCGTTATGCCAGCGCGGACGAGCCCATGCTGCGCGGTGTGGAGTGGATTGTCCAGCAATGGGAGGCGGCGAGGTTCTCCGATACTCCGGCGTCACGCAGCCAGGTGGCGGCGGCATGGCGCAGGCTGTGGAAGGTCAGCGGGTTGACCTCCCGCGACACGTCGCCTTTCTTCTCGCGTTTCTTGTTGTTGGGCTTCGCCGCACAAAGTCCGGCTATTACCATCAGCCGTGTGAAATCTTTGGAAACAAGCCCTATGCCGTGAGCCGCTTTGACCTCGTAGGCTCTTGCGTGCAGAGGTGCGGTAGGGGTGCCGCGCTTCATGGTGAGGATATGCGCCCATAACGCTTCGTTGGCCAGGATCGCCACCCGCCGACTTGTCTTCTCGGTTTTGAAAAGGACTTCTTTTCGGTTAAGGTCGATCTGTGACCACGTGAGCGCCACAAGGTCGCCCAGCCGTTGGCCGGTGAAGATTCCAAACGTAATCAGTGAGCGCCATTCGGGATCTGCTACATCCATGAGCCGCTGAACCTGCTGGAGGGCGAACGCCTGCTTTTCCACGGAATCGGCATCGAGAGGTTTCAACTTGAATGCGTTGCCGACCACGAAGCCTTCGTTCATGGCGCAGGCAAAGACGGCGCGCAACACCTTCACCAAAAGCAGTAATCATGGGTATTGACTATGCGATAGCCGATCATATATAGTTAATCAACATGAAGTAGTTTGTCGGTTGTATTTAATGTTTTGAGACAGAGAAATTTGTAATCATATGGTTGACCTGCTCGTCTTATGTTTCGTTCTTCCAGCCTCCCCGCAGTTGTTGCTTCTCGCCCTTGCGGTACCGCTTCTCGCCGTCGTGTTTCTGCTTGCCGCAGTGTTGCGACGGACGCGTTGGCTGGCGAAGGGCGTCCCTGCACAGCAGCCCCGTCAGGACGTCTATTTCGAGGCATCCCCCGCAAATATGCTCATCTTCGACGAGAGCCTGAATGTGGTGCAGGCGAACGTTGCGGCGGGCGCGATGATGACCGCCCAGTGGGGAAGGTCGCCGCAACATCTCAAGTTCGGGCAGATCTTCGTGTGTGCCAGCGTCGGCCCTCTTGGCAATAAGTGTGTGGAGGGCTCGGATTGCCCCTGCTGTTCCCTGCGCAGGGAGCTTCAAGCCGTTTTTTCCGAAGGCAAGTCAATTAGGGGCCTGGAAGTGAAGCTGGCCCTCTTGCTTAAGGATGGGTTGCGTAGCGTCTGGCTGAGTGTGTGTGCGGAGCCGGTAGACATTGGGGGCGTTAAGCAAGCGGTTGTTATGCTGGACGACGTGTCCGTGATTCGGCGGAGTCAGGAACGATTACGGCAGAACTCGCGGGATCTCGAAAAGATGAACTTGGAGATCCAGCAGGCGAGCCGCGCGAAGGGGCAGTTCCTCGCGAACATGAGCCATGAGATCCGGACGCCGCTCAACGGCGTGATCGGGATGTCGGGGCTGCTGATGACCACGGACCTCGACGACGAGCAGCGGGAATATGCGGACACGATACGCGCGAGCGCGGAGGCACTGCTGGTCGTAGTCAACGAGGTGCTCGATTACTCGAAGATCGAGGCCAACAAGATTGTTTTGGAGGCGGCTTCTTTTGACCTTCGCCACTGTCTGGATGAGTCTCTCCGCGTGGTTGTGCCGGCAGCCGCGAAGAAGAAGCTCAAGGTCGGGTATCGCATCGATCCGTCTCTTGAGAAGTGTTGGGTCGGCGACGTGGGTCGGGTGCGCCAGATCCTCGTCAACCTTGTCGGTAACGCGATCAAATTCACCGAACGGGGATCGGTCGACATTAGTGTGAGCGGCAATCTGCTCGAGCACGAGAAGTGCTGCCTTTCGTTCTCCGTGCGCGATACGGGAGTTGGAATTCTGCCGCAGCATCAGAAGCTGCTATTCCAGCCGTTTAGCCAAGTTGACACCTCTGCGACGCGGCGTTTTGGGGGAACTGGCCTCGGGTTGGTGATCAGCAAAGGGCTCTGCGAGATGATGGGCGGGACGATCTCCGTCGAGAGCTCTGGCGTTGCGGGACAGGGAAGCGTGTTTCAGTTCTCGGTTATCGTGCATCGCGACATTTGGCTCGCGGCTCCCGCCGCCGGCGGGTTGGAATGCGCACAAGAGAAGAGCCGCATTCTGATTGTGGAGGGCAATACGGCGAGTCGCAGGACGTTGTCCGAGCAGCTCGTCGTGTGGGGAATGGAGGCTTCCACGACGGTCACGGGGTCGGCGGCCCTAGATCTCTTGAGCTCTTCCCATCCCGTTGATCTTGTGCTTCTCGACTCCGATATTATCGACTATAACGTCTTCCGGCTCCTTGAGGAGATCCAGGGCCTTCCCAATAGGCCGCGGCTGCCCGTGATCCTGTTGCTGTCCGAGGGAGAGAAGGGCGAATTGGACGGGGCGGCTGATCCGGAGTGCCTCACCAAACCGGTGCCGGCCATGCTTCTGCACAAGGCTATCACGAAGGCATTGGCCGAGCACGCAGCCCAGAAGCCGGCGTCAGCGAAAACGCTTGTCAGACAGCTGAGCCGGACCTTCAGCCAAAAGTACCCGCTTAAGATCCTGCTGGCCGAGGACAACGAGGTGAACGTGCAGGTGGCGGTCAGCATCCTGCGTAAACTCGGGTATGAGGCTGACGTGGTCGCTGACGGGGGGCAAGCGGTCCGGGCTGTTGCCGAAGGGGAGTACGACGTCGTTCTAATGGATATTCAGATGCCTAAACTGGATGGCGAGCAAGCTACTGTGCGCATCCGCAGGGAGGTGCCTTTGAGCCGGCAGCCCGTCATTGTCGCGCTGACGGCGCACGCGCTCCAAGGTGACCGCGAGCGTTACCTGCAGGCCGGTCTGGACGACTATATTTCTAAGCCGATTCGGCTTGAGCGTCTGATTGATATTCTGCGTGAGGCAAAGTCAGTTTCCGCCTCTAGGCGCAAGGCCCAGAATCAGGGCGGCGCAGCCGGCCCGGTTGTGGAGGGTGAGCCCGTATTGGCCGAGACGTGAGAGACCGAGCCCCACTGGGGCGGGGGGCGCAGCCCGTCGATACGCAAGGGGCTCCGGTGAAAAACCGCAGATGTCTGCCGGGCGCGTTTCTGCTATACTGAGGCGCATGGCACAAGAGTGGAATATCCGCCCGAGAGGGCATGTCTGTTCGATCTGCGCGCAGCCGCTGGCGGACAAGAAGCCGTGCGTGTCGGCGCTGCGCGAGACCGAGAACGCGTACGAGCGGCTGGACTGCCACCCGGCCTGCTGGCAGAGCACGCCGCGCGACTGGGAGCCGTTCAGCATGTGGGAGGGCGAGTACGCGGCGCCCGCACCGTCGCAGGCAAGGAACGAGCCGGTCAAGAAAGAGAACGCCGAGAGCCTGCTGCGCCGGCTCATCACGCTCGAGGATCCCGCGATGAGCAACGTGGTTTACGTGCTGGCGGTGATGCTGGAGCGGGGTAAGCAGCTCGTCGAGCGCGACGCCAAGCCGCACGAGAGCGGCGGCATCCTCAGAGTCTATGAGCACAAGAGAAGCGGCGACACCTTTGTGGTTCTCGATCCGCGCCTGCGCCTCGACCGTCTCGGTGAGGTGCAGCAACAGGTTGTCGCGCTGCTGAGCGGGACCAAGACGCTGGGGGGAGAGTGTCCTTCGACCTGATCATACGTGGCGGGCGGTTGGTGGACGGCACGGGCGTTCCCGAACGGGGCGCTGACGTGGCGGTCACGGGAGAGCGCATCTCCGCGATCGGCGACCTTTCAGGAGCCCAGGCGCCGCGCGTGATCGACGCGTCCGGCCTCGTGGTGGCCCCGGGCTTCATTGACGCGCACGCGCACTCCGACGCCTATCTGCTTCTGGAGCCTGACGCTCCGAGCAAGCTTTCGCAGGGAATTACCACCGAGGTCAACGGCCAGTGCGGCGGCTCGGCTGTGCCGCGCCTGGGTCAGGCCCGCCTCTCCTCCGACTGGGCCTCCCAAACCTACCCGTCTCACCTAGCCGGATATGTGAAATGGGCCGAGAGCCCGGGGCCGACGTGGACAACCGTGGCGGGTTACCGCGAGCTGTTCGATGCGGTTCGCCCGGCGGTTAACACGGTGCAGTTCCTCGGCCACAACACGCTGCGAGCCGGCGTCATGGGCTATGAGCCTCGCGCGGCGACGCCGGACGAGGTGCGCGAGATGCGGCGGCGGCTGGAGCAGGCGCTGGACGAGGGCGGCTGGGGCTTCACGACCGGCCTTCTGTACCCGCCCGGCAAGCACGCGGCGGATGACGAGGTGCTGGCGCTTGTGCGCGCGGCGGCCGCGCGCGGCGGCGTGTACGCGACGCATATGCGCAGCGAGGGCGATCAGCTGCTGGAGTCGCTCGACGACGTAGTTCGCCTGGCTCGCGAGACGGGCGTGCGCGCCCAGATTTCCCACCTCAAGACCTCCGGCAGGGACAACTGGCATAAGGTCGAGGCGGCGCTGGCGCGGATCAACGCGGCGCGCGGAGAGGGCCTCCACGTGCATGCGGACCGTTACCCCTACACGGCGGCGGGAACAGACCTCGACGTGGTGCTGCCCGACTGGGCGTCGGCCGGCGGGCGCGACGCGATCCTGAGCTGTCTGCGCCATGCGGAGACGCGCAGGCGGGTCGAGGACGCGCTGAACGAGGAGGGGCGCGACTGGTCGGAGGTGATGGTCGGCGGAGGCTGGAGCGACGAGGTCCGGCGCTTCAGCGGGCGCACGGTGGCCGAAGCGGCGCAGGCGCTGGGGCTGACGCCGGGCGCGACGGCCTGCCGGTTCATCGACCTGGACGAGACGCGCACCGGCGCCTTCTTCTTCGGCATGTGCGAGGAGAACCTGCGGCGCATCTACGGTGAGCCGTGGGTCATGGCCGGAAGCGACGCGTCGGTGCGTGCGCCGTGGGGCCCGCTCGGAAAAGACCATCCGCATCCGCGGGCCTACGGCACCATGCCGCGTTTCCTGCGCGTGATGCAGGGCTACGCGTCAGGCCTGGAGAGAATCGGCTCGCTGGAAGAGGCCGTGCGCCGCATGACGGGGCTGCCTGCGGCGGCGTTCGGCATCCGCGGCCGCGGCGTCTTGCGGGTCGGCGCGTTTGCCGATCTCGCGGTGTTCGACGAGGCGGCCTTTTGCGATCAGGCGACCTACGCGAAGCCGCACCAATTCTCGGTCGGCATGCGGCAGGTGGTCGTGAACGGCGCGGTGTCGTACGACAGCGGCCAGTTCACCGGCGAGCGCCGCGGGCGGTTTCTGGAGCGGGGGTGAGGGAGGCTGTAGGCCGTTAGTTTTGCAGCAGCAGCCGCTGGCCGGTCACGGACGCGAGCAAGTCGGCGGCGGGGCCGGGCTTCGCGAGGTCGGTGAACGACGATATGATCGCGGCGGGCTTGTGTGCCGCAAGGATGCTGGCGGGGTAAGACGTGGTGAGCGCGATCACGCGCATGCCCGCCGCGTTTCCCGCTTGGATGCCCGCGATGGCGTCTTCGAACACGAGGCACCGGGCGGGCGGGATGCCGAGGCGCTCGGAGGCTTTCAGGTATATCTCGGGGTCGGGCTTGCAGTGCTTCACCTGCGAAGCGTCTACGATCTCCCGGAAGAAGGGGCGGAGCTGGAGGCCGTCGAGCACGAAGCGGACATTGTCCTCCGGCGCCGAGGTGGCGACGCCGCAGGCGAGGCCGCTGCGTTTCGCGGCGCCGAGCAGCGCGAGGAGGCCGGGCGGGGTCGCGAGGTGCCGGCGGTAGATCTCGCGGTACAGCGCCTCTTTCTCGATCGTGGACTTGAGGACTTCAGCTTCGGAGGGCTCCCGCCCGAGCACGAACCGCATGTACTCGCGATTGTTGAAGCCGAGCCGGCTCTTGACGTCGTCGACGCTCAGTTCGCGCCCGTACTGGCGCGAGTAGACCGTCCAGGCCTGCACATGAAAGTCCGAGTTGTCGGCGAGCACGCCGTCCATGTCGAAAATAAGGGCATTCATGCGGTCGTAGTGTAGCAGAGCCGAAGCGTCGCGTGGAGTCAAAAGCGGGCAAGCGCGGGGGCGCGCCGTTCAGCCGAACGCCGCCTCAAGCCGGGCCAACATGCGCTGCTCCGCCTGGCAGAGCCGGCCGAAGCCCAGAAAGCCGCCGGCGGCATCCGCGATTGAACGCGCGTCGGCCATGACCTCCTCCTTCAGCGCGAGCCGGTCCGATTCGCTGAGCTCGCGGCTCAGCGCCTGGATGTAGAGTTCCCAGGCGTTCATCAGCTCCACCTCGGGCTTCCTCCTCAGCCAGGCCGACACCGTCTCGGGGTTGACGTCCTTGTTCCGTACGCCGGCCTTCTCCGCATACGCGATCAGAGCATCCCGCTCCTTTTCCTGCAGCTCGCCGTCTGCCCAGGCAACCTCGGCCAAAGGAACCGCCAAGAGCGTGGTCAGCGTCTCCGGCCGAATGCCGAGAGCGACCAGGTTCTCCAGCACCGCTTCGTTCCGGATGCCGGATACCTTGGCCAAGTTCTCCTTGGTCTCTTTAAGCTGCTCGAGTTTCTTTCGCGCCTCGATCAGGGTCTGCTCGCGCTCGAAGAAGAACATGTCCTCCATCGTTCTCCCTAGCTCACTGTTGAACATGCGATGCCTCCTTACTGTCCCATGAAACGGATGTAATTTTTCAATTATGAAGGAATCATAAGAGAGGGTCAAGCGCAGGCTTAGGCCGGACGCCTGCCTGCCGGGAGATGCGCACGCGCAACGCCGGCGCCTACGCGTGGCGTGAGCGTAATGGCTTCTTAGATCCGCCTGCCTGCTCGAGGGCCCGGGCTCGCGTGGGGGTCAGCGGCACCCGCAGGCTGATGCGGCAGCCGCGCCCTGGAGCGCTTTCGACGTCCAGCTGCCCGTCCAGCAGGGCCAGGCGCTCGCGCACCGACATCAGGCCAAGCGTGTTCGCCGGCGAAGCCCAGAGCTGAGGGTTGTTCGGGGAGAAGCCGACGCCAGCGTCGCTGACCGCGATTCTCAGCTGTCCGCCCGCCTGCTCCATGGAGACGTCGGCCGCCTTCACTTTGGCGTGCTTGACAACGTTGAACAGCAGCTCCCTCACGACTTGATACAGGATGACCGACAGCTCTTCCGAAAGCGTCTTGCGGGCCGTTCCGACCCTCACGCGCACGGCAAGGCCGTAGTTTTCCAGCATCCATTGTCCCAGCCATTTGAGCGTGGCGGCCAGCCCCTCATCTCTCAGAATGGGAGGGCTGAGCTCCACGGCGAGGTTGCGGACGACCTGGACGGAGTCCGAAAGAATCTGGTCCACGCGCGCAATCCTCTTGCGATCCTCTTCCGGCAGCCGCTCCACAGCATTCTGCAGCAGGAACTTCGCTCCGACCATGAGCTGCTGCAGATTTTCGTGAAGGATCATGGACACGCGCGAGCGCTCGCGCTGCTCGGCGAGCGTCAGATCCGTGTGGAGCCTCCGGATGGTCGCGGTGCGCTGGCGAACCCGCTCCTCCAGCTCCGCGTTCAGCCGGCGGATGTTTTCGGCGGCCTCCACTTGCCTTCGCGCGGTCACATCGAGCATTACCGTGAGGAAGTACTGCCGCCCCTGGCTGCTGATCGCCTCGCCGGAGAACAGTCCGTCGAGAAGCCTCCCGTCTTTGCCCCGCACCTGCAGGTCGATATCGATGATGCGGCCCTCGGACAGCAGCCGCGCAGCTGCCATGGCCTGCTGCTTTGGATTTGGGAACAGGCCTAGCTCGGCGGACGTTCGGCCGACGACGTCGCCCTTTGAAAAGCCGAGCGTCTTCAGGAAGGAGTCGTTGACGTCTACGAATATCTGTTCCGGTAGGATTGACAGCGCCATCAGAGCCGGGTTGTTTCTAAACAGGCGCTCGAACCTCTGCTGGGCCTCCTGCTCCACGCTCAGATCCTTGCAGAGGCCGAACATGCTCGCGGAGCCGCTCCACTGGCCCAACCAGACCCGCGTCTCAACGGGTATTTGCGTGCCGCACTTGGCTGCCAGCGGTAGGGGGCAGACGTTCATCTCGCCCTGCAGCATGGCGGCAAACGTTCTTTCAGCCTCGTGGCGCAGGTCAGCAGGGTGCAGATCCAGCACGGTCATGCGCGTGAGTTCCTTGGCGCTGTAGCCCAGTTTCCTGACGAGGGTCTGGTTCGTGAACACGATCCTGCCCGCGGTGTCGGTGATAACGATCATGTCGCCAAGGGCCTCGAAGAAGGCGCGGAAGTTCGTTTCGCTTTTGCGCAGCTCCTGGTTCTGCCGCTCCAACTCGAGCGGGTGAACCTGTAGCCCGTGAAGACGGCGAGCCCCCTTGGCTTTCGCCTTCGACGTCTCGGGAGGCAACGCATACAGCCTCGTCGCCGGCGGGGCTTTTGCCGGCTGGCTCATGTTGGCTACGTCCGTTGACTGCTTCCGTTTCATTTGAACTTATCAGCTGTACTGTAGTGCGGAATGCGAAGGCCGTCAAGGGCGGACGCGGCCGGTCGCGTAATCGGTTGGTGCCCGAAGTATGCGAGAGGGGCGCGTTTGAGATGAAAAGGTGACGCCAGGCTGGGAGCGCGGGCACTCCTGCCCGCGAAAAGGCGGCCCGCCGCCGGTCGGTTCGCAGGTGGCGTATTTGGCAGGGCGGGCTCCGGCCCGAAGCGCGGACAAGGGCGGGCTTGGGGCTTGACTTGCGGGCCGGCGACTTTACACTGGGCGCATGTAAGGGAGGCGGTGGAGACTATGAGGACACGTTTTCTGTCGGCGGCGGTGATGGCGGTCGGTTTCGCGAGGGCGGCGGCGGTGGTGGAGTCGGAGCGGGAGATACCGGTCTGCCAAGAGGTTGACGTCGTGGTGGTGGGCGGAACGTGCGGCGCCGTGGCGGCGGCGGAGGCGGCCGCCCAAGCGGGCGCAAAGGTGTTTCTGGCTGCTCCCCGGCCGTACCTTGGCGACGATCTGGCGGGCACGCTGCGGCTGTGGCTCGAAGAGGGCGAAGCGCCTGTCTCGCCGCTCGCGAAGGCCATCTACGTGCCGAAGGAGACGAGCCTGCCGATCACGTACAAGACCGACGTCGCGAGCGGCGGCAAACACAGGGACACGGGCGACATGCTGTGCGACGGCAGCTACGACGACGTGCAGCACCACACCGTCGAGTTCGCGGGTGACGTGGCCATTCTGGCCGACCTCGGCGGCGTGAAGCCGGTAGACGGCGTCGAGCTGGTCGCGTTCAAGCGGGCGGGCGACTTCGAGGTTGGCTCCTGCCACATGTCCGTGAGCGCGGACGGCAAGGCGTGGAGCGCGGCGTTGCCGCTCGCGCCCGCAGAGGGGGCTGATTCCGAAGATTTGATCCGCTACGCGGCGTCGCTGGATCGGCCGGTGCGCCACGTGAAGGTGGCGGTGAAGATGAAGCCCGGCGCCAAGCGGCTGCTGCTGAGCGAGCTGAGCGTGAAGGCCAAGGGAGCGGGCGCGGCGGTGGTCACGCCGACGCCGCTGCGCGTGAAGCAGGCGCTGGATCGGGCGCTGCTGGACAGCGGCGCGGCGTTTCTGACGAGCTCGTACGCGACCGACGTGCTGCGCGACGCGGAGGGGAACCTGGCCGGCATCGTGATCGCGAACCGCAGCGGGCGGCAGGCGGTTCTGGCGAAGGCGATCGTCGACGCGACCGAGCGCGGCACGGTGGCGAGGCTGGCCGGCGCGTCGTTCCGGCCCTATCCGGCGGGGCCGCAGCTCTTCACGCGCGTGGTGATCGCGGGCGAGCCGCCCGCGTCGAAAGAGGTCGCGCTGCGGACGCTGCCTGGCGAGTACGACGCGCCGCTGACGATGGGTCGCAAGGGCGCAGCGAAAAGCGTGGCCGGCCACGCGTTCGAGTGCGCGATGCGCATCGGAATGCGGGACGGGTCGTACCGCTCGTTCGCCGAGGCCGAGCAGGAGGCCCGCGACCGGACTTTCGTCAAGACGCTGCTGGAGGGCGCGGACTCGCTGTTCCAGGTGCCGCCCGACCCGATGAAGGCCGCGGCGCCGCTGGCGGGTGTGTGGCCGGGCGCGGAGAAGGCCGATCTCGGCTGCTTCAGGCCTGCGGGCGTGCCGCGCGTCTACGTGCTGGGCGGGTGCGCGGACATGACGCGCGAGGCGGCCGCGAAGCTGCTGCGGCCGCTGGAGCTGATGGCGGCGGGCGGGCGGGTGGGCGCGGCGGCTGCGGCCGAGGCGAAGGCGCTGCCTGCGCCCAAGGCCGCGGTGCGCAAGGGCGGCGCGGTGTCGGCGGTCGCCGCAGGCGAGGTCAAAGAGTCGCTCAGCGGGCCGCGGCCGTTCTTGAGCGGGCTGCCGACGGTGCGTGCGGAGCGGACGACGCTGCCCGTGCTGGGCGAGTATGACGTGGTCGTGGTGGGCGGCGGCACGGGAGGCGCGCCGGCGGGGATCGCGGCGGGCCGGCAGGGCGGGAAGGCGCTGCTGATCGAGCACCTGCACGGCTTGGGCGGCGTGGGCACGCTCGGCATGATCGGCAAATACTGGTACGGGAACGCGTGCGGGTTCACGGCGGAGCACGACGCGGGCGTGGAAAAACTGGACGCGGCGGTGTACATTGTCGGCAAGGCCGAGTGGTGGCGCAGCGAGAACCGCAAGGCGGGCACGGAGATCTGGTTCGGCGCGCTGGGCTGTGGGACGCTGGTGGAGAACGGCCGCGTGACCGGCGTGGTGGTGGCGACGCCGGCCGGGCGCGGAGTGGTGCTGGCGAAGAGCGTGGTGGACGCGACCGGCAACGCCGAGGTCGCGGCTGCGGCGGGCGCGCCCTGCGTGTTTCAGGGGGCCGAAGAGATCGCCGTTCAGGGCGTGGGGCTCTCGCCGCGCAAGCTCGGCGCGAGCTACATCAACTCCGACTTCGGCTACGTGAACGACTGCGACGCGGCGGACCTGTGGCTGTTCGGCGTGCGCGGCCGCGCCGGGGCTGGCAACGTCTGGGACGTCTCGCAGCTTGTGGAGAGCCGCGAGCGCCAGCGCATCGTGGGCGACTGCTGGGTGACGCCGCTGGACATCCTGAACGGGAGGACCTTCCCGGACACGGTGGTGCAGGCGCGCAGCAACTTCGACAGCCACGGATACACGGTGGCTGAGATCTGCTACGTCAGCGAGCCGCTCGACGGGAAGGAGGCGCGAGGGCGCAGCGTATTCTCGGCCAACGTGCCGTACCGGGCGCTGCTGCCCAAGGGGCTGGAGGGGCTGATGGTGATCGGGATCGGCATCAGCGCGCACCGCGACGCGATGCCGATCATGCGGATGCAGCCGGACGTCCAGAACATGGGCTACGTGGCGGGCGTGGCGGGGGCGACGGCCGCTCGCGAGGGCAAGACGTTCCGGACGATCGACTTCAAGAAGCTGCAGCGGCACCTGGTCGAGATCGGCAACCTCCCGCAGGAGGTGCTGGGGTGGGAGGACAACGCGCTCGTTGATCGCGAGCGGCTGGCTGTGGCGGTGAAGGGCCTGGGCGTCGGCTACAAGGACGTGAGCCTCGTTCTGGCGCAGTGGGAGCAGTCGCTGCCGCACGTGCGGCAGGCGTATGCGGCGGCGCAGACGCCGTCGGAGCGGCTGGTGTATGCGCACGTGCTGGGGATCATGGGCGACCCGGCGGGCGCGGAGACGCTGGCAAGCGTGGTCGCGGGCAAGCAGCCCGGGCTTGGGCTGAGCGTGACGGGCGAGGGCGCGTTCGGGCGGCGCATGAGCGAGATGGACAGCTACATCGTGGCGCTGGGGCGGACCCGTGACAAGCGCGGGCTCGCGCCGCTGCTGGAGGAGGCCTCGAAGCTCGACGAGAGATCGGCGTTCTCGCGCGTCCGCGCCGTGACGCTGGCGCTCGAAGCGCTGGCCGATCCGGCGGCCGCGCGGCCGTTGTCCGAGCTGCTGGCCAAGCCCGGCGTGGGCGGGCACGCGATGACGGACGCGAAGGCGATCTCGCCGGCTGGCGGGTACGGCGGCGGGGGCAGCGGCAACGAGCGCAACCTCTGCCTGCGCGAGCTGGCGGTGGCGCGGGCGCTCGTGCGCTGCGGCGACCGCGACGGGGCGGGCGAGAAGACGCTGCGCGAATACGCACGCGACCTGCGCGGCGTTTACGCGCTGCACGCGACCGAGGTGCTGAAGCGGAGGAAGTGAGCGCGGCGCTAGAACGTCCAGCCGGCGCCCAGGATGTAGCGCAGGTCCCGCTTGTCGCGGCCTTCGGCAGGCTGTGAGTTGTAGGCCATCTGGGCCTTGGCCTCGAGCGCCAGCTGCGAAGTCAGCGCGGCGCGCAGCCCAACGTCCGTGTTGATGAGGAAGGTGTCAACGCGCTCGAAGCTGGGGATGTACTCCGTGTTGTGGAACCCTTTCACATGGTCGTTGAAGGCCTTGTCGAGGTGGTAAGCCAGTCGCCCGGCCATGTAGGTGCGGGTCTCAGCGGGCTCCGTGTACTTCTCGTAGATCCATGACGCGCCGCCCTCGGTCGAGAAGTTGAAGACCGTCTTCTCCGTCCACTGGTAGCCGAAGCCAATGCCGGGCGCGAGGCGCATGTCCAGATTGGCGATGCGGTCTTTCTCGTACCGGAGGTTGCCGTAGCCGTAGAAGCGCGCAGACAGGAAGCGGTCATACTGGCCCTTGGCGAACCAGTTGTCGGTGATGGTGCTGTCGTTCCCGGTGGCGTTGTCGCGCTGCTTGGCGAAGTAGTAGCCCGCGCCCAGCGTGATGCGGTCGTGCTCCGTGCGGCGCGCGGCGTCGGCGGCAATGTTGGCCGTGGTGCTCTCGGTGTTGCCGCGGACAATCGTTGCGCCCGCGATCACCGCGCCCTTCCAGTGCGGCTTCTCGGGGTTGACCTTGGAGATGCTCGAGAACGCGAGCGTCTGCGGCTGGGCCGCCCCGCTGGGTTGCACGGCGATCTGGCCCTCGGCCGCCGCCGCCGCCTTCTGCTGCACGACGGTTCCGTCGGCGAGCTTGATCTCGATGGGCGCGTCCGTGGAGAAGGTCTTGATGTCGGCCATGTTGAGGGTGAGTTTGCCCGCCACCTTCGACTCGAAGGTCATCTTGCCGTCGGACACCGCTTTGACGGTGCCGGTCAGGCGGTCACCCGACTTGAAGAGAACTTCGTCGCCCTGAACGGCCGTGAACGCCAGGCAGCCGACCATCGCGAAAACAACTCGATTCATCATACGCCCTCCTGTTCGATTTTGCGTGGCCTGCTCCCCATCCGCGCCCGCGGACTGCGGCAGGCAAGACTGTTGACCGTGCTCCTAACTATAGCGGATGCGGCGGTGCGCGGACAAGCGCGAAAAGGGCCTCCTTTGGTGCGACTTAGTTTCGGCTAAACTGAATCGCACCCCCGGAGTGAGCCCCGGCTGTGCCGCGCCCGCATATCGGCGGAGCCTTAATTGAACTGTCGGCGGCGCGGGGTCTGTGTCAGAATTAATGAAGCTCGAGTGACTCTGTCTAGACAAAAGCGACGGGCGGTGTCGCTTTACAGGCAAACCCGCTGGAGTGATGGGGAGCAATCGAATGCCGACGAGTACGGACGGATGGCAGCAGTGGCTGGATGAGCATGCGGGGCGGCTGTTGCTCTTCGCGAGGCAGCAGTGCCGTGTGCCGTCCGACGCCGAGGACGTGTTGCAGGAGGCGCTCGTCGAGGCTTGGTCGCGGGCGGGGCAGTCTGGCACGCCGCCCCTCGCGCTGGTGTACAGCACGATCCGGCGGCGCGCGGTTGACCGCGCGCGCAGCGCGGACCGGCGGCGCGCGCGGGAAGAGTCGGCGGGCGCCCAGCAGCCGGGGTGGTTCGAGGCGGATTTCGGCGGCGGGCTTGACGCCCAGGTCATGCAGCGGCGGATCGCCGAGCTGCCCGCTGAGCAGCAGGAGGTTCTGACGCTGAAGATCTGGGGCGAGTTGACGTTCAAGGAGATTGGCGAGGCGGTGTCTGTTCCCGCGAACACGGCGGCCTCGAGGTATCGGTATGCGCTGGAGGCGTTAAGACGGGGACTGGAGGAGGCGAATGATGGGCGATAACGATCCGGTTGGCGCGCTTGAGGCGCGGCTGAAGAGCCTCCGGCCGGCGGCAGTGCCGCCCGACCTGATGGAGCGTCTGCGAGCGGTTCGGCCGCAGCCCGGCGTCCAGCCGCAGCGCGGCGCACGCTTCCCGCTGGCATGGGCCGCGGCGGCCGCGGCTGCCGTCCTGCTCGCAGGCGTGTTTGCGCTCTGTCACGCTGTGCCGCAGCGTCAGACGAGGGCGTCATCTGCGCCCGCAGGCGTGAGTGCGTCGGCGGGTCTGACGGCGTTGCCGTCTCAGGACTACATCGTCGGCGCGCGGCGTGCGGGCGTCTGGCGCTCCCCTGACGGGCGCGCTTACAGGGTGATCCAATGCCTAGCCGTGAATCAAACCGTCGTAGGCCACCCGGGCGGGGGCGCGCAGGTGGAACTGCGTGAGCCGCGGCAGCGCGTGCTGCTGCTGGCGATGAAGAATCAGTAATAACGGAATAAAGGAACGCGAGATGAACAGCCGAGTCATGTGGCTTTACGCCGCGCTGGCGGCGATCGTGGCGGGTCCGGCGCTCGCCGGAGGAGCGGGCGGCAGCGCGCAGGTGCGCGTCCATAGCACGACCAACAGCAGCGTGAAGGTGATCGTGCAGACGCGGAAGCAGGATGGAAGCGCCAGCGTGCAGGTCTTCGACCGCGACGGCGCCGGCTTGGTCGAGGAAGGGAACTCGCCAGGCGGCGCCGCGAAGGTGACGTGGCTGGGCGTGTCGACGGAGACCTCGTCCGACGAGGTGCGGGCGCAACTTTCGCTCGACCCGGGCGTGGGGCTGACGGTCTTCGGCGTGGTTCCGGAGAGCCCGGCCGCGAAGGCGGGCCTACAGAACCACGACATCCTCGTCCGCTTCGGCGACCAGATTCTGATGGATCCAGACCAGCTGCGCAACTTGGTGCGTGCCAAGAAGGCGGGGGACAGCGCGACGCTGACCTATCGGCGTAAGGGCAAGGAGGCTTCGGCGACCGTGACGCTGGCCGAGCGAGATGAGCGGGAGAGCGATGGCCCGCAGGTGATTAACCTGGGCGACTTCAGCCTCGACGTTCAGAAAATCATCGGGTCAATGCCGCAGCCGGGAAGCCCCGCGTCCGGCTCGATCTTTCACTTCTCCACAAACTGGAGTTTCGGCTCCGGCGGCGGCGGCGGGGCGGGGTCGGGCGGTAACGTGATCACGTTCGGCGGGGTCGACAACGGCGGGTGCGACCCGGCTGAGGTGGTGAAGAGCCTGAAGCTCGACGACGCCAAGATCCGTCAGATCGTGGAGGACGCGCTGAAGGCGGCCAGCCAAGCGCAGCAACCGGACAAGCAGAGGTAGGAAGGAGCGAGAAGAATGAAACACGCAGGCATGAAACAAGGGGCGTTGGCGGCGGCTGTGCTCATGTGCGCCGCGGCGGTCGCGACAGGCGGCCAAAAGCAGTCAAAGTCCGCGAAGCAGGGCGCGGCGGAGAATCGCTCGTCGTCGAGTTCGAGCGACAGCGCCTCGGCCAGTTCCAGCATCAGCGTTCGAACGGAAAACGGCCAGACCACGGTGACGTACAAAGGCGAGGAGGTGTTCAGCGGCCAGACCTCCGGGATGGTCAAGGCCTCCAGTTCCAGCGTCAACGGCACCGAGTACGCCGCCGCGTTCGACGGCGACAAGGTGATCTGGGAGAACGCCTCCGGCGCGGCCGAGCAGCTCAAAGCGGCGCCCAAGCTCGACATGCCCGGCCTGGCGCTTCCGGGCGCCGAACAGACCAAGCCCGCGAAGAAGGCGTCAAAGAGCCGGCGCGGGGACGCTTGAACGCCCGGGCCGCGTTCACTTCACGGGCACGCGCTCGGCTGCACGGACCGTGACCGGGCCGAGCAGGCCGGAGGGCAGCAGCGGGTCGTCCTTGGCGTACACGTCCTTGCGCGTGCAGAAGGCGATGCGCCCGCTGGGGCGTGGCAGGCCCTTGACCAGCCACTCGGGCCAACGCTCGGGCAGCGACGAGCCCTTGCCTCCGGCCTGCCACTCGATGTCGTCCGGCAGCGACGCGTCGCCGATCAGGCGGTTCGGCCACAGGTTCGTGATGCGGACTTCGAGCGCGTTCGCGCCGGGCTTGGCGGCGCCGTCAACGCGCACGCGGAAGGGCGGCTTCCAGAGCGTCGGCAGCGGCTGGCCGTTGAGGGTGACCTGCGCGATCACCTCGACGCGACCGAGGTCGAGAAGGAGTTCGCGGTCTTTGCCGAAGAGCGTGGGCGGCAGTTCAAACGACTTCGTGTAGGTCGCGGTGCCGGAGAAGAAGCGGATGCCCGCGTCCGCGTGGTCGGGCCACGAGAGCAGCCGGTCGAAGGCGGCCGCGGCCGGCGCGCCGAGGTTCGGCGGAAAGGAGACCTGCCACGGGCCGTCGAGGGTGAGTGGGGCTGGCAGGGCGGGGGCCTGAAGCGCGGTCCGCTGACCGTCTTCGCGCACGACGGTGCATGCGACGGACGTCAGGAACGTCGCGGTCAGCGTGCCGTCTATGCCCTGCGCCAGCTCGACGGGCGGCGGCTGGCTGGCGGATAACGCCGTCTGGGCGGGGTCGGGGAACTCGAGCGCGACCGCGTGGCGGGCGGGTGCCTTCTCGCGGAACACGACGAAGGCCGAGCCGTTGGGGTCGAGGCGCAGCGGCACGCAGGTGCGGCCGTCTTTCTCGGAGCGGAACAGGCCGGGCCGCGTGACCGCGCCGGTGGCAGGATCCCAAAGTTCGGGTGCCTTGCCGGCGACGCGGAAAAGCGCGTCGAACGACTCGGGGCGGCTCTGCTGGTTCGAGAGGAAATAGAAGTCGGCGTCCCCGTCGCGGCGGTGCACGTAGAGGATGTCGGCGTCGGGCGCGGCTTTGCGCGTCTCGAAGTCGGGCGCGAGGCCGAGGGCGGCGAAGACCCGCTCGAAGGTGGTGTCGCTGAAGGAGCGCCCTTTAAACGGCGGACGTTCCGTGCTCCCGCCTCTGTTCTCGCTACACAGAATTTGCATGCAGTCGTGCACGTCGTGATCACCCAAGCTGACGTCTCTCAGCGCTGGCGACTGGGTGGGGCGGCGCGGCACAAAAACGGCGGCTCCGGCCTGGGCAAGCGCGAGCACCTTTTTGGCGACGGACGGGCGCATGGTCGGCAGGTCGGGCAGCAGCAGCACGCGGTACGTCGCGCCGGAGGGGAGCGCGATCAGGCCGTTCTCCACGCGGGCCTCCAACAGGGCGGTCACGTCACAGCCGTCGAAGTCGTAGCCGGCGGGCAGGGTGGGCGTCAGCTCGTCGCGCCAGGCGATGCGGTTGGGCACGTCCTCGCCGACGTACGCGAGCACGTCGCAAACCTGCTGGCCTTGGCGCAGCATGAAGTTGCAGCGCGTGAGGTAAGCCATCCACGCGTCGGCGGCGGGCCACCACGTGTTGCCGCGATTGAAGTTCAGGCCCCAGTAGAAGAAGGTGAAGCCCGGGCCGACCGCCGGGTAGGGCTGGTGCGCGAAGGTGTGGAAGACGAACTGGTTCACGCCGGCGCAGAAGGCGCGGTCGCCCTCGGGCTTGAGGCTGTAGGGGTGGTTCTGCCACTTCGCCGCGCCGGGGCTGGAGGTGTAGGACTCCGAGGCGACGATGCGCTTGCCCGCGACGTGGGCGATGGAGGAGGCGACCTTGTTGTCGACGCGTACGCCTTGGCCGGGCCCGGCGTCGATCCAGAACTCGCCCATGGTGACGTCACTGTTGCGGATGTAGGCGACGTCGTAGAGGTACTGCTGGCGGCCGGTGGACTCGCCGACGTAGGTGACGCCCTTCGACTTCAGGTAGTCGGCCGCGACGGCGAAGTGGCAGGCCGAGAACTGGTCCGCGAGGAAGCGGCGCCAGTCCCAGAGCAGGCGGTCGGTGCGGTCCGCGTCGCCGACGATCCAGCCTTCGAGCAGCGCGGGCCAGTAGGGGGTCAGGTCGTAGCCGAGGCGCTCCCGGAAGCGGCGCTCGAAGCCGGCGGTCCAGTTCTGAATGCCGCATTCCCAGCTGTCGATCTCCACGGCGGCGAAGGTCTTGCCTGCTGCCGAGCCGTAGCGCTCGAGCAATTTGCCGACGTACTGGTCGAGGTGGAAGCGCACGACGGCGGGGTCGAGCTTGTCGCACTCGAGCCCGCGGCCCTCGGGCGTGGCGGGCGAGACGTAGTGGCCGTTGCTGGTGAAGCCGATGCGCAGGATGCGCCAGCGGCCGGCGGGGACGTCCCACTTCAGCGAGCCGTCGGCCGCCATCTTGGCGGTCAAGTCGCAGACGGCGGCGGGGTCGACGACGAGGCCGGGCGCCAGCGGCCGGCGGCTGTCGGGGCCGGGGAAGGCGCGGTGGTGGCGCGTCTCGGCGCCGTGGCCGCGGCTGCGCATGCGGCCCGCCTTGGCCTCGGCAAAGTGGGCTTTGGCGGCGCCGCTCAGCTCGATTTCGCCGAGCTGCACGGGCAGCGGATTCTTGAAGGTCACGCGGAAGACGCGTCCGGTCGTGTCCGCGAAGGCCGCCGTCGCGCCGCCGCCCTGCCGGAAATCCCAGTTGGCCGTGAACTCGCCGGCGGGGCGGAACGCGGCGCCGTCATCGGAGGCGTCGAGGCGTAGCGGGAAGTCCTCCTCCCAGCGGTGGGGCGCGAAATGGCTGATCGTCAAGGAGCGCACGACGCGCGGGCTGTCGAAAACGAAATCGATGGCGTGTTGGTCGGCGGGCACGGGGAAGGCGGCCTGCGTCTTCTCGCTGCCGTCGGCGAGCTTCTTCAGTTCGGCGGCCGGCAGCGTGCCGCACAGGGTCGCGCCCGCAAGCGGCCCGCCCTCGGGGAGCGGGAAGGCGACCACGGCGACGTCGCGGTAGAAGCCCTCCTGCATGTCCGGCTGAGCGAGGCGGGCGTCGAAGGGCTTTCCGCCCTCGGCGTCGGCCGCGCTCCACGTCAGCTCCTTCATGGAGGTCTCGGGCTTGATCCACGGCCCGCCGCTCTGGGAGAAGCCGTCGCAGTTGTGGACGCCGAACTTCAGGCCCAGCCGCTCGGCCTCGCGCACGGTGTGGTCCATCATCTCCAGCCACTTGGGCTGCATGAAGCGCACGTCGCCCTCGGGGTACTTGCCGCCGCAGTTGAAGAGGTAGCAGCCGCCGAGGCCCGCGCGCTTCATGGACTCGAGATCCGCGGTGACGCCCGCTTTCGTGACGCTGCCGTTGAGCCAGTGCCACCAGGTCAGGGGCTTGGCGGCGTCGGGCGGCTGGACAAAGCCCCGCTCGAGGTCGGTCGGCGCCGGTTCGCCAAGGGTAACGGCTGCGGTCAGCAGAACGAAAGGCAGGCTGGCTCTAAGGTGATTCATGGGCTCCCCCGAATTCCTTGCAAGACTGAAGTGAGAAACATGATAGCGATAATCGGGCAGAATATCAGGCAGAATCAGCGCATATGTTTGCGCTTTCAGTCAGGGTGCGGCGCATGTACACTATAAATTGACAGTTTTGACTATCGGGACTGTGTAGGCAGCCGTTCGAGGAAAGCGCAGCATGGAAACGCAGAACACAGCGGAAGAGCACGACGAGTCGAGTGAAGCTTGCCACGTGCTGGTCGTCTCGAATGCTAGCGGCCAGCAGAAGCTGGAAGCCCAGCTGGGCCTGCACGGAATCTGCACGTGCTGCCTGCGCGTGTCGGGCGTGGCGGAGTTGGCGGGCGAGTTAGTTCAGGGCAGCTGGGATCTGGTGCTGGCGGACTGCGACGCGCTCAGCTTGGACGGCGGGGCGGTGGTCAGAGCCGTGGCGGCGGCGGACCGCGAGGTGCCCGTAATTCTGCTGGTGGGGAGCAGGTCTGTCGACGACGCGCTGGCGCTGCTGCGGTGCGGGGCGTGGGATGTCGTGCCTTCGGGGGAGCCGGACCGGCTGGTCTCCGCGATCGCGCGCTGCCTGCGGGATGGAGCCGCGCTCCGCGCCCGGCAGGCGGACGTGCGGGCGCTTCGTGAGAGCGAAGAGCACTACCGGCTGCTCGCTGAGTGTTCGGACGATATCGTGGTCATACACCATGTTGACGGGCGGCGGCTTTATCTCAGCCCCTCTTACTGGCGGGTGACGGGGTGGACGCCCGACGAACTTCTGGTCGTGGACTGGCGGCAGCGCGTGCATCCTGAAGACCTGCCCGCCGTCGAGAGAGCGCGCGCGGCCAATCTGCGCGGAGAGCCGACGAACATCGAGCACCGTGCGCTCTGCAAGGACGGCTCATGGCTGTGGATCGAGGCGCGGTGCCGCCCGCTGCTTGGGGCTGACGGCAAGGTCGAGCGCATGCTGCTCTGGTCGCGCAATATCACGGATCGCAAGTCCGCCGAAGCGAAGCACGGGGAGCTGCAGCGACAGCTGTTTCAGGCGCAGAAGCTGGAGGCGGTTGGGCGGCTCGCGGGCGGGGTGGCGCACGACTTTAACAACATGCTGCAGACGATACTCGGCACGACCGAGCTGCTGATGCGCGACATGCCGCCGGACGATTCTCGGGTGGAAGACCTTCAGGAAATCGAGAGGGCGGCGCAGCGCTCGGCCGACCTGACCCGCCAGCTGCTGGCGTTTGCCCGGAAGCAGACGATCACACCCAAGACGCTTGATCTCAACCAAGCGGTCACGGATATGCTGAAGATGCTCCGGCGTCTGATCGGCGAGGACATCGAGCTTGTCTGGCGGCCCGCCCCCAAGCTGTGGCCGGTTCGCATGGATCCGTCGCAGCTTGATCAGATATTGGCCAATCTCATGGTTCACTCGCGTGAAGTGATCGCGGGCACAGGCAGAGTCATGATCGAGACGGAGCAGGCGGTCGTCGACGAGGGGTATTGCCGGGAGCACCCTGACGCCGCCCCCGGCGAGTACGTGGCGCTTGTGGTTCGCGACAACGGGCGCGTGCTGAGCCGGGAAGAGCAGGCGCGGATCTTCGAGCCGTTTTACAGCGCCAAGGGCGACGGCGTTGGCGCCGGCTTGGGCTTGGCTACGGTGTACGGCATTGTCAAGCAGAACCGAGGCATGATCGCGGTCGACAGCGTGTCGGGGCTCGGGACGTCGTTCAAGCTCTATCTGCCGCGTCAGGCCGAGACGGACGGGTCGGGCGTTCGCTCGGACAGGCCGCTCGCCGTACCCGGCGGCTCGGTTACGGTCTTGTTGGTCGAGGACGAGGCGCCGTTGCTGCGCCTGGCCCGTCGCCTTCTGGAGGCCTTGGGCTATTGCGTGCTCTGCGCGGGCGGGCCGCAGGAGGCGCTGCGCGTGGCCGCTGAGCACGCAGGCGAGATCCACATGCTGCTCACAGACGTGATCATGCCGGACATGGACGGGCACGAGCTGCTGCAGCTGCTTGGCGAGGTTCGCCCACGCATCAAGTGCCTCTTCATGTCTGGCTATCCCGCCGACGCGATCGCGCACTGCGGCGTGCTTGAGCCGGGGCTGCACCTTATCCAGAAGCCGTTCACGAAGAACGCCCTCGGCCAGAAGCTGCAGGACGTGCTCGCCGCCCACGCGGGCTAGGCTATAAGCGGCGCGGCAGCGCTTATGGGGCGTCGCCGGCAGAGGGGTCTGTCACGGGCTGGAGCCTGGCGATGGTGGGGGCGGTGCGGGTCTTGACGGGAACCGGGAAGCGCCTGGCGGTCTGCGGCGGCGGGTCGGGGATCTGCCGAATCTCCTCGTCGCCGCGGTAGACGCAGTTGCAGTCCACCCACGCGATGAGGCGCTGCAGGTCTTCGCCCTCGACCTTCACGCGGTTGTGCTTGCCGCTGGTCGCAAGTTCGATGAGCCGGCTGGCGGAGGAGAGCAGGGCCATGGGCTTGATGGCCGCATACTGGTGGCCGACCTCGACGTTGAGGCAGCCGGCGAGGCCGAGCCCCGCGCCCTTTCCTTCTGGCTTCGGCCCGGACCAGGCTTGGCCGACGAGCGTGAGGTAGGGCTCTTTGAAGGGCCAGAGCTTCGGGTCGTCGACGCCGGTCTCCGGCACGCCGCCGCGCAGCGTCAGGTCGAGCTTGGCGCGGCCTTTGCCGTCGCCCTGGTGGCACGCGCCGCAGTGCTTGTCCAGCACGGGCTGGCAGAAGCGCTCGTAGCTGACGCTGGTTCCCGCACCCCACGGCGGCGGCGTGAGCGCCGCAGGCTTGGCGCGCAGCGCGAGCGCGTTCGCGCGCGTGTCCGGCGTGGCCGTGTGCAAGGCGTGGCAGCCGAGGCAGCCGCGCGTCTCGCCCGGCATGACGCCGGTGAAGGAGCGCATGATCTGGATGCAGCGCTGGCGCTCGTCGAGCAGCTGGACGTGCAGCGCCTTGCCCGGAGGCACCTGGAAAGCGACCGAGCCGTCGGGCTGGATCGGCACGGTGCCGAGGATGCGCTTCACGCCGTCCTCCTGGATCACCGAGACGGCTGGCCCCGAGTGGCGCCACGACTTGATGCCCATGCTGTAGGTCTTGGCGTCCATCTCGATCACGCGCAGGTACTTCGCCGCGCCGGGCGGTATGCCCTCGGCGCCGGCGTAGACGTTCGGGCTGAACAGCACGCCGTCCTGCGGCTTCTCGTCGGCGAGCGGCCACGCAACGCGGTCCGGCAGCACGGGGGGCCGCGCGCGCGGGCGGAGCGGCTGCGCGTACCAGACGTTCTGGCGGCCGGCGTAGAGCAGCTCGCGGTTGCCGTGGATGTCCATCAGGAAGAGCGCAAAGTCGCCCCCGTCGGTGCGAGCGGCGGAGACGAGGAAGTCCTCTGGCCCGAGCGGGCAGGGGCAGCGCGCGGACCACAGCGCGCCGCTGGTGTGGTAGCGCGGGGAGGCGGCGGGGCTGCCGCCTTCGGGCTCGCCGACCTCGGGCCACGCCAGCTCCTGCGTGATCTTCGTGATGCCGTTCGGCCACTGCAGGCCGCGGCCGATGTCGAGCAGGCCGAGGCAGCCGGTCAGCACGTTGTGGTGGCCGACGGCGGCGAACATCACGCGCGTGCCATCCGGCGTGGCGCGCGCCTCCCAGAGCATGTCAGGGTAGGCGCTGCCGTTGCCCCAGTAGAGCGCTTCGCCCGTGCCGTCGGGGTTGATCGTCCAGAGCTTCTGCAGGCGCCACAGCGGGCGCTCGGTGTACTCCCAGCGCGTGTAGAGCACGCGGCCGTCCGGGAGCAGCGCGGGCGTGTAGTCGGGCTCGTTGTTACGCGAGATGATCGTGATGGCGCGGCCGTCGGCCTCGCAGCGCGCGAGCACGGTGGAGGCGGACGGCGGCAGGCAGCGGACGTAGGAGTTGCCGCGCGAGGTGGAGAAGAGGAGGTGCCCGTCCGGCAGGTAGATCGGATCCATGTCGTCGTAGAGGCTGTTCGTCAGCTGGCGGCGGCCCTTGCCGTCGACGCCGATTTCGTAGAGGTGAAAACTCTTTTCGCCTTTCGGCTTGAGGCTGAACACGACCGTCAAGGCGTCGAACGAAGGGTCCATGCGCATGATGTAGCCCTCGTCGCCGGAGACCAGCTCGCGCTCCGCGCCGTCCGGGCGCAGCCCCTCCAGCACGAGGAGGCGGCTGCCAGAGGCGGCTCCGTAGCTGTAGCCGTTGCGGTGCGCCGACTCGTGCCGGCCCGCGTAGGAGGGCGTGTCCACGAGCAGGAGCCGGTCGAAGTTTAGGAGCGGGTTGCGAAGCATGAGCGCGCGCTTCACGCGCCGCACCGCCAGATAGAGGTCGCGCGTGGCGTCGTCGTCCTGCTCGGGCGGCAGAGCGCTCAGCAGGCGTTCGAGCGCGGCGAGGGAAGCCAGCTCCGCGGCGAGATCCAGCGAGCGCGTCTGCGCACAGAGCCGCGCGGCGAGTTCGCGTGCCCAGCCGATCTCGCGCCGCGCCCGGCTCGCGGTCGTGCGGTCGCTGGCCTGAAAAAGCCAGTCCTCCTCGATCAGCGCCTGCGCCTGCCCGGGCGTGACGGGCTTGTCGGCCGAACGCCGCGTCAGCGTCATCATCGGTTCGAGGGCGCACTGCATCCGCGGGCTCCACGGAGCCATGGTGGCGGGCCCCAGCTCCAGCGCGGGCTTCCAGGCCGAATCATCGTGCGAGGGCTGCTCCCAAGTCGGCTTAAAGGTGTCAGAGCTTTTCCACGAGCCGCCGGTGACGGCGAGCACGCGCTTCTCTTTTCCAGCGCGGACCGCGATCCAGCCGATGAAGCCAGCGGCGGACGCGCCGTTCTCGACCTCGACCGCCGCCACGTTGCGGCCGGGGCGCAGCAGTCGCGTCACGTCGTAGGTCTTGAAGTCCGTCCAGCCGCCGCCCTTCTCGGGGAGGCGGGTGCCATTCACGAACGGCGTACAGGAGTCGTCGGCGTTGACGATGAGCTGGGCGGCGGTAACTGCGGCGTCGGCGGGGAGCGTGAACGCCGCGCGGAAGTAGCGTATGCCCACGGGCGCACTGTGCGCGGGCTGGCCCTCCGGATACCAGATCCAACGGAGCGTTGCAGGATAGGGTGACTCGCCCTCGCCCGCCGAAGCGGCGACGACGGACAGCGCCATCCCCCATGCCGCTGTCCAGCGAATGAGCGTCGTGTTCATCATGTGCGCAGTATAACAGAACGAGTGAACGGAGGTCATACGAAAAACTCGTGCGCCCGGGCGATTCGCCGACCGAACGGCCAGCATCCTCATGTCCCCAGACGCGTAACGAGGTTGGGAGCGTGAGTCCGAATACGTCGCTGTGGTGATGCTTCTGGCTCGGCACACCTCCTAATGCGGACCGAGCCCCGCGGTTCTGGATGGTTGTGCCGAAGATCTGGCCGCTCTGGCCGCGGTGGCTGAGCGCAGGAAAGAGCCGGCCTTGTCCCGCAACCCAATTGTCGCGCAACTTCGGAGGGCTGCGTGTCGGTCGTCGAGCGTTTACTCTCTTCAGCTACTCCTTGAGTGATACGGCGTAGATATTCGCGCTGCGCAGATAGAAGCGTAAACGGATGGCCTTCCCGGCCAATTCGCGCGCCGACTTGCCGTTCCAGAGGAGGGGCAGGTCGATGGCGTCGGCTTTCTGTAGGACGCACTTGTCTTGCTCGAAGCCGGGCACGACCGCGCCCTTGTCATCGAGCACGGCCGCCAGGATGTAGGCCTGCTGCGTGGCGAAGGCGCGCTCGGGCGAGGGCGCGGCGGCGTTCAGCAGCAGGTCGCCCGCCGGCATCGTGAACGGCACGGTTGAAAACTCCGCGTTGGCCCGCGCGCTGGCAAAGCTGAGGCGGTCCTGCTTCATGCCGAGCAGGTGGTCGCCGTAGTGGAGGAGGAGCATGCCGTCGATCAGTAGCGGGTTGTGGGTGAGGCGGTTGACCTCCGCGCCCGTCGCGTTCACGCCGCGTCCGGGGCGCTCCCAGCGCAGCCCGTCGCTCCCCGCCCACCACTCGGTGTCCATCTGGGGCGCATGCTTACGGACGCTGAGCGCGCTCGCGGCGTAGTTCAGCACCATCAGGTAGCAGCGGTCGCGGTACCAGAAGCCGTTGCCGCTGTAGAACTCCAGGTCCGGCGGGTCGAGCGCGTCGGGCACGGTCAGCACCGCGTCGGGCCGCGGCTTCCAGCGCCCGCCGCGGTTCCAGACGTCCTCCATGGAGTCGGACGGCTCCCACGCGCGGCCGTCCGGGCTGGTGCGGAAGGCGATCACGCGGCGGTTCTTGCCGCCGTGGTCGACGATGCGCTTGCTGCCGCCCGGCACCGGCTGAAGGCTCTTGGCGACGAGGACGAAGCGGTGGAGCACGGGGCTCCAGAAGAGGCTGATCGCGTCGCCGTCGTAGAAGAGCGGCGCCTGCGGGTGCTGCTTCCAAGTGCGGCCGTCGGGGCTGAAGAAGGCGGTGTACTGAAAGCCGAAGTTGTCCATCCGCAACTTCAGCAGCAGAAACTCCTTGGCCTCCGGGTTGTAGGTCATGGCGTGGTTGAAGGTCCAGGCGCCCGGCTCGGCTTCGTAGACGGTCTCGACGCTCTCGAAGGTGACGGCGTCTCGCGTGGTCGCGTGGACTACGGACCAGACGTTGGTGCCCCGGACCTGGTCGTTGTGCTTTGCAATTTCCTTGAACGTTAGACCGTAGACGTCCCACGCGCCGTCGTCGCGCGGCGCGCAGTAGCTGAGCTCGAAGCCGGGGCTCTGGCAGTTTCGGATCCGCTGCAGGGGCGTGGTGCCGAAATGGAGCATGCCCCACGTGTCGGCGACGTCTTGCGAGCCGGAGAAGAGGAGCGGAAAGGCGTGGGGCTTCTGCGTCACGCTGTCCGCCGCCCGCAGCGGTAAAGCAGCTCCGAGCAGGCACAGAACAAGGGCGTAGCCGCGACGTGTGGCCATGGGTTGTTTCCTCACGGTTTCGGTTTTGCGGTTTGGATCACGGCGAAATAGGTGCTGACCGCGCCGGTGCGGGCGCGGGAGTTGCCGCCGAGCAGGAGCCGGCCCTTGGGCGCGGCGCGGGCGAAGACGGTGTAGGCCTTGTATTCGGTGCCGATTTTGACGCGGGCCTGGCCGGTCGTGCGCTCCCAGCCCCCCTGCTTCAGCCACTTCGGCAGTTCGTTGGCTTCGGCCCAGTAGCACACGTAGACCGTAGCGTCGGCGTCGAGGTCGAGCGCGAGGTAGTCCTCGGCGGCCGCGTAGTCGTCGTCGTTGGCGGTGCGCACGAGGTCGCCGCCCGTCAGCGTTGACGGCAGCGACGCGATGCGGTAGTCTCGGTCGACGTAGCACGGCGCGCCTTCGAACGCGCCGCCCGGCACGCGCTGGCCCGGCTTGGCGGCATCTGCGGAGCCGTCCGCCGCTTCCAGCGTCGCTTGGCCGTTGGCGAAGCGGGCGCGGCTCGCGACTGAGCCGTCCGCCGCCCAGCACGTGGCGGGTCCGTCGGCGAAGGCTCCGCGCCAGCTCGACTCGGCCCTCTTCTTGCCGCTTGGCCAGAACTGCGTCCAGACGCTCACGCCGTCTTCGCGATGCTGCCCCTGTTCGTGCGCGGTGCCGTCCTCGCGCCACAGCGTCTCGGCGCCGGTCTTGCGCCCGAGCCGGTAGGTGGCCTCGTACTGCTTGCGCCCGTCAGGGAAATAGCGCGTCTCCGTGCCGTGCATCAGGAAGCGCCCGTCGTCCGCACAGCCGCCCTGCCACGTGATGCGCGGTTTGCCGTCCGGATAGGTCTCCCGATATGACAGGGCCTCGGGCACGTCGGTGGCGGAAGAGGCCAGCAGCGCGGCGGCGCGGGGCGCAGGCGCGGCGGGCGCCAGGATCCACGCCTCGTTCAGCTCGAAGTGGAGGCAGGGGTGGTTCATCGTGGTGATCAGGTGAATCATGCCGTTGGGGGCCTGGCAAGCGGCGGAGTAGCCCAGCGTGTCTGCGCCGCCGAGGGCGCTGGCGGACTCGTGGGGCTGGGTGCCGATCAGCCGCTTCTGGCGCCAGGTCTGGCCGTCGTCCTCGGAGAGCGCCACGTAGGAGCCCCGCTCGGTGACCCCCGCCGGGCGCTGCCCGCGGATATCCTGATAGTCGCCCGCGAAAAAGAGCCGTCCGCTCTGGAGGCGCAGCAGGCTGGGGCGCTGGTTGTTGGCGAGGGCGGGGAAAACCGTCGCGCGCTTCTCCCAGGTCTTGCCGCCGTCGCGCGAGACGACCTGCGGCATGTAACCGTCCACGCTGCTGTTCTTGCCGCCCAGACCGAGGAGGCTGCCGTCCTTGAGCAGGGCGTAGGCCGTGTGTCGTCCCGCGCTGCGGCCGACGGTGTCGCGCCAGGTCAGGCCGCTGTCGTCGCTCGCCCACAGCACCGAGGTCGAGCCTCCTGCATCGCTGGCGACGTAGAGCGTGCCGCGCTCGTCGCGGAAGGAGCTGTTGATCGGCTGGCGCGAGTGCGGGCCGGGCTCTGCCAGGAAGCGCGGGAAGCGCGCGTCGCTCCACGTCGCCCCGCTGTCAGGCGACTCGATCCACTGGAACGGAAAGCCGCCGGGCAGGTGCGGGCTGCCCCAGAAGAGGCGCACGGTGGCGCCGTCCGCAGCGAGCAGCGGCGCGTGGTCGTTGGTGCCGGGGAAGTCAACAAAGGGCGCGGGCCGGTCCCACTCGTCGGCGCCGAAGCGCAGGCGGGCGGCGACCAGCGACACCTCGGGCTCGTATTCGCGGAGCGACGTGTAGATGGCCATCAGCAGGTCGCCGTTGGGGCAGGCGGTCAGCGCGGGGCTGTGGTTGTGACGCCGGAAGGAGGGGTGCAGCCCGGTCGCGTCGATCACCTCGGTTGGGGCGTTGTCGGGCGGCACGGGGAGCAGGTGGCGCTTGCGGAAATACGGCTTTGCGGGATCCGGGCCTTGCTTGGCGAGCGCGGCCGTGTCCTTGACACCCTGCCGCACGAGGCTGGTGAGGGCCGGCCACGGCCTCGCGCTGAGCGGCGGGGCCTGCACGACGCGGAACCCGATGCGGTGCGCGCCGAGCCCGGCGGGCGCGCCGGGGGCGAGGCCGAAGGCGGGCGCGATGCCCGCGCGGTTTGACGCGTGCGCGTAGTCTTCGGCTTTCGCCTTTTCGTCGAGGCAGCCGCCGCGCACGACGCGCGCGAGCCCGCTGTCAGGGCCAGCCGGGTCGGTGAGCGGGCCGCCGGGATACTCGCCGTACCAGTCGGCGCACCACTCGAGCGGCTCGTCGAACAGGCGCTGCACGCCGAGCTTGTCGGCCTGGCGGCAAACGTGCTCCCACTCGGCTTCGGTCGGCAGGCGGTAGGGCTTGCCCTCGCGCGTGCTGAGCCAGGCGCAGAAGGCGTCGGCGTCGCGCCAGCTTAGCCCCGCCGCGTAGGGCGCGCAGTTGGTCGTGCCGGCGAAGTCCGGCCTGAACTGCCTGTACTGCTCCAGCGTGATCTCCGTGGCTGAGATGCGGAAGGGCTGCGTGAGCCGCACCGCGTGCGCGGAGCGCTCGCCGAAGCAGAGGTCGCGACTTCCAGTGTCTGAACCCATCTGGAATTCGCCGGCGGGCACCTCGATGAGGCGCAGGCCGAAAGCGGCGCAGAGGGAGAGTACGGCTGTCATAGGGGTGGTCTCCGGACAAAGCTGACTTCGCTTCGCTCGTTGGCGCTGACTGTGTAGCCGAACAGGCGGAGCTTGGAGGTGAGGAGGACATCGAGGCTGGGCAGGTCGCGGGGATACACTGAGACTAAGCGCTTGCCTTCCTGCTGGTAGAGCATCTGCTTCTTGTACATGCTCATCTTGTACTGCGGCGTGTCGAGGCCCCCGTACTCGATGTAGTCGAAGCAGTGGTCGCAATAGACGCGCTGAAAGGCCTGCTGCGAGCGGGCGAACTCGTCGGCGGATACGCGCACGCTGTACCGCTGGCAGCGGTGTTCGGCCTGCGCCGCGCAGACGCGCACGGCCTCCTCTACGAAGTCGGCGGCCGATGCCGCGTCGCGCCGGTTGTAATCGGTTTCGTCGGGGTTGCGCGAGAGATCGCGCAGGTCGTGTACGCATGGCTGCGCCGCTGCGCCGTAGGCCTTGAGCGCCTTGATGGCATACTGGCGCGTCTGCGCGTGCGGGTCAGCCCGCGCGACCGGCGCGAGCGCGGGCACGGCCGCCGCCTGATCGACGCCCAGCCATGCGAGCTTGCCGAGCGCGGACGCCGAGAGACGCCGGACATTGGCGGACGAAGAGCGCAGGCCCTCGAGCAGCTCTGCGAAGGCCGGCACCTCGGCCTCGCGGCCGATGGCGACGGCTCGGTCGGAGAGCCGCTTCTCGAGCTGTCTGTCCATGGGGTTTTTCATCTTCACGTCTCCCTTGGCGTTGACGAGCGCTAGCGAAGTCAGCCTAGCGAACAGAGAAGCGGTACTCGCCAGACCCGACCTCAAGCGCGACCGCGCCGCCCTCGGCGCGGAGCAGCTTGACGCCCTTGGCCTTCGCGAGCGGCTTGCCGCCTTCGGTCACAGCGTCGGCGCCTGCGGCAGGCACGTACACGGTGGCGGTCGCGTTGGCAGGCACCTCGATGCGCCAGTCGAACGCGCCGTCCTTGCGCGCCCACTCGCTGCGGATCGTGCCATAGGGCGAGTGGTGCGAGGCCTTGACAGAGGTGAGGTCGCCGACCGGCTGCGGCCGCATGACGATGTGCTTGAAGCCGGGCTGCGCCGGGTCGGGCGCGATGCCCGCGAGCGTCTCATTGAACCAGATGATCAGGTCGCCGACGAGCATCACGTGGTTGCCGGAGTTCATCGCGGGGTCGGCGGTGTCGCCGTTCCACAGCTCCCACACCGTGGTCGCGCCCTTGCTGAGCATGTAGCCCCAGCTCGGGTAGTCGGTGTGCGTGGCGAAGCCGTACGAGAGGTCGGCGCGGCCGCCCTCGGTCAGCACGCGGTTGAGCCACTGGCCGCCGACGAGGCCGGTGCCGACGTGCCCCGTGGTTTCGCCCGTGATCTTCTTGACGAGGTGACCGAACACGCGTCCGCGCTCGGCCGGCGGCACGAGGCCGAAGGCAAGGGGCAGCACGCAGGCGGTCTGGGTGCCGTTGTCGTAGGTGCCGAGGTCGGGCTTGTAGAATGTGGCGTTGAAGGCGAGCTTCATGGCATCGGCCTGCGCGAGGTAGCGCTGCGCGTCGGCGGGCTTGTCGAGCAGCGTGGCGTAGCGGGCCATCAGCGTGAGGCAGTGATAGAAGTAGCTGGTGGCGAGCAGCGCCGGCGCGGTCTTGCGGGCCGGATCCTTGGAGTGGATCAGCTTGGGGTCCTCGGGCGGCACGCACCAGTCGCCGTAGCTGTCCTTCTCGATGATGCCGTTCGTGACGTAGCTGCTCATGTGCGCGATCCACTTCTGCATGGCGGGGTAGTGGCGCGCGACGATGCGCGTGTCGCCGTACTGGTCGATGAGCGCGCCGGGGATGATGACCGCGCTGCCGGGCCACGTGACGCTGTCGTTGTAGAGCGGCCAGTAGGGCGGGCAGACGTCCGGGATGCTGCCGCTCTCCTTCTGCGAGTCGGCCATGTCGTGCAGCCACTTGGTGTAGAGCGCCGCAACGTCGAAGAAGTACGACTCGCCCTTGGACTCCGAGGAGCGGTCGCCGAGCCACCCCTGGCGCTCGTCGCGCTGCGGGCAGTCGGTCGGCATGCTGCGGTAGTTGCCGCGCGTGCCCCAGCGGGAGATCTGATAGATGCTGTTGATGGTCGGATTCGAGCAGGTGAAGTCGCCCGCGCTCGCGACGTCGTCGTTGACCACGCAGCCGCCGAGCGTGTGGAGGTCTGGCTTGCCCGGGAAGCCGGTGACTTCGACGTAGCGGAAGCCGTGGTAGGTGAAGCGCGGCTCGTAGACCTCGCTGCCGCCGCCTTTGAGCGTGTAGGTGTCGGTGACCTTGGCGCTGCGGATGTTGTCGAGGTAGAGCGTGCCGTCCGGCAGCAGGGTTTCAGCGTGGCGCAGCTTGACCGTTGTTCCTGCAGGCCCGCGCACGCGGAGGCGGCACCAGCCGACCAGGTTCTGCCCCATGTCGTAAATGAACACGCCGGGCTTGGGCTCGGTGAGCGCGACGGGCGTGAGCGCGCCCGTCACGCGGATGGGCTCGGCCATCTGCGCGGAGACCGTGGGGCCGGGCGCGTCCACGCGCTGCGCCGCCTGCCACGCAGAGTCGTCGAAGCCGGGCACGGCCCAGCCGTGCAGCTCGCGGCGGGCGTCGTAGGCTTCGCCGTCGTACTCGTTGTTGGCCGTGATCGGGCCGTCGCAGGTGAGCCGCCACGTGCCGTCGCTGGCCACCGTGTCGCGCGTGCCGTCGGCGTAGTCGATCTCGAGCTGAAGCAGGAGCTTCGGATAGCCGTAGCTGAGCGTCTTCATCGGATAGGTGGAGCGGGGCGCGAAGAAGCGGCCGTTGCCGAGCCAGACGCCCAGCGCGTTGGCGCCGCGCCGGAGCTGCTCGGTCACGTCGAAGGTCACGTAGAAGGCACGGGCAGTGTAGTGGGTGAGGCCCGGCGAGAGCACGGCGTCGCCGACCTTCTCGCCGTTGAGGTAGAGCTCGGAGAGGCCGAGGCCGCTGAAATAGACGGTCGCTCGCGCGACCTTTTTGGCGGCAGCGAACTCCTTGCGCAGCATGCGGGCTGCGAGGGTGCGGTCTTCGGGGCCGTGCACCGGGCCCCACGGCTGCATGCCGACAGGCCCCAGGACGTTGACGGGCTTCCACGCCGCGTCGTCGAAGGCGGGCAGGTGCCACTGCTTGATCTCGGCGCCGTGCGACTTCCACTGTCCGTCCGTGGCGATCACGAGCGGCTCGCCGCGTTCGAACGTGACGGTGAGCTTGCCGACCGCGCCTGCCGGGTTGGGGTTGTCGCCGAGGTTGTTGACCTGCACGGCGATGACGTTGCGGCCCGGGCGCAAGAAACGCGTGACGTCGCGCTGAGTGACTGCCGCGAAGCTGCCGCCGGCCAGCGCGTGCTCGCCGTTGATCGAGCAGGAGAAGAGGTTGTCGCCCGCGAGGTTCAGCTCGGCGCGGCGCAGGGGGCGGTCGGCGGGCAGCTCGAACGCGCGGCGGTAGAAACGCAGGCCCGGCCCGGCGGTGACACCCTTGAAACTCTCGGGGTGTCCGATCCACGAGCAGCCCTCGAGCAGGACGGTCTTCGCCGTCTCGTCTTTGCCAATCCACGTGCCCTGCCAGTCGCTCGGCTGAAGCAGGCCCATGGTCCACGACGCAGGGTCGCTCCAGTCCGACGCCTCGCCGTCCTGACCGTAGACGCGGACCTTCCAGAAGCAGGCTTGGCGCGAAGCGAGCGGCCTGCCCGCGTACGCGATCTGCGTGCTGCGGTCCGCGGCGACTTTGCCCGAGTCCCACAGGTCGCCCGCGCCTTTCTTGAGCAGCGCCGCGCTGCTGGCCACCAAGACATGGTAGGCGCTCTGCCTGACGCCGCGAGCGCCGTCCGCATCGAGCTGCCAGCTCAGGCGCGGCTGGGCCTCGTCGATGCCCTGCGGATTCTTGCGGTACTCGCAGCGCAGGCGCTCGGCCTCAAGCTCCGCCCGCGCGGCTTGGTGTGCGAACAGAAGGCCGGCGGCCAGCGCCAGCCCGCGACGACAGATGATGCGTGCTCTCATCGAGACCCCCATTTCAGCGTATGGCCCATGCGTCCCCAGGCTCAACGAGCCAGTATTATGACCTGAAGAGAAGAGGAGTCAATTCAGATTTCCAGCGCGCTCAGCGCTCAGGCCGCAGACGGCTGGGGCCCGAGGCGATGCCCTTCTTGTACGGCGGCGAACCCTCGCGGTAGGTGTGGCACGGCTGGCGGACGTCGCCGCGCCACACTCAGTTTGTGAGCCCGTTCACTGCTTCTTTTCTTTCGAGCCGATCACCAGTAAGCCGGCGCAGAGCAGTGAAAGAGCCCAGGCGGAATACATCGAGAGCGGACGGAAGAAGGAAAGCGGCCCGTAAATTTCGCCGTAGGCTTTGCTCCCCTCCTCGACCGCACGGCTGAGGCACGCACTCCAGAGCGAGTCGAGAAACAAAAAAGCCGCCCATGCCATGACTGTGGCAACTGACAACGCTACTTTCAAAACACCTTTAAGCATGCTTTACTCTATTGACCAACGTGGGCGCTCTCGGGCGGCGCGAAGCGACGTGCCGAGCAGCGGATGGTTGGCCTTCCGCTTCTGTCATTGTGGCGCTGCAGGGTGATTCTCACTGACCGTCTTGATGCCGCCATCACCGAACTGAATCGACACCAGCCGGTGGACCGGGATCACCAGGGGGCCAAGATCTTTCTGTCGTGGGCGCGTAATCGTCAGGAAGTCCCGTGTGAGCCGACCGTATGCATCCATATTCCAACTGCCGTTTCGTCCGGGCACCGCTGTGGAACTGTTGACACGCGTGAAGCCTTCGGCCCCCCCGCCTGCTTTCGTGAACTCAACGTAGTAGATGGTTCCCTCTGCGATGGTTTCCGCCCGCCCGCCTGCGGGTGAGCATCCCGCAACCAGCAGACTGACCGCCATAGCAACCGCACCCATGAATGCTGTTCCTGTTCTCATGTTTCTCCTTTGCTGGCGAACATGAAATAGGCGTCCAAACGCAATCCGCGGGTCTGGCGGGTAAAACGATGCTGAACGCCGACGGCTGGGAAGTTACTCAGGGAACCGTGGTTTCGTCAAGTCCAAGCTACGAGAATACGTAATTCTCTGACATTCAAGTAGTTGCTCGCTCGCCGACCAGTCGGTCGGCAAGCCGCGACAGAATGTCGTGGCGCGCGGGTTTGACGTTATGTACCGCCAGGCCGTGCATAACGGCCAGACGATGATAAGTGGGGCGGGAGAGAGCGCTCAACGCTCAGCGCTCAAGTGGAGAAAGGGGGCGCGGGCGGGGCGCGCGTGCCGCGTCGGAAACGGGGGCCGATACCGATAGCGATGCCGATAGCGATTTTGATTCGTTGAGCGTTGAGCGTTAGGGGGTCAGCGTGAGGCGGCCCCAGGCGCTGCGGTCGGCGGAGTTACGGGCGCCGCCGTTCCAGCCGAGCTGGCAGGTGCGGCCCTTGCCGTCGTCGCTGTTGTCCACCATGAGGTCGAAGAGTAGCGTCTGGCCCTCTTTCGGCGTGACGTCGAGCGCGGGCCACGGGATCGAGGCCTCGAGCGTGTAGCCCTTGCCGTCCACGGCGGGCGTAACCGAGGTCTCGATGGCGGGCTGCCGGGCCGCGTTCACGACGTGCGCCTGGTTGGCCTGGCCCGCGCCGAGCAGGATCTGGCGGTCGGTGAAGAGCAGCGTGCCGCCCTGGTCGAGCCGCTCGCTGCCGATGAATAGCTCGATGCCGTCGGCGCTCCAGAGGTGGTCGCCGGCGTGCGCGTTCTTCATGGGCGTCGCGTCGGTGACGTTCACGAGCAGGTAGAGGGCCTTGTCGTCCCACGCGACTTTGAAGGCGGCCTCCAGCCCGTTGCTTTCGCGGCCCGCGACGAGGCGGTCGGTGGCGACGCGCTCGGGCGGGCGGCCCGGCCACCCTTCGAGCTGGCCGTCGATCGTCATGGCCGCGGTGGGCCGTCCGGCCGAGACCGTGCGGGTCGCGCCGCCGGCCTTGCCGCTGAAGCGCGGGTTGTCGAGCAGGTAGGGGGCCTTGCCGCCCAGCCACACGTCGTAGAGCGCGGCGTGCGTCTTGGCCATCTCCGCGAAGAGGTCGCGGTAGGGGCGGTCGGCCACGTTGAAAAGGCCGGTGTTGCCGCGCTCGCCGTTGAGGCCCTCAAAGAAACGCCCGGTGACCGCCTGGTCGATGAGCGTGAACCACTCCACGCCGACCACGAAGCCGAGCGCGGCGGCGCCTTCGACGTAGTGGCGGTAGGCGAGGCCGCGCTCCGTCTGCGTGGCCAGGTCCATGTTGCTCGGCGCGACGTTGCTCTCCTTGCTCGCGGTGAAGTAAAGCTCGCTCCAGAACTGCGGCTTGCGGCCGGTCCACTCGTAGAGGCGGCGGACGAAGGCCGCGTCGATGCCGCAGGTGTAGTAGTTGATGCTGATGACGTCCATATATTTGCCGGCGACGCGGCAGAGGACCTCGCTGTTGGCCGTGCCGGGCTGCCAGCGGTTGCCGATCAGCATGTGGTTCTTGTCGTATTTGCGGAAGGTCTCGGTGATCGAGCGGTAGTAGGTGTCGAGGAAGCGCTCGGTGTAGGCCTGCATGTCGGCGTAGGCGGCCTGGGTGGTGAGCGGCAGGCCGCGGTCGGCGAGCGACTCGAAGGAGGCGGCGTCGAGGCCCCAGGCGGCGTTGAAGGCGGCGATCTCCTTGTAGGTCGCCCGGAGCTGCGCGACCAGCTCGCGCTTGGCGGCGTGCTTGCCGGGCAGCGCGGGGATGGCGCGCGGGAGGTCCTCGAAGCCCTGCTCGTTGTCGAGGAAGTAGCCGATGAGCAACGGGTCGGCGGCCTTCTCGGCGACGGACTTGGCGAAGAGGCCGTCCATCTTGGCGAGGTTCTTGGCGTCGAAGGGGTCGAAGACGCCGCGCACGCCGGGGAGGGAGGGCCCGAGGGCCCAGGTGCTGAGCGGCAGGGTGCCGACGCGCGGGAAGCCTTTTTGGGCGAAGACCTGCGAGCCGCCGGAGAAGGCGCCCACGGAGTTGAAGCCGAGCTGGCGCACGCGGTCCACGAGGCGGCCGGTGTGGGCGTCCTCGTCGTAGGCGCCGTACTTGCGGATCACGTTGGCCTTGTAGAACGAGACCGCGCGGGGGTTCCACCACGTGTCCGGGTGCCAGGCCGCGGCGAAGGCCTCGGCGTGCGGCGGCAGCCAGTCGTAGACGTCCTCGCGCTTCTCGACCGTGGTGTAGTCCTCGCCGGGGCCGAAGGTGCAGACGCCGAGGTGGAAGAAGGCCTCGCCGTCGGGATCGGCCAGGATCCAGACGTCGCGGCCGCCGAGCGTCTTCTGCTCGACGTGGAAGAAGCCTGTTATCTTGAGGCCCAGCTTCGCGCCGCTGCCCGCGAGGCCGCCGAAGCGGCTGCGGCTGGGCGGGGTGAGCGACGCGTAGTAGGCGGCCTCGGCGGCGGCATCGGCCTTGAGCTCGGCCTCGTCCTTGACCTTGCCGGGGAAGTCGCGCTGTGTGGTCTGGCCGAAGCGGTCGACCAGCACGACGCGCTGGGCCGCGCTGGCGTCCAGGGCGACGGCGATCGTGTAGGCGGGGCGGTCGGCGAGGTAGGGGATCTTGAAGTTGACCCAGAAGATGTTCCAGCCCCACTCGCGGTTGTCCTGCAGCTGAATGTAGGTGTACTCCGGCAGGGCGAGGGAGAGGCGCTTGTTATTGACGTCTGCGAACTCGAACTGGCGCCCGTGGTTCTGGAAAAGGTGCGGCTTCGCGGGCTTCTCCCGCGGGAACGCGCCGCTCGCGCCCTCGGTGCGCCAGGTGCCGCCCTCGCTGTAGTTGGGGGCGATGAAGAACTCGGTGGAGAAGGCTTTCAGGGCCGCGGGCATGTTCTCGAAGGTGAAGGTGAGCGTGCCGGAGGCGGCGGAGACGGAGACTTTGCCGCCGCCCTCGTAGGTGAGCGTGGCGGTTACGCCCTGCACGCGCGTCTCGACGGGCTCGCGCTTCTTGCTGTCGCCGAAGTCCAGCTTCGGGAACGCCAGCGTGAAGGAGCCCATGCTGCCGCACGCGAGGCCGATGCCTTTGTCGGAGAGGCCCAGCGCGAGGCGGTCGTCTGCCGTCGGCTTCTTGGGCGCGGGCTTGGCCGGGGCGGCCGCAGCGGCCTTGGGTGCCGGGATGGGCGCGCCCGCGTCGAGCACGTGCAGCTTGAAGAACGCCTCATTTCCGCCCGTGCGCGGCAGCGCGGAGAAGGAGAGCCACTGGAACGCGTCGGTGTTCCAGACGCGGTTGTCCTGGAGCTGCTGGTAGCCGTGTTCGATGACGATGGAGACGCCCTTACCCGCACCGTCGGAGAGCGTGAAGCGTGTGGCGTCGCCGCGCCACAGGAAGGCGTCCGCGCCTGCGGCGGCGGGAAGGAGTTTGGCGGCGGAGTCCTTGATCGACCACTGGGCTTTGCCCGCGAGTGACGTGGGCAGCAGCATGCTCAGCGAGAGGCCCTTGTCCGTCGCGCTGAGCCCGCTGGCGTGGACTTGAGCCGCGCCGTCAGGCGAGAGGGTCAACGTGAGCTGCGCGCCGCCGGCGTAGGTGAGCGAGGCGGCCTGGCCGCTAACGGCGACCTTCTCGGGCGCTCGGCGCTCAGCGCTGCCCGCGCGGGTGAGCGCGGGGTAGTCGAGGGTCAGCGTGCCCAGCGCGGGGCCGGCGTTGACGGCGAGCCCTTTCTGCGTGAGGCTGATCTCGGCGGCGGTGAGGATGGCCGGCAGGGCGGCCAGCAGGGTGTAGAGGTGGCGTGAGCGCATTGTGTGTTCCTTCAGTTGGGTGAGAGTCGGCTGGCTTTTCGAATGGCGGCGGTGGAAGCGCGGACGGCCAGTTCGGTGCGGCAGCGCACCTCGCAGTGGCGCCAGATGTCCGGGAGACCTTCCGAGGTGCCGCGCTGGAGCAGGTCGGCGGCGCAGGCGCCGAGCTGGATTTTCGGGACGCGCACGGTGGTGAGCGGCGGCGACAGCAGCGCGGCGGCGTCGACGTCGTCGAAGCCGACGACGCTGAGGTCCTGCGGCGTGCGCAGCCCGAGCGCGCGCGAGGCCTCGAGCACGCCGATCGCGTAGTAGTCGCCGGCGCAGACAAAAGCGGTTGGCCGGCGCTTGCGGGCGAGGATGGGGCGCACACCTTCGGCGACGTCGCGGATGTGGCCCGAGCCGCCGTAGCGCCATTCGGGGCGAACGGTCAGCCCGGCTTCGGTCATGCCGCCGCAGAAGGCCAGGAAGCGCTCGCGTAGGCTGGGGTTGCTGGGGTGGCCCGCAAAGCCGATGTCGCGGTGGCCGAGGTCGAGCAGGTGGCGGAGGGCGAGGCCAATGCCGCCCGCGTTATCGATCGCCACGACGGGGTGCCCGGCCACGCCGAGGATGTCCACCAGCACGACGGGGCAGCCGCACGCGTCTGCAAAGGCCTGGACCTGCGGGTCGGGCTCGCCCAGCAGCAGCACGCCGCGGTGGCGCGACGTCTGCAGGTCGTGGAGCAGGTGCTTGTCGAGCAGGTCGTTTCGGACGTGCTGGACGGCTTTGAGTCCGGCCGCGGCGAACACCGAGACGGCGCCGTCGATGATGTGGCGGTAGAAGTCTGTGGTCAGCCGGAAGCGCGGCGAGAAAAAGAGGTTGGGCGTGGCGTCGGTCAGCGGCGCGACGGTCAGGCTGCTGTCGGAGAAGCTCAGCGGCTCGACCGCCTCGCGCCGGAAGACGATCACGTCGGCGATGTCGGATTTGCGCAGCGTGCCGCGCGGCCGGCCGCGCTTGGGCGCGGCGCGCCCGGCCTCGACGGGCGCGGCGCCGGCGTCGCCCTCGAGGGATTTGACGGCCGAGCGGATGCGGGAGAGAAGCTTGGGCTCGACGCCCGCCGTGCCGTTGAGGGCGCGCGAGACCGTGGCGGGTGAACAGCCCGCGTGTCGTGCGATGTCGTTGAGGGTGACGCTCATTTCGGGTTGGTCTTCTTCTGGTAACAGGAGAGGAGTCCGAGTCGACAGGGCAGAGCGCGCGAATAATTCTCAGCCGGCAGATCCTGCTCCACCTGTTTGGGGCTCATAATGGCATGTCGGGCATGAAACAAACAACTCGTTATTTCGCGAAAGAATATAATTATTACATGATCTGCTGGGCGAGAATGATGGCTCAGAAGTCCGGAAATGCGCTCGACTGTAACGATTCGTTCGTCTATCGTGTATACTCATTAACGGTGGTTCTTGGTCTGGTTCGTGACGCGGAGCGTGATATGAGACAATGGATGCTGGTGATGGGCGTAGTCCTGTGTGTGGTCGTGTCGGCGCGGGCGCAGCTCAAGGCGGCGCACCTCCCTTCGGATGCGGCGGCGGTCGTGTGCGTGGATCTGAAGGAGCTGAACGCGTCGCCCATGGGGGCGTTCATCCAGCAGTCTTTGGACGACAACGCCCGGCGCGGGCTGTCGTGGCTTCAGTCGGCGGCTGGCATCAACCTGACGAACGACGTGGATTACTTCGTTGCCTATACCCAGGGTAAGCTGCAGACAACGGGCGTGGTTCAGGTCGCCTGCGGGCGGTTCGACGTGGCGAAGCTGACGGCGCTGGTCGGCGGCGGCAAGGAGTTTCAGAACAAGGCGCTGGGCGAGCGCAGCCTGCTGAGCTGGCGCGAAGGCAGCAAGCGCCGGCACCTGTGCTTCATCGACCCCACCATGGTGATCCTGTCGTGGGACGAGGCCCAGATCCTCGAGGCCGTCGCGCGGGTTGACGGGGCGGCACGGGGGGCGGAGGGCGAGGGGCCGTTCGCGCAGGCGCTGTCTCGCAAGAAGGGGCGCTTCCTCGCCGCGCAGGCCAACAGCGTGGCTGAGCTGGCCGTCGCCAACCCGAAGCTTCAGATGCTCAAGCAGGCCGACGCGCTGCTGCTGGAGGTCGGGCAGCTGGCCGCTACGAACGGGCTGGACTGCACGCTGATGGTCAAGGCGTCGACAAAGGAGCAGGCCCAGCAGATGCAGCAAGCGGCGCAGGGAATCCAAGCGCTGCTGACGTTGCAGGCGGCGCAGAACCCGGATGCGGCTGCCGTGGCTCAGAGCGCCCAGGTGGCGCTGCAGGACGAGGTCGTGGTGGTGAGCCTCCGGTTGCCCGAAGATCTGATGCGCAAGATGATCCAGGTGCGAGTCGAGCAGCAGCGGGCGGCTCACGAGGCCCGGCGGCAGGCGCGCCAGGCGCAGCGCAAGGACGCCGCGGGCGCGAACGCCGGCGACGATGAAGAAGCCGGCGCGAAGAAGCCGGAGCGCCCGGCGTTCTAGGGCGCGCCGCGGGCCGACGATGCCGGCCGCAGTTATTGTTCCGGCGTTTTTTTCCGGCCCGAATTCCGGCTTTTTTCGATTTCTCGCCTTTTGCGCTTGAAAGCTGCCCGAAAAAGCTCAATACTACCACCTTTAACCAACCCTCAGAAGGGTGTTTCGGTAGCCGGGAACGACAGGCCGGCACGTCGGGAAAAACCTGCGAAATCAGGCCCCGGTAGACGAACAGGCAACAAGGAGTCCTAGACATGCCCAGATCCATTCCGCTGGACCGAGTCCGCAACATCGGCATCATGGCCCACATCGACGCGGGCAAGACGACCTGCAGCGAGCGCATCCTTTTCTATTCCGGCAAGAACTACAAGATCGGCGAGGTGCACGAGGGCGCGGCGACCATGGACTACATGGTGCAGGAGCAGGAGCGCGGCATCACGATCACGTCGGCCGCGACGGCGGTCTCCTGGCGCGACCACCAGATCAGCCTGATCGACACCCCGGGGCACGTGGACTTTACGGCTGAAGTGGAGCGCTCGCTGCGCGTGCTGGACGGCGCGGTTGCGCTGTTCTGCGCGGTCGGCGGCGTGCAGCCCCAGACCGAGCAGGTGTGGCGCCAGAGCGAGAAGTACGAGGTGCCCAAGCTGTGCATGGTCAATAAGATGGACCGCGTGGGCGCGAACTTCTTCAACGTGATCAACGAGATCCGCGACACGCTGGGCGGCAACCCGGTGATGATGGTTTACCCGATGGGCGCGGCGGAGACCTTCGCCGGCGTGATCGATTTGCTGACCATGAAGGCGCTGACCTTCGACGAGGCGTCCAAGGGCGTCAAGGTGATTGAGAGCGAGATTCCGGAGGAGTACCGCGAGGAGTGCGAGCGCCTGCATCTCGAGATGATGGAGAAGGCCGCCGAGCAGGACGAAGCCCTGATGACCAAGTACTTCGAGAGCGGCTCGCTGACGGTCGAGGAGATCCAGCAGGGCATCCGCAAGGGCACCATCGAGCGCAGGCTCGTTCCCGCCTACTGCGGCACAGCCTTCAAGAACAAGGGCGTGCAGCCGCTGCTCGACGGCGTGATCGACTATCTGCCGTCGCCCTTGGACGTGGGCTCGGTGCATGCCGCGGACAACCCGGAGAAGGTTCGCCGCCCGGACGACAAGGACCCGTTCGCCGGCCTGGCGTTCAAGATTCTTTCCGACAAGCACATGGGCAAGATCACCTTCGTGCGCATCTACTCGGGCACGCTGAAAGTGGGCGATCCGGTGTACAACAGCACGATGGAGGCGGAGGCCCGCATCGGGCGCCTCTTCCGGATGCACGCCAACCGCCAGGAGGCTTTGGACGAGGCTTACGCGGGCGACATCATCGCGGTGGTGGGCCTCTCCAAGACCCGCACCGGCGACACGATCTGTGACCCCAAGCACCCGATCGTGCTGGAGTCGATTGAGTTCCCCGCGCCCGTAATCTCGATCGCGATCCGCCCGTCGTCGCGCGGCGACAACGAGAAGCTCGGAACCGCGCTGCACTCGCTGGCACAGGAGGATCCGACCTTCATCGTGAAGTTCGACCCCGAGACGAGCGAGACGGTCATTTCGGGCATGGGCGAACTCCACCTCGAGATCATCGTGGACCGCCTGCGCCGCGAATACGGCGTGGAGTGCGAGGTCGGCAAGCCCGAGGTCGCCTACCGCGAGACCATCCGCCACAAGGTGGACGGCGAGTACAAGCACGTCAAGCAGTCCGGCGGCCGCGGCCAGTACGCGCACGTCTGCCTGCGCCTCGAGCCGCAGGAGCCGGGCCACGGGTTCGCCTTCGTCAACGAGGTCAAGGGCGGCGTGATCCCGAACGAGTATATTCCGGCGGTCGAAAAGGGCATCATCAAAGCCATGGAGAACGGCCCGTGCGGCGGCTTCCCCGTGGTCGATGTCAAGGTCGTCGTCCACTACGGCTCCTACCACGAGGTCGACTCCAACGAGTTCGCCTTCGTGGAGTGCGCGCGCCAGTGCTTTAAGAACCTCTTCCTCAAGGGCAACCCGCTGCTGCTCGAGCCGATCATGAGCGTTGAGGTGGCTGTTCCCGAAGAGTACATGGGCACGGCGACCGGCTCGATCTGCTCGCGCCGCGGCCGCGTCGAGGGCATGGACGACAAGGCCGGCACCAAGCTGGTGCGCGGCTTCGTTCCGCTCGGCGAGATGTTCGGCTACTCGAGCGCGATCCGCACGGTGACGCAGGGCCGCGCCACCTTCTCGATGACGTTCGAGCGCTACGAGGGCGTGCCCTTCGAGCTCGCCGAGACCATCATCGAGAAGCGCAAGAAGGACGGCAAGGTGCGCTAGGCGCCGGGCTGGACAAGACACCCTCAAGAGAAAGGCCGCCCGGGCTCGGGCGGCCTTTTTTTCATGTCTGCACATTTTCCGTATTGCTGACTTGTTGCGCCACCTGAGCTTCGGTATCATACAAAGTCCTAATGGTAAGGTTACGAGTCCTATCAGACGCTCAGCGTTTCATTGATAGTGGATAGGGTCGAGAGACCTTCGGCACCTGTTGAGTGGCGGTCATGACGAATAGCTGCCGGCCAGGCGCCGCCGCTGGGCGGAGTTGCTAAACCCTCACGCGTCGGCTGGCGTTCGGAGGCTGTGAATGAGTGTGAGCGAGACGGATGAGCGCTGTCGGCACAATCCGGTGATGTCAGGCGCGGACGTGACTCTGCTCGATAATGCCCTCCCTCGTCCGTTGGATCAGCCGGAGCGCGTTACGTTTGAAGACCTGTTCGATCCGGGCGACATTCAGCGCATTCAAGATGACTTTTCTGCCGCGACAGGCGTGGCCTCGATCATCACGCGGCCGGACGGGACACCCATAACCCGGCCGAGCAACTTCTGCCGGCTCTGTAGGGATGTCATCCGTTGTACCGAAATAGGGCGGCGAAACTGCTTCCATTCGGACTCCGCGCTGGGGGGGCGCCATCCGGGCGGGCCCCGCATCCAGCCGTGCCTGAGCGGCGGGCTATGGGATGCGGGGACAAGCATCTGCGTCGGTGACCGGCACATCGCCAATTGGCTGATCGGTCAGGTCAGAGACGAGACTCAGAGCGAGCAGGGGATGCTGGAATACGCCCGCACCATCGGCGCGGACGAGACGGCTTTCCTGGAGGCCTTTCGCGAGGTGCCGGTCATGTCGCTGGCGCGGTTCACGCAAGTCGCCCAGGCGTTATTCACACTGGCGAGCCAGCTCTCGGGGGCGGCCTACCAGAACGTCCAGCAGGCCCGGTTCATCGGGGAGCGCCAACAGGCCGAAGAGGCGCTGCGGAAGAGCGAGGAGACCTATCGGGCGCTGGTTGAGGGGCTTCCCGACTTTGTGGCGCGTTTTGATCGCCAGGGGCGGCACCTGTTCGTCTCCGCCAACGGCGGCGACATGTTTGGGGTTCGCGCGTCGCAGTTCATCGGCAAGACGCATCGCGAGCTGGGCTATTCAGAGGCATTGTGCCGCCTCTGGGGCGGGGCGATCCAGCGTGTGTTCAAGAACGGCGCGCCCTACGAGACGGAGTTCAGGCTAGACGGCAAACGCGGCCGGATGATCCTCAACTGGCGGTTGATGCCCGAACGGGACGTTCAGGGGGTGGTGCAGTCGGTTCTCTCGATCAGCCGCGATATCACAGCCCATCGCCTGGCCGAAGAGAACTATCGGACGCTCTTCCGGGAAATGTTGGACGGTTTCGCGCTGCACGAGATCATCTGCGATGAGAAGGGGCGGCCGGTTGACTATCGATTCTTGACTGTCAACCCGGCCTTCGAGCGTTTGACCGGACTGAAGGCAGAGGAGGTTGAGGGGCGCACGGTTCGGGATGTTTTGCCCGGCATCGAGTCGCACTGGATCGAGACGTACGGCAAAGTGGCGTTGACCGGCGAGCCGACCTCGTTCGAAGACTTCGCCACCGAGCTAGGCAGGCACTATGAGGTGAAGGCCTTTCGGCCGGCCCCCGGACAGTTCGCCTGCATTCTGGCCGACACGACCGAAGGCAAGCGCGTTCAGGAAGATAAGGCCCGGTTGGAGGCGCAACTCCAGCAGGCCCAGAAGATGGAGTCGGTCGGCCGGTTGGCGGGCGGCGTGGCTCACGACTTCAACAACATGCTGGGCGTGATTCTCGGAAACACGGAAATCGCCTTGGGTGAGCTGACGCGCGGCGATCCTTTGTTCGCCGAGCTGCTGGAAATCCGCAAGGCCGCGGAGCGTTCGGCGGACCTCACGCGGCAGCTTTTGGCTTTCGCCCGCAAACAGACCGTTACGCCCAAAGTGCTGAATTTGAGCGAAACCGTCGAAGGGATGCTCAAGATGCTGAAGCGGCTTATCGGCGAGGACATCGACCTCGTGTGGAAGCCGAAGCTGGATCTGTGGCCGGTCAGGGTCGATCCGTCACAGGTCGACCAGATACTGGCCAATCTGAGCGTGAACGCACGTGACGCCATCCATGACGTCGGCCGGGTCATGATTGAGACGGGTAACTGCGTGATTGATGAGGAGAGCTGTGAGCGGCACGCGGGCTTTTTGCCCGGGGAATACGTCATGCTGGTTGTGAGCGACAACGGCTGCGGAATGGATCAGGAGGCGCAGCTGCACCTGTTTGAGCCGTTCTTCACGACCAAGAACGTGGGGCATGGGACCGGACTCGGTCTGGCGACCGTCTATGGCATCGTCAAACAGAACAACGGGCATATCAGTGTCCACAGTGAGAAGGGGATCGGCACCACATTCAAAGTATTTCTGCCCCGGCATGTGAGCAAGCCTGGCCAGTCTCAGAAGGAACGCGCACTGGAGCCCGTCAAACGCGGCCAAGAGACCGTCCTGTTGGTTGAGGACGAGCCGGCGATGCTACGGCTCATCACGCGGCTCGTCGAGCGGTTGGGCTACACCGTGCTTGCCGCCCGGTCTCCCGGCGAGGCGATCCGCCTGGCCACGGAGTGCCGCCGGCCGATTCATCTGCTCATGACCGATGTGATTATGCCCGAGATGAACGGGCGCGAATTGGCTAGAACCCTGCTCGCTTTCTGTCCGAACCTGAAGCGTCTGTTCATGTCCGGCTACACGGCGGACGTAATCGCCCACCACGGCGTGCTTGACGTAGGGGTGCACTTCATACAGAAACCGATGTCCATGAACGATCTGGCGACCAAAGTCCGCGAGGCGCTCGACAGCGAATAGGCGATGGTCGGTTGGCTCGCCCACCCGTGCCAGCCTCTAGTTCATTGGCGCCAGGCGCACGGCGTGTCCGCCGTTCGCGGCGAGGTCCGCCGTGAGCGTGTCAGACGAAGTGACCTCGCGTGTCGCACAAGCTACGCGCGTGCGATCGCTGCCGTCCGGCGCGCCGTCGCTGTAGATCGAGGCGGTGTAGCGCGTGCCGGGCATGAGGAACGCGAGCGGGATGCTGAGCGTACGGCGCTCGCCCGCGTTGATCGTGCCGACGAACCACTGCGCGCCGCTGCGGCGGGCCACGGTGGCGTAAGAGCCGATCTTGGCGTTGAGCACCTTCGTGTCGTCCCAGACCGTCGGGATCTGCCGCCAGAAGTCGAGTTCCGGGTCGCCCTTGTACAGGCCGGGGCTGTCGTACCAGAAGACAAACATCCACGGGCTGTAGTAGACCGCCGGCAGCGCGAGCTGGTGGGCGCGGGTGTTCTTAACCCGGTTGTTGTACCAGCAGGGCGTGTAGTCGCCGGGGCCGCAGAGGTAGCGCGTGAAAGGCAGCGCGCAGTTGTGTGTCGCCTCGGGCATCTCCTCGTTGCCGCTGATGCCCTCCACGGTCATGACGTTCGGCCAGGTGCGCTGGTTGCCCGTGACGCGGTACTCGTCGTGGATGTCGATCATCAGCCCGGCCTCGCCCGCCTTGCGAATGGCGTCGTGCAGCCACGCGGTCCACTGCTGGCTGCCGACGTTGACGAAGCCGTACTTCAGGCCCGCGACGCCCCACGATTTGTAGAGCGGCAGCAGCTCGTCAAGGCGGCGCTCCAGCTCGCGGCGGTTGACGTAGAGCAGCACGCCCACACCCTTCTCCTTGGCGTAGCGGATCACCTCTGGCAGGTCGAGCGGGCCCTTGGAGCGCTTGGGGTCAAGGTTGACCGCGCGCGCGTCCGAGGCGTCGCTGTACTCGTGGCCGTACCAGCCCGCGTCGAACTCGATGTACTGGAGGTTCATGACCCTGCAGAAGTCGACGCACGCCTTGCCGCCGGCCGTTGTGAGCGAGGTCTCGCGGATGACTTTGCCGGGCTTGAGCCACGACGTGTCGGCGATCTTCGACGGCTCGTTCAGGTTCAGGATGAAATCGTTCTGCTCCAGCAGGCGGGCCGCGCTGTCGGCGACCATCACGTAGCGCCAGGGGGTCGCGCCGGGCAGCGGCAGCGCGGCCTTGCCGTCGAGGCGGGCCGCGAGGGCGTAGGGCTTGCCCGCGACGGGGGCGAATTTCATGCGGGCAAAGGTGAAGAGGCCCGCCTCGCCGATCGCCGCGACCGGCCCGTCCTTGACCTCAACGGTGAGGGGCCGCTCCGCGCCGTCCTTGACCTCGCTGAGCAGGGCCGGCTTGTAGGTGCCCTGCGCCGCGTAGACGGGCCACGCGCGGTGGTCGCCGGCGAAGGCGAACTCGGTGTTCTCCTTGGCGATGTCGAGCTGCGCGCGCGTCTGCTTGGGGAAGACGTAGCGGAACGCAAACCCCTCGCTATAGGCGCGGCACTCGAGGGTCAGCGTGAGGTCTCCCGTCCCCTTGATCATGTAGGTGGCCATGAGCGCCGTGTAGGCGTCGGCCACCAGAGCCCGCTCGCCGTACGGCGGCTTCCACGTCTGGCTAACGGCCGACCGCTTGGCGTCCACAAACGAGAAGCCCGTCGTCAGGTCGGCCTTGTCTTCGCTTGTGAAGCCCAGCTTCGACTGCAGGATGAGCGGCTTGCCCTTGTAATCCACGCGGTAGGTGAGCGCGCCCTCAGGCGAGAGGGCGATGACGGCGCGGACAGCCTTGTCGGGCGATTCGAGCGCCTGTTCGGCGGCGCGGGCGCAGGTGGCGAGGAGAGCGAGGGCGAGTATGGTCAGATGCGTCATGGCTGTTTCCTTCTTGTTTGCTAAGCTCTGCACAGGTGGGCAGCCGGCCGCTGCAGCCGCGACGGCACCCCGCGCGGATCGCGGACGCCGGCGGGGCGGCGTCCCTACTGGTCGGGCGGGGCCAGCGCCATCGAAAACCCCAGAACGGCGGGCCGCTCGAACGGCACGGCGACCTCGGCGCGACCGTCCCTTCCTACCGTCTGTCCGCTGCGCAGATCCAGCAGCGGGCGTCGGTCATTATAGACGAAGGACACGCGCTGTGTCTTGCCCGATTTCTCGGGTGTGGCGCTCGCGGTGACGTCCTCGCCGACCTGTCCGTGCTGGCGCTGTTCGAGCGCGAAGATCGGCTCCCCTCCGACGCGGTAGCGGTACACGCACACGCCGGTGCCGGGCGTGGCGACTCGGACGGCGGGCGGCGGCAGGCCGTCGACGAGCTGGGCGGCCGTCTGGGGGCAGGACGGGAAGGGCGGCGCATCACGCGGCGTGCCGCTAGCGTCGAAGACGCCCGGCTCTCCCGTGTGGAGCAGGCGGTTGCCGGGGATTTTGGCAAAGGCCCTCAGGGCCAGGGCCTCGCGGTCCGAGAGCGCGTACGAGTCGGGCAGCAGGCAGGCGTTGAAGCCGCGCTCGGCGAGCGCGTTGTTTTCGATCTCTTCGTACGAGACGAACTGCGGCGACCAGCCGGCTTCGCGCAGGCGCTGCCACAGCTCGGTGCGCAGCGCGGCGTGGCGGCTGTGGGTCGCTTCGTAGCTGGAGAAGCGCCGGTGCCACGTGGCGCCGTCTTCGAAGGACTCGAAGAGCCAGGCGAGCTGGATCGAGGCCTGCGAGTAGTGGACGGCGACGGGATCGCTCACGCGTTCAGCGCGTAGCAGCAGGCGGGCGAGTGGCGTCTGCATCTCGCGCACGGCAGGCGCGAGGGCGCGGCCCTTGGCGCTGAGGCGCAGCGCGCCGCCCTCGCCCTCGAGCAGGTCTTCGCTCCACCAGAGGATCGCGCCGCAGTCGCCCTCCAGCAGCAGGTGCCACATCCGCCGCGAGACCGCCACGGGGTCGCGCTCGCCGTAGGTCGCGAGGAGCGGTTTTCCGCGCATGAAGGAGCCGAAGACCGCGCGGGCCGCAGTGATGTCGTAAGGCTCCACCCAGTCGAGTACGCGCGAAAGCTTCCAGAGGTCGTAGCCGCCCCAGGCGCTGGGCATCTGCGTGCCCTCGATGCCGACGGGCGTGGCGGGGTCGGCCGCATGCGAGGCCGCGCACAGATCGTCCAGCGTCTCGGCGAGGCAGTCGTCCATGAACGTGCGGAAGTCGCACCACGGCGCGAGGTGCCAGCGTGCGGGCGCGGCGCGGACCGCCTCCGGCGTGTAGCGCGTGGCGCGCACGGCGGGCCAGTCGGGCTTCCGGCCTTGGGCGTCCACGAGTCCAGCCAGGCGGGCCTTGATCTCGTCGGTCGAGAAGGGCGTGACCGCCTCCCATGACGGATAGGCCGTGAGCCACGCGGCGTTGAGGGCGACGAGCGAGGGGTGGCGCGTCTGGAGCCAGAGCCGGAAGGCCGCCAGGCTGGCCGGCGCGAAGTCGTAGTCGAACGGGTTGGCCGAGACCGTAACCGAGAGCTCGTCGCGGAGGTCGTACAGGACCGGCGCATCAGGCGCGTGGCGGGCGGCGGCCTCGCGGACGGCGGCGCGGGCGCCGCCGCGCCAGACGGGGTCGGCCAGGCAGTAGTCGCGCGTGAACTCGCCGTGGCCCCTGTGCTTCGCCCACGCGGTGACGAAGGCGTCCCAGTCGGTGACCGTCGAGCGAAACTTGAGGCAGAGGCCGGGGCTGACGACGTTTTCCACGTAGTAGTCGAAGCCTGCGCCCAGCCAGGGTGTGGGGTCGCCCCGAGGCCCGGTCATGAGCGTGGTTACGCCCAGCTCGCGGCAGGCGGAGGCGAGGGCGTTGGTGTGCGCCCGGCTGCGCTCGACGCGGTCGCCGCACCAGAGGATTGTCCGGTAGCGTCCGCCCCAGGGCCGCTGGCCTGCGGCGCCCGGTGCGGCGGAGGCGCACGCGCAGAAAGCGAGGACGGCGAGTGCAGAACGCATGGCTTGAAACTCCTTGTCGCTAGTGTAATGGGTTGGGCCGCCGCGCTCAAGGCTGCAGTCGCGAAAAGAGGGGGCGCCGCATCGGGGCGCACGCTCAGTTCATTTGCAGAGAGGACGAGCAGACGCTCGTCCCTGTGTAACCGGATTCTGATGGCCGGGGAGCAAGCGTCTGCTTGCCCACGCATTTTCCGGTCTCTCAAATGAAGCGCGCGCATCGGGCAGGCGAGCAAAGTGGTGGCCAGAAGGCGCCGGCCCTAGTATGATAGGAGGGAACAAGGGGAACTGGGCTTTGATTCGGTCGATGGTCTTAAAAGAGTGGGCGCTGTTTGCCGCGCTGCCGCGCCAGGCGCGCCTGATGCTGGGCGCGTCCTCGCTGTCGGTCTTCGCCATGCCGGTGATCTCGATCTTCGTGTACGCGCTCATCCTGCGCGACACGCAGGACGTGAACCACGTGATGGCATTCCAGTTCGCCCTGTACGCGGGTATCCCGTTCGCGTTCGTCCTCAACCGCTACCTGGTGGGCGGACGGCTGAGCTTCGCGCACCTGTACGCCTTCGGCCTCGTCATGTGCGGCGCGGTGCTTGCGGCGATGACGGCCCTGGACGAACTGACGTGGGCGCGCACCGTCGGGATGGGGTTTCTGATGGGTCTGGCTACGGGGCTCCTCTGGGCGAACCGCAACTACCTGTCGCTGGTTTGCACGCAGGACGGCACGCGCAACTACTACTTCGGCGTGGAGAGCTTCTTCTACTGCATCAGCGGGGTGATCGTCCCGGGCGCGGTCGGCGCCTTCATCGCCTGGTGGGGCGGCCCGCAGGCCACGGCGGACGGGGCGCGGGAGGCCTACCGGTGGGTGGCGGCGGCGGCGCTGGCCCTGGTGGTGGGCGGGGCGTCGTTCCTGCTGCGGCGCGGGTTTCCGACCGAGCGGCCGGCGCTCACGGTGCGGGCGCGGTATCCGCCCGTGTGGCGCAAGCTGCTGCTGCTGGCGACGCTCAAGGGGACGGTGCACATTTTTCTGACGACCGCCCCGGCGGTGCTGATCATGCGCGTGCTCGGCGGGCAGGAGGGCGCGCTGGGTCTGGTTCAGAGCGTGGGCGCGGTCGCCGCCGCGGCGCTGATGTACCTGATCGGCCGGACGACGCGGCCGCACCACCGCGTGGCGGTGCTGGCGTTCGCGCTCGTGCTGTACGGGGTCGGGGCCACCCTGAACGCGGCGCTGTACGACCGGTTCTCCGTGCTGTTCTTCATGGCTTGCCAGCTCGTGGCGCAGCCGATGTTCGACCTCTCGTACGGGCCGATCCTGCTGGGCGCTCTCGACGCGGTGTCGGGCGACGGCAAGGAGAACCGCTACGCGTACATCGTCAGCCACGAGGCCGGCATCTTCGCGGGCCGCGTGATCGGTACGGCCGCCTTCATCCTGGTGGCCTGCGCGGCGTCGGGCGACGACGCCTTCCGCTACGTGCTCGCGCTGATGTCGCTGCTGCACCTGCTGTGCTGGCCGGTGGCGGAAGCCATCCGGCGCGAGCTGGGGTGGACGTCAGAGAGGGCCCGCGAGCAGGCCTAGCAGGCGCCGCACGCGCTCGGGCGTCTCCTCCTCGCCGCCCGACGAGTAGAAGCGGACGCGGCCGCCCGCGGGCGGCGTCGCCGAGCGGTTCGCCCCGACCGTGTTCACGAGGTGGTTCACGGTGCCCGCGTTGCCGTCGAGCAGCTGGACGCCGTCGCCCGCGAGCGCTTGCAGCAGGCTTCGGTAGTAGATGAAATGCGTGCAGCCTAGCACGAGGGTTTCGTACTGAGACCAGTCGGTGTGGGCGAACTTCTCCTCGAGGTAGCCGCGGACGAGGGGCGAGTCGAAGTCGAAGCGCTCGGCGAAGGTGACGAGCCCGTCCAGCTCCCGCCGCTCGACGCGGTGCGAGCTGTCGAGCCGCACGATGAGCGTCTCGAGCTTGCTTTCGCGGAGGGTGAGCGAGGTGGCGGCCACGAGCACCTTCTTCCCGGCGTTGCGGGCGAGCGCCGGCTTGACGGCGGGCTCCATGCCGATGACCGGGAACGGGTAGCGGCGGCGCAGCTCGCCGATGGCCGCCGAGGTGGCCGTGTTGCAGGCGACCACGAGCGCCCGGATATCTTGGCGGGCCAGGAATTCGGCGGCGCTCAGGATCAGGCTGAGCACCTCGTCTTTCGGGCGAACGCCGTAGGGCACGTTCCGGGTGTCCGCAAAATAGAGGTACTCCTCGTTCGGCAGGGCGGCCAGGGCCTGCTTCAGCACGGTGAGGCCGCCGATGCCGGAGTCAAAGAAAGCGATTCGCACGGCTCTTCTCTCCAATTCAGTTGCGAGTAGTCTACTCAGAGGCCGCGGCGGCGTCAAACAGAGCCTCGCAGCAAAGGAGGAGTTAGGCGTTAGGAGTTGAATCGCGCCCCCGAGGATTTATTCGGGAGCGGACTTGACCAGTGGCCAGGGATGCCGTAAACTGACAATGGCGGTAATGATGGATAATCCGCCCGGCTGTTGTGATGATTGATTGTTGGGGCTTCTTCGCGCCCATCGTGCCGTTATATGCCGGGTGAAAGCGGGGTCGCTCCCGGGCGCGCGTGCGCCCGTTGTCAACCAGCGCAAAGGAGGAACGTGAAGTGAACACGCCGATCAACCAACTGCTCATGCAGAAGGGGCGGGATATCGTGGCCATCTCGCCCCAGGCTTCGGTTTTCGAAGCCATTCAATTGATGGATCAAAAGAATATCGGCTCCCTGCTGGTGCTGAACGCGCACGGGAAGATCGCCGGCATTTTCGCTGAGCGCGATTGTTTCCGTAAAGTAATCCTGCTCGACAAGTCCCCGCGCGACGTGCTCGTGAAGTCCGTGATGACTAAGAAAGTGGTCTATGCTTCGCCCGAGACGACGGTGGATGAGTGCATGGCGCTGATGACGCAGAAGCGCATACGCCACCTGCCCGTGATCGACGCGCAGGAGCGCATCCTGGGCATCATCTCGATCGGCGACCTCGTCAAGTTCGTGGCCTCGGAGCAGGACGCCCTGATCCGGAACCTCGAGAAATATATCGAGGGCTCTCTCTAACCGACGCGCCGGGCACGCCGTCCGCCGTCTGCCGCCTGGAGGCAGGGGCGGACGCGCTTCCCGTCAATTCTCTTCGGCTTTGCCCGAAGGCAGTCTGGAGTTCTTTCATGACGTCTCTTCCCGCTTCTGCCCCCTGCGGCTGCGCCTGTGGATGCGAGCCCTCGGATGCCGACCTGTACAAACGCCTCGACGACGTGATCGGCGAGTATCACGAGAAGCCCGGCGGTCTGATCCCCGCGCTGCAGACCGCCCAGACCATCTTCGGCTACCTTCCCGAGCCCGTGATCCGCCGCATCGCAGACGGCTTCGGCAAAACCATGAGCGAGGTCGCCGGCGTGGTGACGTTCTACTCCTTCTTCACCCTGCATCCGCGCGGCAAGTATCTGGTGCGCGTGTGCCTCGGCACGGCCTGCTACGTGCGCGGTGGCAAAGAGGTGCTGGACGCGTTCAAGAAGAAGCTCTCGATCGAGGTGGGGGAGACAACCGCTGACCGGCTGTTCTCGCTGGAGGTCGGCCGGTGCTTCGGGGCGTGCGGCATGGCGCCGGTGGTGATGGTCAATGACACGACCTACCAGCGTGTCAAGCCGGCGCGCGTCGGCGAACTGGTCAATCAGATTCTGTCCGGCGCTCCTGCTGCCGGGGAAAAGGAGCACGCATGAAAGCCCCAGCCCTGAAACGGATTAACAGCGTGGCCGAGCTCGCCGCCCTCCGCGAGCGGCTGCGCGCCAAGAAGCCCGCCGGCGGCGGCGCGCCCGTGCGCCAGATCCTTGTCTGCTTCGGCGGAAGCTGCCTGGCCTCGGGCGCCAAAGAGGTTCGCGACGCGCTGCGCCTGGCGCTCGAGATGGAGAAGATGAGCGACCAGGTCGCGCTGGTCGAGACGGGCTGCATGGGGCCGTGCGTGATGGGGCCGGTCGTGCTGATCGGCGACGACCGGACGTTCTACCAGGGCGTCAAGCCCAGCGACGCGGCGGATATCGTGCGGACGCACATCTGCGGCGGCCAGCGCGTGGAGCGGCTTCTCGTGCTGGACGCGGCCGGCAAGAAGCCCGCCCCGTGCCGCCAGGACATCGAGTTCTTCAAGCGCCAGACGCAGATCGTGCTCCGCAACTGCGGCTGGATCGACCCCGAGAAGATCGGCGACACGATCGCCCACGATGGCTACGCCGCCCTGGCCAAGGTGCTGACGGAGCTCACGCCCGAGCGCGTGGTGGAAGAGATGCAGACCTCGGGCCTGCGAGGCCGCGGCGGCGCGGGCTTCCCGACCTGGCTGAAGTGGAATCTGGCCCGCCAGTCCGAGCCGGGCGTGCGCTACGTGCTGTGCAACGCCGACGAGGGCGACCCGGGCGCCTACATGGACCGCAGCGTGCTGGAGGGTGACCCCCACAGCGTCATCGAAGGCATGGCGATCGCCGCCTTCGCCGTCGGCGCGCAGCAGGGCTACGTCTACGTGCGGGCCGAGTACCCGCTGGCGGTGGAGCGCCTCTCCGCGGCCATCGCGCAGGCGCGTTCCTGCGGCCTGCTCGGCGCGAACATCCTGGGCACGGCGTTCTCGTTCGACCTCGAGATCCGCATGGGTTCCGGCGCGTTCGTCTGCGGCGAGGAGACGGCGCTGATCGCCTCGATCGAGGGCAAGCGCGGCGAGCCGCGCCCGCGCCCGCCGTTCCCGGCGCAGAAGGGCCTGTGGGGCCGCCCGACGGTGCTGAACAACGTGGAGACGTACGCCAACGTGCCGGCCATCCTGCTCAAGGGCGGCGCGTGGTACGCCTCGATGGGCACGCCGAAGAGCAAGGGCACGAAAGTGTTCGCGCTCGCGGGCGCGGTGCGCAACACCGGCCTGGTCGAGGTGCCGGTCGGCACGTCGCTCGGCGAGCTGGTCTACGACATCGGCGGCGGCATCCGCAACAACAAGCACTTCAAGGCGGCGCAGATCGGCGGGCCTTCGGGCGGGTGCATCCCGCGCCAGAACCTCAACGTGCCGCTCGACTACGAGTCGCTGGCCGAGCTGGGCGCAATCATGGGCTCGGGCGGCCTGATCGTGATGGACGAGGACACCTGCATGGTGGACGTCGCGCGCTTTTTCATCGAGTTCGTGCAGGAGGAGTCGTGCGGCAAGTGCGTCCCCTGCCGGGTCGGCACGCGGCGCATGCTGGAGATCCTGGAGCGCATCTGCGCGGGCCAGGGCGAGTCGGGCGACATCGAGCGGCTGATCGAGCTGGGCACCTTCATCAAGAGCGCCTCGCTCTGTGGCCTGGGCCAGACGGCGCCGAACCCGGTGCTGTCGACGATTCGGCACTTCCGCCACGAGTACGAAGAGCATATCCGCGACCGGCACTGCGCCGCCGGCGTTTGCGCCGGCCTCGTGCGCGCGCCCTGCCTGAGCGCGTGCCCGGTGGGCGTGGACGTGCCGGGCTTCGTGTCGATGGTCGGCGAGAAGCGCTACGCCGAGGCGCTGCGGCTGCACCGCGAGCGCAACCCCTTCGCCTCGGTCTGCGCCCGCGTCTGCTTCCACACGTGCGAAGACAAGTGCCGCCGCGCGGCGCTCGACGAGCCTGTCTCGATCCGCGGCATCAAGCGGTTCATGGTGGACCAGGAGGTGACCGTGCAGGTTCCCGAGGTGCGCGAGAACGCCGCCAACGCGAAGCGCAAGGTCGCCGTGATCGGCGCAGGCCCCGCTGGCCTGTCCTGCGCGTATTTCTTGGCGCGCCTGGGCTATCGGCCGGACGTGCTCGAAGCCGAGCCCCGGCCGGGCGGCATGCTGGTGCAGGCGATCCCCGCCTACCGCCTGCCGCGCGAGGAGCTGGCCCGCGAGGTGCGCATGATCGAGCACCTGGGCGTGACCATCGACACCGGGCGCGCGCTGGGCCGCGACTTCACGCTGGCCGAGCTGCGCGACAAGGGCTACGAGGCGGTCTTTCTGGCGGTGGGCGCGCCGCTCGGCGTCGCGCTTGACGTGCCGGGCGCGGACGCCCGCGGCGTGACCGAGGCCATGTCGTTCCTCCGCCACTATAACATCCGCGGCTCGGTGCCGGTGGGCAAGCACGTGGCGGTGATCGGCGGCGGCAACGCGGCGATCGACGCGGCGCGCACGGCGATCCGGCTGGGCGCGCAGAGCGTGACCGTGATCTACCGCCGCACCCGCGAGGAGATGCCAGCCTACGCCGAGGAGATCGAGGAGGCGATGCACGAGGGCGTCACGCTGCGCACGCTGGTGCACCCCGAGGCGTTCGAAGTGGAAGACGGCCACGTGACGGGGCTCCGGCTGCGCGCGATGAAGCTGGGCGAGTTCGACCGCTCCGGGCGGCGCCGTCCGGAGGGCGGCGACGAGGCCTGCGAGCTTCTGCCGGCCGACCAGGTGATCGTCGCGATCGGCCAGGCGCTGGACAAGAAGGCGCTTTCTGGCTCGATCGACGTGGAGCACAACGAGCGCGGCTGGATCAAGGCCGACCCCCGCACGGGCGCGACCTCGGTGCCGTGGCTGTTCGCGGGCGGCGACGCGGCGTCCGGGCCCTCCTCGGTGGCGGACGCCATCGCGGCGGGCGAGCGGACGGCGGTCGCGATCGACGCGCTGCTGGCCGGGGCCGAGCACGCCTTCTGGCGCGGCTACCGCGATCCAGGCGTGGCGTTCGACCCGTATGCCGACCCGGTCAACTACGCCCGCGAAAAGCTGCACACCATGCCGCTGGAGAAGCGGCGGCAGAACTTCGCCGAGGTGGAGCAGCCGTGGAACGAGAACACGGCGCTCCGGCAGGCCAAGCGTTGCCTGCGGTGCGACTACGGCAAACAACCCTGCGAGTGCGAACACGCTTAATCGGAGAGACCTTTCATGCTGAACGTTACAATCAACACCCAGAAGCTGCAGGTGCCCGAGGGCACGACGATCCTGCAGGCGGCGCGCCAGGTGGGAGTCACGATCCCCACGCTCTGCAACTTGGAGAAGCGAGGGGCGATCGGCGCGTGCCGCGTCTGCCTCGTCGACGTCGAGGGCGCGCGCACGCTGGTGGCCGCGTGCTCGACGCCGGTGACCGAGAACATGGTCGTGCGCACGAACACCACGCACTCGCGCAACGCGCGGCGGCAGGTGCTGGAGATGCTGCTGTCGGAGCACGACGGCAACTGCCAGACCTGCGACCGCAGCGGAGACTGCGAGCTGCGGGCCCTGGCCGAGGAGATGGGCGTGACCTGCCTGCCCTACGAGGGCGCCAAGGCCAAGAAGAAGATCGACGACTCCACGCCCGCGCTCGTGCGCGACAACGCGAAGTGCGTCAAGTGCCGCCGCTGCGTGACGGTCTGCAGCGAGGTGCAGGGCGTCGGCGCGCTGCATCCGCAGGGGCGCGGGTTCCAGACGGAGATCGGGCCGGCCTTCACCCGCGACCTCGGCGACGTGGCGTGCGTGCAGTGCGGCCAGTGCGCGGCGATCTGCCCGGTCGGCGCGATCACCGAGAAGAGCCAGATCCCCGCCGTGTGGAAGGCGCTGGAGAACCCGAAGCTGCACGTGATCGTGCAGACCGCGCCGGCCATCCGCGCCGCGCTGGGCGAGTGCTTCGGCTACGAGCCGGGCACGCGCGTCACCGGCAAGATGGCGGCGGCGCTGCGCCGGCTCGGCTTCGACGGCGTGTTCGACACCAACTTCACGGCCGACCTCACCATCATGGAGGAGGGCACGGAGCTGCTCACCCGCCTGAAGAAGGCGCTGGTGAAGAAGGAGCCCGTGGCGCTGCCGATGTTCACGAGCTGCTCGCCCGGCTGGATCAACTTCGCGGAGTTCTACTTCCCGCAGTTCCTGCCGAACATCTCGACCTGCAAGTCGCCCCAGCAGATGTTCGGCGCGATCGCCAAGACCTACTACGCGCAGAAGATCGGGCGCAAGCCCGAGGAGCTCGTGGTGGTCTCGGTCATGCCGTGCACGGCCAAGAAGTTCGAGGCGCAGCGCCCCGAGATGAACGCCAGCGGCGTTCGCGACGTGGACTACGTGCTCACGACGCGCGAGCTGGCGAAGATGATCAAAGAGGCCGGCATCGACTTCAAGAATCTGCCGGATGAGCAGATGGACGCGCCGCTGGGGCTCTCGTCCGGCGCGGCGGACATCTTCGCCAACACCGGCGGCGTGATGGAGGCCGCGCTGCGCACGGCCTACGAGATCGTCACCGGGCGCACGCTGCCCGTGGACAACCTGCACGTGAAGGCGGTCTCCGGGCTCGAAGGCATCAAGGAGGCGTCGCTGACCATCACGGGCACCGTGAAGGAGTGGTCCTTCCTCGAGGGCGTGGAGCTCAAGGTCGCGGTGTGCCACGGGCTGGCCAACACGCGCCGGCTCTTGGAGCACATCAAGGCGAACGGCCCGACCTACCACTTCGTCGAGGTGATGACCTGCCCCGGCGGCTGCATCGGCGGCGGCGGGCAGCCGCGCTTCACGGACGACTCCGTGCGGCTGAAGCGCATCGCGGGCATCTACTGCGAAGACGAGTGCAAGACAATGCGCAAGTCGCACGAGAACCCGGACGTGATGAAGCTCTACGAGGAGTATCTGGGCAAGCCGCTGGGCGAGAAGTCGCACCACCTGCTGCACACGCACTACCACCAGAAGGACGTTTGAAGGAGCGCGTGATCGCTGTCGGGCGTGCCGGGCGCTGCCGGCACGCCCGACGCATTTGGAGGGGGCTATGAATCGGTGTTTCGTTTGGCCGTTCGTGCTGTTCGCGGCGTGTGCCCGCGCCCAGGGGCTGGCTCTAGAGGTGGACGTCGCCGTGGTCGGCGGCGGCAGCGCCGGCTTCGGCGCGGCGTGGTCCGCCGCGCACCTCGGCAGCACGGTCGTGCTGGTGGAGAAGGAGTCGGTGCTGGGCGGCACCTCGACCCTCGGCGGCGTGAACAACTGGGAGCCGGGCATGGGCGGCACCGGCGTGCCGTACCGAGTCTACCAGCGGCTCGCGCAGATCCCCGGCGCGGCGGGCGTCTACCGGTTCGACCGCCACCTGTCGTGGAAAAAGCCGTGGGAGAAGTACACCTTTCCAGGCGGCATGATCGAGACCGACCCGTGCCTGACCTACGCGCACACGCTGCTGCGCCACGGGTTCAGCATGGGCGACGAGGCGTGGTTCCGCGAGCACTGCCACGGCGTGATCTTTGAGCCGGACGCGATGTCGGCGGTCATGCTCGACATGCTCAAGGAGACCGGCCGCTGCCGCGTGTTCCTGAAGACGGCCTTCACGGCGGCTGCGCACGCGGACGGCCGCGTGGAGTCACTCACGCTCTCGGACGGCACAACGGTGCGGGCGAAGGTTGTTGTCGATGCGACGGACGGCGTGCTCTGCGAGCGGCTAGGGTGCGACCTCATGGTCGGCCGGGATCGCCGCGCGGACTTCGACGAGCCCGGCGCGCCGCCGGAGCCGCTGCGGCAGATGAACGGCGCGACGCTGGTCTACCGCATCACGCCCATCGGCAAGAAGGAGCCCGACCTCGTGGAGCCGCTGCCCGAGGGCATCCCCGAGACCTGCTGGTGGCAGAAGGGCTTCCCGGTCGCCTTCGTGGGGCAGTACCCGTGCGGCGACCGCTTTATCAACATGCTGCCGACCATGAAGGGCGAGGAGTTCTTGGCGCTGGGAGCGGAGAAGGCTTACGCCGAGTGCGAGCGCCGCGTGCGGGCGCACTGGCACTGGTACCAGTCGAACTTCGACGAGTTCCGCCGGTTCAAGCTGAAGATGATCTTTCCGAAAGCGGGCCTGCGCGAGACGCGGCGCGTGCGCGGCGAATACGTGCTGAACCAGAACGACTTGATCGCCGGACTCGCCAAGCAGATACACGAGGATATCATTGCGATCGCGGATCACCCGATGGACAACCACGGCGGCGGCGGGCCGGGCGGCGAGCTGAAGGGGCCGTACGGCGTTCCGTACCGCTGCCTGCTGCCGCTCAAGACGCAGAACGTGTTGATCGCGGGCCGCGCGGCAAGCTTCAGCGCGATCGCCGCGTCGAGCTGCCGCCTCTCGCGCACGATGATGCAGCTCGGCGAAGCGGCGGGCGTGGCCGCGCATCTGGCGTGCGAGAAGAACGTGGCGGTGCGCGACGTTCGGGCGTCCGAGATCCGGCGGGTGATGGGCGAGAAGATCGACCAGAGCCCGTGAAGGCGGCGCGTCTGATTGAACCTCTAATCGCGACGTGAGGGCTCAACGATCACCCCGACCCCGTCGGGGATGACGGTGACGCCCGCGCCGGGCCCCGCGCCAGCGAGGGCCCTGTCCACGGCCGCCTGCAGGGTCGGGGCGTGCTCCATGTGCATGTCGCGGATCATCTGGGGGTCGCAGAGGTCGGTCACGAGGATCACGCGGTGCCGGGCCAGGATGCGGGCGAGGATCTGGTACTCCCACTGGTCGGGAGGGGTCTCCTCTTGCGGGACTTGCAGCACGTGCCGCAGCAGGGCCTGCGGGCTCTCCGCGCCGGCCAGGCCGCGATAGAAGCCCTCGCCGCCGTGGCCGTCGCTGCAGCCGGCCACCATGATGATCGTGCCGCCGGCCCGGCAGCAGGCCTCCGCGGCGGTCATGCCTTTGACCGCCTGGTAGATGTTCTGATCCAGGGGGTAGCCGCCGTTGCTGGTGATGACGATCTCAGCCGGGACCGCCGCGATCCGGACAGCCGCTTTCAGGTGGGAACAGCCTCGCTCATGAGCCTGCTCCGGATGCCCGGCGTAGGCGGCGGAGATTGTCTTGTCGGGGTTCAGGGTAACGTTGAGAATGAACGCCAGGCCGGCCTGCCGGGCGGCGAACAGCATGTCCCGGTGAAGGGGGTTGCCCTCCAGGCAGCCGGCGCGCGCGCAGGGGTCGGCGATGAAGGCCGAGCAGTGGTTGGCCAGCACGGTCTGGCGCCCGGCGATGCCGGGCAGGACGCTCTTGCGGCCGCCCGAGAAGCCTGCGAAGAAGTGGGGCTCAATGAAGCCCTCGGCGACCAGCAGGTCGGTGTCCAGCGCGTGGCGGTTGAGCCACAGCGCGCCGCCCGAGGGCAGGGTTCCGATGTGGCGCAGGCTGGCGGCGTCCTCGCAGTCGTGGATCACGAGCCGCTCGGCGTCGCAGATGCGGTCGCCGAATTTGGCCCGCAGCTCTTGCGCGGTGGTGGCGCGGTGGCAGCCGGTGGCCACGAGCACGGTAACAGCGATCTCTGGGTTGCCGCGGCGCAGCCGCTCCAGCACGAGCGGCAGGGTGAGGCGGCTGGGCACCGGACGGGTGTGGTCGCTGGTGATCACCGTCGCGCGCCGCTTGCCAGCGGCCAGCTTTTCAAGGGGCTCGGATTCGACCGGACAGTCGAGCGCCAGGTTGACAAGCCGCTGCTGCGCCGCCTCGGAAAGCGACAGGTCCGGCGAGCCGCCGTGCCCGCGCGGAACAAGAATGCCCCTGAGATGGGAGTCAGGAACCTCCGCTTCCAGATGGGTCCGGTGATAGGGCAGGCGTATTCGGCTCATGGTTACGGCGTCGTGGTCGCTAGCAGCTTCAGCTCCAACACGTGGACAGCGGGGTTGGCGCTGTTCTTGAGGACCGTCAGGCGCGCGTGGCGGGCGGGGGTGGGCGCGAAGTCGAGGCGCAGGCCCTCGGCCGTGGCGGGCTTGGGCGCGTCGGCGTTGCCGGCCACCTGCTTCCACGCCTTGCCGTCCTCGGAGAGTTCCAGCGTGAAGGTGTAGGTGCGTCCGTCGTCGTTGTAGAAGGTCACGTGCAGGGCGCCGACCGTCTGCACGCTGCCGAGGTCAATGGTCGCATGCGCCGGCGACTTCGCGCCGTGCCAGGCCTTGTTGGTTGTGCCGTCCGTGAGGTTGGCTGGGACGTGGTTGCCCTCGGTCGGGACGTCGGTGGCCACGGGTTTGCCGAGGGCGACGTTGGCCTCCTGCTTGAAGAGGTCGTCGATGGCCTTCTTGCGGGCCTCGTCGGCGACGCTCGGCTTAAGGCTCTGCCAGAGCGTGAAGGCGGCCTTTTTGTCCGCGCCGGACTCGTTGAGTTTCTTGGCGAGGCCGCGCTGCGCGAGGGTCTGCTGCTTGGTGTTGGCGGCGGTGGCGGCGCGGCGCAGGAGCGCGGGCACGGAGGCGGAGTCTGCCCAGGCGGCCAGTGCGCGCACGGCGGCGGTGGCGATCTCGGCGTTCGGCGAGGCGCAGGCGGCGTCGACGGCGTTCAGCAGGGCGTCGCCGCCGAGGCGGGCGGCGGTTTCGAGGGCGACCGGCTTCTGCGTGTCGGTCGCGGACTGGAGGGACTTGAGGAGGGCGGCGGCGTACGCGCCCGAGGCGTCGCGGCGGGCGGCGGCGGCGAGGGTGGTCTGGGCTTCGGGGGTCACGCGGCCGGTGGTGGCGAGGAGCTTGGCGACGAGGATGTCGGCCTGGCCCTTGTCGGCGATCTCGCGCAGCAGGCGGTAGCCGGCGATGACGGCCTCCTCGTCTTTCGAGTCGAGCGCGGCGAGGCCGAGCGCGGCGGCCTCGGCGATGCGGCGCTCCTTGATGAGTTCGAGGGCCACCTTCTTGCCGGCGTCGCTGAAGGCGTCGTAGTTCTTGGTCAGCGCGGTTTTGATGAGGTCGGTCTTGAGCTGGCGCACGCCGTCGCGGGCGAAGGTCTGGCGGGCGGGCGGCAGCGCCTTCAGCAGCGCGGGAATCTGAGCGGCGAAGGCGGCGGGGTCGAGCCGGATGAGGGCGTTCTGGGCGGCGGCGGCGACGGCGTCGTCGGCGTCAGCCAGGCAGGCGGCTGCGGCGTCGCAGGCGGCGGTGTCGCCGCGGTCGCCGAGCATGTCCAGCAGCATGGTCTTGCGCGCAGGGTCGCTGACGGCGGCGAGCTTCGCGGCCCAGAGCGCGGTCTCCGCCTTGCCGCCTGCGGTGCGGGCCCAGGCGAGCGCGACGCCCGCGAGGGCGACGTCGGGTCCGTCGAAGACTTGAACGAGGCGCGGGGCGAGGGCTTTGGGGGCGAGCGCGGCGAGCTCCTTGTTGAGGGCCGAGCAGGGCGTGTCCTTGACGGGCGCGGCCTTGGAGGCGCGGTCGTCGGTGACGGCCTGGACGGTCATGACAGCGAGCGCGGCGACGCCGGGCTTGTCGGACTTCGCGAAGGCTTGGATGGCGGCCGCCTGCTCGGGCAGGCCGCACCAGCGCAGCTGGTTCAGGAAGAAGCAGGCGACGTCGCCGTCGGCGGCGCGCTGGGCGGCGGCGAGGAGCGCGTCGGCATAGGCCTTGCGGGAGGCGACGCCTGCGGGGCGCATCACGAGCTGCGAGAGCGCGGCGATCTGGATGCTGGCCACAGGGTCGGAGGCGCCCGCGGACTTGATCTCGGCGAAGAGCTTCTCCAAGGCCGGGGCGCCCTGTTTGAGCGTATCGGCCAGGGAGGTGTCGGTGATGGCGCCGAGGGCGTCCTTGTTCTTCTCGGCCCACTGGGCGGCGGTCTCTTGGGCGAAGAGAGCGTGGACGAAAAAGGAAAGGCTGAGTGCGATAATGGCGTAGGAGGTGCGGTGGTTCATAAGAGGTTCCTTGTTCAAGCTGAGGGTTTAACGCTCAACGCTGAACGCTCAACGCTCAAGTCATGCGATTCCCTTCAGAGTTGAACGTTGGGCGCTGAGCGTTCACATCACCCACGGGGCGCGCATCGGCTGGTAGATGAATTTGTCGGCGGCCGGGTCGTTGACGGCGCAGAGCTTGACGGGGTCGAAGGCGAAGCCGCGGCCGAGGCGCATGGCGACGAGGCCGAGGTTGACGATCGTGGCGGAGCGGAAGCCGTTGCGCTCGTTGAGCGCGAAGGGCCTGCGCAGCTTGACGGACTCGACGAAGTCGGTCTGCTGCGGGGCGGGCTCGGGCAGCTCAGAGAGGATCGCCTCCAAATTGGGTATGTCGGACTTCAGCTTGGGCCAGACCTTGCCTTTGGGGCCTTCGAGGAAGGGCGCGCCCTGAAGCGAGTCGTTGCCGTCGAGGACGATCTGGCAGCCGTCGGCATAGGTGTAGGTGATGCGGCGGAAGGCGCTGACCGCGTCGGGGTGCTGGGGCGGACCGTCGACCTCGATCTTGATCGGGCTGGTCTCGTCCTTCTCCAGCAGGTACTGGACGGGGTCGAGGTAGTGCTGGCCCATGTCGCCGAGGCCGCCGCCGTCGTAGTCCCAGTAGCCGCGGAAGGTGCCGTGGGTGCGGTGGGGGTGGTAGGGCTTGTAGGGGGCGGGGCCGAGCCAGAGGTCGTAATCGAAATCCGCGGGCACGGGCTCGGGCTGGAGGTTGGTCCGGCCGCTCCAGCCGAACTTGAGGGAAAAGCCGGTGACGCTGCCGACCACGGCCTTGACGGGCCAGCCGAGGAGGCGGTTCTCCATGATCTTCTTGAGGGGCTTGACCTCGGTGCCGAAGCCGTAGTAGCCGCTCTGGAAGCGGAACCAGGTGTTGAGGCGGAAGATGCGGCCGTTGGCCTTGACGGCTTCCATGACGCGGCGGCCCTCGCCGATGGTACGGGTCATGGGCTTCTCGCACCAGATATCCTTGCCGGCTTGGGCGGCCAGGACCGACATCAGACCGTGCCAATGGGGCGGGGTGCAGATGTGGATAATGTCGACGTCCGGGCGGGCGAGGATTTCGCGGAAGTCACGGCAGGTGAAGATCTTACCGTATCCGTTTTTCTCGGCTTGGACGATGCCGTCCTGCACGTGTTTGGCGTCCGGATCGCAGAGCGCCACGAGGCGGGTAGGCTTGTAGCCGAGGTGGTTGCCCGAATGGGCGATGCCGCCGAAGCCCAGCAGGGCACGGGTGAGCTGGTTGCTGGGGGCTGTTTCCGAGCGGAGCACGCGGGCGGGCACAATCGTGAAGGCCGCCAGGGCTCCGGCACGTTTCAGGAAGGCGCGACGTTGAAGCGGTGACATCATGGTCCTCTCCCTATGTGTGTGAGGCCGAAACAACTCTCGACAGGGCATCTTCTCATACAAACTATTACTTTTTAGATTAGCGCTTTTCCTGCGGGGCGGCAAGCCCGCAATTGGCGGGTTTTGTCCATTGACACCTTTTGCCCTTATAAGGTACTATTTCAGAGCTTTTTTATTGAGATAAAAAGGGTGGGTGCTCCCCGCTCTTTTTTGTTGATGAGAACCCTGTAGCAGTAAGGCGGTACAGCGATGAACAACGAGTTGCTTTCGATTATCAGTTACTTGGAGCGTGATCGTGGGGTCAACCGGGAGATCATCATCCAGGCGATCGAATCAGCGATTCAGCAGGCCGCCCGCAAGAGTCTGGAAGTGTCCAACGACTTGCGTATCGAGATCGACCGGAAGACGTTGGCGATCAAGGCGTTCGACACGGTTGTGGTGTCCGATGACGACACGGGCCTCGGCTTCCTGGGCGTGCGCAAGGCGCGGGCGCTCAAGCCGGACGTCAAGTCCGGCGAAACGCTGGAGATCGAGATTCCCCCCGCCAAGCTGGGGCGCATTGCCGCGCAAACCGCCCGCCAGATGATTTTGCAGAAGATCCGTGAGGCCGAGCGCAAGAACGTGTACGACGAGTACAAGGACCGCATCGGAGACGTCGTGAGCGGCACGATCCGCCAGATCTCGCACCGCGACCTGATCATCGATTTGGGCAAGACCGAGGCGATCATGCCCTCCAAGGAGCGCATTCCCACCGAGGAGTACAACGTGGGCGACCGCATCCGCGCCTATGTGTTCCGCGTGCAGGCGGCCGCCAACGGCCCGGCTGTGGTTCTGTCGCGCGCCTGCCCCGAGTTTGTGAAGACGCTGTTTCGCCTCGAGGTCTCGGAGATCGCCGACGGCATCGTCGAGGTGATGGGCGTAGCGCGCGACCCGGGCTTCCGCTCGAAGATCGCCGTGAAGACGCTGGACGAGAAGGTCGACCCCGTCGGCGCCTGCGTCGGGCTCCGCGGCGTGCGCGTGCGCAACATCGTGCGCGAGCTCAACGGCGAGAAGATCGACATTGTCCGGTGGAGCGACGACATCAAACAGTACGTGACTCAGGCGCTGGCTCCGGCGCGCCTCGAGGGCGTCGCCATCGACCCGAACGAGCAGCGCACCGTGCACGTGACCGTGGCTCCGGACCAGCTTTCGCTGGCGATCGGCAAGCGCGGCCAGAACGTGCGCCTGACGTCGAAGCTGACGGGCTGGCGCGTGGACATCCAGAAGAGCGGCGAGGCCGTAACCTTCGAAGAGCAGCGCGAAACCGCCATTGCCGAGCTGGCCGAGGTTCTGGACATCAGCGAGGAGACCGCCTCCACGCTGGTCGCAAACGGGTTCTTGACGACCGACGGGATCATTGAGGCGGAGATCCCTTACTTGCAAGAGGTGACCGGTCTGGACGAGCAGACGGTGCGCAAGATCTGGGCGGCGGCGCAGGCCGCCAGCGGCGTGACGGAAGAAGCGGGAGAGTAAGAGAGCACTATGAGAGTCTGTGAACTGGCCAAGAGAATCCAAACCTCCAGCGTGGAGGTGCTCAAGCAGGCGGACGCCCTCGGTATCGAGGCGTATTCGCCGCTGACGCAGCTCGACGCGCAGGACGCGTCGCGCCTGCAAGAGGTGTTCAGTCAGCGTCCGGCTGCGGACGTCGAGCGTGAAAACGCCGAGCGGGCGGCCCGCCGCGCCGAAAAGATGGCGCTGGAGCTGTCGCGCCGGTCCGCCCAGGACAAGGCCGACCGCGCGGTGCTCGAGGCCAACCGCCAGCGCGCGCTTGAGATGGACGCGTGCGTCAAGGGCAAGGCCGTTCCCGCCGCCGCGGCGCCAGCACCCGTTGAAGCGCCCGCGCCCGTCGCGGCTGCTCCCGCGCAGCCGGAGCCCGCGCCCGCCGCCGCAGCTGCCCCGGAGGCGCCTGCCGCCGCCCAGGCGCCGCACGCGGACGCCCAGGCCGCCGCCGCGCCCGCGCCAAGCCACCCCGCTCAGCCTGCCGCCGCGTCCGCGCACAAGGCGCCCCTCAAGCCCAAGCCCGCCCGCTATGTCGTGGAAGACGAGCTGGAGCCCGAGGAGGTGCTGGCCGCGCCTTTTATTGGCCGCATCGCCAAGGAGGAGACGCGCGAAGCGCCGAAGCCGCCCCGCGCCCCGAACCAGAGGGGCCGCGAGCAGGACGTGCGCCGCGCGCCCATGCGCGGGCAGCTTCCCTCTCGCCCCGCGCAGCCTCCGGCGCGCCCGGGGCAGTGGCAGCAGCGCCCGGGCCAGGCGCCGGCTCAGTCAGAGGCCTCCATCGCGCCCGACCGCGTGATCCAGTTGCGCGGAGCGGTGGTCGTCAAGGACCTGGCCGAGAAGCTGGGCCTGCGCCCGAACCGCCTGATCGCCGACCTGATGCAGCTCAACATCCTCGCGTCGATCAACCAGCGCGTGGAGCTCGACGTGGCGCAGAAGATCGCCGACAAATACGGCTACAAGATCGAGATCGAGCGCGCCAAGCGCTCCAACGAGCGCAAGCCGGTGCTCCGCAGCGAGGACGCCGACGACGCCATCCCCGACGACCTGCCTGAAACGCTGGTGCCGCGTCCGCCGGTGATAACCTTCCTCGGCCACGTCGACCACGGCAAGACCTCGCTGATGGATCGCATCCGCAACACGCGCGTCGCCTCGGGCGAGGCGGGCGGCATCACGCAGCACATCGGCGCGTACACGGTCGAGGTCAACGGCCGCAAAATCACCTTCCTCGATACGCCTGGCCACGCGGCTTTCTCGGCCATGCGCGCCCGCGGCGCGAGCCTCACCGACATCGCGGTGATCATCATCGCGGCGGACGACGGCATCATGCCGCAGACGCGCGAGGCGATCAAGCACGCGCAGCAGGCGGGCGTGCAGATCATGGTCGCGATCAACAAGTGCGACCTGCCCACCGCCAAGCCGGACCGCGTGCGCCAGATGCTGCAGGGCGAGGGCCTGACCCCAGAAGAGTGGGGCGGCGACGTGATTTCGGCCGAAGTCTCGGCCGTCACCGGAAAAGGCGTGGACCACCTGCTGGAGATGATTCTCCTGCAGTCCGACATGCTGGAGCTGATGGCCAACCCGGTCCGCCGCGCAAACGGCTACGTGGTTGAAGCGCAGCTCGAGCAGGGGCTGGGGCCGACCGCCACCTTGCTGGTCGCGGGCGGCACGCTCAACATCGGCGACATCATCCTGTGCGGCGAGCACTTCGGCCGTGTGCGCGGCCTGATCGACGACCGCGGCCGCCGCGTGAAGTCGGCCGGCCCCGCCACGGCGGTCAAGTGCATGGGCCTCTCCGGCGTGCCGGAAGCGGGCGCCGAGTTCCGCGTGATGCTGAACGAGAAGCGCGCCCGCGAACTGGCCGAGAAGACGGCCGAGGAGCGCAAGCAGATCGAGCTGGTGAGCTCCAAGGCCACCTCGCTCGACGCGCTCATGAGCCAGATGAAGGACAACCTGCGCCGCGAGCTGGCCGTGATCATCAAGGCCGACACGCAGGGCTCGTCCGAAGCGATCGTCGAGTCGCTCAAGGAGATCAAGAGCGAGAAGGTCACGCTGAACATCATCTCCGAGGCCATCGGCAACATCTCGGCGACGGACGTGAACAAGGCCGGCGCGGGCCAGGCGCTGATCGTCGGCTTCAGCGTCGGGTGCGAGACGGGCGTCCAGCAGCTCGCGCGCCACGACGGCGTGCGCATCAGCACCTTCCGCATCATCTACGAGCTCATCGACTTCATCAAGCAGCGCATGCTCGACCTGCTGCCGCCGGAGTACAAGGAGGTCGTCAAGGGCCACGCCGAGGTTCGCGCGATCTTCGACATCGGCAAGCTGGGCCGCGTCGCGGGCTGCCAGATGCTCGACGGCACGCTCCGCGCGGATGCCCGCTACCGCATCTTCCGCAAGAAGGACAAGATGTGGGACGGCAAGCTGTCTGCGCTGAAACACTTCCAGAACGAGGTGACGGAAGTCACCAGCTCGCAGGAGTGCGGCATTCTGTTCAACGGCTACGAGGAGTTTCTGGTGGGCGACACCGTCGAGTGTTACTCGCTTGAGGAGCTGCCGCGGACCCTGTAGGGAGGCGCTATGTCCATCGACCGTCTTGAGCGCGTCAACGCGCTCTTGCGCCGCGAGATCGGCGAAGCGTTCTTCAAGGTTTTTGTGGGCGATCCGCTCGATCTGGCGACCGTCACGGTCACCAGCGTGCAGACCTCCCGCAACCTGCGCCACGCCACCGTCGCGATTTCGATCTACGGGCACGAGCAGGAGAGGGGGGCGATGCTGCGCAAGATCGCCAACAAAGCCGGCGAGCTGCAGTCGCTGATCAACCGCGACCTGACGCTCAAGTACACGCCGCGCCTGCGCTTCGTGCTGGACGAGTCGGTGGAGAAGGGCGACCATATCCTCGACGTGCTCAGCAAGCTGGACGTGCCCGGCGACGCCGCCGAGGAGCGCGCGTCCGAGACGCCGTGACGCTAACGAGAGGACCGTTTCGAGAGATGCAGGAATTCGCTCAATCCGCCTCGCCGTGGGGGCTCTTCGACGGTGTGCTGCTGGTCGATAAGCCCGTGGGGCCCACCTCGCACGACATCGTCCACAAGATCCGCAGGGCCTTCCGCATCGAAAAGGTGGGCCACGGCGGGACGCTCGACCCGAACGCCACCGGCCTCCTGATCATCCTGCTCGGCAAAGGCACCAAGCTCTCGGACCAGCTCATGGGCAGCGACAAGGCCTATGCGGGTGTGATGCGCCTCGGACGGACCACATCCTCGCAGGACTGCGACGGCGAGACGCTGGAAGAGAAGCCGTTCGACGAGGTGACGCGCGAGCAGGTCGAGGCCCAGATGGCGGCGCTCGTCGGCGACATTTTCCAGACCCCGCCCATGGTCTCCGCGATTAAGATTGATGGCGTGCCCCTGTACAAGCTGGCGCGCAAAGGCCAGGAGGTCGAGCGCAAGCCCCGCTTCGTGCACATCTACCGCTTCGCGATCACCGAGTGGGCGCCGCCGCTGGTCTCCTTCGAGGTGCTCTGCACCAAAGGCGCCTACGTCCGCACGCTGGCCCACGACATCGGCCAGGCGCTCGGCTGCGGCGCGAGCCTCGATGCGCTGCGGCGCACGCAGTCAGGCGCGTTGGACGTGAAAGACGCCCTGCCGTTCGACGAGATTCTGCGGCTGACGCCCGACCAGCTCGCCGCGCGCGTGATCCCTTTCGCCCGCGTGGCTGCGGCACGTGTTTCCACCTGACCTCCGACCTCTGACCTCTGACCTCCGACCTCCGACCTCTCCCCATGCAGATCCTCAGCCAGCCCTCGCAGTTCCGCAAGATCCCCGGGCCGATCATACTCGCCGCCGGATTCTTCGACGGCGTGCATAAAGGGCACCAGCAGGTTCTGGGCAGCACGGTCGAGCGCGCCCGCGAGCTTGGCGGGCAGGCGTGGGTGCTCACCTTCGACCGCCATCCGCTGGCCGCGCTGGCGCCCTCGAAGTGCCCGCCGCTCCTGTGCACGCTCGAGGACCGGCTGCACCGCCTGGCGGCCACGGGCGTGGATGGCGTGCTGCTTCTCGAGTTCACCCGGCAGCTCGCGGTTCAGGAGCCCGAGACGTTCATCCGGTGGTTGTGCGGGAGACCGCGCGCGCAGGGTTCGGGGACGCGCGTGTCGCCGACCGCCAAGCTGAGCGAGATCCGGTGCGGCGACAACTGGCGCTTCGGCCGGCGCGCAGCCGGTACGCCGGAGTTGCTCGCGCAGTACGGACAGCACTACGGCTTCCGCGTGGTGATCGTGCCGTACGCAGAATATCAGGGCCTCGAGATCTCCAGCACGCGCATCCGCTACGCGGTGCGCGAGGGCCGGCTCGACGACGCGGCCGCGATGCTGGGCCGGCCCTACTCGGTGCGCGACCTGGTGATCCGCGGGCGCGGCGTGGGCGCGGCGCTCTGCGTGGCGACCGCCAACGTGCAGCCGCGAACCGACGTGCTGCCGCCCAACGGCGTGTACGCGGTGCGGGTGCTGGCGGATGGCGCGTCCTACAACGGCGTCGCCAACCTGGGCGTCCACCCGACCTTCACCGACGTGCGGCCCGAACACGCCGTGCTCGAAACCCACCTGCTCGGGTTCGCGGGCGACCTCTACGGCACCGTCATCGAGGTCTGCTTCCTCGGCCGCCTGCGCGACGAATGCGTCTTCGACTCCCCTGAGGCGCTCACGTCCCAGATCGCGCAGGACGTTCGGAGCGCCGCGCGGTTCTTCTGAGGGCTCGCCGAAAGGAGCGCTCGCGCGCAACAAAAAACCTGCGCGAAGGTCGCGCAGGTTTCGGCGTCAAAAGGAGCGAAGTCGCGTCGCCCTCACTGGGCGGCCGGAGCGGCCGGGGCGGCCGGCGTCGGCGCTCCGGGCTGGGTGGCCGGAACGGCGGGCTGCGAGAAGGGCAGCGCGGACTGTTCGGCGGTCGGGGCGGGCGCCTTGACGCCCTCCATCACGGACGTCGCGCCGTGGGACGTCAGGCGCGAAAGCACCAGGGTGTTGAGCAGGAATACGGAGCCGAGGATGATCGTTCCCTTGGTCAGCACATTGCCCATTTGCGCGCCGAAAAGCGCTTCGCCCATGCCTCCGCCGAAGCTGACGCCAAGGCCGCCGTCTTTGGGCTTCTGCAGCATGATAATACCGCCCAACAGAAAACAGACAATCACTTCCAGCACGTACAAAAACCCGATCAGAATCTGCATGGCTCTACTCCGTTCAGCGGCACCTCAGGAAACTGGATGCCTTTGAAATTTCATTTATAGCAAAAACTGCAGGCTCACGGCAATGGCAAAAAAAAGTCCTCACCGTCCGGCAGGCCGGCCGGGGCAGCTCGCGCCCATCAAGACGGCGGGTGCACGCGCGCTTACACGTCGCAGAGCAGGACGGCTTTGCGCAGGGACTCGACGCCGTTCTTGGGGCTGAACTCGTGGGCTACATATCCGTCATACTTGCCCTCGTCGATGAGCTTCGCGATGGTGCGCATGATGGGGGGGTAGTACAGCTCCTGGTCCTCGTCGAGATCCTTGCGGCCGGGGTTGCCGGCAGTGTGGAAATGGCCGATGTGGGCGATGCTGTCGGTGATGGTCCGGATGATGTCGCCCTCCATGATCTGCATGTGGTAGATGTCGTAGAGGAGCTTGAAGCGGGGCGACTCGACGCGCTTGCACAGCTCCACGCCCCACGCCGTGTGGTCGCACATGTAGCCGGGGTGGTTGACCTTGCTGTTGAGCAGCTCCATGCAGATGGTGACGTCGTGGTCGGCGGCGATCTTTACCGCCTCCTTGAGCACCGGCACGCAGTTGGCCAAACCGTCCGCGTCGCTGATCCCCTTGCGGTCGCCGGCCATGGTGATGACGCGCTTCCAGCCGAACTCGGCGGCGGCGGCGATGTTCTCGCGGAACGACTTTAGGAACTCCTCGTGCTTGGCGGTGTTGTTGAGGCCGTCCCTGATCGAGCCCGCGCCGGGCACCATCGTGGCGGCGAGGCCGTGCTCTTTGAGGACGGGCCAGTCGCCCTTGCCGACCAAGTCCACGCCAACGATGCCGAGCGCCTTGACCGTGCGGCAGAACTCGTCGGCGGGCATTTTGCCGAACGTGCCGCGCGTGACGGACTGGCGGATGCGGCCCTTGAGCTTCGGCGCCTCGGTCTGCGCGGGGGCGGCGGGGGTGAGCGCGGCGGTGGCGGCTGCCGCGCCGAGCAGGCGGAACGAGTCACGGCGGGTGAGGTGGATCATGGCGATGGCCTTTCAGTTAAGCGTTATAGGGAACATACCAGAAACCGGAGTAAACCGTCAACCCAAGGAGGGGATTCGCCTCTGCGAATTCAGTCCACGGTTCGCGATGCGTTTGGTATCCTATTCTTGATGCCGATTAAGGAGACTGCGTGACGATGAGTAAGGACTTTTGGATCACCTGTATGGCGGCTTCCGTGGTGGCGCTGGGCGTGCTGGCGGTGCGGCAGCAGCGAGAGCTGGCGACGCTCAAGGACGCGATCGCATGCGAGCAGGCGGCGGTGAAGAAGCAGGCGGCGGCGAAGAGGGCCCAGGCGGCCGCGTCTGTGCGGCCGGCCGAGGCGGGCGCCGCCCGCCGCCCGCACGCGAAGGACTCGCCGGCGCCGCCCGCCGCTCCGGCCGTGGCGCGGGCGCCGGCCGCTGGCACCAACTTCATGGGCGCGGTCGCCGACATGATGAAGAACCCGCAGATGAAGGAGATGATGCGGGCTCAGCAGAAGGTGATGATCGGCCAGATGTACGGCGCCCTGCCGCGCTACCTGAGCCTGCCGGCCGAGGCGAAAGAGCAGCTGGACAAGCTGCTGCTGGACCGCCACCTGGCGCTGGCCGAGTCCGGCATCGCGATGCTGAGCGGCTCGGCAGAGGACCGCAACAAGGCGATGGAGGAATCGAAGGACGCCAAGGCGGAGTACGACCGCGCCATCGAGGAGTTGCTGGGCGACCAGGACTACGATATCTTCAAGCAGTACGAGCAGAGCGTGTCGGAGCAGACAACGGTGTCGATGTTCAAGAACACGCTGACGGGTGACGACGGCCTGAGCGAACAGCAGGAATGCGATCTGGTCGCCGCGATGTATCAGGCGCGCAAGGAGCTGCCGCAGGACTCGCTGCTCAGCCCGCAGAGCCAGTCGGCTGACCCGACGCAGCTGACCGAGGCGCGGATCGCGGAGACGCTCAAGCAGATGGAGGCCCTGCAGAAGCGCTACGCCGAGAGCGCCGCGACGGTGCTCAGCGAGGCGCAGCTGGCGCGGTTCAAGCAGTGGCAGCAGCAGATGGCCGCGATGCAGCAGGCCGGCCTGAAGATGTCCGCGCAAATGTTCGGGCAGGGCCAGTCCGGCGCGGCGGCGACACAGAAGTGAACGGGGCGCGGCGTCCCGGCCGGAGAGCGGCGGACGGCAGGGGCTGCCGTCCCTGCCGGCGTGGGCTGTAGCGTTGATCGACGTCATGAAGGGGTTGAGGCAAGTCGGATGACCAGTGTATGGATGACCATGTTATTTGCGGGCGCCCTTGCCCTCCCTGTGGCGGGCGAGGCTGATCCGCATTTCGAACGGTTGCCCGCCGGGTGCAAGGTCGTCCGGTCGCAGGTGGTCGACGGCGCGCAGCGGGAGGCGGTCGGGCGCCGGCTGGGCATCGCGCTCAAGTCGCTCTCGAACACGGAACTGATGCTCCAAGGCGCGCCCCTTCAGGTGGGCCTCTTTGAGGCGCAGGACGCGGCGGACACAACGGGTTTGTATCGGGCGATCGTGCGCGCGCACCGCGGCGATGCGGCATTCTGCCTGATCGACGGGGACACGGTGGTGGAGTTCTGCAAGATCCGCGACGCGGCGGTGGCGCGGAAGGCGGCCTATGAGCTGGGCTACGTGAAGAAGCCGTCGCGCGTGCGGTATCGCCTGACCGCGCGCGTGGCAACGGTCAGCAAGGCCGACTATCAGGCGTTCAATGAGTTGTCGCAGTTCTTCTTCGGCGCCGATGTGGCGAAGGCGGATTTGCAGATGCCTGCGCGCGTGGCCGCGCTGGCGACGGGCTTTGCGTTTGGCGAAGCCCTGGCCGTGCGGGCGGCGGCGGACGCGGCGTATGGCTGGGCGCCTGAGCCGGTCGGCGTGCAGACGCAGTCGGGCGATCGCGCGGTGTTCGCGTTTCGGGCGCTTCCGCAGTCCTGCGGCCTGCCCTACGCGACGCTGACGGGCACCTTTGTGTGCGCGGCCGACGGGCGGACGCCGACGTCGCGTCGCCCAGACGCGTCGCTGCTGGCCGCGACGCCGTTCTGGCCGGCCGACGATCCCGACGTGCGGGCGCTCGCCCGTTCGGTCACAGCCGGGTGCGTCGGCGACGAGGCGAAGGTGGCGGCGCTGCTGGCGTGGCTCAAACCGGGAAAGAACATCAAGCCCGAGGGTCCGTCGGGGTCGCGGTGGGGCGTGAAACAGGTGTTGGCGCAGCGGCGCGGCCACTGCTGGGACGCCTCGGACGTGTTCGTCGCGCTGGCGCGGGCGGCCGGCGTGCCGGCCCGCCAGGTGGGCGGCTGGCTGTATGGCACGGGCGGTCATGTCTGGGCAGAAGTGCTGGTCGCGGGCGAGGCCTGGCGGCAGGTTGATCCCACGGGCGGCGGCGACCTCGCCTGCGGAATCTACCACGTGCCGTACTTTGTGACCGAGACCGGCGAGATGCCGATCCTGTACCTGTCGAGGCCGGTGATTGAACTGCTCGAGGCGGAGTGAGTCTGTTATGAAGGAACGGCTGGATACGTTGCTGGTGTGCGCAGGGCTGGCCGAGAGCAAGGAGCTGGCCCAGCGCCTCATTTTGGCGGGCGAGGTGCGCGTGGCGGGGCAGGTGGCCACCAAGGCCGGCCACAAGTATCCCGACGACGTCGCGCTGGAGGTGGCGGCGCGGCCGCGCTTCGTGAGCCGCGGCGGCGACAAGCTGGAGGGCGCGTTCGCGGCCTTCCCCGCGTTCGACGTGGCCGGCAAGGTGTGCCTCGACGTGGGTTCCTCCACGGGCGGCTTCACCGACTGCCTGCTGCAGCACGGCGCGGCCCGCGTGATCGCCGTGGATGTGGGCAAGGGCCAGCTGCACTGGAAGCTGCGGCAAGACCCGCGCGTGCATGTGATGGAGGCGTTCAACGCCCGCTACCTGCGCCCCTCCGACCTGCCCGAGCAGCCGCAGCGGGGCGTGACGGACGTCTCCTTCATCTCGCTCAAGCTGATCCTGCCGCCCATGGCC
>CAYLUN010000011.1:0-106438 GCA_964386865.1 uncultured Lentisphaeraceae bacterium | reverse complement strand
GCACGTAGTTGCCGCCCTGCGCCGCCAGCCTGCCGAACCACTCGTCCATCAGCGCGGGGTCGCCCTTCGGCGGCGCGATCAGGTTCATGCCGATCGGGATGTACGGCCTCCCATTGTCGAGCTCGAAATACCGGCTGTCGCGCGGGCTGACGCGGACGAAGCTCGCCGCGTCCTCCCCCGCACCTGCGCAGCACACAATGGCCCATACAGACACTCCGACCAAACAGGCGACTGCTGTTTTCATACGATCCTGCCCATCCTGTTCATGCTGTCAAAAAAATGAAGCTCTACTTCGCCCATCGCTTCTCCGCGCTCACCGTGCCGTCGGACCGGATACAGGCGACCTTCAGCGCCTGCGCGGTGGCGTCCGCGCGGATCACCGTGGCGTTCGCAAACGGATGGGCGCCGCCGACGAACACCGGCCAGCGGAACCCGCGCCGCACGTCAGGGCACGGCTCGATCACCTCGGCCTTGTGGTTGTGCCCGGAGATCACGACATGCACCTGGCCCTCGTCGAACAGCGGCGCGAAGCGCTCGCGCATGCGCCGCTCGCCGTGCCACAGCTTCGCCTCCGCCTCGCGCCAGTCCGGCGGGATGTGTACGACCACAATGCGCCACGCCGCCTGGCGGAAGGCTTCGCCCGCGATCTCGCGTTCGAGCCACGCCAGCTCCTCCTCGATGTACGCGTCGAAATCCACCAGCCCGCTGTACTCCTTGCTCGCGTCGGGCTTGTCCTCGCCGCTGTCGAGAAATAGCACGCGGGCCGCGCCGAAGGTCATCGCCGCGTAGTAGCGATTCTCAGGCAAGGCCAGAAAGCCCTTCATGTGCCGGGCGAACGCGCCGCGCGTCTCGTGGTTGCCGCGCAGGAAGAAGCAGGGGGTGGACCGCGCCGTAAACCACGCCAGCGGCAGCAGCAGGTGCTCCGCCAGCTCTTGCTCGCTCTGCGGGTCCTGCAGCACGTCGCCGTTGAGAACCGCGAAATCAGCGGGCGGCCCGGCCTTGGCCACCAGCAGCGGGTAGAGCTGCTCGCGGTTGTGGATGTCGTTAAACACGATGAACGACACCGCGCCGCCCGGGCGCGCCAGCGCCGGCAGGCGCCGCACCTCGGACGTGACCGCGCCGCCGAAGGCCACCTGATACGGCTTAAAGGCCGTGACCGGCCGCGACAGCACGCGGAAGCGCAGGGCCCTCGCAGGGTCGTAGCCTGAGATCAGCGCCCGCTGCGCGGAGCCGTTCGCCTGCTTCAGCCCATCCTCCGAATACCACGCCTGACGCCACACCGCCTGTCCATCACCGGCCTCGTCCTGCGTCCACTCCGCCACGCCGTCAGCGGCCTGCTCCGTCAGCCAGCCCACGCCCAGCTTTCCAGGCCCCACCAGCTGCGCCCAGGGCTGCACGGCGATCAGCCCCGCACCCCTTTGCGCCCGGATCTCGGCCAGCGCGTTGGTCTCCGCCTCGCTCACGGGAGAACCGGCCCACGCCAGCCCCAGGCGAAGCCCCGCCACCCATAGTCCGATCAGTCTCGCGTCCATGCGTCGCTCCCGGCGTACTGAATTGCAGTGAATGCGTGCACGTCATTTACGGTGCCGCACGCTGCACAGAACGCCACAGTCCCCACTCCCGTCTCACTCGCACACCCAGCACGCTTGCAGGCGCCCTCCGTCCCGTCGTTCATGGCTGATGCGAGCCACACTGGCAGCAGAATTTCGCGGAGGGAAGATTCGCTGCCGCGCACTGCGCACAGAAGCTGGAACTGCTCGCCGCAGGGGCGGACGGTGCCGCCGGACTCCTTTTGGAACCGCACGCGACGCAGAACACCGCATCCCGATCATTCTCCGCACCGCAAGACGGACACGGCACCGAGACCGGGCCGCTCGCCGGAGACGAGACGCTGTCCGTGACTTTGCCCGTCAGCCCATTGATCAGCGGCTGAGCATCGCCCCACATCCGATACAGCAGAACCACAACCGCAACGAGCACCGCCAGGTTAAGCAACGATGACAAGTTCCAGATGTGTAAGAATGCGAAGTTCAGCTGAAAGATGATCGGCGTCAGCCACTGATAGATGACCAAGCCGAAAACCAGAAAGACCACGCGGTCGCCCAGCGATGTCAGCTGGCGAAGATGCCGGTCGCTCCCCTGTGCCTTTCTGGCCTTGATAAACGCCGTCAGGTAGAAAGCCACCAGCGCCTTCACGGGGGCGTACATCTGTATCGCGACTGCGATGATGACCGACGAAATCAAAGTCCTCGTCCACAAGCCGACGCTCAGTCCGCCATGGGTCATCGTGGACTCGAGGAACGAACTTGCGACAGCCCGCACCACCAGGAGTCCAACAATGATGACCCCCCCCCTGACGACACGATTCAGCGTTTCGCGAAGATCCCGTTCGGCGTTAATCATAGTCCCCCCTTTATTAGTCCTAACAACTCGCGCGCGTAGCCGTGTTCCGTTGCGAACAGGGCCTGCACGCGCCCGTTCACACCACGCCCAGCCGCTTCTGCATCTGCTCGAGCGGCACGCCCTTGGTCTCGGGCACCATCAGCTTCACCCACACGAGCTGCAGCACCATCATGCCGCAGAAGAAGCCGAAGATGTAGCCGGCGGGCCCAGGAGGCGCCTCTTGGGTAGGGACGAAAAGCGCCACGATGGACGGGAAGAACGAGGTCAGCAACGCGGCGAAGATCCAGTGCGTGAAGCTGCCCAGCGACTGGCCCTCGGCCCGGTGGCGGTTCGGGAAGATTTCGGAGATAAAGACCCAGATCACCGCGCCCTGGCCCACCGCGTGCGCCGCGATGAAGGCGAAGATGCAGGCTGGGACGATCGCGAAATGCCCGGTGAAGAACGCCCACGCGCAGAGCCCGAGCGAGGCGATATAGCCGAACGAGCCGATCGTCAGCAGCTGCTTGCGCCCGAGCCGGTCGATCAGCCAAAGGCCAACGAACGTGAAGATCAGGTTGGTCACGCCGATGCCGACCGACTGCAGAAGCGCGGCCTTGGCCCCGAGCCCCGTCAGCTCGAAGATGCGCGGCGCGAAATAGAGGATCGCGTTGATGCCGGAGAGCTGGTTGAAGAACGCGATCAGGATCGCCAGCGTGATCGGTATCCGCAGCGGCCTGCTCCAGAAGCCGCCGACGCTGGCCTTCTCGCGCGAGGCGGCCGCGATTTCGTCAGCCTTCGCCTCATTCTGGGCGGGGGACGCCTCCGGCTGGATGAGCCCAAGCACGCGCAGCGCGGCGGCGCGGTCGCCCTTGCGGCCGAGCAGCCAGCGCGGGCTCTCGGGAATGGCGAAGCAGGCGAGCGTGTAGATGACGGAGGGCACCGCCATCACGCCGAGCATCCAGCGCCACGCGTTCTCGCCGACCCGCGCGATGAGATAGTTCGACAGGAAGGCGACGAGAATGCCGAAGACGATGTTGAACTGGAACATGCCCGCAAGCCGCCCGCGGCGCTCCGGCGGAGCGATCTCCGAGATATAGAGCGGCGAGGCGACGGTGGAGATGCCGATGGCGATGCCACCGAGAAAACGCGCGGCCATGAACGAATAGACCTCGTTCGCGCAGGCGGACCAAAGCGACCCGATGAGGAACAGCGCGCCGATGCAGAGCAGCGTATTCCTTCGGCCGAAGCGATCCGTGGGCCAGCTCCCCACGAGCGACCCGAGCACGGTTCCCCACAGCGCGGCGCCCATGGCCAAGCCGTGCATCGCCGGGCTCAGGCCCCACAGGCTCTGGATCGTCTTCTCCGCCCCCGAGATCACCACGGTGTCAAACCCGAACAGGAACCCGCCCAGCGCCGCGATCACCGAACACAGCAACACTTTCTTGCTCATCGCACTCCCTTTCCAAAAGGGCAGGCACAGAGGCCTGCCCCTACTGCCGACCGCTTACCGCACCTGTCTACTGTCGCTCTTCCTCCGGCACCGCGCCGCGCCGCGAGGCCACCCACGCGCCGCGCGCGTTGCCCGCCGCCGCGGCCTCTGCCGCCGACGAGCCCCGCAGCCACGCCGCCAGAAACGCCGCCGAAAACGCGTCGCCCGCGCCCACTGCGTCCACCACGTCGACTTTTACGCCCGGGCACCGCAGAGCTTCCTTGCCGCGCTCGCACACGAGACAGCCGTCCGCGCCCAACGTCACAATCACCGCCCTCGCGGGATGCCGCCCCAGCACCGCCCGAGCGAACGCCTCGGGGTCGCACGCGCCGCCGAACATCAAGCCGCCCAGCGCCCGCGCCTCATCATCGTTCACCTTTACCAGTGTGGCCCGCTCCAATCCAGCCTCGACCAGCGGCGCCGACCAGTACGACTGCCGCAGGTTTACATCGTAAAACACAACCGCGTCACGGAAAGCGTCCAGCAGTAGTCCGAGCGTCCGGCGCGAGACTTCGCGGCGCTGGGCGAGCGTTCCGAAACAGAACGCGCGCGGCCGCTCGGCCGCGAGCGACTGCAGCGCCGCATCGGAGTCGCCGATGAAGTCCCACGCCACGCCCTCATGGATCGTGTAGCTCGGCTGGCCACCCGACAACGCGACCGTCACGGTTCCAGTCGGGTGCTGCAAATCCGTTGTCACCCAACGCGCATCCACGCGCAGGCGCGCCATTTCGCCCAGCGCCGCGCGCCCGAGCGCGTCGTCTCCCACACGCGACACCGCCGCCGCCCACAGCCCAAAGCGTGCCGCATGCGCAGCCAGATTGAACGGCGCGCCGCCGATGTGCGCTTCGCCGTCGATCACGTCCCACAAGATTTCGCCGAATGCAACCAGATCCAGCATCGATTGTCACCCTTTGTGTCAGCTATCATACCAGAGGCGCAAAGCGTTGGCCACACTACCGTACGAAGGCCCTCACGGGCCCACAAACAGCCCCACCCGCACACCCTTTTTTCCCGTCCGTCTTGGCGTTGTAAGGCGCTTCCCGATCCGTTTGTAGTGGCGTCGTAAGACGCTTCCCCTGATATTCATTTCCAGCTCGACCGCAACGCGTGCGCCTCACCGCGTAGCGCGTGCGCCGTTCCTTTTTCCACCGTCAGAATGACCCCACGCGCACCCGGCTCAGGTGTCACAGCCACCGGCGCATAAAGCAAACCGTCCTGCGAAAACACTTCGACACACGTGCGATCCAGATACACGATCAGCCCCAGCCTGCCGTCTTTCACCGGCCACGAGGCCGTGTGCTTGGCGACTTTCAGCTCCTGCTTGGCCGCGTCATAGCGCACGGGCACGCCGCGCAGATCGGCGATCACAACCGCATCCGCAGACACGTCGCAACTCAGCCGCAGCTCGACCAGTTCGGCCTCGAAGCCGGCCAGCGGGTTCGATCCGCCTGCCGTCACGTCCACGGGCCCGAACTTTTGCGTCCGCTCGCGCAGCGCGTTCAGCTCCGTCACCGGCGCATGCGTCAGCCGGACGCCCTCGGGCGTATTGACCAGCCCCAGCTCCTGCGGCAGGGTCATGCCTTGGTTGAACGGCATTCCCGGCGAGGGGGCTCGCAGCCACCCGATCAGCACACGACGCCCGTCGGGCAGATCGCTGAACGTCTGCGCCGCATAGTAGGCCGTGCCGCAGTGCCCCTTCAAGCGCTCGACCTCCGGCTTGAAGGCCTGCCCGTCAAAGGTGCCGAGCGCGTACTGTCCGTCCGCGCCGAAGAGCACCCAGCGCGACCCCGTCCCCCCTGTCATAGGCAGCTCGAACAGGTCGGGGCACTCGTAGAGATAATGCCCGCCGTCTTTGTCGCCCGGCACAGCCGAAATCTCGGCCCACTCGCGCAGGTTCGGCGAGGCCAGCAACTGCACCGTGTGCAGCTTCTCCGGCCGCCCCACATAGAGCGCCATGATCCACCGCTTCGTCGGCGCATGCCAAATGACTTTCGGATCACGGTTGCCGCCCGTGATGTTTTTGACGACCGGATTGCCCTCGTATTTTGTGAAGCTGCGGCCGTCGAGGCTGGTGGCGATGCACTGCGTGGCGGGGTTGCCCGCCGCCGTGTAGATCAGCACCAGCGGCGGCTTTCCGTCCTTGCCGAACCCGCTCGTGTTGTTGTGGTCCACCACCGCGCTGCCGCTGAACATCGGACCCAGCGCGTCGGGGTAGAGCGCCTCTTCCACCTCTTTCCACTGTACGAGATCCTTGCTGACCGCGTGGCCCCAGTGCATGTTGCCCCAGTTCACGCCGTACGGGTTGTGCTGAAAGAAGAGGTGGTACTCGCCGTTGAAGAAGACCAAGCCGTTCGGGTCGTTGTTCCAGCCGCGGGCCGGCGAGAAGTGCAGCTGCGGCCGCAGCGCCTCGCGATAAAGCCCCTCTTTGGGCATCGCCTCGTCCGCGAAACGCACGCGCTCCAGCCCTTTTGAATCGGCCGTCAGCTTGTCGGCCCAGAGCGTCAGCTTCTTCCCCTGCCACGCGCCCGCGTCGAGCGGTGCCCACCAGTCCGGTTCGCCCTCGGCCAGCTCGATGTCGAAGAAGCGCAGCACGTCCTTGCCGTCGCGCACTTCGACTTTGCACTTCTGCCCGCCGTTTTTCACGGGCAGCAGCAGCCAGCGCTTGTCCGCCGTCATCTCGCGTGTCACGTTCTTCTGCGGCGCGGGCGGCGGCGTGTCGCAGGCGACGATCTGGTCGACGTTGATGTGCCCCCAGCCGCCCTGCTGATCGTCCACGATCTGAATTTGCGCCTTCTTGCCGAGCAGGTCTGACACGTCCCACGACGCAGGTTCCAACTCCTCGCTACCGCCGGGCACCACGTTCGTCCCGGTCGCCGTGCGCACAACCTTGCCGTCCACCAGCAGGTTCATGCAGGTCTTCTCTTTCCACCCGCCGCCGCCGATAAGAAAGGTGATGTGCTTGCGGTCGATGGTGAATAGCGGCGAGGTCAGCGTGCCTGTCGCACGGTCGCCACCAAAGAAGGAATTAACGAGGCCTTTGCCTTTGAAGCCGTCCACCTTCATTTGTCCCGGCAACGTCCCTTTCGCCGGCCCCGTGCCGAACGCCGTTCCTTCGGTCGTCCACTCGCCGTACGTGTCGCCTTCGAACTGCGCGATCACCTTGTCGCCGCCGTGCGCGCACACAGCCGCCAGCAGGCCGCCTGCGATCCAGTTGCTACGTTGTTTCATCATGTCCCCCTTTAGCTCTCCGTTCGTCCCGCCATCGCCCACCGGGTCTTGACCCCCTTACAACTCCACCTTTCGGAACCGTATGCTACTGCTCCCAAGCTGATTTCAAAGTGCGCACCGTCAGCGCTGTCACGCTTGTTCCGGCGCCCTTTGCAAATACCGCAATCGACCGGTCTTCATCCTTTGGGATGATTGCCATAGGCATATAGACGCGGCCGTCGTTGGCAAATATTTCAATGGAGACGCGGTCGACGAGCAGGCGCAGCCTGATCCGGCCATCAACCGGTTTCAACGGCGCGATACGATCCCCGCACACCAGCTGGCTCGCCTTCGCGTCGAACGCGACGGGCACGCCTCGAATTTTCAGCCCAACATCCTCGGTTTGCGCACCGATAGCGAATTCGGCCGCAATATCAAACAGGTCGCCCGCTATTCCGGGCAAAACCGTACCCTCCGTCGTGAGCGCCAAGCCGTCCATTTTGCGGGTGTCGGCGTACAGGGTTTCGATCTCCTTGATCGGCCAGGCGAAAAGGCGCAGCCCGTCTTCTGTGGTCCGCAGCGTCAGTTCGGCGGGGAAGTTCATCATCTGCCCGAACGGCATCCCCGGCATGCGCGTGCCGAAGGCGCAACCGACATTGATGCGACGGCCGTCGGCCGCCGGGATGTTGTTGTAGGACTGCGCCGCCGCGTAGGCGTTGCCGAAATTGAACAGGAGCCGCTCGCTCTCCGGCGTGAAGCGCTGGCCGTCGAAAGCTCCGAAAAAATAGCGTCCGCCCGCATACTTGCCGCCGCCGCTGAGCGACGGGGTGTGATTGGGCATCAGAACCCACTTGGAAAGATCCGGCTTGCCGTCGACCTGCAACTCGAAGAGATCGGGACATTCCCAGCAGTCATCCATCGTGCTGTGATGCTCCCAGTCCTTGAGATTATTAGAGCTGTAGAACTCGAAGCCGCAGAGCGTTTTCTCCAACCAGCCGGGGCGGCCGGGCGGAGTCTCCTTCGACGGCTTGAGTATCTTGCAGGTGATCATGATCCAGCGGCGCGTGGCCTCGTGCCAGAAAACCCGCGGGTCGCCGCCCAGATTCTTTTGGAGCGGGTTGCTTGCGTACTCGGCAAAGGTCTGCCCGCCATCCGTGCTGTAGGCAAGACAAATGCCGCGCCGGGTGCTGGGGAAGACGATGACGATGGGGTCTTCCGCGCCTATTTTGAAGCCCGCCGTGTTCTCTCGGTCGACAACCGCGCTGCCGGAGTAGGGATGGTCACCGAGCGTGGGCGGAAAAAGCGTGATGGGCAACTCCTTCCAATGAACCAGGTCTTTGCTGACCGCGTGGCCCCAGCTCATGTTACCCCACTTGACGGCGTAGGGATTGTATTGGAAGAACAGGTGGTACTCGCCCTTGTAGAAAACCAGGCCGTTGGGGTCGCCCACCCAGCCGCTGCGCGGCGAGAAGTGAAACTGCGGACGGTACTTCTCTTGGTAGAGTTCCTTGGCCCCGGGAATTTCATCCGCCTGGACAATGCCGTCCAGGACGTTTGCGGAAGGGGCGTGGTCGATCTCGATGCTCATCGACTTTCCCGCAAAAGCGGAGAGGTCGCTCGAGACGTAAAAGTCAGGATCGCCGTCCGCCAGCTCAATCTTGAACTCCCGGATCGCCTTCCCGTCCACCAAGAAGCGCACAACCCGCTCGGCCGCGCCGTTCACGACAGGGAGGTGCAGATAGCGCCGCTGCAGGGTGATGTCCCGCTGGGCTGGGGGCTCCACGGTTTGTCTAGCGGCCGCCCCGCACGCTGCCAACCCGACGAATATCCCTGTGACCGTGATGGCTATACTGCGCATGCGATTTTCTTTCTGCGTAAAAGACCGACCCCTTGTCCCCTATTCATAAACGCCCCTCATCTGCCACGCATCCAGAGCGGTCAACGCCGCGTCAGCGCCCTGCGCGCGCAGCGACACGCCCACGCTGTCCGCGCGACCCGGATAGACGCGGCACGCCAGCACCTGCCTGCCGTTCACAAAAACCTCAACCACGCTGCGGTCGATGAAAACACGCAGCTTAAAAGGCTCGCCCTTGTCGAGCTGCACCTGCGCCGTATCGGGCATCCGCGGCGTCACATCAGGTTGCGCGGACGCATAGGTGTTGTCCAGCACAGTCACGCTGGCCCGTTCTGTTCCCGGCGACCACGGCTTGCTTCGATAGCCGCGCTCGCCGTACAGAACGATCCGCGTGTACTCCTCCCGGCCGGGCGAACGAAGCACGAGCAGTTCCACCGCCTGCGCGCGCTTCACGTCGATCTCTGCGGAAAGCTCCATCGTGCTTCCGGCCACGCCCTTCAGCACGATCTCCTGGTTTGCGGGCAGTAGCGTCGCGCCGATCTTTACGTGAGCCTGCCGAAGCGACGCGAGGTCGCCAGCAGGTTCGATGCCAACGCCTTCGGCTCCCGCCAGGGTCAGCCGCATCGGCAAGGTCATGAGCTGGTTCCACCCCTCGGTTTTCTTGGCCGGGTTCATGTTGAAGATCGCGATCACACCGCCCTTACCGTCCGGCGAGGCCGACGGCGCATGCACCCCGCCGGGGTTCACGGGACCGTGATTGAACTTCCCGTGAGCGGTCGCGCGGAACTTATCTGCTTGCGCGTCATAATCACCCAGCAAGTACTGCCCGCCGCTGTTGTGGCTGAAGAAGAGCAGAATGTGGCGGCTGCCTATCGGCCAGAAGTACGGGCACGCGCCGTCGTCGCCCGCCATCGAGAAACGGTCGCCCTCGACGAACGGATGCAGATACTCCCACTCGGCCAAGTCCTTGGAGCGGAAGAGCGACTCGAGCGGCACGGTCTTGCCGCCTGGACCGGTCGGCTGCGTACCGCCCGACAGCGCATAGTAGAATTCGCCTGTCTTCCAGACGCACGGGTCGAATATCCGGTAGGGCCGCGGCGAGCCGTCCGCCTCATTCATAGGGATGACGGCCTTGCCCGCCACCTTCTCCCAGTTCAGCAGCAACGGATCATCCGACAGCGCCACCATGTTTCCAAGCTTCGTGCCGTGGTACATCGCGATCACGCGTTCTTTCTCGACCAGCGTCGCGCCCGAGTAGCACTTCTCTTCCGGGTTCGGGTAGATCGCATACGGCAGGTCGCGCCAGTGGATCAGGTCGTCGCTGACCGCGTGGCCCCAATGCTGGCGGGTGTCCTCCGGCGGATAAGCCTGATAGAACAGGTGCCACCGCCCCTGCCAGAAGCAGAGCCCATTCGGATCGTTGAGGGTGCTCTCCGGGCTCACGAAGTGGTAGAGCGGCCGGTACGGATCAGCAGCCAGCTTCTTCCGCGACTCAGCAAAGCGAAGCATAAGCGGGTTGGTCTTGAGCTGCGACTCCTGCTCCGACAGCGTCTTGCCGAACGTGAACTTCGGCACGCGCGAGGTGTAGTCGGGCGGTGCCTTCTCGGCCCACACGCAGCCCACTCCAACCGACACACACCCAACCGCAGTAAGAATAAAGCCGTTGACTGGTCTCACGAATATCCCCCTTTCAACAACGTCTGACCCCTCATTATTTAACTTGAGCCAACCAGGCCGAGACAAGTTCATCTACTTCGAGCGACACGATACGGGCTTTCCCCCCTCGGGCAAACAGCCCGGGAATAGCGGAAGCTCCCTCAACGGGAATTAATGGGAGCGCACCATAGACAAGGCCTTCATCCGTAAAGAACTCCAGCAGGCACCGGTCTGCGAGCAGGCGGAGCTGAACGCGCCCGTTCCTTACCGGGACGGGAATTTTGGCCTTGCCGGAGGCGATTTGCTGACGCGCCACATCCAGAACCAGCGACGTGCCCCGAACCGTCCAGACAATCTCTTGAGCGGTGCCGACCTCGATCTCCGCCCGCAGATCGAAGCACTCGCATGCAACTCCAGAAAGCGGATTCGCCTGCGCGCCGAGCGGCCCCGGTTTGACCGCGTGATGTTTGCCCCGCAGGCTCGCGAGTTCGGCCACCGGCCGCCTCGCGAGGCGCGGCCCCTCGCGCGTCTGCCGAATGGTCAGCTCGCAAGGAATATTCATCATCTGGGCGAACGGCATGCCGGCAAACGGCGCGACGCTCATCTTCGCCCAGCCGATCTGCACGACCCGCCCGTCCTTCATGTCGCTGAAATGCTGCCCGGCATAGAACGCTCCGCCGTAGGGGCCTTGCAGCATCTCCGTCTCAGACGTGAACGACGTGCCGTCGAAGCGGCCGATCTGATAGTCACCGCCGCCCCCGTGTATGACCCACTTCTTTTCGCCCGTGCTCTCGACCGGGACCTCGAAGCAGTCCGGGCACTCGAAGAAGCCCTTGGAACGGCTGACTGACGTCCACTGCTTCAAGTCTGGGGAAGCGAAGAACTCGACCGAACGGCCGCTGCCTTTCTTCGGAGGCCCTTGCATGCCTGGCGGCGTCTCGTCGGGATACCCGCAGTAGAGCGCCATCACCCAGCGCCCGCTCGGCTCATGCCAGAACACCTTCGGGTCGCGATTGTTGTGCCGGACCTCCGGCAGGACCGGGTTGCCCGCGTACTTCGTCCACGTGCGGCCCCGGTCATTGCTGTAGGCGAGGGCTTGCGCGCGAGGCGGCCCGGTGACCGTGTAGATGAGCACCAGATGCGGTTCCGCACCCTTCTGAAAGCCGCTCGTGTTTTTCCAATCGACCACGCCGGAGCCGGAGAAGATCATGCCCAGCTTGTCCGGATACAGCGCGATGGGCAGCTCTTCCCAATGCACCAAATCGCGGCTGACCGCATGGCCCCAATGCTTGCTTCCGGAAAAACAGCCGTACGGGAAGAGCTGGAAGAACAAGTGGTATTCGCCCTGAAAGTACACCAGTCCGTTGGGGTCATTCAGCCGACCACGAAGAGCTGAGAAATGGAACTGCGGGCGCTGCGCTTCGGCGTAGCGCCCCTGGCAGGGCACCGCCTCGTCCGCAAGAGTGAGGCGCTCCAGCGCTTTCGATCCGGCTGGCAGCTTGTCCACCCATACCGAAAGCGACTTGCCCCGCCACTCGCCAACGTCGACGGGTGCCCACCAGTCAGGCTCTCCCTCCGCCAATTCGGCGTCAAAAGCCCGCAGGACTTCTGCGCCCAGGCGCACCTCCACCTTGCCTTTCTGTCCGCCGTTCTTGACAGGCAAAAGCAGCCAGCGCTTGTCTGCGCGCACATCGCGGGTCACGTTCACCGGGCCCTGCGGCAAGGCTCGCTCGCCCGCGTTGTCCTCGCCGCCGGCGACAGCTTGCACGGCTACGCCGCCCATGACGAGTAACAGCCATCCGCTTTTGTTCATGACGCTGAGCTCCAACTTATCGCCCGCCCACACTCTTTGCACGCCGATCAACGTGCCGGCTGTATTGAGACGCACGTTCGGGCCTTTGTCCACACGCGCAGCAAGTCCTGGCCCTTCATCTCAAATCCTCCTTACTTCCGTTTCCTCTCGTTTGTGATCCAACGTAATTCAGCGTTCACATAGTGCTGATTTTCAGGAAATAGTTCTACATTAAAATGATCAATATTGAAAAAAGCTGTATTATCAGCCATGATTTGAGAAAATCGTCTTACCTTCAGCCGATTTCGGAGAAAGCCTCGCTCCGGCAAGTTACTTGGCCGTCTCTGCACCCGACGGCGTCGTGGTCTCCCAGCCGATCGCCAGGAGCACGGGCACGATCTCCGGATTGGCACTGAACATGCGCCAGTAGAGGCCGGTACGGGGGTCTTCAATCATGGCGATGATGGGTCCTGGCTACTCTGACCTGCAAGCCGCATCACTTCCCTTTCGCCTGGATGCGCAGTACGCGGTGGTTGCGCGAGTCCGCGATGTAGATGTCGCCTGTACGCGGATGCGTGGTGACGCCGTGAGGTTCGCCCAGCTGGGCCTGCATCGCAGGGCCGGGAACCCCTGCCACACCCTTCGCGCCTGTGCCGGCAAGGGTGATGAGCTTTTGTTGCGAGACCACAAACTTGCGGATGAGATGGTTCCCCGCGTCGGCAATGAGGATATTGTCGTCGAGGTCGGCCCATAGATGCTTGACGCCCTTAAGGGCCGGCTGCGCATCCGGATCTTCGAGGAGCCGCGACTTACCATCAGATCCAAGCACCCGCACGCCGCCGCCGACGGCTGTGAACAGGTTGCCCTTTGAGTCCACCGCCATGGCGCGGCTGCCCCCTAGGCCTGACACCGTGGAGATGATTCCCGTCTTCATGTCCACCACGCGAATGACTTTGCTGAAGCCGCCGAGGTAGAGTTTCGTGAAATCGTGGCTGAAGCACAAACATGCGAGACCGTCGAGGCCCGCGCGTGACGCTGGCCCTCCATCTCCGCTGAGCGCCTTCGCGCCGGTGCCGGCAAATGTCGTGACGATGCCCGTCTTCGCGTCCACAAGGCGCACGGCGTAGTGAAACGTATCGGCGATGAAGAGGTTTCCCTGCGCGTCAGCGACAAGGTTGTGAGGCGCAGCGAAACTTGCCTGCTGAACCGAGCCGCCATCGCCAAGCGGCGCGCCTGCCTTTTTCGCCCCAGAGACAACGGTGAGCACGCCTGTCCTCGCATCCACGCGCAGCAAGCGATGGGTCTCCTCGCAGATGAACATGTTGTCCTGTGTGTCGAAGGCAATGCCGAAAGGCTGGCTGATTCTGCATGCGGTAGCCGGAGCGCCCTCGGCGGCGGCGCCCCCGCCGGCGACGAGTTCAATTTCTCCAGCCACAGTCTGGCGCAGCTGTGCATCGGCAGCCAGGCTGGCGGCGTGAATGCCAATGGCCAGAAGCAGAACAGTGAGGGGAGCTTGCGTGAGTTTCATGTGACTCGCCTTTCTTCAGCTTGGTTCTTGAGTCAGTTTGACCACCCGTACCAAGCGGATGACCGCGTCGCCCTTGAGTGCGCGAATCTGAAAATCCAGACCCGCGTAGCCCTGCCCCGGACAACAAGTGTCCTTGAGAATGAACGTCACGGTCTTGGCCGCGCCCGAGTCGCCGCACGTCACGGTGCGCGTCTGACTCATTGTGGCGCCGGCGAAATACTCCAGCCTCCACTCGGCATGGGCCCGGTCGAGATAGGTGATCTTCACGGCTACGGCGTGCGGCCCTCCGGCAAGGAACGCTTCGTCAACGCCCAAGCGGATCAGCGATTGCCCCTGGGCCGTCTGGGTCTTCCGCGCGGTCAGGTCGTAAAGGTGGTTCTGGTCAAAATCGAACATCTGCGGCGGAACTTCGACTTTCTCGGTCGCCTCGGTGCGCGCGCCGTCGGCGTCGCGCTGATAGAGCCAGCGCTCGAAGTTCTTCACCGTCTGCCCGTCCTTGCCCCCTTTCTTGACGCTCTCGCGCAGATAGCACCAGGCGTCAGGCGCGGTGCGGGCGGTCTGGCCCAACTCCAAGGCCAGGTAGTGAAGGAGCGGCGGATTGATCAGCCACGAGCCGCCCTCAGCCCAGACAAAGTTGCGCCGCATCTGCAACATGCGCAGCGTAGCCTCGTGGTAGCGGTGCGGGAAGGTTTCGATCGGGCCAAAGCGCGCCTCGTGGCTCCGCGTGTACTCTTCGTTCTCGTCGCCGGACGCGCGATTTTCAGCGATCAGCGGGCACTTCTCATTGACGACCAAGTAACCGTCCGCGTCGAGCTCTTGGCCCAGGCCGGGGTTGGGCGCGTGCAGCATGTAGTGTTCGACGAATCCGTTGCGCTGGCCCATGCCGAGCTTCAGCGCCAGCGCCAGATCCTCTTCCTTGCTGGAGACCAGGCACAGCCTATAGGCGGCGCCCTTGAAGGCCTCCGCCCACGCCTGCAGCCGCTCCTCGAAGAGCCGACGCTTGGGGTCGCCGACCGGCGGACCCGCCCCCTCTTCGCCCCTCGAGGCCGAAACCAGATGCAGGTAGCAGATGTCCAATTCCTTCATCTGCGGAATGCCGCTCGTGCCGAAAGCTTCGACGAGCTTCAGGTATCGCTTGTGATACTCCGGATGGTAGATATCCAGATTGACGACCTGGAACGGGATCGACTTGTTCGGCCGCTCGTCAATCAGCGGAATGCCGAGCTGCTTGAGCCAGCGCGGAGCCGTGCCGATGTCGGTCTTCCTGATGGTCTTGTCCCTTAGACTCTGAAAGTGGCGAGTCTCCCAGACGGAGGCAGCCAGCCCCATCTTGACGGCATACTTGCCACCCTCGCTCGCCTTGAGAATCTCCTGGCGCAGGCCTTCGAAAGCGAAGGTGCCCTCCGTGGGCTCAACCACCCGCCAGGAGGCGTGAACAGCGCGCTGGATTCGGCCCGGAAACTCCGCGGGAACCAGATTCGGGCTGACCTGTATGCCGCTGTAGGGCGCTGGCTTCACCCACAGCGGCAGCGACCAGTCCTCGCCCTCCACGGTGTGGTCGGTCTCGTCCCAAGCGTGGTGAAAGTACTTCTTGGTAAAGAGCGTGGCCGCCCGATGCTCGAAGTCACCTGTTTCCGCACCACTCGCGTGCAGCGTAGCCAGCGGCGCCAGCAGCAGAGCGGTGAGAGGTGTGAATGTGTGTTTCATGTTTCAACTTCCTTGGGTTTGTCAGCTCCGGTCATTCCTCGAGCGTGAGCAGCGCGCGCCGCATGGACCAGCCCATCTCCGCGGGGGCGGTCTCAAAGGTGAGTTCGGCGTTGAGGTGGAGGGAGAACAGTTGATAGTCGGCAGGGTCGAGCGAACAGTTCGTTTCCGGCTGTTGCTCCCGCAGCGCCTTCATTGCGGCCAGGACATGGGCGCGGGTGATTGAGCACGAAAAATGGCGCCAGCCGCGCCACGGGGCCGTCTGGAACACCTCCGAACCCTTCCCGATGTCCACCCACGGGTTGCCGGGCACCAGTTTGCATTGGATCATCCAGCTCTTCGTCGGCCCGTCGTGGGCGATGTGCTGGATCACCTTCTGCGGCCCCCCGTCCGAACGCCGTGAGAACAAGCCCACCACATAGGAGATTTTGACCCCGCGTTGCGGATCAACCAGCAGCAACACGGGGTTCGCATAGGCGATGCTTCCTTTTTTCTCCCCGCATTCGGCGACCGGAATCTGCAGGTCCAAAGAGAGGTCAAGCCGACTGGTCTCCGCGCGGAACGGGCGCACTGCAGTCTCCGGCGCGAACCGGATCTGCGGGGTGACCATCATTTTGAAGCCGCCCGATCCCGGAAGGGGCCGGCCCTGCGCATCGGTCCCGCTGCCGGAGAGATCGGCCGAATTCAAATAGGCCCCCACCGCATCGCCGGACATCTGGGCAGTCGTCGCTCCTGCCACGTCGCGCATACCCCGCTGCGCCAGGGCCCGGTCACCGGTGATGGCCAGTCCCGTCTTGGCCCCGGCGTCCCATCCGACAGGGAGGAATCTTCCGTCCGGGGTAAACGGGCTTTTTTGCCAGCCCACCATGGCGAACTCGCCCGAAGGAACGCGCGCCTGGACATACATGCGGTTGCCAAAACCATCCAGTTCCGCCTGACGGAAGAGCACACGACGAGTGGGACTTGTCTGCTGCACCTCGGTGGCGTGCAGAGCAATCAGCGGCACGAGCAGCAGGGTGGTGAGGGTGTGTTTTATGAGTGTTTTCAAATTTCGCTTTTCTATTTGTCCGCGCTGAGGAACGGGCCTTTCTCGTTCCAAGACACCTGCACATTCGAAAGCCACCACGTGTTTCCATTGTCCGGGTTACCTTGGAAAAACAGGAAGCTGCGCTCGCCGTCGTCGAAGATGCCGGGGTGGCCAGATTCGCTGGAGTTCCATTCGCCGGGCTGACCGTTGCGAAGGAAGGGCTCGTCAAACAGGCGCGTCCACTTCACGCCGTCCTTACTGGCGGCGACCCCGATTTGCTGCGGCGTATTGTCGTAGGAACCGGCATAGAACATGTAGAGCATCCCGTTCCGGCGGATGATGGACGCGGCTTCGATGCACGCCCCTTCCCACCGCAACTCGGGCTTCAGGATCGGGCCGTCCTTTGAAAGATGCGTCCACTCGTCGCGGTTGAAGCGGGAGTTCGCCGGCGTGGCGGCCACGCCCTGCATCTGAATTTTATAACCGGGATCGCGCGTGGCGTAAAACAGCAAATATCTGCCCTCGTGAAAGAACACTTCGGCATCGATCGCACGGCCGCAGTTCCAGGCCCCGTCCGGGCGGAAGATGGGATTGCTCGGGTTGCGCTTGAAGCCGGTGATGCCGTCATCCGAAACTGCGTGGCAGATGGCGTCGTTTGTGCCGTTGCCGTAGGTCTGATAGAACAGATGCACTTGGCCATCCTTGATCACCGCACAGGGAGCGCTGATGCCGTTCTTCTCGTAAGGTTCCTGCACGCGGATCACGCCCACGTTCTTCCAGTGAACCAAGTCGTGGCTTTCGGTGACTTCAATCTCCCGGGCATCGCTGTCCTTCACAGGCAGAATCGAGGAATACATCAGATACCGGCCACCGAAGCGCAGGACGAAGGGATTCTTCGACCACGGCTTGCCACGCCGCGTGGTGTCGGCATACATCATCCTGTCGGTTTCGGAAGCCGACAGAGATGCGGTGTCAAGGGTGGCACGCGCGTAAGCCTTCCAGAGCGTTGAGCCGACGGTCCACGGCTTCGCGCCGTATGCGAAGGCGCCCAGATCGGGCGCTTGTCCGTCGGCACCCACGGCGTACGGCGCACGCACGACACCAGCTCGGCGGGCGGGAGAGTCGGCCTGCAATTCAAAATGCGAACCAGGCACGAACCGGGGATCGGTTGCCGGAAAGAGGTTGTTCGTGACGACCGCACCCACGCCCGGCTCGGCCCGTGCCAGGAAGATGTTGTTGGCCACGAGCGTTTCCGGCGAGGGACAATGCTTCCACCCGTAACTCCACTTCGTGCCTGCAAGCGTGTTATTCAGAATGAGATTATTGCGATTCGTCTCGGCCATGCCTTCGCGTGAGTTCAGAACGAGCGCGCGGTCCACGTGCCACGCGACGTTGTGGTCGATGACATAGTTCGAGCTGCCGTTGTCAAGGTAGATGCCCTTGGAGTTGTTTTCCTTTTTCAGGCCGTTGCTCCGGCCGTCCGTGTCGTGAATCTGGTTGTAACAGACGCGCGTACCTTTGCCGTCGGTCGAGGCAGCGTAGATGCCGCCGAAATCCGTCATCTGAATCCCGCCGCGCCACAGGTCATTGTATTCGATCAGCCCCGACTGGAGGTGGCCCATGTCAATCATCCGGTGCCCGACGTTGCAGATCGTGTTATGCGAGATGACCGCGCCGCTGCACCCGCCGCCGGTGTTGACGCCCGCGCCCACACCCCCCGAGTAGTCGATGTCGTGCATGATGTTGTTGGACACGGCGTGGCCCGTGCCAAGCAGGGTCACTCCGTTCCCGGCGCTGAAGGCGAGGATGCTGTTGCACAGCGAATTCGATTGCCCGCCCAGAATGATGCCCGAGTCGGCCAAGCCCGTTTTCCAGCGAACCAGCGCGGAGAAGTGCGAGAGGTAGCGCGCGTCGAGACCGTCTAGGTCAAGGTGGCTGCTGTCCTTATCCGTGATGACCGTGGCGGCAAACAGCTTCAGGCCGCGCACGGCGATGTGTGACCTGCCGCGCAGGTCGAAGGCGTATTTCCGGGCCTTGTATTCAACGACATGCGCTGCAGGCGTTTCGTCGCCAGGCGCCTGAAAACGAAGCGTCTGGGCCTTCGCGTCGTAAAACCACTCCCCTGGCGCATCCAATTCGGATGACTTGCCGGTGAGGAAGAACGTGTTGCCCGCGCGGGGCTGATAGTCGGCGCCCTCATGGAACGTGAAGCGGGCCCACCCCGGACCGGAGGCGATAACCTTCACCGTTTCCGCAATCCACACCTTGCCAAGGGAGATATGCAGAAAGGCTCCGGCCCAGTGGTCCGGCGCTTGGCTCAGAGCCTCGTGTTCGATCATCCCGACCGCCTTGTCGCGCTTACCCGTGAAACTGCCGGACTTCGCGGTCAGCTTCACGGGGCGCGAAACATCCAGCGAGGTGTTGGGAAAGCGCGCTTCGATCATCATCTGGCCGTCGAAGAACACCTGGTTGTCCGCTTCCAGCGGCATGGCGACTGCGGCCTTGAACACCTGCCCGCCGTCCGGCCGCCACGCCCCTGACGGCACGACCTCGCCTCCGCTCACGACCACCGGCTCCTTCTCGTAATTACGAAACACGATCGGCCGACCGGCCTCACCCGAACGCGGCGGCAACACCGTCTCCCGATAAGTTCCGGCGCGAATGAAGATGGTGTCGCCGGGGCGTGCCGCCGAGGCCGCCTTCAGGATGGTTTTGAACGGCTGCTCCAGCGTACCAGGCTGGGTGTCCGCGCCCTGGGTAGCGACGTAGAACTCGGCAGCCTGAAGCGCGGCCAACGGCACCAACAGCAGCGCGGTGAGGGTGCGTTTCATGACTGTTTCATTCGGCAAAAAGTATGTTGTGTTTTGCAGGCTCATTCGAGCCACCAGTGCAGCACGTTGGTCTTGCTGTCCTCGTAGGCATGGGAGGCCTGGATGAGCATGCGCTGTCTGCCGCTGCCATCCGGTGAATCCACCACGATACTGTTAGAATACGCTCCGGTGCCGGCTTCACGCATGCGGAGATAAACCCCATTGTCCCATGTCACGCCGTCCTCAGACCTGTAGAGGATCATGTGCCCGCTGCCCTCGCCATACGCGCCGCTACGGCCGTGCAGGTAGTATTTGCCGCCAAAGGCGGTGAACTGCGGGTTGCGGATTTTCCGGCTTACATTCGACGTGCGTACCTCTGACCATGTTCTTCCGCCATTCCTGCTGATGATGTAGTCGAGCACGTTCTCATTCGAGCTGTTATAGACGTAGGCGATGAGTTCGCCCTTGGCCAACTGACCGATGGCTCCGTAACCACGGCGGTTCGTCACAAAGGGCAGTTCGCTCCGTTTGCCGAAGGTCTCGCCGCCATCGGTGCTGACATGCAGCTCGTAAACGTGCTCCTTCGTCGTGCCGCGCCAGTCCTTCGTGGCGTCGTTGGCGAAGTGCAGCACGCGGATCTCGCCGTCCTGATACTTCACGTCATAAACGCGACCACGCGTCGTGCAGACGGGCGTGGGTTCGCTCCAAGTCCTGCCTGCATCCACGCTCTTTGAGAACAACGGAACCCAGTAGGGCTGCCACAGCGCGTTCTGCGACACATCGCAGATGAGGTAGAAGAGCACGATCTCGCCCTTGTCCGTCACCACCGCCTTCTCGGCCATCGCGGTGCGGCCAGTGTGCTTATCGAACAACTCCTTAGTAAAAGGCAGCACCTGCGGTGCCCCCCAGGTCTTGCAGCCGTCCTCGGATCGTTTGAACTCCATCCAGCCCACGGCCGAGTGACCGTTGTTGTCGCTGGAGCAGTTCGGATAGAACGCGAGGATTTTGCCGCGTTCGTATTGCACCAAAGCATGCCCCAGATGACCGCTGCGGTTGTTCCTCGAGTGATCCACAAACAGAATGCCGTCATTCGGCGGATTCGTCGGGGTGATTTTCAACGGCTGCGCCGGTTTCTCAGCGGCGTGGAGCGCGGCCAGCGGCGCGAGCAGCAGGGCGGTGAGGAGTGTGAGAGTGTGTTTCATAGTGTGGTTCTCTTCGTTTTCATTTTACGCCGAACGCAAGAAGAAGTCTATTCGGCACCGTAGCCAGCATGGTTCCCATCCCCTTGTGGTGGGCCGTGATTACCACGATCAGATCCGCGTCCGGGAACATAAAAAGGAACTGCCCCCCTGCCCCGCGGCCTTCCATACAATGGCAGGTCTTAACAACGCTGCATGACCCTGCCTGCAATTTCCACTGCCTTCGGCATGTCCTCCGATGTCACCATCAGGTTTGTTACCGCGCGGATGCTATTCGGGCCGGTAGCCAGCATGCGAACGCCAGCCCGGTCCAGCCGCTGCACCAGTTCCTTCGCTTGCATCGATCTTACACCGAAGAATACGATGTTAGTCTGTACCGTGGCGGGATCGAGTTCGATGCCGGGCAAACGGGACAGCCCTTGGGCAAGTGCGCGAGCGTTCGCATGGTCGTCAGCCAGGCGGGAACGTTGATGCTCCAGCGCGTACAGAGCCCCTGCGGCCAGAATCCCCACCTGCCTCATCCCGCCGCCGAACATCTTGCGGAACCGCCGCGCCCGCTGAATGAAGTCGCGCGGCCCGCAGAGCGCCGAGCCGACGGGGGCGCCTAGGCCCTTGGAGAAACACACGCTCACGGAATCGAAGTCCGCAGCGTAGTCCCGCTCGTCGATGCCGGTTGCGACGGACGCATTCCACAGCCGAGCCCCGTCGAGGTGCATGCGCAAGCCTTGCCGGCGGGCGACGTCGGCGACCTCGCGAATGCGCTTAACGGGCCAGATCGTGCCGCCGCCGCGATTGTGCGTATTCTCCAGGCAGACGAGCTTCGTGGGCGGAAAGTGCTGGTCTGGCGGACGGAGGGCTGCCTCCACATCCGTCGCAGTGAGGATACCGCGCACACCGTTCAGGCAGCGGCAAGACACGCCGGCTAGCGCCGCCGGCCCGCCGGCTTCGTAGTAATAAATGTGAGCGTTGGCATCGACGAGGATTTCGTCGCCCGACTCCGTGTGCGTTCGGACCGCGAGCTGATTGGCCATCGTTCCGGAAGGCGTGAACAGGGCGGATTCTTTGCCCAGCATCTCCGCAACCCGGGCTTCGAGTCGTTGCACGGTGGGATCGTCACCGAACACATCATCGCCCACCTCAGCAGCTGCCATTGCTTCTCGCATAGCAGGCGTTGGCTGGGTGATGGTGTCACTGCGGAGATCAATCGCGCGGTTATTGTTCATGCGTCGCGGCTCCTAGGAGTTTGTCGGGGGTGAGCAATACGGTATGTTTTTACTGAAGGGGCGTCCCGAGTCCGAGCCGCCGGGCGTTAGCCAACGCGCGGGCCGCCGCGCACAAATCCTGAATCGCCACGCCGACGGACTTGAAGAGCGTGACTTGCTCGGCCGATGTGCGGCCTGGTTTCTGGCCGAGAACCAGCTGTCCAAGCTCGGTTGCGAAATGCTGCTCGGAGATCAACCCGGCGTGGAGCGGCATGAGCAGGTCGCCAGCTTCTTCCAGCGCAGAGGCGTGATGGTCCACCACGACGTGAGCACGGCAGACCGTTGCGGCGGGAACCTCAGCCATGTCGGCCCGAAAGACGCCGATGGCGTTGACGTGCGTGCCGGGCCTTACGTCGCGGTCGTCGAAGACGGGCGCTGCAGAGGGCGTAGCCGTGCAGATGATGTCGGCGCCTTGCAGCGCTGCGGACGGCGACGCGGCATGCTCGACGGCGAAACCCAGCTGCCGCTGCATCTCCAACGCAAAGCGCGCGGCCAGCTCCTGGTTGCGGTCGAACACCCGCGCGCGCTGGATGCGACGGACGCAGCTGACCGCCTCCAACTGGGTGCGCGCCTGAACGCCGGCGCCGATGATGGCGACGGCCGCCGCCTCGGGTCGCGCCAGCAGACCGGTGGCGAGCCCCGTGGCCGCGCCGGTGCGGATGGCGGTCAGGCTGGCGCCGTCCATCAGGGCGAGCGGAGCGCCGTTGCAGCCATCGCTGAGCATCACCGTAGACTGGATGAGCGGCAAGCCGCTCTGCGCATTGTCCTGGAAGAGGGTGATGAACTTCACCGAAAAGAGCTTCTGCGACGCGGAATGGCACGGCATGACCAGCGCCACGCCGTGCTCGGAGGCCGCATCCAGCCGTATGCGAGGGGGCAGCTGCACCTCGCCGCGCGCCAGCTGCGCGAAGGCGTCGCGCATGGCCTCGATGGCTTCGTTCATGGGCAACGAGCGACGGATGGCATCAGCCGAGAGATAGAGGGGTGTTGTTTTCATGTTTTTGCACAAGCTGTACATTTGGAAGCGTAACAATCGGGTTTCAGCGCCTGGGCGGAAGGCGCGATGGCGAGGCCGCCTTTGGACGTGCAGCGCAGCTCGGACGGCATCGCGAGGCCGACGGCATAAACGGCATCAATGGTTTCATCCAGCGGGATGAAGTTTGTGTAGCCGCCGAGCACGAGGTCGGCGTTCACGAAGGCGTTTGCGGCGGCGGCGCCGTTGCGTGTGTGGCAAGGAATTTCGACCATGCCGTGCAGCAGGTCGCACACGCTGCCCATTGTATTTTGAAAACCAATCGCCGCGGCATCGCACGCCTGCCGCGCCGTGCCCCCCACGGCGTCCACCACAGCGGCAGCCGCCATCGCGCCCGATGCGCCAATCTCCACCTGGCAGCCCGCAACCTCGGCGGCAAAGGTGCCGCGAGTGGCGAGAATCACGCCGACCGCGCCCGCCGCGAGCAGCGCGAGCGCGATCTGCTCGCGCGTCAGGTTCCGCTCCTCGTCCAGCGTCACCAGCGTTCCCGGAATCACTCCTGCTGAGCCTCCTGTGGGTGCTGCGCAGATGACGCCCATCGCACCATCCACGTGCATCACCGCCAGCGCCCGCGCAGCCGCCCGCGTATTCAGGCTGCGCACAGAGAGCCGGCCCTCGGCCTCGGCTTTGAAGATCGTGCCTGCGCAGGCGGGCAGCAGCTGCAGCCCGGTGAAGGCCGGATCCAGCCCGCGCTCGACCGAGCGGACCATGATGTCGTAACGCCGCAGCATTTCCGCGATGACCTCCGCCTCGCTCATGCCGAGCAGTTGCGCCTCATGCGCAAGCGCCACGCGGCCGAGCGAGCAGCCGCGCTCCTCCGCGATGCTCACCATCTCCGCCGCACTGGAAAATAGCGGCGCGCCTTTTTGCACGAAGTAAACCGGCGTCGCTTCCCACACACAGGCCGCCGCGTCGTGCGCGAGGAGCTGTGCGCGGACACTTTCCGCAAACGCCTGCTTCCGCCGCGTGGTGAACCGCACGACACCACCGGCAGGTGCGACGACCGGGCGCTCCAGAAGATCGCCGCCTTCACAGAGCAACGCCTCCACCGCACCGGCCTGCGCGGAGGGCACCTCGACGAGGGCCTCGTAGGAGGTTCCGTTGAAAAGCACGGGGCGGCCATCCACGCGCGTGATTTCCACCTCGCCGCCGCCGATGGACCGCGCCACGAGATGCAGCCTGCGCCCGTCCGCCGCGTCCATGTCGAGGTCGGTCGTGTTGGGGTGGTCCGCACCGGCGAGCGGGCGGACTTGATACGCTAGACGCACTCCAGCGTCCGACGCATCGCGCAGCGCAGTGAAAAAGGATTCGTCGGTCAGCGGCTTGTTCATCAGGCCCATCGCGAAGCCGCGGTCTGCGCCCTGCGTCTCATACGTCGCCGCATACGATCCCTCCGGGTCAAACGAGATTGTGGCGCGCTTCGGAGCGCCGCGAAGCATGGAGCGCGCCAAGCTGCCAATGTGAAATGCGCCAGCCGTGTGCGAGCTGGATGGCCCGCGCATCACCGGGCCTAGCACCTGATTCAGAATGCTGATGGTCTTCATGTTTTCGCCTTTTGTGAGTGCTTTCGGTCAGGAATCTTCTGAGAGCTCAGCCACGCAATGGCCACCCCGAAGCCGTAGTGCCGGAACGTGTGCGGATACAGGCCCGGGATGTGGCGGGCGCGGGATAGCGGCAAGGAGTGCGAGCCTGTTCTTCATGACTCTCTCAGCTGCTTAGTGGCGGGATCAAGTTTGATGCCGGACAAACGGAACAGCCCTTGGGCAAGTGCGCGAACGTTCGCATGGTCGTCGGCCAGGCGGGAACGTTGATGCTCCAGCGCGTAAAGATCCCCTGCGGCCAGAATCCCCGCTTGCCGCATCCCGCCGCCGAACATCTTGCGAAACCGCCTCGCCCGCTGAATGAAGTCGCGCGACCCCGCAACCGGGGCTTCGAGGCGTTGCTCGGCTGGATCGACACCGAACACATCATCGCCCACCTCAGCGCCTGCCATTGCTTCGCGCATGGCAGGCGTGGGCTGGGCCATGGTGTCGCTTCGGAGATCACTCGCATTCATTTGGCTTTCCCAAAGTTGATGAATTCACCCTGTGACAGGTGCTTGTCCTTGTCGGCGTCCCATTTCTCAAAGTGAACCTTCGCGGCCTCTGGGTCGGTCTGTCCGGCCAGAAACTCCTCCGGGCTCAGCTGGCCATCATGGTTCTTATCCTTCGCCTCAAACAGCGCGCCGCGGTTCTGTGGCGGCTTTCCGCTGCCAGCGGCTTTCTTGTCCGCGCCGGCCTTGCCGGACTTGTCGGCGGGCGGGTTCGCGCGGGGCGGCAGCGGCGCGCTCCAGTCAAGCCACGATTTCTGAAGTTTCGCAACCAGCTCCGGCTTCTCGTTGGCGAGATCGCGTTTCTCGCCGATGTCGTCCGCGAGGTTGAAGATCTGCAGCTTCGGCTTCCACGCACTGATGACGAGCTTCCAGTCGCCCTGCCGCACCGCGCCTTGGTCGCCGTTCTTCCAGAACAGGATCTCGTGCGGCGCGCCGGTTTTGTCGCCGCTCAGATAAGGCAGCAGGTTGACTCCGTCGAGCGTCGTACCAGCAGGCACGGGCGTGCCGGAGGCGGCGCAGAACGTGGCGTAGAAGTCCATGGTGCTGACTGGCTGGCGGTAGGTTTGCCCGGCCTTGAGCTTCGCGGGCCAGCGCAGGATGAACGGCTCGCGGATGCCGCCTTCGAGAAACTGCGCTTTGTGGCCGCTCAGCGGGCCGGCCGATCCGACGAGGATTTCCTCCGGCCAACTTTCCGGCCAGACTTTGATGGCTGGCTTCCCGAGCGCCGGGCCGTTGTCGCTGACAAACACGACAAGGGTGTTCTGATCAAGCCCGGCCTCTTTCAGCTTGGCGAGCACACGCCCGATGTTCTCGTCGAGCGACGCGATCATCGCCGCGTAGAAGTTGAGCGGCAGCTCTTTGATGTGCGCGAACTTCTCGCGGTCCGACGTCTTCGCGCTCCACGGGCTGTGCACGGCGTTGAAGGCGAGATAGAGGAAGAACGGCTGTGCCTTGTGTTTCTCAACGAACTCGACGGCGTGGCGGCCGATGCGGTCCGTCAGGTACTCCTCGCCCGGCCTCTCAGGGCCCCACACGCCCTGCCGCTTGCTCGACGCGTTATTCACCGGGTCATCGACGCCGAAGTACTTGCCGTCGGCACCCGGGAAGTAGTCTGCCTCCCAATCAATCGTGTCACAGGTCTCGTCGAAACAGCCGGCGATGTCGGCGCCGACGTTCCACTTGCCGATGTGCCCTGTAACGTAGCCGGCCGCCTTCAGCGCCTGGGGCAGCAGCTTGTGCGGGCCGACAGTATACTTCGAGCGGTCTTCGTTCCACTGCATGCCGAAGCGCTGATTGTAAGCACCGGTCATCATCCCGCAGCGGCTCGGGGCGCACACCGGCGCGGTAACATAGCCGTCGGTGCACCGCACGCCGTCGCGCGCCAGCGAATCGATCGCCGGCGTCGGCGCGAGCGTGCCGCCGTAGCAGCCAGGGTCGCCGTAACCCATGTCGTCTGCAAGGATGAGGATGATGTTGGGGCGCGACTCTGCGCCAAATACAGGAGACAGGATCAATGCGGTTAACGACGCGAGCACGAGCTTTCTCATTTGGCTTCCCCCATATTAATGCGTTTCCAAATCCCACACGCGCGTCGCGTCCAGCCGCCGCCCGGTCATGAGCGAGCTGCGCGACGGGCTGCACACCGCCTGCTGGCAGCAGGCGTGCCTGAGCACCATTCCGCGCGCAGCCAGCCGGTCGAAGTTGGGTGTCTTGATCACGCTGTTGCCGTAGCACCCCATTTCCGGGCGCAGATCGTCCACGGCAATGAACAGGACGTTGGGTTTGTCGGCTGCGGCAAAGGCGGCCGTAGCACCCAGCAATACCAACGATATACCATGCGAATACTTGCTCATGTTCTTGTCCCGAATGGCGCTATGATAAAAGCACTTGCGTTGCCTTGAGGAAGGCTCAGCACAGCTTTGCCCTCCATTGTATAAGCAAACCCGCAGGGTGGAGGGCGAGGCTGCGCCGAGCCGCTCATTCACTCATGATTCCATCCGCAGCCGGATTCAAGGCGTAGGTGGTGTAAGCCGTGATACTTCTCGCTGGGAGCGAGACTTTCAATGTCGGCTTATCCTTATCAATTGTAGCGGTATTGACTGCCTGCAGGTTGAAGCCGGGAGCTGACACCGCAGCGCTCGTCACCTGATAGCATTTCAGCGAGAGTGTTTGCTGTGGGATGGAGAATCCGACACTCACCTCAGCGCCTTCCTGAGAGAGGTTGAGCAGAAGTAGCGTCAGCTGACCCTTGGGGCTGCGCAAGGCCGCGGCAAGCAGATTTTCGCTGTCACTGCGGGTCTCAAGCACCGAGGAGTGCTTGGCGGTGAACCGGGTGATAATCCCGAAGCTGTAGTAAGGAACCGGCTCAGGCTCCACGGTCTTTTTGAAATCCCACAGGTTGGGGTTCCAGGTGCGCACCAACTGCCATTGCCCGTCGAGGTCTCCTCGGTTGAGAAAACTCCAGCGGTTGAAGCCGTCAACGCCCATATTTAACCCAGCCAGGATTTTTTCGGCATTTTTCATCTGGTCATCGTAGCTTTTCGGGGCTTCAGAGCGTGGGCCTCCCAAAGCCATGTTTTCACCCTCAAACTTAGCCATGAAGAAGGTGCCGAATTCGGCGAGAAAGAAAGGCTGTTTGCGTTCCCTGGCCGCCTTGAGCCCCTCGGCAAACTTACTCTTGAATTTCCCGGTGTAGCTGTGCATGGACACCGCGCCAACAGCCGGATCACTGGGATCGAAGTTGCCTGAATTGATTTCATGGCCGTCCGGGCCGCTCAGCGCAATCCCCTGCAAGCCTCGCTTGTCCAGCTCGGCACGCGTGGCTCGCAGGGCGGGCATGATGGAATCCGGCTCGCCGCCGGGGCCTTGCCACCAGCCGACCTTCATGCCGGGCTCGTTGTTCACGGTGATCCACCGGATGCAGTCGTACCCCCTGTCCTTGACGAGGTGCGCCAGCAGGGTCGCGTAGCTGACGGCGAAATCCTCGGCCGATTTCGGCGAGCTTTGCAGACGGTTGACCCCCGGATGCGCGTTCCACGCCACGCCCTGCCACTGCATCGTCATGTACACATCAACCTTGTTCTTCGAGCAGTGCTCGAGAATGCGGTACAGGGTTTTCATCTCGTCGTTGTCCCAGACGAACTCTCCACGCTGGGGATTGTACATGTCCATGGCGATTTCCACGCGAATGAAATCAAGACCCAGCCAGCGGGCATGGCGGTAAACGTCCTCCCAGGCCTTGTCGAACGCCGGGATGACGGGTGGGTTGCCTCCATAAGCGCTACCTTTGCACGCGCGGTTATCACGCCCGATCAAATCGGGGTAATGAACGACATCCGGCCCCATGGCATGCCACGAGGCCCCTATGCCGCCGGCCATCGTGTGGACGACCTTTTCCAGATTGACTCGAACTTCAACGGGGTTCGGGCTGTTTCCAGCAGGCGCTGGCAGTAGCCGGTCCGTCTGCTCGGCAGAAAATCCAGATGCTGCTAAGCACCCGGAAACAACAAGCGCCAGAAACCCTCTCACATCAACCTGTTCTTTCATTGTTCGCCTCGCTTTCTAGCCGAACCGCCTTCTTCCCCAACAAGCCATATCCCCATATTGACACGTCAACGACAACAGTGCTAACGTAAAAATGTCTTTCATAAAAAAATCTGTATTATCAGCTTGAGCCTGATAGAGGCTGACAGGCTGAAGGCTATCTGACTGGCAGGACGGCAGGCTTCGCATTGTGAAAAGGGGATTTAGCATGACACCGACCGACAAGACCGAAGCCCTCGGCAATCTGCCGAAGCACCAGCAGATTTTTGAGGCGCTGAAAGAGGACATTCTCGCCGGCAAGTTCGACACCCACCGCCGTCTGCCGAGCGAGGCCCAGCTCGTGAAGCGCTTTAACATCTCGAGGCCGACCGTCTCACGCGCCCTGCGCGACCTGAAGGCCGCCGGCTACCTGGACCGCCGCCCGGGTTCCGGCACCTATCTCAGCCAAACGGCTCGCCCCACCACGGGCTATTTCGGCATGATCATCCCCGGACACGGCACCACCGAGATCTTCACACCGATTTGCGCGGAAATCGCCCGGCGCAGCCAGCAGGCGGGCTACACGCTCCTCTGGGGCGACTCGTCGTCGGCTGACCTCGAAACCCGCGCCAACCGGGCGCTCGAACTCTGCTCCCAGTATGTGCGCCAAGAGGTCGCAGGCGTCTTCCTGGAGCCGCTCGAACTCATCCCCGGGCGCGAGGCGATCAATCAGGAGATTATCCGCACGCTCGCCGCCAGCCGCATCCCCGTGGTCCTGCTCGACCGCGACATCGTCAGCTTCCCCGAGCGCAGCGCCTATGACGTGGTCGGCATCGACAACCTGGCCGCCGGCTACCGGATCGCGGAGCATCTGCTCCGTGTCGGCGCCCGACACATCACCTTCGTCTCTCGCCCCGGCTCGGCTCCAACCGTCCTGCAGCGCATCGCCGGCGTGCACGACGCGCACCTCAACGCAGGCATTCCCTGGACCTCCAGCCAGACCGCCTACGGTGATCCGGACGATGCCGCCTTCGTGCGGAACATCGTAGGACAGGCGTCCCCGCCTGTCCACGCCTCCGGCCGGCAGTCGCTCCACCTGTCCCGCACCTTGAGGAATGAGACAGGCGAGGACGCCTGCCCTACGCGGCCGGACGCCCTCATTTGCGCCAACGACGCCACCGCCGCGCGGCTGCTGGTCACGCTCGCGAGTCTGGGCGTTCACGTGCCGGACGACGTCCGTCTTGCCAGCTTCGACGACGTGCAATACGCCAACCTGCTCTCGCCCCCGCTGACCACCATCCACCAGCCCTGCGAGCAGATCGGCGCGGTCGCCGTCCAGACGCTGCTCCAGCGCCTGCGCGAGCCCGGCACGCCCCCGCGCGAGATCCTGCTCGACGCTCCCCTTGTCGTCCGCCGCTCCTGCGGAACGCGGGCATAAGCTGCCGTGGCAGGGTGCGCCCCGGCGACTCCAAACTGGAAAACTGTTCGGCCAAGCTGGCCGGCCGCAAACGCGTGGCGTTCCGCCGCGCTGCGCTGTGAGGCTGTCCTCGCCCGAAATTTTTTCCTCGGGCGCGCTTTTCTTATTGCACCAAATCATTAAGTGTAGCAACGTATTGTCTGTGAAACACGTAAACCAAGGAGGTTCAATGAAGAAGGTGCTTGCTTTCGCCGCCATTTGTGCGTGCGCAGTCGCCATGTCCGGTTGCGGAATCGCCCCCATGAAGGGGAACGCAACGGCCGCGATCATCATCGATCACGTCGTGTCCGAGCCGTTCGTCGACAACAGTGTCAACCCCTTGAAGCACGGCGAGTCAAAATCGACCGGCATCATCTGCTTCAACACGGGAGACGCCTCCATCGGCGCCGCCATGCGCAACGGCGGAATCAACAAAGTCCACCATGTGGACTACAACGTGAAGAACATTCTGTTCATCTATAACGAGACCATCACGACCGTGTACGGCGAGTAGTCGCCGCTATCGTGGCAGAGGCGAGGCGTGGCGCCTGTGGCGCGACGCCTCGCTCGTTTTCATCGCCCTCTGCTTTCAGCGGGCGGGGGGGGGGCTCAGTAGTTGAGAGGCGAGACCTTCTTTGTCAAGGGGCCGCCGCGAATGGACGCGATCGCGCCCGTGATATGGGCGACGCTGTTGTCAAACGAGCCATGCGTGCTCTTGGCGGGCCCCGCCCCCGTGTCGATCTGCGGCTTACTCCAAACCGCCAGCGTCCGGAGCCCGGCAGCCTGCCCCGCCTTGGCAAAGCCGCTCGGCGGGGTCTGGCCCTGCCAAAAGAACTTCTGCCAGGCCTTGATATCCGCCAAGGCGTCCTTGTGCCAAAACTCGTCGGACGCGTAGCGGGGGTCGAACGCCGTGGCCAGCCCGAGCAAGGGGGTCTTGTGCCAGCGCTCCAGCGCGCGGCTCACGAGGTAGAGCAGCGATTTCCGATAAGGCCCAACCGTATCGCCCTGCTCCAAGGAGTCGGCGAGGGCGTGAATGTGGAAGCGGCTCCGGTCGAGGCGTCCAGCGCGAATCGCGGCCGCATAGTGCTCCAACGCGAAGCCCAGATCGCAAGCCGGCGCAAACAGCGTGCAGCTGGAGGCCGCAAGCCTCCGACCCTTGAACTCGCTCAGCAGGTGGCCGCAGACAAACGAACCGGCCGAATGCCCGGCCAGATGAATCTCGAGCTTGCCGCCCAGGGCGACGGAGAGCCGCTTCAGCTGCTCGGCCAGACCGTCGACGCCCCGGCCCGTGCCGGAGGACCGGGAGACGTTCTCCTTCATCTCCGACCACATGCCGCGCACAAGGACGGTGCGGCTGATGGCCTCCAGCGCGCGGTCCGTCGCCTCGGCGATGACGTCGCCCAACCCTTTGGCCGGCGGCAAGGCCCCGCCAAAGACCTCTTTCGCGGCATCCTCGACCATATTGCCGAGCGTTTCCGCCCAGCCGCTCTTCCACGTCACAAAGATCGGATAGATGCCGTTTGCCTCGAAGTTGGGGCCGAGAACCCGTATCCGCGAGACGGACGCTTGCTCCGAATTCAGCCCCCCGTGAGCATAGATCACAACCCGAGCCGGCTCCGCCTGCCCTCGCGCCTTGAACCACGCCTGCGGCTGTTCCAAGGCAACGATCTTCAGGTTGTCTCTCTCATTCTCCGCCTGAGGCAGACGATTGAGCACGCAGCCGTCATTGCCGGACACCAAGGTATGCCAATAGGCGGCTTGCTCGTCCCATACGCCTGCGCGATGTCCTAATGGATCGCCTGCCGACCCGGTCCAGCCCGGCAGCTGACCGGCCGCCGCAACGCGCCCCCCGTGTCGAACGAAGTACTGCGGCGCCTTGTGCACCTTGCTCCCTTGCGCAACCGGCACCGTGCGGGTGACCGGCGCCCCCAGCCCGGCAACCCACGCGTCCGTCCCGTGGGCCACCCAGTCCTCATAGGGCAACACGGCGAAGCCCGACCAGCCCCAGTCGGCACCCCACGAATTCTGGACGACAAAGCCGACATCGTTATAGCCGATGATCGCGAAGGCGTGCCCGCCCAGTATCTTCGTGCTGGGCTTGATCACCGGCAGCTTCGCATGCGTGGGTAGCCCCCTCGCCCTCCCGTCGATCGTCCACCCTGCGTGAACGTCGGCCGAGACGTAGATCGCGCCCGCCTGAAGGATGGCCGACTGCATGTCCACAACAGAATCCCGCTGGATCCGGTAATACACACCGAGCGGGCGGGCGACGGCATCTACCTCCCAGCCTTCGGAAGGCCGCACAAAGCGGCCTCTGTTGTACGGCCAGAGCCTCTCCAGGCAGACGCCGTGCCGCTGCCACCCCTTCAGCGCCCCCCGGCAGCTCGACCCGTCGTAATCCTCGCCGGGCCACTCGTCGTAGAAGCGGGCCAGGTGGTAGAGCATACGGGGGCTCACCAGATCCGCCGAACTCATCGGCTGCTTGTTCTCGAACGCGGTCGTCCAGCGCAGGAAGTTGACGACCGCCGACAGGCCGAAACCCGTGCAGGCGCCCTCCTTTCCCTGATCGAGGATCAGCCCCGCCTTCAGATAACCGGGAAGCAAATCCTTCACAAGCTCGTCATCGGGATATGCGGGCGGCAGGTTTTCGACCGGCGGACGATACGGCAAATCCCGCAGGTCGAGCCGATCCGGGCGGGCATCGAACGTGAGCGTCATTCCATTGACAACGGCAGTTCTCTGAGGCATGTTTCCGACTCCTTATCTAACCCAAAACAATACAAACCCACTATTGCATTCTAGTTTCTATAATAACCTAGCACTAGTCAAATGTATTTGTCACCGGCTAACGACCCCTCTTCACCGCCGGACGGCCTGCCTTCCACTCGATGCCGACGCGCGAGAGGAACCAGGTCTTGCCCTTGTCGGCGTTGCCCTGGAAGAAGAGCCACGTCTGGCCGTCGGCTTCGCCGAAGATGCCGGGGTGGCCCGACTCGGAGGCGTTCCACTCCCCCGGCTTGCCGTTCGGCAGCAGCGGCTCGGCCGAGAGGCGCGCCCACGTGACGCCGTCCGCGCTGGAGGCCACGCCCACCTGCTGCGGCTCGTTGTTGTAGCCGCCCGCGTAGAACATGAAGAGCGTGTCGCCGCGCCGGAGCACGGTCGGAGCCTCGATGCACTTCTTCTCCCACGGCAGCTCGGGCCGCAGCACCGGCCCGTCGCGCAGCTGCGTCCACGCCGCGGGGCCGAAGTCCGACGTCAGGTCGGCCGACGCCACGCCGACCATCTGCGTGACCATGTTGGGGTCGCGCGTCGCGAAGTAGAGCAGCAGCTTGCCGTTGAGCGGGAAGGCCTCGGCGTCGATCGCTCGGCCCGAGGTCCACGCGCCGTGCGGGCGGAAAACCGGGTTCTGCGGGTGCCGCGTGAAGGTCACGCCGTCGTCAGACACCGCGTGGCAGAGCGCGTCCTTGGGGCCGTTGCCGTAGGTCTGGTAGAAGATGTGCACGCGGCCCTCCAGCACCAGCGCGCCGGGCGCGCACAGGCCTTTCGCGTCGCACGGCTGCTCCGGGCGCAGCTCGGTGACCTTGCTCCAGGCCAGCAGGTCTTTGCTTTCGGCAATGCCGATCGACCAGCCCTTGGGCGCGTTCGTCGGCGCGAGCTTCGCGTCGAACGGCGGCAGCGAGAAATACATCAGGTAGCGGTCTTTGAAGCGGATCACCGACGGGTCTTTCGAGAACGGCCGCCCGAGCCGCGTCTCATCCGCCCACTTCATCGCGGGCTCCGCTCCCGCCGCCGCCAGCGCAAACGCCGCACCCCAAACAACGACCGTCCAGTTCATCACACGCATGCCGCACCTCCCGTATACCGTACGCACAGGATACCGTAGCACGCCGTTCTGCTTCTGTCCATGCCGTTCAGCCGGCGCGTAGCCTTCGGTTCGTGACGGGGAACTCACCTGCGCGCGGACCGACGTTCGGAAGCAGATAAGCCGCGGCATCCGAGATGAAACAGTACGTCCGGCGCTACGAGCCGGACGAGGCTCGTCCGCCCGCGCTGTCGTCATCCGCCGCGCGGCTTGCGGGTCATGCGGCGGACGAGACCCGCGACGGCCCCGGCCAGCAAGGCGGCTAGGCCTGCGCCGCGAAGGCACGACGCGACGCGGGCATGGTACGCGTAGCGCGCCGACTGCTCCGGCGTGGGATCCTGATAGGGAATGCCGGCGCACAGCACATCGTAAGCGAAGCCGCCCAGGACGAGCAGCACACCGGCAACCAGCAATAACAGGGGCCAGAAGCGTTTCATGGCGGCATCCTCAAATCGGTGAAGCCTCGCACGTGCTCCCGCCGCAGGGCCGCGTCACGCGCTCCGAGCGCTTCATGCTGATCGCGCCGGTTGGGCACACGCGCAGGCACTTGCCGCAGCGGATGCACGCGTCGGGGTCGATCCAGATGTAGGTCGTGTCGTCGGACGCCGCGGCCTCGACGGTCTCCGCCACGGCGCCGTCGGCGTCGAAGCTCACACGGGACAGGCGCTTGATGCAGCGGCGCGGCGCAGCGTCGATGCACCAGCCGCACTGGATGCAGGCGTCGGGGTCGATCTCGAAGGTGTAGTGGCAGAGGTAGCAGCGGCGGGCGTTGGCCGCAGCCTGCGCGTCGTCCAGCCCAGCCTCGACCTCGGCGTCGCCCGCCGCGCGCGCGGCCACGGGGATCACCGGCATGGCCGCCGGCGCGACCAGGTCGTGGTCGCGCACGCGCCCGGTCTCGCCGTCGCGCTCAACGGTTTCGACCGCCACGGCGTCTTCGAGCCGGCGCGCGCCCATGAGGCGCTCGTCGATCGCGCGCGCGGCGCGCTTGCCGCTCGCCACGGCCTCAATCACATTCGCGCCTCCGGCGAAGTCGCCCGCTTCGAAGAGATTCGGCAACCCCTCGGGCGGCAGCAGCGCGGCGTCGCGCGACTGTCCGACCGCGATGATCAGCGTCGAGCACGGCACCGTGAACTCGCTGCCCGGCACCGGCTCGATGGCGGGCTTGCCCGACGCGCCGCCGGATGCGAGCACGTTGCGGCGAAACGTCACCGACTCCAGCCGACCGTCCCGCGCCGTCCCCGACACCGCAGTCACGAGCGTGCGCACGCCGATGCGCTCGCGCTCCATCTCCTCCAGCTCCTCGGGGTGCGCGGCCATGTACTGCTCGGTGCGGCGGTACATCACGCTGACCGAGCCCTCCGCGCCGAGCAGCTTGCGCGCGGCGCGCGCCGAGGCGCGGGCGCAGTCCACCGCCGTGAACCCGCCGCCGAGCACGATCACGTCGCCCTCGAGCTGGCCGACCTCGCCCGCGTTGTAGCGCCGCATGAAGGCGAGGCCGGAGAGCATGGCCTCCTCCGGCACGCCGGGAATCGAGACCCGCCCCTCGACGGCGTTGCCCGCCGCGACGAGCACGGCGTCGAACGCGGCGGAGAGCTCGCGAAGCCTGGCCGCGCCGACCTCCTCGCCGAGGCGCACGTCTACGCCCGTGTCCACGACGAAGCCGATCTCGCGCTCTACGACCGAAAGCGGCAGCCGGAAGCGCGGGATGCCGTCGACCAGCATGCCGCCGAGGTGCGACTCGCGCTCGAACAGCGTCACGCTGTGGCCGAGGCGGCGCAGGTCGCGCGCGGCGGCCAGCCCGGCCGGCCCGCCGCCGACGACGGCCACGCGCTTGCCCGTCGGGCCGAACCACGGCTTGGGCGCTGCTGCCGCGCCCGCCGCGCGGTCTGCAGCCGCGCGCTTGAGGTGGCAGATCGTGACCGGGCCGCTGGTGTTGGTCCACTGGTGGCGGCAGCGCGCCTGGCAGGGCCGCGTGCAGATGCGGCCGAGCACGCCGGGAAAGACGTTGCACGCCAGGTTGACCGCGTACGCGCCGGCCCAGTCGCCCTGCGCAACCCGCTCGATGTAGAGCGGCACGTTCGTGGCTGCCGGGCAGGCCTCCTGGCAGGGGATGTGGCGGGCGATGGCCTTGCGGTCTTTGTCCGTGTGACCGACGCCGTCGAGCGTGCTGTACTCGCGGAACGCGGGCGCTTGGGGATAGTCGTATTTCATGCGAACACCGCCTGTTTGAAGGGCTCCACGCCGACGCGGGCCACGCAGGCGGCCAGCGTCTCGTCGCCGCAGCGCCGCGCGAGGAACGTGTCCAGAATAGCCGCCACAACGGCGGGGCAGTCCTCCTTGCGAAACTCGCCGAGCGTGTGGCCGTGCGCGCGCTGGTCGCCGCCGATCAGCACCTCGAAGCCCTCGGCCGAGCCTTGCTCCAGCCGCAGCCGCAAGCCGCGGAAACCGATGTCCGCGATGCGGTACGGCGAACAGGAGTTGGGGCAGCCGGTGATGTGGATCGCGGCCCGCTCCTCGACCGCGCGGTACGCGGGGCTTCCGACCACGGGCTGCAGGAGGTCGAACAGCGTGCGCGTCGAGGAGACCGCCTTAGGGCAATGCTCCGTGCCGACGCAACAGACCATGTCGCGCAGGCCGTGGACGCCGTCGGTGGCGAACCCCAGCCGCTCGACTTCGGCCCGCGCCTCAGCGAGCTTGTCCGGCGCCACGCCGTGCAGCTCGAGGTTCTGCCGGTTGGTGGAGTAGACGCGCTGGCTGCCGAACAGCTCGGACAGTTCGGCGATGCGCCGCAGCTGCGCGCCGCTCAGCTCTCCCTTGGGGATGCGGATGCGGACGACTCCTCCGCCGTCCTTCCAGCCTGCGACTTCGCTGTCCGTCAGGGGGCGCTCCGGCACAGGGCGTCCGGCGTAAGCCAGCTCGCCCCACTTCAAATCCGCGACGGGCACGCCCTCCTGCCACAGGTAGCCGAGCACCAGCTCGCGGCAGGCCTCGACACCCAGCCGGTCGACCACGAACTTCAGGCGCGACTTGGCGCGGTTGAAGCGGTCGCCGTGGTCGCGGAAAAGCAGGCCGATCGCGCGGCAGACCGCCGCCACGCGCTCGGCCGGAACAAAGGAGAAGAGCGGCTGCGCCACAAAGGCCTTCCAGCCCATGCCGCCGCCGATCACGATGCGAAATCCGGCGCGCTCCGCGCCCGCGACCGCGGCCCGCACGGCCATGACGCCCACGCAGTTCATCCACGGCTGCGCGCAACCGGCCTCGCAGCCCGAGAAGGTGATTTTGTATTTGCGCGGCAGGTTGTCGAGGTCGCGCATGGCGGTCAGCGCGCGGGCCGTCTCGCGGGCGTAGGGGCGCACGTCCAACCGCCGGTGCGGGCACTCCTCGGCGCAGGGGCAGGCGGCGACGGTGCGCGTCACATCGCCGCAGCCGTGGAAGGTCGAGACGCCGTCCAGCGCCAGCTCGCGCAGCAGGCCGGGCAGGTCGGCCACCTTCAGGTGGTGGAACTGGAGCGCCTGCCGGGTCGTGACGCAGATGAGCCCGCGCCCGTAGCGGTCGGCGACGTCCGCGATGCGCCGCGCCTGGACCGCCGTGAAGACACCGCCGGGAATGACCACCCGCGCCATGTTGCTGCCCGGCTGGCGCGACCCGTAGATGCCGTACCACTTGGCGATCAGGCCCTCTTCGCGGGTCATGCCGCCGCGCTTGGCCATCTCGTCGAAGTCGAGGTGCAGGCCTGCGGCCTTGACCTCCTCCTCCTCGCTCAGCCGTAACATCGTCAACTGTCTCTGCATGTGCTCACTCCTCCAGCGCCTGCTTCAAATCCGCCATCAGGTCGTCGGCGCTCTCGAGCCCGACGGAGAGCCGCACCAGCCCGTCCGTGATGCCGCGCGCCAAGCGCTCCTCGCGCGGCATGGCCGCGTGAGACATCGTCACGGGGTAGGAGAGGATGCTCTCCACGCCGCCGAGACTCACCGCCACGAGCGGGAGCTTGACGCGCTTCATGAACGCCACGGCTGTCGGGCCGTCCGCCAACTCGAACGATAGCACGGCTCCCGCCCCGCGCGCCTGCCGCGCGTGCACGGCGTGGCCGGGATGCGAGTCGAGTCCGGGATAGAACACGCGCCGGACCTCCGGGCGCGCGTGCAGCCAGCGGGCAAGCACGCCCGCCGTCAGCTGCTGAGCCTCCAGCCGCACGGCGAGGGTCTTGATGCCGCGCAGCACGAGCCACGCGTCCTGCGGCCCGAGGATCGCGCCGAAGCTGTTCTGGATCGCCTTGAGCCGCTTGCCCAGCTCGGCGTCGCGCGCCACCGCCACGCCGGCGATCAGGTCGCTGTGGCCGCCCAGGAACTTGGTGGCGCTGTGAACCACGAGGTCGAAGCCAAGGTCGAGCGGACGCTGCAGGTGCGGCGTCATGAAGGTGTTGTCCGTGACGGCCAGCAGCCCGTGCGCGCGGGCGATCTCGGCCATGGTGCGCAGGTCGGTGACCTGCAGCAGCGGGTTGGCCGGGCTCTCCACGAAGAGCCCGCGCGTCGACGGCTTGATCGCGCGGCGAACCGCCTCGGGGTCGGCGCTGTCGGCGAAGGTCACGTCGAGCCCCCAGCGCTTGAAGATCGTGGTCAGCACGCGGTAGGTGCCGCCGTAGATGTCGCGGCCGACGACGAGGTGGTCGCCCGCCTGAAAGAGCAGCAGCGCCGACGAGGTGGCCGCCATGCCCGAGGCGAAGGCCAGCCCGCGCGCGCCGCCCTCGAGCTGCGCAACGGTGTGCTCCAGCGCCTCGCGCGTCGGGTTGTCGCTGCGGGCGTAGTCGTACGCGCCGAGGTGCTCGGGGTCGGGCTGGTCGAAGGTCGAGACCTGGTAGATCGGGACGCTCGACGCGCCCGTGTGCGGGTCGCGGTCGCGCCCGCTGTGTATCACGCGTGTCCAGTCGTTCACAGCACGCCCTCCAAATCGCCGATCAGATCCCGCACGTCCTCGATGCCGACCGAGAGGCGCAGCAGGCGTCCGTTGATGCCGAGGCGCTCGCGCGTCGCCGCGTCGAGGTCCGCGTGGGTCTGCACCGCGGGATAGGTGATGAGCGACTCCACGCCGCCGAGGCTCTCGGCGAACAGGAAGACGCGCACGCCCGAAAGGATGCCGGGAATGCGTCCCGGCTCGTCGACCTCGAACGCGATCATGCCGCCGAAGCCGCTCTTTTCGCGCAAGAGAATGTCGCGGCCCGCGTGGCCGGGCAGACCGGGGTAGAAGACGCGGCGCACGTGCGGGTGGCGACACAGCCACTCCGCGATGACCTGCGCGTTCGCCTGCTGCCGCTCGACGCGCAAGGCCAGCGTCTTGAGGCCGCGCAAGGTGAGCCAGGCGTCCTGCGGGCCGAGGATGCCGCCGACCGCGTTCTGGAGAAAACCGACCCGCTCCGACAGCTCCGGGGTGCGGGTGACCACCGCGCCCGCAACCACGTCGTTGTGGCCCGCGAGGTACTTGGTGGCGCTGTAGACCACGAGGTCGGCCCCCTGCTCCAAAGGCCGCTGCAGGACGGGCGTCAGGAAGGTGTTGTCCACGATCAGCAGCGCGCCCGCCGCGCGCGCCCGCTCCGACAGGGCGCGCAGGTCGGCGACCTTGAGCAGCGGGTTCGTGGGCGACTCGACGAAGAGCCCTTTCACGCGCGGGTCTGCCAGGGCGCGGCGCACCTCCTCTGCGTCCGACGTGTCCACATAGACCGCCTCGATTCCGAGCGGCCGGAACACCTTGTCAAAGAGCCGGAACGTGCCGCCGTAGAGGTCTTCGGTCACCGCCATGCGCTCGCCGGGCGCGAAAAGCCGCAGCGCGCAGTCGATGGCCGCCATGCCGGAGGCGAAGGCGAAGCCCCGGTGGCCGCCGTCGGCCGCCGCCAGGGTCTGCTCCAGGGCGAGGCGCGTCGGGTTGGAGGAGCGCGAGTAGTCGAACCCGGTGCTCTGCCCCAGCGCCGGATGGCCGAACGAGGCGGTCTGGTAGATTGGCACCGAGATGGCGCCGGTCGCGGGGTCGCAGCGGTTACCCGCCTGCGCGAGCAGCGTCGTCAGTCGTGTGTGTGTCGGTGTGATGAAAGCGCCCTCCTTGACTCAGCCCACGTAAACTAAACTTAGTCGATGGAGAGAGTAGATTATAAAATCCGAGGCGGTCTGTAAAGCGGAACTTGAGCCCGTCGTCTAGGGATGCTTCTCGCGCTCCTGCAGCCATTTGACCGCCAGCGGCTGGCCTTGCGCCGCCGCCTTGCCGATCCACTCGGCGGCCTTGGCCTCGTCCGCCGCGACGCCTTGTCCGTGCGCATACATGTAGCCCACGCGGAACTGGGCGGCTGCGTTCCCCTGCGCGGCCGCGGCCTGAAACCACTTTAGCGCCTCGACGTAGTCTTGCTTCACCCCGCTGCCCTTGTAGTAGGCGGTGCCGAGGTTGCTCTGCCCGTCGCCGTTGCCGAGTTCGGCGGATTTACGGAACCATGCCGCCGCCTGCGCCTCGTCCTTGGGCAGGCCCTCGCCGCGACTAGCCAGCACACCCAGATTCGCCATCGCCAGCGCATCGCCCTTCGCTGCGGCGGCCTCGAAGAACCGCCTGGCTTCGTCAAACGACTGTGCGACGCCTTTGCCGCGGTAGTACGCGATGCCGAGCTGGGTCAGCGCGTCCGCATGGCCCTGCTCGGAGGCCTTGCGGTACCAGCGAACGCTCTCCTCGTCGTTCTGCGCGACCACGTGGCCTTTGCGATACATGATCGCCAGCGCCGCCTGCGCCTGAACATAGCCGCCCTCGGCCGACTGGCGCAGCCACTCCAGCCCTGCCGGCACGTTGCGCGGCAGGCCCTCGCCGTAGAGCAGCGAAAAGCCGAACGCATACTGCGCCGCCGCCTCGCCCGCCTCGGCTTTGGCCTTTAGATCGTCGGCAGCAGACACCTCGCCGCCGCCCCACGACGTCTTCGGCACGCGCAGGTACGCGCATCCACCCACGATCATCGCCGCCACAAGAACCGCAGCCGCAGCAGCAACCCGAGCCACACGCATGAGACCCTCCCGCTGAACTTATCCGACCTTTCGCCCTTCGCTACTCCACGCGCCCGAACATGATCCGCTCCTTGCGGCACGGGGAGCTGTCGCCCTGCGTCACGCACACATAGACGCGCCCGCCGTGCTCGCGGAAAGTCGGATACTGGAACGACTTGTCTGTAACGAACCGGTACTTGCGCTCCCAGTTCGCTCCGTCGCGCGAGACCTCGACATTGAAGACCGAGCGGCTCACCATGCCCGTCCCCTCGGCCTCTTGCCACCCGAGCCAGTAGAGCCCGCCGATCCTGTCGAAGGTGGGCTTGGACGACGTGCCGTTGGGGATCACGTTGCGAGTCTCGCCGGGCGTCCAGACCCGCCCGTCCTTGCTTTGCGTGAACGCGTAGTTGCGCGTGCCTCCCTCCTGGCGGCACACCGCCAGCCACGTGCCGTCGGGCAGGCGGTTCACCGCCGACTCCGTCAGCTTCGTTTCGGCCGAGCCGTTATAATGTCCCAGCACCTCGAAGGTGTCCTTCGCGTCGTTCACCGCCGCCAGCGCGTTCTGCCCGCCTGGATAGTTGTTGAGCGCCACGTAGGTCTTGCCGTCGAAAACCTTGAACGAATCGAAAACGTAGAGGCCGAAATCCTCCGGCTTGCGCGCGAAGCCCTGCGCAGCCGCGTCAGCATGAAGGTATTGCGGCTGCATGTCGAACACGCCCGCCGCCGTCTTGAGCTTGGCGCGCTGGAGCTGCTTCCCGAAGGTCTGCGACGCGAGGTCGAAGTCGAGGAACCACGTCTGCGCCTGCCGCTTCCCCGGCTGCTCGCTGGCGAAGTAGCAGCGCAGCGTAGACGCGTCCTTCTGGAGGATGCGCGGCACGAAGCAGGCTCCCGTCGGCAGGGTCTCGTTCTCAAAGGCCTGCCCGCCCCGGGCGAAGGGGATGACCGTCTCGACGGCCAGCGTCTTGAGGTTCACGACCGACAGTGCGGAGTAGATCTCCGGCCACCCCGCCCCCTCGCCCGGACGGAGGTCGTTCACCTCGGCCACGACGTAGGCGCGGTCACCGACCAGCGCCATTTCGGCGTCGTGCGCGCCCCTCACCTGCGGCGCGGTCGCCGCCACCAGCCCCGCCAGCACCCGGTCGCCGGCCGCCTGCGCGCTCCAGCCCGCCGGCAACACGCTTTGCGCGGCGCCGCCGAAGGCGCTCGTCTCGGCCTCCAGCGCCGCGCGCCCCACGGTGTCGCGCGGACCGGTGAAGCCCGGCCCGCCGCCCGCCACGTAGCCGTCGCTGCGACCCGTCGCGTCGCGGCTGACCCAGAAGGCGTAGAGCGCGGCCTGGCGCAGCGCGAAGCGGAAGCGCACCGTGCGGCCGCGCAGCGCCGACACGTCCTCGGCGCCTTCCCACGCGACCGGCGCGAGCGCGCTGTCCGCCGCCACCGGACGGCAGTTCGCGAGCGTGTACGGGGCGATCGCCTGACCGGCCTCGTCCAGAATCTCGACGCGCACTTCGCCGCCAGCGGCGGCGGCGTTCACGAAGACACGGCTGCCGCCGAACGTCACGGGGCGCGTGGTCAGCTCGCCGCCCTCGGCGCCGGCCTCCAGCGAGGCGAAGCCGTCGCGCCGCAGGAAGGCGACGCCCGTCGCGCCGCGGTGGTACATGCCGTTCGTCATCCAGTTGCGGTTGGTCGCGGCGGTGTCACCCTGAAAGCCCGTGTAGTAGAACCACAGGGTGTCGCCGCGCACGCAACAGAGGTTGCCGATGGACTGCACGTAGCCGCGGTCCCACACGTCGCGCCGCTCGGACGTGATGGCGATGCGGCGGTCGGGCCGGTTCCAGTGGAACCCGTCGCGGCTGTAGGCGAAGTTCAGCTCCGTGATCTTCGGGATGCCGGTCTTCTCGCACACGTCGTTCTCCGGGCCGTGGTGGATCTGGTAGAAGCCGAGCAGAAGGCTCTCGTAGGCCACGGCGTCGAGGTTGTAGAGCTGCGGCATGCGCCGCGTCACCCAGTCCTTCGGGTCGTCGCGGTCTGCCGCCGCCCACACCACGGGGCCGTCCGGGCTCCACGTCGCTCCGGCGAGGAAGTCGTCGCACTCCCAGTAGTGGCGCGAGCGGCCGCGGAAGCCCGAGCGCAAGCTGTAGACCCACTTCTTGCGGAACGGATTATAGAACATCGTGCTGCGGTCGCCCGTGTCGCCGCTCATCACGCGGTTCGTCCAGTGGACGCCGTCTGGCGACGTCATACTGATTCCTGGCATCTGGCCGCCCGGCGGGCGCATGTACATCTTGTAGCGCTGCTGCGGGTCAGCCGCCTCCCAGTCGGGCACGACGGTCCAGGAGTCGGGCGTAAGATCCGGAGGCAGCACCTGGTTCGTGCCGGGCACCACGTCCAGCGTCGGCCGCTCCCACGTGAGCCCGTCTTTGCTCGTGGCGTAGCAGATGGTGTGGATCCACCCCGCCTCGTACCACATCTTGAAGAGCTTCTCGGCCGGATCCCACCACACGCCGCCGCTCTTGGGCACGGCCGCGTCGTTCTTCTCTCCGTTCAGCTCCAGTTTGGTCTCCGGCTTGAGAACCGGGTTGCCCGCGTATTTCTTGGGCAGGTGGAAGACGCGCGCCAGCGTGCTGGTCGCGATCAGGAAGTCGTCCACGAAGAGCTGGCGGCCGACGTCGATGGGGATGACCGGGGGCGGGCAGGCCAAATACGGAACGGCCATGGGCGCGGCGTCGCGCGGGTCGATGTCTGACGGCGGCCACTCCTCGGGCAGCACGATGCCGTTGTAGAGGCGCTCGCCGGTGTTCGCACCCCAGGCCTGTGCGGGCGGCGCGAGCGGCTCGGCCTGCGCGAAACCAGCGACCACGGCCCACTTGCCCAGCCGCAGGCGCTCGCCCTTCTTGACGTGCCTCTGATAGGCGCGGGTCAGGTCGAACGGCTGCGCCCCGAAGAGCTGGAAGCGCTCGGGGCTGGCGATCCACGCGAACCCGCGCCGCTCCAGCGACTTGGCCTGCGTGGCCGCGCGCGGGTGCACGGGCTCGGGCGTGAGCACGGTGAGCACGCCGTCGGCCGTTATGCGCAGGCTGCCCGACTCGATGCTGCTGCGCAGGAACGGCTTGCCGACCAGCCACGCGGGACACTCCTTGAGGGTGTACGCCCTGTCCGTGAAGAGCACCGCGCCCGGCTTGAGCGCGTCGACCTCGCCGCCGCCGGTATAGGCAACCGACGCGCAGGCGCCTTCCAGCGCCGTCTCGCGCCGCTCTTGCGCATACGCAGCCACAACCCCCAGCAGAACCGCCACGCCCCACCCGATCTGTCGCGCCATCTTGACCCCCGTTTTTAACATGTCAAAAAATATCAGATCGCCCGTACCCCGTCAAGAATCATGCCCTGTCGAATCCCGCCTAAACCGCACCCCTAGCACCCTTGCATCCTAGCGCCCTTGCGTTCAGCTTTCAGCCCGCGCACGCGCTCACTCCGCCGCGCGGAGCCAGCCGATCTGCCACGGGCCGACCGCGGGCAGGGTCACCAGCGCGTCCTTCGCCTCCCAGCGCACGGCGACCGTGACCGGCTTCTCCTTGGGCATCAGCCACTCCATGCGCTCGAGGCCCTCGGGACAGCCGCGCAGGCGCAGGGTCACCGGCTGCTGCGCGTCGATGCTCGCGTTCAGCACCGTCACGCTCCGCAGGTCGCCCGCCAGGGTCACGCGCGGCACCACGACCGCCTGCGACGCGGTCTCGACGAACACCGGCAGCCGGTTCTGCGCCACCCAGTCCGCCGCCAGCAGCAGCTGCCGGCGCCGAGCCGCGCTGACCTCCGCGCCGAACCCCGCGAACCCGAACGCCGCGATGCGGCCGCCCGCCGGGGTTTCGTACACCACCGACGCGGCCTCGGCCGAGCTGCCGTCCGCCCGCTGGTAGCGCCCGATCACCCGCGCCGACTCGTTGGACGGGCAGAGCGCGAACGTCTCCTCCTTCGGCGCATCCGGACGCCACACGTAGTTGACCCGGTTGAGGTTCAGCTCGTCGTCCGTGAAGACCTCGCACACGTCCGGCTCGCGCGCCGCGGCGGTCAGCTGCAGCGCCGCGCCGAAGCCGCGCGCCTGGAGCGTCGCCACCGCCCCGCCGTCGAGCAGCACGCCGCCCGACAGCACGCGCTGGACGTCCACCGCGGTCATGCTCTGCGCCGACGCCGCATTCAGGATGTAACACACCGGCCACGGCGAGCCGGGACACAGCGGCATCCCGGACGGCGCGAGCGCGTCGGCCGCCTTGAGCGTGCCCGCGAGTTCGGGCTGGCCCTGCTTGCCGCAGAACGGCAAGACGCCGCCGGGCTTGGTCTCAGCATTGTACCGGGCGTACGCCAGATAGAACGGCCGCCACAGCGTCAGCTCGCTCAGGTAGGTGTTCGCCACCCACGACGCCGGCTCGTGCCCGTAGGAGAGCAAGTCGTACTCGAGGCCGACCGCACCGTAAGCCAGCGACAGCATCGACTCCACGCACAGCCCGTGGGCGCTCTTGCCCGACGCGCACTGGCGGCCGACTCCGAGCGCCGCGACGTCCTGCGACGGGCCTGCGGCGAAGAGCAGCGCGCTGCCGATCATGCCGCGCGGAGCATGATCGTCGCTGAACGGGAAGGCCGGCTTCGCACGGCTTGCAGCCGTCACGGTCGCCAGGCCCAGCTTCTGGAGGGCGTCGACGGCCGGCTTATCCGGCGCCTTGGCGAACCCGACCGCGTCGAAACAGGCCGGATACCGCGCCAGCGCATCGAGAACCGGCTTGAGCGACTCGGGTTTGTCGGCGAGGCCGCCATCCAAACGCAGAGCCATGAACGGCGCATCCGCCGCGCCCGCGACCCACGCCGCCAGCAGGCAGCAGACCCCCAATGCCCGACGCCCCATGCCAGCCCCCATTCCCTTTGTTGAACAAACAGAACGTCTTCGCTCACGTGCGACTCTGTATGTTGTACCGCCTTCAGCCGGCCCCGGTCACAGCTTCGGGCCGCCTGAAGGCGGCACAACATACCGTCCTGCGGACGCTGACGCGCTCACTTCACGATGTGCGCACCGGCCGCGGGCTTGATCACGCTCACGTCGCACGGCTTGCCGAACCTCGCGGCGTAGGCGTTGGCCAGCGCGGCCGAGGCCGTCTCCGCGTCGCGCGGGTGCACCAGCACCACCACCGAGCCGCCGAAGCCGCCGCCCGAGAGGCGCGCGCCGAGCACGCCGGGAATCTTCTTCGCCGCGTCGACCACCGCGTCCAGCTCCTCGCAGGAGTTCTCGAACAGCGTGCGCGAGCTTTCGTGCGAGTCGAACATCAGCAGGCCGAAGCCCGCGAGGTCGCCCGCGGCCAGCAGCTCCGCGCCCTTGAGCACGCGCTCGTCCTCGCCGATCGGATGCGCCGCGCGGTTCGCCACCGCTTCGGGCAAGCCGCGCTTGTAAATCGCCCACTCGGCCATGCTCACGTCGCGCAGCGCGGTCACCGGGTGGCGCAGGGCCTTGGCGAAGTGCGCGGCCGCGGTCTCGCACGCCTCGCGCAGCTTGTTGTACGCGCCGTCCACCAGCGCGTGCTTCGCGTGCGTGTTGCACATCAGGAAGCAGGCGTCCGCGCCCATCTCGACGGTCTCGTAGACCACGGAGCGGAAATCGGTTTTGACCAGCTTGCCGGCCTGGCCCGCGAGGCTCGAAATCTGGTCGAGCAGGCCGCACTTGCAGCCCGCGTAGACGTGCTCCGCCTTCTGGCCGATCTTCGCCAGCGTCACGGTGTCGACCGATATGCCGTAAAGCTTGCTGAGCGCGAGGCCCGTGCACATCTCGAGCGCGGCCGAGCTGGAGAGCCCGCTGCCGAGGGGAATGTTGCCCAAGAACATGCCGTCGAACCCGCACGCGGGCGCCTTGACCGCCGAGAGTCCGGCCAGCGTGCCCTTGACATAGTTCTGCCAGGTGTCACTCGTCGAGGCCTCGATGCCCGCGACGTCGAAGGCGACCTCCTTCATCAGGTCGCCCGCCACGAGGCGGCAGGCGTTCGACGCGCTCTTCGACGCCGCGAAGAAGGTGCCGAAGTTGATCGCCGCCGAGAAGACGAAGCCCTCGTTGTAGTCGGTGTGGTTGCCCAGCACCTCGATGCGACCCGGCGCATACGACACGACCTCCGGGTCGCGGCCGAAGTGCGCGCGGTACTTCTTCAGCAGCTCGTTATACACGCTCTCGTTAACCATGGCTATCCCCTCCGGATGATCGCGAGCAGTTCGTCGCGCTTGGCTTCCATCGTCGCCTTCGTCTTCGCCTCTAGGTTCAGGCGCACCAGCGGCTCCGTGTTGGAGCAGCGCACGTTAAACCACCAGTCCGCGTACTCGACGCTCACGCCGTCCAGCTCGAACATCCGGCCGTCCGTGTACTTCGCCCGGATCTCGTCCAGGATCGTCTGGGGGTCGCGGCGCACGTGCGTGTTGATCTCGCCGCTTGCGAAGTACTTGCGCAGCGGGGCGATCAGCGCCGAGAGGGGCTTGTCGGACTTGCTGACGATGTTCGCCAGCGAGAGGATCGCCAGGGCGGAGCTCTCGGCCGTGAAGTTGTCCTTGAAGTAGTAGTGGCCGCTCAGCTCGCCCGCGAAGAGCGCGTCGTGCGCGCGCATCTGCTGCTTGATGAAGGCGTGGCCCACGCGGCTCATCAGCGGCGTGCCGCCGGCGGCCTCGATGACCTCCTTCACCACCCAGCTGCTGCGCAGGTCGTAGAAGATCGCGCCCTTGCGCGTGGCCAGCACGTCCTGAGCGATCAGCGCCGTGATCAGGTCCATGGGAATGATCTCGCCCCTCTCGTCGATGAACCCCGCGCGGTCCGCGTCGCCGTCGTACGCCACGCCGAACGCGTACGTGCCCGCCCGCACCTTCTCCTGCAGATCCCTCAGCGTCGCGTGGTGCAGCGGGTTCGCCTCGTGGTTCGGGAAGCGTCCGTCCGGCTCCTCGAAGAGCCCGTCCCACGTGATGAGGCCCTTGAGCGCCTTGACCTCCCAGATGCCCATGCCGTTCGCGAAGTCGATCGCCACGTGCACGGGGTGCTTCAGATGCGCGAAGGTCGCCACGTGCTGCGCGTACTGCGCCAGAACGTCGACCTTCGAGACCGTGCCCGGCTTCGCGGCCGCGGGCGCGAAGCTGCCCTCGGCCACGATCTTCTCAATATCCAGGATGCCGGTCGCGCCGCTGATGGGCACGGCCTGCGCGCGGCAGAGCTTGAAGCCGTTCCACTCGGCCGTATTGTGCGACGCGGTGATCATCACGCTCCCGTCCGCGCCGAGCGTGCCGTTGGCGAAGTACGACATGGGCGTCGAGCCGTAGCCGATGTCGATCACGTCCGCGCCCTGCTCGGCCAGCCCTTTGGCCAGCGCCGCGAAGAGCGGCTCCGAGTGCGGGCGGATGTCGCGGGCCACGACCACCTTCTTGCAGCCCGTGAAGGTCGCGAAGGCCCGGCCGATCTTGTAGGCGATCTCGTCGGTCAGGTCCTTGCCGTAAATTCCCCGGATGTCGTATGCCTTAAAAATACCGGCCATGCGTCAGCTCCTTTGTTGTCTGTTGAAAGCTCAATTGTAGCCTAAACGGCAGGCTCTTGCAAATGGGGTGCGATTTTACTTCGTTGCATCGCACCCAGAAGTCAGAATTCAGGAGTCAGAATTCAGAATTGCTTCGCAACGACTTACATACGAAAGCGCCGCCCAAAAAGGTGTCTCCCAAAGAGGAGACAGGAAGAATCTCGCGCGAATCGGACATAACTCGTTGGCATCCAACTCCTGAATTCTGGCTTCTGGCTTCTGAATTCTGTGCGATTGCAATAGTTTGCAATCGCACCCTTGCAAATGCGCCCCTGCGGTTTTTGATTGCCCCGCGCGCCCGCTCCGGGCACAATACCCGCATGACCGACACCGCTCACGACCTGCTGCGCCTCTTGGCCTTCGCCACGGCCGGGCTCATCCTGCTCGCGGGCGCAACCATCGACCTCTACCTCGCGTTCCTGTTCCAGCGCCGCCTGACGAATCCCAGCCTGCCGGCCCGCGCCGAACTGGAGCGCCGGCCCTTCGCCGCCCCGCACGTCCAGCTGACGCTGTTCACGACGCTGTTCTTCGTGCTGCCCGCGCTGTTCCAGAAGCCGAACCCGCCGACTCCCACGGAGACGGCCCTCGTCCTCGGGCCGGTGGTCTACGCGCTGGCCGGACTGCTGACCGCTTCGCTCTGCCTCTACCTCGCGCGGTCGACCGTCCGGGAGGCCTTCGGCTCGGCGGCGTGCACGGCGCGCCGGGCGGTGGGCAAGGGCGTCCTCTACGGGCTGGCGGTCATCCCGCCGGTGATGCTGCTCTCGCATGTGATGGCCGCGGTCGCCGACGGCCTGGGCTACGCGCCCAAGATGCAGGAGGTGTTCGACTGGCTCAGCGACAGCGGCGTGTCGAACGGCACGCGGCTGTTCCTGATGGCCACGGCGATAGTCGTCGCGCCGCTGGTGGAGGAGACCCTCTTTCGCGGCATCCTCTTTCCGGCGCTGCTCAAAGGCCGCGCCTTCGCCTCTGCCGCCCTGCTGACGGGCCTCTACTTCGGCCTCGTTCACCTCCACGCGATTTCGCTGCTGCCGCTGCTGGCGCTCAGCGCCGCCCTCTCCGCCGCCTACGCCTCAACCGGCTCCCTCCTCACGCCGATCGTCATGCACGCCCTCTTCAACGCCACCAGCCTGCTCCTCTACCTCTCAGGCTCAGAGTAGAGCGGAGCGGGCGCAAGGCGGCCGGGGCGCCGAACAGCCTTTTGCCGAAAACCGGCCGCGCGCCAAGAATGCCCCGGGTGCGATTTTACTTCGTTGCATCGCACCCAGAAGTCAGAATTCAGGAGTCAGAATTCAGAATTGCTTCGCAACGACTTACATACGAAAGCGCCGCCCAAAAAGGTGTCTCCCAAAGAGGAGACAGGAAGAATCTCGCGCGAATCGGACATAACTCGTTGGCATCCAACTCCTGAATTCTGGCTTCTGGCTTCTGAATTCTGTGCGATTGCAATAGTTTGCAATCGCACCCGAATGCCCCTATTCAGGCCGTGTTTCCTTGACGAAACCGGCGCCGCGCCCTACACTATCATCTGTCAAGTGAGTCGTTAATCATGGGCCACCGCTGTGGTGACCTTCGGAAAGGAGGAGCCCATGAACAACCGAGTCGGTTTGTGGATCGATCATCGCAAAGCGCTCATCGTGTCCGCCACGGGTCACGAGGTCGGCGCCCGCCTGACGATCTCGGCCACGGAAAGACACCCGAGCCGCTCAGGAGCTGCGCCCCGCAAAGGCGCCTTCGACGACTATCAAGTGCCCGCCGACGGCGTTCGCCTGCGAGCCTTCCAGAATCACCTGAACGCGTTCTACGATGCGGTTATCGCCGGCCTCGCCCAGGCCGACGAGATCGTGGTCTTGGGCCCCGGAGAGGCCAAGAAGGAGCTGATGAAGCGCCTGGAGAAACGGCATCTGGCCAAGCGGGTCTTCGCCGTGCTGACGGCGGACAAGATGACGAACCGGCAGCTCGTCGCACGCATCAAGAAAGCCTTCGCGGCTTAGAGCCTGCTCAGCGAGGCACGCCCATCAGGGGCTACTGCTCGGACGGCTTCAGCGACAGCTCGTCGATCCCGAACATGTAGGCCTTCTTCGCTTGGTCGTTCGCGCCGACGATCTCGACCGTCAGCACGTGGTCGCCGGCGGCAAGGTCCAGCGTGCCGAGCGGCAGGAGCGGCGTGCGGATCACGCCGTTGTTGAAGAGGTCGGCCCGCTCGCCCAGCGCCTTGCCGTCCACGTGGAACTGCACGACGGCGTAGTCGGCGGCCCGGGTCAGGTTCACGCCGACGGCGTACCGCCCAGCCTTCTCGACTTTCACAGCCAGATCCAGCTTGTCGCCCGGCGCCGCGCCGGTCCACCAGAGCTGGTCGTCGTTGGACCACGTGGAAGCGCCGTACTGCCCCATCCCCTGTCCCTGAACGTTGCCCTTGGTCTTCTTGAGCACGGTGAAGCCGGCCGCAGACTGCGGCGGGCGGTAGTAGTAGCCGTGGCGGTCTGCCGCCGGCGTCGCGCCGTGCGGATCCTCGCCGTCCGCAGACAGATACCAGTACGCCACGGCCGCGTAGAGGGCCGGCCAGTCGTTCGGCCAGTACTTCTCCAAGCACCCTTCGAACGACGTCTGGAACGGCACCTGGTCCGCGATCTGCCAGCGGTTCAGCGAAATGTGCCCGGCGTTACCCTCGCACACGGTCTGGCTGTGGTAGGGCTTGGCGAAAAGCGTGCCGTTGCCCCAGGCGTACCCGAAGTAGTCCTCCGTGCCCGTGCCGAAGGTGGACGGATATTTCTCGCCGTCGACGAAGAACTTCTCGTCGCCCTCGCCCCACCAGTAGTGCCCGTGGGCCTCTTTCACGCGCTCGCACTGTCCGCCGCGCGGGCTCCAGACATGCACCATCATGCCGCAGAACCGCCCGCGGCCTTCGGTCTTCACGACCGTCCAATCGGGCCAGCGCGCGGGGGCCACGGGCATCACGTCGCGGTGCCACTTGGCGTGGAAGCGGCCGTAGGTTTCGACGGGGCGCGCCAGCGGCGCGTGGGTGATGGCGAAGCTGACCTCGCGCTCCGCGTCACCCTCGTTGAGCAGCTCGATCCGCGCCTGCTTGGCGAAGGGCATGTACCAGAGCGCGTACCCGCCCGTCGGCGTCATCCCCGCCGGAAGCGACAGGTACGGGTTGACGCCCGGCGCCGACCCGAAGAAGTCGCCGAGCGGGCACCAGACTGCGGGCGTGTCCGCCCCGTCCCACGTGATGCGCAGAACCATCTGCCGGAGGGCCGCCATCTCGTCCTCGCGGCCGGCGAAGGACGCTTTCACGCGAAGCGCCGTGACTGCGCGCGGTCCGCCGAGTTCAAGGACCGTCACGGCCGCTCCGGGCTTAACCTTCACGCTCGCGCGCAGGGTCTTCTCGCCGTCCCGGGCGCCGGCGGGGTCGTTTCCGAGACGCGCGCCGAAAAACTCGTTCGCGCGCTTCAGCGCCGCAGCGGACTCCTCCGACAGCGCGACGTTGAATGTCGGCAGCGCGGCGTCTTTGGGATAGGTCGTGTAGGTGATCTGGTAGTACTTGCCCCAGCCCTTCTCGGCGAGAACCTTGCAGGACTTCTGATACGGAATGGGAACGTACAGATTCTTGCCGCGGGCCGACTCGTACCCGAGCGCCGGGTAGAGGAACGGCGCGTGCTGGGCGTCGAAGTAGTGCGCGAAGGGCATATCGATTGCGACCTGTCCGTCGAGAATGACCTTGAGCTGCCCCTGCTCGGGCTTGGCCGACCAGATGCGCCAAATGACGCCGGGGCCGTCCATCTCGGCGAGCACCTGCGCTTCGCCCTCCATGCGGATCTTACCGTCTCCGTCGCCGTTCGCAGACCAGTCGACGTACTGGGCAGCCTGCTCGTCGTAGCGCGCCCTGCGGTCCCAGCTGGACCACATCGCGGCGCGCTCGCCCGGCTCCGGAAGCACGGCTAAATGCTCGAGGTCGGTCATGCGCCCGACCAAGTCCGCATATGACAGACGCTCCCGAGACGCCGCCGGGAGAGCACCTGCGAGCGCAACCGTTAGAGAAAACGCAAACAAACGCATCATTCGATTACCTCCTGTCCTAATATAATACCGCTGCCGAAAAGTAAATGGACTAAACGGGCGCCACACACACAGGGAAGGACGCCTTCCACGCCGTCCGCGGCCGGGGTGGAACCCGGCCCTCCCGTGTGTATTGTGCCTGTCACAGGGTCTAGATACTTTTCGGCCGCGGCATGAGACCCGTGATCGCGCATGGCGTGGTCGGGAAGGCAGCCCCTGCCATCCGCCAGTCCCGAGCCAGCCGAAGGGCGGACGCCGACGGGGCGGCGTCCCTGCCCAAACACCTGTTCAGCCGTGGAGCGTGCGCTCATTTCCGCGAGAACGAGTACGGCGCGTCGCCGGCCGCCGCGCCGCGCGTCGCGTTGGGCACGTCGGCCATGTCGAGGTCGATCTCCGCACCCTTCTTCAGCGCGTCGATCACGAGGAAATTCTTCGTGTACGTCTTGCCGTTCAGCTCCATCTTGCCGATGTAGCGGTTTGCGGCGTTGTTCTGCGGGGCGCGGATCACGAGCACCTGGCCGTTCTCGAAAGTCACCGTGGCCTTCTTGAAGAGCGGCGCGCCGAGCACGACCTCGCCGCTGCCGGGGCAGACCGGATAGAAGCCGAGCGCGGACCAGACGTACCACGCCGAGGTCTGGCCGTTGTCCTCGTCGCCGCAGTAGCCGTCCGGCGCGGGCGCGTAGAGCCGGTCCATCACCTCGCGCACCCAGCGCTGCGTCTTCCACGGCTCGCCCGCGTAGGCGTAGAGGTAGATCATGTGCTGGATCGGCTGGTTGCCGTGCGCGTACTGCCCGAAGTTCATGATCTGCATTTCGCGGATCTCGTGGATCACCGCGCGGTAGTAGCTCTCGTCGAAGACCGGCGGCAGCGTGAAGACCTCGTCCAGCTTGGCCGCGAAGGCCTGCCGTCCGCCCATCAGGCCGATCAGCCCCTGCACGTCGTGGAAGGCCGACCACGAGTAGTGCCAGCTGTTGCCCTCGGTGAAGTCGCCGCCCCACTTGAAGGGGTTGAAGTCCTTGTCGAACGAGCCGTCCTTGTTGCGCCCGCACATCAGGCCGGCGGCCGGATTGAAGAGGTTGCGGTAGTTCTGGCAGCGCGTGGCGAAGCGGTCGACCTCCGCCTGCGGCCGCTTGAGGTCGACCGCCAGCCGCCACGCGCACCAGTCGTCGTAGGCGTACTCCAGCGTGCGTGCGGCGCTCTCGTTGATCCCGATGTCGCGCGGCACGTAGCCGAGCTCGAGGTACTCCTTGGCGCCCGCGCGGCCGACCGACTGGATGCTCGGGTGCGCGTTCTCCGCGCCGTGCACGACGGCCTCGTAGAGCGCGGCCATGTCGTACCCGCCGCGCGCGCCGCTCAGCCACGCGTCCGCCACGACCGACGCGGAGTTGTTGCCGACCATGCAGCCGCGGTGGCCCGGACTCGCCCACTCCGGCAGCCAGCCGCTCTCGCGGTAGCAGGCCTCCAGGCCGGCGGTCATCTTGGCGTTCATCGAGGGGTAGAGGAAGTTCAGCAGCGGGAAGAGCGAGCGGAAGGTGTCCCAAAAGCCGCTGTCGGTAAAATAGTAGCCGGGATTCACCTCGCCCGTGTGCGGGCTGTAGTGGACGGGCTTGCCCGCCGCGTCGATCTCGTAGAACGCCCGGGGAAAGAGCAGCGAGCGGTAGAGGCAGGTATAGAAGACGCGGGTCTGGTCGAGCGTGCCGCCCTCGACCGCGACGCGGCCAAGGGTCTGGTTCCACGCCTGCCGCCCCTTCTCGCAGAGCGCGTCGAACGAATCGCCGCCGAGCTCCTTCAGGTTCAGCTCGGCCTGCTCGGGGCTGATGAACGACGACGCGACGCGGAAGTGGACGCGGTCGCCGCGCGCGGCGGCCATAAACTGCACCAGCGCGCCGACGTGGTTGTCCTGAATCTCGAGCTGGCCTTCCCGCAGCTCCTTGTCCTTCCAGACGTGCGCCGAGACAAAGGGCTGGTCGAACACCAGCACGAAGTAGTTCTTGAAGTTCGCTGGCACGCCGCCGCTGTTGCGCGTGGTCCAGCCGACCACCTTGCGCTGCTCGGGGATGACTTTGACGTACGAGCCCTTGTCGAAGGCGTCGATGACCACGTAGGCCTGGTCGGTCGCGGGATAGGTCACGCGGAAGAGCGCGGCGCGCTCGGTCGGCGTAACCTCTACCGTGGTGTCGTAGTCCGCCAGGTAGACGCGGTAGTAGTGCGGCAGGGCCTGCTCGGCCTTGTGCGAGAACCAGCTCGGCCGGTCGTCCTGATGGAAGACGCGCTTGCCCGCCACGGGCAGCACGGCGAACTGGCCGTAGTCGTTGATCCACGGGCTGGGCTGGTGCGTCTGCTTGATGCCCGCGATCTTGTCGGCGTCGTAGGAGTAGGCCCAGCCGTCGCCGATCTTGCCCGTCTGCGGCGTCCAGACGTTCATGCCCCACGGCCGGGCGATCGCGGGGTAGACGTTGCCCGCGGACAGCTTGTGGCTGCTGTCCGTGCCCATCAGCGGCAGCGCGTACGCGACCGGGTCGCCCACCGGCTCCGCCGCAACCGCTCCTGCCACGCAGACACCGACCGCCGCCCAGAACGCCCTATGCATAGACAGTCTCCCTCCGCCTCGTATTCTGTAACTGTGGCGGGATTATACGCTCAGCGGGCCTCTGCACGCAATACACAGTGTGGCGGGCAGACGCTCGCCCCCGCCCTGCTGACACAGCTGTCGCGGGGAGGGACGCGCGTCTGCGCGTCCGCTTTACACATGACTCGTGCGTTCGCACCGAGCGTGACGGGCGGGTTTGTGAACGATCAGCAAGCTGACACAAAACGAACGATCAATCGGTGCGGGCGGCCGAGCGGCGCTGCTGGCGGGTCTGAGGCGCCTCAACCGTCACGCTTCCGTCCGAGTCGTGCTTGTGCGCGATCTTCTGACGTATCATCAGCATCTGCACGATCGACAGCACCTGGCTCACCGTCCAGTAGAGCGAGAGCGCCGCCGGGAAGCTGTAGAACATGAAGAGCATCATGATCGGCATCATGATCATCATCATCTTCTGCTGCGCCGGGTCGCCCATCGACGGCGTGAGATAGCTCTGCAGCGCCATGGTGCCGGACATCAGGAACGGCAGGATGTTCAGCGGCATCGGCAGCACGCCGGCGAACAGGTTCTCCGGCTCGCTCAGGTCGGCGATCCACAGGAACGGCGCGTAGCGCAGCTCCACCGCGCTGCGCAGAACCGTGAAGAGCGCGATGAAGACCGGTATTTGGATCAGCATCGGCAGGCAGCTCGACATCGGGTTGACTTTGTTCTCGCGGTAGACGGCCCACGTCTCCTGCTGCATCTTCTGCGGATTGTCCTTAAACTTGGCCTGGATCTCCTTCAGCTTGGGCTGCAGCTCCTGCATCTTCCGCATGCTCACCGTGCTCTTGTGGGTCAGCGGCCAGAAGATGATGCGCACGAGGAAGGTCAGCAGGATGATCGCGACGCCGTAGCTGGGCAGGAGCCGGTGGAAGAAGTTGAGCGTCGGCACCAGCAGCTTGCAGAACCAGGCGAAGAAGCCGAACTCCATCACGGCGTCCATGCCGTTGCCCATCTCCTGCAAGAGCGAGAGCTTCTTCGGCCCCACGAAGAGCGAGTAGTCGCGGCTCAGGGTCTCGCCCTGGGCCAGCACGCGGCCGGGGAAGAGGACGCGAGCCGAAACGCAGCTAAGCTCGTAGATCGGCTTCGAGGTGTCGCGCGTGGTGCGAACCGTGAACCCGCAGTTGGTCTCCGACGAGGAGAGGGCGGCAACGAAGAAGCGCGACTTCAGCGCGACCCACGCCTGGGGCTCGAAGACCGGCAGGGTCATGTGGTCCGGCATCCCGGTCGCCGCCGGCGCCCCCCCGCAGCCCATGCCCGTGGCGTTCCCGCCCACGAGGTACTGCTTGGTCGCCTTCTCGGAGCCCCAATAGCGGGCCTTCGCGCCGGCGACGGCGGGCAGCGAGTCGACGGAAAGCACCTCGTTCTTCGAGGCGCCCTTGGCCATCGCGCCGAGGCAGACGGCGTTGGTGCCGAGCACGACCACGTTGTCGCTGGCGTTCTTGACGGCGTCCGAGACCTTGACCTGGTAGTCCTTCAGCAGCTCGATGCGGCGCACGATGGTCAGCCCCTGCGCCGTGGAGGCGGTCAGCGTGACCGCGCGGCCCGCGGGGTCGCGCTCGACGCGGTACGCCGCATTTGCGGCAAGGCCGGGGAGCCCGGTCAGCTCAAGCCCCGGCGCGGCGGCGAAGTCGAACGTCACGGGCGGGTTGCCCTCGCCCGGCTTGCCGGGAAGGGACGTGTACCCGCTGAGCGTCGCGCGCTTGAGCACCGCGCCGTGGGAGGACACGGCGAGCGTCATGTCGTCGCTCGCCAGCTCGACCACCTCTTCGGGTGTCTCCGGCAGCGCGGCCGCCTGCGCCTCCACGGCGGGCTGGGCTGGCTCCGGCTGCGCGGGCTCGCGCGTGGGCGCCGTGAGAACCGCATCCTTCACAGAAGGCCCGGCGATTTCGGCCTGTGTGGCGGAACGGGCCTCGGCCTGTGCGGCCGCCTGTTTCGCCGCTTGGCGCTGCGTATAGAACATCCACCCGACCAGCAGGGCGCCGAGCAGGATCGCAATGAGTTTTTCTTGTTTATTCATGGGTAAATGCTCAGGTTGAAAAGGTTCTACGGTTCACGGTTCAGCGGTTGCGAGGTTGCCTAACAGTCTAACAGCCTTCTGCCTAACAGCCTTTCCTGGGCGGCACCGGATCGTAGCCCGAAGGCCCGAAGGGGCGGCAGCGCAGGATGCGCCGAAGCGTCAGCCAGCCGCCCCGCCACGCGCCGTGCGTCTTCAGCGCCTCGATGCAGTAAGCCGAGCAGGTCGGCTCGAACCTGCAGCAGCTTCCGATGTGCGGCGAGAGCGTCACCTGATAAGCCCGCACAAACAGAATCAGCACGCCGCACACGGCCCGGCTGACGAGGGCCACGATCCGCCGCATCCTCACCTCCGTCAGGCCGGCGCCGCGCCGGGAGCCGCCGCCGTCTGCCAGACCTTGGCCCGCCGGCAGATCCGCTCGAAATCGATCTTCACGTCCTGACACCGCTTGCCCGCGATGCCGCCGCGGGCGATCAGAATCAGGGCCACGTCCGGCTTGAGCCGGTGCCGGCTCAGGCGGAACGCCTCGCGCATCAGCCGCTTGGCGCGGTTGCGATCCACCGCCCGCCGGAACGTCCGCTTGGAAACGACAACGCCGGCCCTGCGGCCGGCGTCGGGCGTGATCGCTACCCAGATCACCAAGGTCTGCCCGTAGAACGACGTCTTTTCGGCAAATACGGCTTTGTATTTGGAAGAGTCGAGCCGGAAAGGGCCCGGCAACAGCTCGCCGCCATCCCGGATCTGGGCAGAACCGTTCATGACGTCATGCACCGGAGCCTGCCGTTACACCTGAGTCAGGCGCAGACGGCCCTTACGGCGGCGGGCGTTGAGCAACGCGCGGCCACCCTTGGTGGACATGCGCGCGCGGAAACCGATCTTGCGAACGCGCTTGATCTTCGAAGGCTGCCACATCATCTTCATTTCGGAATCTCCTACCTTTCTCGTCAAAAAAGAGTATTTCAGAATATCACACGGACTGCCTGTGGTCAACCCACGCCAACTCCTATTTTTTTGCGCGGGTCGTCAGGTGGCAGGCGGGCAGCTCGCCGCGCCCACCCGCAGCGCCCGCAGCCGGCCTTTGTTGGGCGTTTCCCTCGCGGGGCCAGGCGAGCGCTTACTGCAGCCGCACCTTGAGCTGGTAGAAGCGGCGGGGGCCGTCGAAGGGCACGTTGACCGTAACCGTCCGGTTGCTGCCCACGAGGCCGGTGAGGCCGGCCACGCTGAACCATGGAGAGTCGCTCAGGGCGGCGGCTGACTCCACGTCGTAGCGGCGCGAGAGGCCGGCGTACCCCACGCCCGACGCCTGGCGCGTATAGAAGGTCACCCGCAGGCAGCCCCCCGTCACCGTGGCCGAATCTACCGTCAGGCCGGGGCTGAGCGTCCACGGGTCGGTGCCGAGCACGTACTCCTGCGCGTTGTCCCAGTCGTCGCCGTCGGGGTTCGCGCCGTCAGCCGCAGCCCCGCTGTTTGCGGTCGTGCCGAAGCGGTCGAAGCGCCACGCCTCTTGGGACGTTCCCGCGACGGTCACCGTAAAGGCGTCGTTCGCGGCGCGCGTGCCGTCGCTCACAGTCAGCGTGATGACGGCGCTGCCGAGGCGGTTGCTCACGGGCGTAACCGTCACCGTGCGGTTCGCTCCGCTGCCGCCGAACACGATGGCCGCCTGCCGCACGAGCCCGGTGTCGGACGAGTTCGCGGCGAGCGCCAGGTGCTGCGGAGCGGTCTCGTCGTCGGAGACGGTGAACCCGACGGCCCCCGTCCCGGCGTTGACCGCGACCGCGCGGTTCGTCACGTCGCCGAGGGCCGGCGGCGCGTTGACGGCGTTGACGATCACCGCCAGTTCGTTGGAGGTGAGCGCGCGGCCGTAGGCGCGGACGTCGTCGAGGTTCGAGCGGAACGGATACGTGTTGCCGCTCATGCCGCCCAGATAGAGCGCCGTGGTGTTGGTGAAGTCCGTGCGGATGCTGCCCCCGCCCACGGCCGTCCCGTTCCGGTAGAGCGTAGCCGTCCCTGCGGCGCGGTTGACGACCGCCGCGACGTGCTGCCACCGGTCTTTGGCCACCGCCCCCGCTGCGCTGGCGACGTCGAGCCTGACCGAGCCGTTGGCCGTTTCGAGCACGAGCTTGCCGTCGCCGGGGTTGCTGTTGTAGCCGTTCACATAGAACCGGAACCCGCTCGCGTTGCCCCCGCCCGAGTTCGCCGCCACAGTCTGAATGTTGGGCGCGTTGGAGGGCACGTAGATCCACGTGGCCAGCGTGAAGGCGCTGCCGAGCGGCAGCGGCGCGGTGTAGACGTAGTCGCCGGCGCCGTCGAGCGCCAGGCTGTGAGAGCCCTGCTTGTAAGCGGCGGCCGTCGGCGCGGCGTCCCCCGCAGAGGCCAGGTTCCAGCCGTGGCCCGTCACATCGGCCAGCACGCCGTCGAAGGGCCAGCGGGCCAGCAACTCGTTTGCGGAATCGTCGACGTTGATCGTGACGCTGCCACCGCACGCGAGGCCGGCGTTGTGGCGGACGGGCATCTGGGCCAGCCGCGCGACCTCGTCTGCGCCCAGGGCCGCCGAGTAGAGCGCGCATTCGTCCACCCAGCCGCTGAGCTCCCTCGCGTCGGCCGCCGAGGAGGCGATGCCCCCCCAAATCAGATCCTGGGCCTGCTTGAACCCCGCCGTCAGGTTCGTGCTGCCGCAGGCCGAGCCGTCCGCGTAGAGCGCGAGGGTGCCGGCACCCCCGCCGGCGGCAGCCCAGACGACGGACGCGTGATGCCACGTGCCCGTGGTCACGGTGGCGGGGGAACTGAACATCGCGCGCTGCGTGTTCGCCGCATCCCAATAGCGCAGGTTCAGCCGGTCTTCGTTGGCGCCGCCCCACAGCTCCAGCTCGTGGCCGTCGCCGCTCGACCCGTTGCCGCTCCCGATGTAGAAGGCCATGTCGGTCGTGTTCCGCGCCGCCCGCTTGAGCCACATCGACATCGTCCAGGACGCGTTCGTCAGATTCAACTCGGCGACCGGCAGCGCGGTCCGCAGCTCCGCGTTCGTCCCCGCGCTGACCTCGACCAGGCGCAGGCTCTGCGCCTGCCGCCGCAGCGGCGCGTTCGCCTCGTACGCGTAAGCCCCCGCGCCGACGCGCAGCAGCGCGCCGTCGCTGCGGCCCGCCTGATCCGTGGCCAGCGCGTCCGCGACGGTGTCCGGCGGCTCGAAGTCGTAATGCCTCAGCAGGCGTGCGTCGTCCGACTCGTCGCGCGCCGTATAGCTGAACGTCGCAGGGCCGTTGTAGCCGGCGGCGGGCGTGAAGCGCACCGTGTGCCCGTCGGCCAGCAGCACGGCGGTGCCGTTCGCGGCGCCCGTTACCGCGAACCAGAGGTTGGACGCCGGCGTTTCGGTGTCCGACGCCAACGGCCACAGATCCACGTCCACGCTGCCGCCGGGCGCGACGGTCGCGAAGCTGTTCGTGGCGCTGGGTGCGGTGTTCGGCGGCAGTAGGTCGAGGCGCAGCGCGTCTTTCACCTCGAGGTTCGGATCCTGCGGGTTCCAGAAGGCGCGGAGCAGGAGCGTCCGCGCGGCCACCGGCGATGCGGCCGCCACCTGCACCGTCAGCTCGACGGCCGCGTTGGAGGCGATCAGCTCCTGGCCCTGAACTGCGGAGTCCGTCAGCGCGTAGCCCTCCGAGGCGGTCATCAGGGCGGTCACGTTGGTCGTGCCCCTGAAGTAGGAGACCGTCCAGCCTTCGCCGCCGCTGGCGTACGCGTGCAGCACGGGCAGCGCCTCGACCTCGCCGGCGTTCCTGAGGCGGACCGTGAAGGTCTGCGCGGCGTTGGTCGTGGCGGCGCGCCAGCTCCGCGCCTGCTCGCCCGCAGGCACGCTCTGCTGGAGGCCGCCGCCGAAGAAGAATGAGGCCGGATTGGCCTTCACCGTCAGATCCAGCGTCTGCCCCTCGCCTTTCAGATACTTGAGGCCGCGCAGGGCGAGGTTGGCGAACGAGCCGGACTTCGTCTCTGGCACCAGCGTGTAGGGCCCGTCGTACCACGACTCGAAGATCACGCGGTCGGGCCGGCCGCCCTCGAGCTGGTGCAGCGCGATGCTGCGCAGCGACTCGTCGGCGTAGTCCGAGTCCCACGCGTCGCGCTCGGCCTGCGTGCCGGTCGCGCCGCCGACGTTACTGTTGGCGATGAGCTGGTGCTCCATCCCGTTTGCCTGCAGCCACGCTTCGTAGAGCCGGATCTTCTGCCGGTGTTTCTGCGCGTCGCCGTGCGTCTCGCTGCCGCCCCAGCACATGTAGCTGCGGTAGGGCGAGTCGGTGGTGAAGCCCACGCCGTTTGTCTTGTAGGTGCTGGGGAAGGCGTCGCGCAGCGCGGCGAAGAAATCGTTGCCCGTCAGGTAGTGCGCCAGCGCGCGGCGGGCGCCGGTCAGGCTGGGCACGATCGCCGCCTCGCCGACGCCCCAGACGCCGCCGGTGGCCGTCGGCGCGCCGTCCGCGGCGCGGCTCAGGTGGCGGATGCCCTGCTGCGGCGTGAAGACGGCGGCGGCGTGCCGCGCGTTCGCGTTCGTGGAGGCGCGCAGCATCACGCCCATCTTCGCGAGCGCGTCCAGCGCCGTCGCCGGGCTCGCCTTGTCGGCGAAGGTGGAACATTGCCCGAGCACGGTGCCGTCGCCCGTCAGCGGCTTGTAGACGAAGCGGAACTGGTCGGACGCGCCGCCGATATCCGCGCCGCTGGCCTCGACTGTGATCGTCGAGGTGCCGCTGTGCGAGCCGGCCACGCCGGGCGCGCCGATGTCCCGCCCGCTCCACGAGGCCGAGTGGGCCGTGGCGTCCAAGAAGTCCACGTGGGAGAACTGGGCGGCGGCGTCCTCCCAATAGACGCCGCTGTCGCAGAAGAGCCCGAGCTTTGTGGCGCTGGCCAGCGCGACGGTCTGAGTCGTGCCGACCTGCGCGTAGCTCGTGCCGTTGGTGGAGATCCAGGCGGAGAAGCTGTTGCCGCTGCGCACCAGCTTGAGCCAGGCCGGCTCGGAGGCGGCAGGGCTGGCGACTGTAGCGAGGGCGCCGCCCGCGCTGGTGCGCGTCTGGAACTGCACCTTGTTGTCGTTGCGCAGCGACAGCGAGACCACCCGGGCGTTGGCGGCGAGCGACTCGCGCAGCTCGAGGCCGGCGGACGTCTCGGCGCGCGTGGCGCTGGCGTTGTTGGTCAGCGACGCGACGCGGGCCACGAAGGCGCCGTCGCCCGCCTGCTCGCGGTAGACGAAGAAGTGCGCGTCCTCGTCGGTGCCGTTGGAGTTGTCGCCGTAGGACGTGAGCGTGAAGGTGCCCGAGCCCGTGGACAGCGAGCCGCCGCGGCCGGGCCGGCCGACGTCGTCGAAGAAGTAGTTGTAGACCTGGGCCGAGCCGAACGCGGCCGCGGCGAGGCGCGCGTTGTTGCGGCTGGTCACCGCCAGCCCGGCGTAGGCGGCCGCAGGCAGCGAGGAGGTGGTCACGCCGAGCGTCAGCCACGACTTGCCGGTCGCCGACCACAGCGCCGTGACGTTCGTGCCGCGCCGCTCGAGCTTGACCCACGCCTCGTACGCGTTGTTGCCGTCGCCCAGCTCGCGCAGGTCGTTCCAGCTGAAGTAGACCGGCGAATCGCAGGCGGTCACGCGGATGCCGGCGTAACGCTGCGCCAGCTTTTCCGTCCACTGCCGGTACCACCCGTAGGTGCCTGCGCTGACGACGACGCCGGTGTAGGTCGACCAGTTGCCGCAGAGGGCAGCGAAGAAGTCGTCGTGGCCCCACTCCGGGTGGTAGCGCATGGACTCCTGCCACGCGAACATGTGATAGTCCGTCGAGACGTCCGGCTGCGAGAAGCCCCACGCCTTCAGCTGGTCGATGTCCTGGATGGCGGCGTCGGCGTTGCTCGTGCCGAGAGCCGTGTCGATGCGCGGGTACTCGCCCGGAAAACCGGCCTCGTAGATGTAGTGGGGCTTGCGGGGCGCGAGCAGCGCCGCCAGCGCCGGCGCCACGTTGGAGGGCGCGGGCAACATCGCCGGGTTGCCCCAGTACGCGCCGTGCAGCAGCAGCCCGTCCTGGTGCGCCTGCACCCACGTCCACTGCGACGTGCCCGCGCCGACGAGCTGCGACATGTTCTTGTAGCCGCCCCAGTACACGCGCGCCGGGACGCGCACCGGCGCGGGCTGCGACACCGTGATTTCGTCGACCGCGCCGATGTCCGCGCCGTCTGTGGAGAGCGTCACGGCGTTCGTCTCGCCGGCCGCCAGCCACCCGAACGCCGTGACCGTGCCCCACACGCCCGAGCCGGTCGGCGCGAAACGCACGCGGCGCGTCACGCCGTTAACCGTCAGCGGCGCCTCGCGCGTGAGGGTACCCGCCAGCTGGTAACGGATCTGGATGTTCACCCCGCCGCCGGGCCCGCCGTCGAAATCCGTCCAGGTGGCCGAGCCGCCGCTGGCGGGAACGTTCACGTAGCCCGAGCCGCGATAACCGGCCAGAGCGGTCTCGACCGGCGCGGCGATCCGCGACGCGTCCTCCGCCTGCCGCGTCACCTGCTCAAGCGCCTGGGCCGCACAGGCCAACTGAACCAGGGTCAGCGCGGCCGCAAACGCCGTCCAACGCGCCGGACAAGAACCCGCCAACCCGCCTGTCTGAATATCTGCCATCCGTGTCACCGCCCTCGCGGCACGCGTCTCCGCACGCGGCACGCCATAGTCAACCTCATAGTATAGCCGTTTGCCCTGCTCGTTCGCAAAACCAAACCTGTGGTCGTTTATCCATCTTGACCGGGAACGGAGAGTGTGCGAACGTAATGCTGTTTAAAGCGGAAGTGATCGTAGCTTGGCAAAGGAGCGCACGCATGAACGAGTATCCCTGCGAGGTTGAGCGGAAAAAGAAGGGCGGCTGCGGCAAGGCCGTAGGAATCGGCTGTTTGGCGGTCGTCCTGCTGATCGCTGTGGGCGGTTTCGTCGCCTACCGAAACATCTCGAAGCTCGTCGCGGTCGTCACCTCCGAATACACGACGGACGCGCCGAGCCAACTGCCGACGGTCGAGGCCGCGGAGCAGGATGTTTCCGACCTCAAGGCGCGTGTCGGCGCCTTCGCAAAAGCGGTTAAGGAGGGCCAAGGCGGACAGGTGCTGTCGCTCGACTCGCGCGACATCAACCTGCTGATCCAGAACCACCCCTCGTGGTCGACCATGAGCGGCAAAGTCTATGTCACGGTGGAAGGCGACAGCATCAAAGGCGACGCGAGCATCCCGCTGGACGCGCTCGGGAAGATGTTCGCGTCGTTCAAAGGCCGCTGGCTAAACGGTTCCGCCACCTTCCGCGTCGAGATGGCGGCGGGCAGGCTGCTCGTGTTCATGGACTCGCTGAGCGTGCGGGATAAGCCTGTGCCCGACAGCTTCATGGCGGGGCTTCGCGCCAAGAATCTGGCGGAGGAAGCCGCCGAGAAGCCGGAGTCGGCCGCGCTTCTCGAAAAGCTGGAGTCGGTTTCTGTGCGCGACGGCAAAATCACCATCACGTCGAAGTGAGGCCGGCATGAGCGATACAGCCTTCGCGGCAGTCGCCGCGCCCTGTCACGACCGTAAGACCGGCCTGATTGCGTTCGGCCTGCTTCAGGTGGCGATCGGAGGCCTCTGCGCCCTCTTTGTGCCGCTCATCTGGGCGGGCGCCGCGCTGTCGCGTGCCGCCGGCGCCGAGGGCGGCCCGCAGCTGGACACGAAGGCGCTGGCACCGGCCCTCTTGATTTACGGGGCGGGCGCGGCCTGGTTCATCTGGATGGGCGTCGGATCCATGCTGGCGCGGCGCTGGGCGCGTGCGCTGACCGTGGCCGCCTCCTGGCTCTGGCTCGTGTGCGGCGTCAGCGCGCTCATCGCCACGTGGATCACCCTGCCGGATCTGTTTTCGCAACTGAGCGCGCAAGGCCAGCTACCCGTGCCGATGGTAACGATGATCAAGGTGTTCATGCTAGGCTTCATGGCCATCATTTACGTGGCTCTGCCCTTGACGTTCGCGCTGTTCTACGGCGGCCAGAACGTCAAGGCGACCTGCGAGAGCCGAAACCCGGCCCCCTCTTGGACCGATTCCTGCCCCCTGCCCGTGCTGGGCGTGAGCCTGCTGTTCGGCCTGTCGGCCATCTCCATGCCAGCTGTCGGGTGCTACGGCTGGGCCTTGCCGTTCTTCGGCGCGATCGTGAGCGGGCCGGCGGGCGCGGCCGTGGCGCTTGCGACTGCCGCCCTCACCGCCTACCTCGCGTGGGGCGCCTGTCGGCTCGACCGGCGGGCGTGGGCCTGCTCGATCGCCGTGGTCACCGCGTGGGCGGTTTCAATCGGCGCCACCTTCACGCGCCACAGCGTGTTCGACTATTACGCGTCGATGAACATTCCCGAGGAGCAGGTCGCACTCATGAAGCCCGTCTGGGACGCCCACTCCGTCCACTTCGCGGCCATGAGCGCCCTCTGGTTCGCCGCGCTGCTTGGCTACCTTTGGTACACCAGGCGCTTCTATCCGCCCGCGCCGACGCGTACGGAGAACTGATCGACCCGGCCGCCGAAGTGCCGGCCTTGCAGGCCGCGCCCGAGGTAGCACCGCGTGGCGCGGACGCTGTCGGGGCGCAAGGTCATGCGACGGTTCTCCGCCACCGCCTGCCCGTTGACGGACACCGAGCAGACCGGCCCGTTCAGCGACACCTGCACGGTGACCCAGACACCCTGCTTGAGCGGCTTTGCGGCGGCCGCCTGCTCGAGGGTCTGACCCTTGCGGATAGCGAACACGAGGCGCCCCTTGTCGGAGGGGCTTAGCCACAGCGCATCGCCATTGGGATTGGCGAACTCGAACACGCGGGCCCCTTCCTCTCCGCCGTCCCAGCGGAACGCGGCCGTATAGGTGCAAGCGGCCATGTCGGCGACATCCTTCTGAAGCTCCACGTACTGGTCCTTGCCGTTCAGCGCCAGCGCGCCGCCCGCCGTGCGCACGCGGCCCTCAGGATAGTCCGGGCGCTTCACGAGGTCAGCGACTTTGGCCACGTCGCCCCAGATGCGGCGCGCCACGCCCGGGCGCCGACCCTCGCGGTCCGCCCACAGGTGCGGCGCGCCGATGATCACGGGCGCCGCCGCGCCGGGCGCCGTCCACGCGACAGCCAGCGAGCCCGCCATGTGGCTGTTGGCGTGCAGCGCCTTGAGCGGGTAGAACCTCCCCTTCTCGAGGCGCACCGGAGAGGACTTCTGCGACGGAAAGCGCGTGAATTCCTTGTGGCCCGCCCAGAACGGGTTGCCGCACAGCAGCGTGTCGGCCGTCGTGCCGCCCGCCTGGCCCAGCCAGAATTCGCCCTCGTCGTCCGCCGAGATCCAGAACACGTAGTCGCCCGTCTCCGGCGGCCGCAGATAGCCGGCCAACAGCTCCGCGACCGGCTTGTCGTCGAGGTGGCCGCTCTCCAGCGCCGGCGCCGCCTCCTCGGCGCGCAGCAGGGCGCTCCGGTAGCTGACCAGCGAAGGCTCGGTGGCGCACGTCGCCCCGCCCGCCAGCCACCCCCACGTGACGCCGAAGTCGTCGGGCGCCATCCAGGGGTGTGGCCGCTCGAAGTCCATCCGCAGGTAGAGCCCGCCGAACTCCTCATCCGCCTCGCCCACGTTCTTGCCCTGGCCCCAGCTCCAGGTGAACCACTTGCCCTTGGTGATTTCGTTGCCTTTGGCATAGTACCCGTCGAGCATGGCGCTGCCGCTCTGATTGCCGCCGTAGACGGACGCCACGCCTTTGACCACCACCTGATCCTTGCACGTCTTATGGGTAAAGATCGCGCCGTGCTCGAGAATCTTGGCCCGCCCCCGCACCGTCGTCTGCCCCTTTACCACCGCATAGTCGCGAACCTTGGCGTCCTCTGCCACGGTGGATGCTTCCGCGACTCGCGCATGCCCCGAGACCACCGCGCGGTCTTTCACCGTAGCGTCCTGAACGACCGCGAAATCCTCAACCCGCGCGCTTCCGAGCACCTTGGAGTGGCCCAGCACCTGCGCGTGCGGGCCTACGTAGGCGCTCGCCTCGACCTGCGCCGTCTTCTCGACGAAGCCGCCGCCGTTCGCGTGCTGCGCGCCGGCCACCGTGGGCTTTTGCGGCGTCAGCAGGTCCAGCGGCGCGCACCCCTCGAGCCTGACTCGGTAAGGGAACGGCTCCTGCTCGAATGAGCGAAAGTCGCCCACCATGTCGATGTTGAGCATGTTGGTGGGCGTGGCGCAGACAACGAGATAGAGCTCCTTGATGTCGCGCGTCACCTCAAACCGACTGAGCGTGCCCGGTGCAAAGATCTCCCCGTAACGCGGCTTTCCTCCTGCGTCCACGCCGACGAACGCGGCCCGCCAGTCCGGCCCGCGCGCCGGATTGACGTACCCTGAGAGCGCAGCCGACACGCGGCCCGCCGTGCACGCCAGCGGGCAGATGTTCCAGCCGAGCTGCTGGGGCGCCTGCTCCTTCGGCACGCGCCACCAGCCCGGCTCACCGGCGATCGGCTCGAGCAGGATCCGCGAGTACCTCTCGATCTCCGCCCGCATGCTCGCGGCGGCCGCCGCATAGAGGTTCTCCTCCCTGACAGCGCCGTCATTGCCGTACGGCGTGTTGCCCTGCTCGCCGGGCTGGCGCTCTTTGAAGGTCGTGTAGTCCCACGTCACGTTCCGCATCGCCATGCGCGCGTACTCGTCGGCCAGCGTCCGCTCCGGTAGCGGGTTGATACGCGCGAACGTCGCCCACGGGTACGGATCTTTGTCCGCTTCAGTCGGGCCGTCGTACCAGAGCTTGGAGATGAACATCGGCCCGTACTCTGGTGTCTGGGCCAGGTGCTCGAACATCAGCCGGTCGTGGTAGTAGGTGCGGCCGCTGGCGGGAAAGGCCGAGCACTCGGACAGGATGATCGGGACGGTCTGGTAGATGCCGTTGTAAGTCTGTGGGAAATTGGCGTGCGCCTCCCACCAGTTACCGGCCATGCCGCCAGTCATCGCCTGCCACCCGTGAGCCAGCTCGTGCGGGTTGATGTGGCCCGCCCCTTGGCAGGCCCAGCCGAAGTCGTCGTCCACGCCCATCCAGCTGCCGTCCGCCGGCTGGATCGGCGTTTTGTACTTGATGCCGTCGCCCCGCTTCTCCGGACGCCGGCTCACGACCGAGCTCCTCAGCGCCAGCCGCTCCGAGTAGGTGCGGTAGATCAGCTCAGCCATGTCGAACATCTGCGGAACGCGCGCGTCGAACTCCTTGCGCTGCCGCTCGCCCCACTTCTTCATCTCCGCGAGGCCGACGCAGTGCCGGAAGTGCTCGGACTCCTGGCTCCACCACGTGCCCGGATCCGTCCGCCACCAGCTGTGCATCTCCGTACCCAACATTGCGCCGCCCGCGAAGTTGTGCGCGATCTCCGCCTCCGTCATCGCCCGGTCGTGCAGGCGCACGGCGGCCAGGTCGCCCTTGAACGAGGGCCTGTCCGCCGCCGCTCCGCCGAGCACCATCAGCTGCCCCTCGCCGATGACCGTCTCGCGCCTGGCGCTTGAGACCTTGGCGCCGTCGAGGTAGCAAGCCTCGCTCTCGGCCGTGCAGTTCAGCACCAGGTGGCGCCACGCCCCTGAGGCCGCCCGCTTCGGGAAGGCCAGCGGCGCCGAGGCCGAGCGGCCATCCTTCGACTGCCACCCGAGAATCGTGCCGGCGTCCGGCCCGGCGGCGCGCACCCAGACCTCCAGCGCCCAGTCCTGCCGCCCGGCCACGTCGGCTTCAGCGACGATGTTGCCCTTGAGCACGTCGTTGCCGTCGAACCGCACCACGGGCACCTTGTCCACGGTCACCGCGTGCGGATAGCGCGCATCGCGCTCCTTGAAGGGCACCTGAAAGCCGAAGTCCCCGAACGCGCCTCCCACCTTCGTGCCGCCTTGCCCGCCGCCTGAGTAGCCGCAGCTGTACCAGTTGAGCACCGTGTCCTTGTCGTACGTGCGCGACACCATGAACACCGCGTGGAGGTCGATGGACAGCCGTCCCGCCACCGCCAGCTCGCCGACCGGCTGCCCGGTCACCAGCGAGACCTCTTTCTCCAGGGCCAGCCCGGCGCCGGATAGCGCCAGCCACATCCCGGTCGCAGCCACAACCCGCCGCCCGTCGCGTCGCCTTCCTTCAACCATCAGAGCCCCCTTTCGAACACACTCCGCCGGCCCGCTCAGGCGGCTTGACCCCGCAGCCCTCGCCCGGCGCTCCTGAACCGGCTGCGTGACGAGCCTATCCTGCCGCTGCCCGGCGCTCGCCAACACGTTCTCACACCTCCGGAGGTGTGAGAAGGCCGAAACGCCCATACCGCCCATACCGTGACCCCGACTGCCGCGCCCTCACGGGCCGACGAGGAAGTGTCGCGCCCCGGTGAAGATCATCTGGGCCGCCAGCGCGGCGAGGATCAGCCCGGTCACCTTGCTGATGATCTCCAACTTGTCCTTGCCGACCCAGCGCTCCACCTGCGTCGCCACCAGCAGAAGCGCGCCGAGACAGGCGACCGCCAGCCCGAGCGCGAGCGCGCCCAGCAGCCGCTCCTTCAGGTTTGCCACGTCGGCGCCGAGCACGAACAGCACGCCCATCACGGCCGGCCCGACGATGATCGGCATGGCGAACGGCACGACCACAAGGTCCTCCTGTCCGTTGGGCGTCGGCGGAGCCTTTCCCTGCACCAGGCCGATCGACGACAGGAAGAGCAGCGCGCCCGCGCCGATACGGAACGCGTCAAGCGTGATGCCGAAGAGCGCGAAGATGACCGAGCCGAAGAAGTAGACCACGAAGCAGATGACCGCCACGGCGACGGTCGCCCGCAGCGCGAACGCGCGGCGCCGAGCCGTGTCGAACTCGCGCGTCATGCCGAGAAAGATCGATAGGATGAGAAACGGCGTGAAGATGAACAGGATCTTCAGCCACACCCGAACCACAAACAGGAACGACTCAGCCATTGGATTAATCCCCCCCGACCGTATGCTCAGTATGCTTCGTCATGAACGGCAACAGTGCCAGGCACACGAGGCCTAAACAGGAGTCTAGCACGAGCGTCAGCGGATAGCCCAGCGTCGAAACAAACCGGCACTGCCAGTACGTCGAGTAGCTGATGACCACGTTCAGCAAGGCCATGTAGGCCGTGAATTGCGTGGCCGCCACCGCAGGGTTGCAGACGTCCATGAACAGCGCCGTCCGTGATCCGTACATCAGCCCCTGGAAGACCGAATACGCCAGCCCGGCTCCGATGTACAGATGCAGCAGGAACGCCGAAGCCACCGGCTTGACCGCCGCATCCATCGCCACCGGAAACAGCCAGCCCTGCCGGTGCAGGCCCCACGCCAGCGCGACCGTCGTGAGCGCCATTCCGACTGCGGCGAACGACAGCGTCTGACGCCGCCCGAGCCGGTCGGACACGTACCCGCCCACCACACAGAACACGGCGGCCAGTATGGTTCCGAGCAGCATCAGCCGTCCGATCAGTCCGTCCGACATCCCCATCTCGACGGCCAGGTTGTTGCAAAGCGCCAGCGACAGCGCATAGGGGCCCAGCGGGAACAGCGCGACAAGCAGGCCCACGGCAGCCGCGCGCCGCCCAAAGAAAGCCCGCAGCGCGTCTCTCCAATACCCGTGAACAGCCTGCGCCAACGCCCGCCAGCGCGGCCCTTCCGCATAAGAGGCGTGACCGTGTAGCGGTTCGCGCAGACGCAAACTGACGAGCACCGTGACCGACAGGATCGCCCCTGTAACGAAGAAGTAGGTGGAGGCTAGCGGCACGCCCCAATCCAACAAGCACAAGACGCCCGCTCCGCCCACGGCCTGCCCCAGATAGGCGCCCCCGAACATCAGTCCGTTGGCCGTGCCACGCTCATGCTCAGGCAGCGTGCCGCAGGCCAGCGCGTCGATGGCCACGTCCTGCGTCGCCGCGAACACGTTGTGCAAAATGATCAGGGCCGTGAGCGTCTGGATCTGCGTTTTCAGGTCAACGGCCAGCGCGGCCATCAGCGTCAGGCACATCAGCACTTGCGCCGCGACGATCCAGACCCGCCGCCGCCCCCACCGGTCGATGTAGAACAGGTCCACAAAAGGGCCCATCGCCCACTTGAAGGCCCATGGCAGCGTAAAGGACGCCGAGAACAGCCCGATGTTCTCGGGGCTGACACCCAACCGCCTCATCTGCGTCACCATCGCCACCAGCGCGAAACCGTTGGGAATGCCCTCGGTCACGTAGAGCAGGAAAAAGGCCGTCAGACGCCCGCGCCGGGTCGCCAGCAGGTTATGGCGCGGGTGCCACCAGCGCCTATTGTTCTCACGATCCAAGAACCGCCCTTCCTCGTCTTTTGACTTCAACCGTCTCTCAGAACAAATCGGCATGCGAACGTCCCGCAGCAGGGGCGCGCAGCGTACCCTGCCTACGGTGGTTGGCGCTGTCATTCATCTTTGATTTCGATGTCGAGTTCCGCGACTCGGCACGTCATTGAGAACATTTGCTGCCCTTTATCTTCCTCCGCAGAGCACATGAAGACCGTGTTCTTCTCGACCTTCAGACCGAAGATGATGGTCACTCTCAGTCCGGGCTCTGGCGTTTGATTAATCTGGCAATCAGTTACTTTGCGAATCGTCAATCTGCTCCTGACCGGTGCAACGGTGTGGCGCGTGATACCGAGCACTGACTTCCCTATGATGGGAAAACGGTTAAACGGAATGGTCACTGTTCCCGTGACGGGATCATGCAGGACCTCGTCCACTTGAAGCCCTGCGTGATCGGCCACGCGGCCGATCTCCTCCAAGACTGTCTGTGGAAGGTCATTCCCTTTGATCCGGATTTCCATCATTTCTTCTTCCGCCAACGACTATAGGCGTCCAGACGCAATCCACCGGCCCGACAGATGAACTGGCGCAGGATACCAATATTTAGAAGCGTACACGGAGGAGCTGTACGGGGTCAAGCCCTCGCTACAGGGCCGACGCGTCTAAATTCTTGTCAGCACAGCACTTCACCCACGCTATTCGCCAAGTGCTCGCACTTATTCATGTATCAAGCGTCTGTGAATCAAATGGCGCGAGAACCCTCGCTACGCTAGCCTTAGACCATGGGCCGCTGGCTCTGTAGTTCCGGTGTCGCCGGAAACACGCCTCCTCTCCGCCGACAGAAGCGGCGGAGCTACAGGTCGGCTATCCTTACGTTATCTGGCGACGGGACAACGGAACGCCGGTGCGCCCTCATACCACCGCCGAAATGTATTTGGCCTGGAGCGCAAGGACGTCACGGAGGTCGTCCCTCCAGCGCGAGGTGATTCGAAACGGCTATTCTCGCGTTGGAGGGCCCGTCTCCGTGCGGGCCGCCTGCTGATGGACAGCCACCATTTAGGCAAAGGCGGAGATGGACGGCGTCTCCGCCGTCCGCGGCTCGGCGCAGCCTCGCCCCCCAGCGCGAGCCTGACCAGCCTGGACATCACTTCGCCGTTCGGCGTTCGGCGTTCAGCGTTCGGTCCGCGGCTCGGCGCAGCCTCGCCCCCCAGCGCGAGCCTGACCAGCCTGGCCTTCACTTTGCCGTTCAGCGTTCGCCCCCACGCAGCCGCGCCTCAGAACTCGCTCTGCGCGGTGCGGGAGATGATCTCGTCCTGCAGCTCGCGACCCAGGTCGCAGAAGTAGTCGCTGTAGCCCGCCACGCGCACGATCAGGTCGCGGTACTCCTGCGGTCGCCGCTGCGCCTCGCGCAGGGTGTCCGCGTCCACGACGTTGAACTGGATGTGGTGGCCGTCCATGCGGAAGTAGCTGCGCACCAGGCTAGTCAGCTTGTCGATGCCCTCCTGCCCGCGCAGCGTGCCGGGCAGGAACTTCATATTCAGCAGCGTCCCGCCCGTGCGGAGCTGATCTATCTTGGCGGCTGACTTGACCACGGCCGTGGGCCCCTGGCGATCCGCGCCCTGCACCGGCGAAATGCCCTCCGAAACCGGCGTGCCCGCCTTGCGGCCGTCCGGCGTCGCGCCGAGGACCGAGCCGAAGTAGATGTGGCAAGTGGTCGGCAGCATGTCGACATGGTACTGGCCCCCGCGCAGGTTGGGGCGGCCGTCGATGGCCGAGTAGAGCGCCTCGAAAACCCGCTTCATGAGCCCGTCGGCCGCGTCGTCGTCGTTGCCGTAGCGCGGCGTCTTGTTCCAAAGCGTCAGGCGCAGCGGCTCGCTGCCGGCGAAATCAGCCACCAGAGCGTCTGCCATCTGCCCCATCGTGAGCGCATGCGTCTCAAACACATGCTTTCCGATGGCGGACAGGCTGTCCGTGATGGTGCCGATGCCCACGCACTGGATGTAGCTCGTGTTGTAGCGCGCGCCGCCCGCGTTGTAGTCCTTGCCGGTCTTGATGCAGTCGTCGATCAGCACGGAGAGGAAGACGGCGGGCATCTCTGCGGCGTACATCCTCTCGATGAAGGCGTTGCCCGCCACCTTCAGATCCACGACATGGCGCAGCTGGCGCTCAAACGCCGCGAAGACGTCGTCCAGCGACGCGAACTGCCGCGGGTCGCCCGTCTCGGGCCCCAGTTGCTTGCCGGTGCGCGGGTCGCGCCCGTTGTTCAGCGCAAGCTCCAAGATTTTGGGCGTGTTGAGGTAGCCGGTCAGCACGTACGCCTCTTTGCCGAAGGCGCCCGTCTCGACGCAGCCGCTGGTGCCACCCTCGCGCGCGTCCTCGATCCGCTTGCCGCAGCGCACCATCTGCTCGACCACGCCGTCGGCGTTGAAGACCGAGGGGTAGCCGTAGCCCTTGCGGATCACCTCGCAGGCGGCTTTGAGGAAGCGATCCGGGTTCTTGCGGCTGAGCTGGAGGTTGGCCTGCGGCTGCAGCAGGTGGATCTCGTCGATGACCTCGAGCATCAGGTAGGACAGCTCGTTCACGCCGTCGCCGCCGTCGGGCAGGATGCCGCCGAGGTTGATGTTGGTGAAGTCGTTGTAGGTGCCGCTCTCCTCGGCCGTCACGCCCACCTTGGGCGGAGCCGGGTGGTTGTTGAACTTGATCCAGAAGCACTCCAGCAGCTCCTTGGCCTGCTCGCGCGTCAGCGCGCCCGCCTCGAGGTCGCGCTGATAGAACGGATAGAAGTAGCGGTCGAGGTGGCCGGGGTTCATGGCGTCCCAGCCATTCAGCTCCGTGATGGTGCCCAGGTGCATGAACCAGTACATCTGCAGCGCCTCGCGGAAATCGCGCGGGGCCTCGGCCGGCACGCGGCGGCAGGTCGCCGCGATCTGCAGCAGCTCGGCCTTACGCTGCGGGCAGGGCTCGGCCGCGGCCATCCGCTCCGCCAGCTCGGCGTGGCGCCGCGCGAAGGTCATCACCGCGTCGCAGGCGATGGCCATGGCCGTCAGCTCCTCGCGCTTGGGCGCGGCCTCGGGGTCACTCAGGAAGTCGAGCGCGGCGCGCGCGGCGGCGATATCGGCCTTGAAGCCCAGCAGGCCCTTCTGGTAGAACTTGCCGTCGAAGGTGGTGTGGCCCGGGGCTCGCTGCTCCATGAACTCGGTGAAGAGCCCGGCCTCGTAAGCCGCCTTCCACGCGTCCGAGAGCCCCGCGAAGAGCCGCTCGCGCATGGTGCGGCCGCGCCAGAAGGGGATGACCTCCTCGCGGTAGACGCGCACGTCCTCCTCCGTGGTTCCATAGTGCGTCTTCTTACGGCTGCCCAGGATGCGCAGATCCTCTTCGCTGTGGCAGGTCAGCTCAGGATAGGTGGAGACCGCCTTGGGCTTCGGCCCGCGCTCGCCGACGATCAGCTCGCCGCCGCCTATGTACAGATTCTGGTTCGCATAGAGATATTCGAAGGCCTTGGCCCGCATGACCGGCACGGAGTGCTTACCGATGTGCTCGCGGTAGAAGCGCGTGATCCACACGGCGCGCTCCGTTGAAATAGTCGGCTCGGCCTCGAAACTGGCCTGGCGCAGCTTGGCAACCCGATCATTCATCACACACCTTCTTTCTGAACTGGAGCACTAGAGTACACGTTTCGCCGCCGCTTGTAAACGCCCGGCCGAAGCCGGAAAGAGAGAAATACACCAGGAGGGCCGTTGCCCCCACTCCCTCTGCACATGACGTGATGTATCCCATTCTCACACCTCCGGAGGTGTGAGAAATGTGCGCCTCTTCTTGGCCCCGTGAACGGGTTCCGCTTAAAGACGCCCGACGCGCTACCCGCGTGCTGACTGACCCGCCCCAGCAGTGTCGAGGCTTGTCCGTCAAGCGGATGCCGCGCCCATCGCCGCCGCAATCCTACACAAACGCATCAACGCCCAGGCCCCGCATGCGCGCCGCGAGTTCCGCCATATGGTCGGGCGAGGGATCTTCCATCTCGCCCAGCTGGTGCTCCATGCCGAAGCGCCGGTACTTCGACATCGCCGCGTGGTGGTGACCCAGCAGCCGCACGCGCGGCGGCGACGGCAGAGACGCGACAAACGCCGCAGCAGCCGTCACATTCTCCGCCGTATCCGTGATGCCCGGGATCATCGGCATGCGGATCTCCACGCGCTGGCCATCCGCGACCAGCATGCGCAAATTCGCGAGGATGTCCTCGTTCGAAACGCCCGTGTAGCGGCGGTGTGCCTCCGGGTCGAGCAGCTTCAGGTCGTACAGCAGCAGGTCGGCGCGCTCGGCCACCTCTCGCATCGTCTGCCGCGACGCGAACCCGCACGTATCCACCGCGCTGTGCAGACCCATCTGTCGGCAACGCTCCAGCACCGCTTTCAAGAACGCCGGCTGGCCCAGCGGCTCGCCTCCCGAAAACGTCACTCCGCCGTCGGACTCGTCAAAGAACAGCCGGTCCTTGGCCAAAACCTCGACGAGCGCGTCGGCACCGATCTCGCGCCCCACGCGGGTGATCGCCTCCGCCGGGCAAGCCTCCGCACACCCGCCGCAGGCGTGGCAGCGCGCCCCGTCCCGCACGGGCGCTTCACCCTCACCCGCCACCCACGCGCCCTGCGGGCACTGCGCCACGCACCGCCCGCACCGCAGGCACAGCTCCGGCCGATACAGCAGGCTAGGCGCAACAGCCTGACTCTCCGGATTGTGGCACCAGACGCACGACAGCGGACAGCCCTTCAGGAAAACCGTGGTGCGTATTCCGGGGCCGTCATGCATCGAAAACCGCTTGATGTCGAAAATCGTACCCGTCATGAGAATCCGATCTCCTACTCACCTGCCCGCAACGGCCACTCCATCGCGTGTTGCCACTCCCATTTTCCCGCCCACTCGCGGCGCGCCTTACCGCCGGGATCTTTCACGACGGTCGACCCCGCCTTGCGGCGATAGGCGGCGCGGAGGCGGTCGCCCTGTATCTGGATCACAAAGAAACCGGCTTCGGTCTGGCCGTCGTTGATGCACGTCCACTTCGCCGGCTCGCCCGCAGGCGCCCACTGAACGAGCCCCGTGCCCGTATGCCCGTAGAGATACAGCACCACCCGGTAAGGCCGCGCCGCCTCGTAGAGCGCCTTCCAGTCCTCGGCCGTCCACCAGTCGGTGTCAAACCCACAGTGGCTGAGCAGCACGACCGGCCGGCCGCTCGCACCTACCTTTTCAGCCAGATCGCTCTTCAGGAAGCTCAGGGCAGCCTGCGGGTCATGCCACACCGGCGAGTACTTTACACCGGCCCGCTGCGAGTCGGCCGGATAAAAATTCAGGTGCACGAAATGGACGTCGTCCCACTCCCACGAATAGTGCAAACCGTTGTTCGCGAGGTTGGAGATCAGCCCCTTGCCCTTGCGGATCACGTTGCGCTTCTTGAGGTTCGCCTGATAACTGAAGCCCGACTTCTCTTTTCCCTCGGGCGGCCCGTCGTGGTTGCCCCACCCTTCGAAGACGGGGAACTTCAGCAAGCCGTCGTTGCCGACCAGACCGAAATCGCCGACAAACAGGTCGTACTGCTCCCGGCTGAACACCCGCCCGCCGACCTTCTTGTCGCCGTCGTCGATGCAGTCGCCCAGCACCACCACGCCGCGCGGCGCGGCGACCAGCCCGCCGCCCAGCGACGCAGGCCACGCCACATTCGTGATGCTATTCATCGCCTCAATCGTGAAGCGGTTCTGGTCGTTATGACAGCCGAGCGGATGATCCGGCTCGCGGTAATGGCAATCCGAGGTCGAGAGAAAGGTAACCTCGCGCCCGGGCGTCTCTACCGCTGCCAGCGTGCAGATGACGCCCATGCTCACAAACAGCAGTCTATTCATCTTGCCCCTCCTCGGGCCAGCGGAAGCGCGGCGCTTTCGCGGAGTCATTGCCGACCAGATGCGCGCGTCCCTCGGGCGCACGCTCCGCAGGCGCGCGGTAACGCCACGCGCGGTCGCCGTACACCTCCTTGCACAGCGCGGCGAGCGACGGGTCGTACGCCTTCAGCTCCTCGCGGGTGTTGACGTGGTTGGTCGCGGCGTCGTTCTCCCGCTTGCGGCCGAACCAGTCCTGCGACCCCGCAGCCCAATACTCGGAGGGGTTCTCCGCCGAATACGTGCCCTTCCACAGGCCACGCTCCATCGCCTGCGCGTAGGCAGCCTTCAGCCGGGCGTCGAACGTCGGATCGGCCGCGCGGAGCCCCTGCTCATAGACCGCGTGCGCAAACTCGTGGATCAGAATGTTCTCGTCCGGATAGGGGTCGCCTGGATAGGCCAGCAGGTTCTCTTCGCCGCAACTGACCAGCGCCCCGCCCAGCCCGCGCGCACGCTTGTCCCAGTACGCCTTCGGCTTCAGGCCCCGCTGCTGCGGCAGGTCGGTCGTGTACTCGCTCCACGCCATCACAGCCACCAGGCAGCCGTTGCTGGCCATCGTCCGCAGCAAGTCCCCCCGCCCGTCCATCACGCGTCCCAGAATCCACGCCGCCTCGTGCAGCGCGAAGTCCGACACCCGCGCGGAGGCCACCACCGACAGCTCGCCGACCGCCGCGTGCTTCTGGTAGAACTCGCCCAGACCGTAGGCGATCCGAACCTCCGCGGGAACTTTCCCGGAGCGCTGCGCGCCGCACGTCAAATCATCCGCGCAGGCCTCACGCACGGGCGGACAAGCGAACGCAACCGCTAACGCGGCCAGAAGCCTAGCTGCTCTCGGACTTCCGTCAGCCAAAGCCTCTCACCTCCAGTCGTCGGTGCGGAAGGTGAGCGCGGGCAGGCCGTCTTTGTTGAACAGGTTCGCCCACGGCGCGTTGCCGGACCACGCGTAGCGCACCGCCACCGGGCTCGGCACCGCCGCGCTCGACACGACCACGCTGTCGCCGTCGATCGCCGCGTCGGCCCACACGAACTTCTTGTCCGCGCCCGCGACCATGAAGCCCTGCAGCTTGTCGCTGTGGCGGGCCGCGAGGCCTTGGCCGACATGCGCGAACTTGACGCGCACCTTGTTTCCCTCCACCGCGTGCGACGCGTAGGCCGGGCCGCTGATCTCGACCGGCTTGCCGTAGACGAAGCCCAGCGCCACGCGCACGGCGCGCGCGCCGTACCCCGACTTGCTGATGGGGTGCACGCCGCTGCCGAGGTCGGTGCTTGTGACCATCGCGGTCTTCGGATGCTGCTGGATCTTGATGTGCAGTTCGCGGTAGAGGCCGTCGCCCGCTCCGGGCACCTGAGCGGGCAGCGGGCTGAACGTGCTCGCGTTCTTCGTCACCGGGTCTGCCGGATCCCACGCCGCGCCGCCGCCGCTGGTCTTCTGCACATAGAGGAAGGGAAACTCCTGGCCCCACTCCTTGCGCCACCCCTTGATCAGTGCGCCCATGACGTTGAACTGGTCCACGCCCGTGATGGCCGTGCCGCTCTCGCCCTGGTCCCACAGCACGCCGCGGATCGCGTAGGGCGCGTAGGGTCGCACGTGGGCCTCGTAGAGGTTGCCGATGCGGCCGGAGGACTCGCCCGCCTTCGCCGGAGCGGCGGGCTGCCGAGGCACCTTGACCTTCTCCTGCTTCGCCTTCCCCGCCTCCACCTTCCACGCGGCGAGCTGCTCCTCGTACTTCTTCTGAGCCGCGGCAAAATCATACGTCTTCGCGAACTCCTCCGCCTGCGCGCGGCAGGCCGCGTCGCCGCGGTACATCTCCTCCGTCAGCCAGTAGCCTGACGGCGTGCCGCCCACCGCGCCGACCATGATGCCGACCGGCACGCCCAGCTCCTGCTGGAGGCGGAACCCGAACGCGAAGAGCAGCGCCGAGAACTGGGCGTTGTTAGCGGGCGTAGCCTCTTCCCACCCCTTGCGGCCCTTGTGGAGCAGGCGTAGCTTCGGATAGCTCGTCGCGGCCGCCTGAGCCAGAACGGGGTCGTTGTTGGTGTAGCTGTTGACGTGCATGTCCATGTTCGACTGGCCGGAGCCCAGCCACACCTCGCCGACCAGCACGTCCTGAACCTCAATCGCGTTCTTGCCCTTCACGGTGAGCGTGAGCCCCTCGGCGACTTTCAGCGGGTCGAGCGTCACCTTCCACTGGCCCTGCGCGTCGGCGGTCGCCGTCTTCGTCTGTCCGGCGATGCAGACCGTTACCGCCTCGCCCGGCGAAGCCTTGCCCCAGATCGGCGCGGCAGCCCCGCTCTGGATCACCATGTGGTCGGAAATGGCCGGCGGAAGCATGACGTCCGCACGGACAGCGGCTGAACAGAGAAGCAGGGCACACACGACGGATGCAGACGCGGACTGTTTCATATCCCCCCCATTCAACGGTTTAGTGTCACTGGCTCACATTCCTCAGAACGCGCTTCTTCACGGCCGCCCAGCCCCCCGCTCGCAAACGAACTCGTCGCGCCGCCGGCATGACCGGACGGCACGACGACGCGCGTTTCGTCACGAGCCTGCATGCAGTCGCGGCTCTGCGCTTCAGCCCACCGCCCCCTCCTCGCACGAATCAGGGGTGCTTCGGCTGCGTCTGAAGTTGCTGCTCCTGCTTAGGCTTTTGCTGCTGCCCAGGCTGCTGCTGCTGTTGCTGCTGCCCAGGCTGCTTCTGGATCTGCTGCCCAGGCTGCTTCTGGATCTGCTGCCCAGGCTGCTTCTGGAGCTGCTGGCCAGGCTGATGCGAGGGCTGATGCGAGGGCTGATGCCCAGGCTGGTGCGAGGGCTGATGCTGGAGCTGAGGCGACGGTTGATGCTGGGGAATCCCATGCTGGCCCCGGCCGGGGTTAAAGTGGGGTGTTCCGTGCGGGTTTGGCGTAATACGAATCGGATCGGCAGGCCTTCCCGGGCGGAGATCAACCGGCGGAACGATGAACGGCACCGGATCCACCACAATCGGTTTCGGCGCGCGCGGTGCCGGCGTGACATAAGTCGGAGTCGGATCCACCACAACGGGACTCGTATACTGCGGAGCCCACGGATCGGACACCACACAGCCGGACAGAAGACCGCCGACGATACAGGCAGCTATGAAGAACAGGTTTTTCATCTTGCGTTCCTTTCCAATAGAATCTTGTCAGGTGATAATAGTTTATCTCTCCGCACGCCTAACGTCAACGGAAACACGCAGGAAACACCCGGGCGCACCGCGTTTCGTGGCGCCGACCTGCTGGAGCCGCGAGGGCTTCGCGGGCCGCCATTCTCATTCTGGCCAGCCCGATTCCGGAAGAAGCGGGCCGAAGCCCGGACTACGAGCACGGAATGAAACGCGGGGAGGCCTGCCTTCAGTCCGTCTCTGGCATTTAGGCCCTGGTGAGAATCGCTGTTTCGCTGGACGCCGCGCGCGCGCGTGGTGTAACGTATGCGTTGACGGGGTGTGCTGCTGCTTAGGGCCTGCGACAGGATTGCAAAATATGAGAGTGTTATCCGACCGATTTGTGACGCGCCCCACGTGCGCGGCGCTCGTATGCTGCACGCGACTCCTGCTTGCTGCTGCGTGCCTGCTTGCCGCGCCGCGCCTTCACGCCGCGAGCGGCCTGACTGGGCAGTACTACGACACCGCGACCTTCGGAACGCTGAAGACCACGCGCGTCGACGCAACCGTGAACTTCGACTGGGGCACGTCCATCCCCTCCGGCACCGCCCTGACCAGCGGCGACACCTTCTCCGTTGTGTGGTCTGGCCAGATCGAGCCGGCGTTCTCCGAGCTCTACACCTTCATCGTCGCGGCCGACGACAGCGCGCGCCTCTGGGTGAACGACCAGCTCGTCGCGCTGCGCACCTTCTACACGTCGCAGGAGTTCCGCGGGCAGGTCGCGCTCCACGCCGGCCAGCGCGTCAACATTCGGCTCGAGCTCGTGGAGCAGTCCGGCAGCGCCAGAGCCAAACTCGAGTGGTCCTGCGCCTCACGCGCCCGCGAGGTGATCCCAGCGGAGCGGCTCTTCTCCGCCCGCGTCGAGAAGGCCGGCGGCGCGCTCCTCAAGGAGCACTGGGCCGGGATCTCCGGTGGCGCCATCACCTCGCTCACCGCCAACGCGAACTACCCGAGCAAGCCTAGCGGCCGCGAGTTCATCACCACCTTCGAGTGCCTGGCGCAGAGCTGGACCAACGCCTACGGCACGCGCGTCACCGGCTACATCGTGCCGCCTGAGTCGGGCAGCTACACCTTTGCCGTCAGCGGCGACGACGTCGCTCAGCTCTACCTGAGCGCCGATTCGACCACGAACAACAAGGCTCTCATCGCCAGCGTGACCAACGCCACCAGCTTCCGCGTGTGGGACGCCCAACCCTCGCAGCAGTCCGCGCCGCGGACGCTGACGCAGGGCCAGCGCTACTACGTGGAGCTGCTGCACAAAGAGAGCACCGGCTCCGACCACTGGAGCGTGGGCTGGATGAAGCCCGGCGACGCCGCGTTCAGCGTCGTGCCCGGCAGCGCGCTCGTGCAGCCGGGGCTGACCAACGCGCAGCCGTCTGAGGCCGCGCTGCTGAACACCCTGGCGCAAGGGCACCCCCGCCTCTTTGCCACCACCGAGCGCTTCGCGCGCCTCCGCGACTCCTGGCAGAGCGCCGCCGCCAGCCAGCCCAAGACCTGGGCGCAGAGCGCCATCAGCGGCGCGAACACGATCCTCACGCAAGACCCCGTCACCTACACGCAGGATGTGCGGGACACCATCCTCGACCAGTCGCGCACCGCGAAAGACCGCCTATACAAGCTCGGCGTCGCCTGGCAGCTCACCGGCGACAGCCAGTACGCCGAGCGCGCGTGGGAGGAGCTGAGCGCGGTCGCCGCCTTCCCGGACTGGCACCCCGCGCACTTCCTCGACACGGCCGAGATGACCCACGCCTGCGCCATCGGCTACGACTGGTTTTACCACTACTGGACCGCCGACCGCCGCGCCGTAATCCGCGGCGCGATCATCACCAACGGCCTCAACGCGGGGCTATCCCAGTACACCGCCAACGTCGGCTGGTCGCAAAGCTCGGGCAACAACTGGAACATGGTCTGCAACGGCGGCCTCTCCATGGGCGCGCTCGCGCTGGGCACCGAGAGCGAGTCCCTCGTCGAGAACATCCTCAACCGCGCCATCAACTCCACGCGGCCCGTCTGGAAGCACTTCACCACCGACAACGGCGCGTGGTACGAGGGCCCGGGCTACTGGGGCTACACCACCGAGTACGGCATCCGCATGCTGGCCGCGCTCGAGTGGGCGCTGGGCAGCGACTTCGGCATCGGCGCCACCGTCGACCTCTCCGAGACGGGCCTCGCCCCCATCTTCGCACTCGGCCCCTCGGGCAAGATCTTCAACTATGCCGACGCCAGCGCGGGCGGCGCCTCGCGCGGCCCCGTCTACCAGTGGTTCGCCCGGCGTTATGGCCAGCCGCTCTACGCGTGGTGGGAGAACCAAGGCAGCGGCGGCGCGCTGGACGCGCTCTGGTGGGACGGCCAGGCCGCCTCGCTCACCGACCTCGACACGCAGCCCGATATGGCTTTCCACGGCGAGTCGGGCACCGCCTTCCAGCCGCAGGAGATGGTCACGCTGCGCGGCACGTGGAGCGGCAGCCGCACGACATTCATCGGCTGCAAGGGCGGCGAGATGGGCGCGTCGCACGGCAACCTCGACGCCGGAACTTTCGTGCTCGACGCGCTCGGCAAGCGCTGGTTCCACGACCTCGGCGGCGATAACTACGCGCTCCCCGGCTACTTCAGCGACACGCCGAGCACAGGCATCGACCGCTGGGACTATTACCGCATGCGCCCCGAGGGTCAAAACACGCTGACCATCAATCCCAGCGCGAACGCCGACATGGTGCTTAACGCCGTCGCGCCGCTCGTCGCCTACGCGAGCGAGCCCGGCGGCTCCGGCAGCTTCGCGATCCACGACCTCACGCCCGTCTACAGCGGCATGACGCGCGTCTGGCGCGGCACCCGCCTGCTCGGCGCACGCAACGAAATGCTGCTCCAGGACGAGATCCAGGCGTCCACGGGCAAGACCGTCTGGTGGTTCGCGCACTACGCCTATCCCGCGACCACCGTGGAGATCGAGCCCGGGGGCACCTCGGCGATGATGACCCAGGGCTCGGACCGCCTCTGGTGCAAGATCCTCAGCGGCGGCGGCACCTTCCTGATCACGAACGCCGTGCCGCTGGCTACGTCGCCGAACCCGACCAACCAGAACGCCAATACGGGCTTCAAGAAGCTCGCGATCAAGCTGGCCGGCGTGACGAACACCACGCTCGCCGTCTGGTTCGTGCCGCTGGCCAGCGGAGAGTCGGCCCCGGCCGCGCCGCCGGCTCTGACCGCCCTGAGCGCCTGGAACCTCGCGGCCGCCAACGACGCGCCCGTCGCCGCGGACGGCAACGCCTTCGGCGACCTCGCAGGCTACGTGGACGTCGATCTGCGCGGCTATGCCACCGACGACGCCACCCCGCCCGAACACCTGCGCTTCACCGTCTCAGGCGCCGTCAACGGCACCGTGGCCCTGCTGGCCGACGGCCACACCGCCCGCTTCACCCCCACCCCCGGCTTCACCGGGGTGCCGCTCTTCAGCTTCGCCGCCACCGACGCCGGCCCCGACACGCGCACGCTGCTCGTGTACGACTTCGAGCCGCCCGACGCCACAGCCACCAACGCGGTCGCCGACGCGTCGGGCCTCGGCCGCGACGGCACGCTCGACGCGGTCGGCACCGGCGCCGCGACGCTCCAGGCCGACACCCCCGCGGCCTTCGCCCGCGACGGGCGCAGCCTCGACCTCGCCGAGAACGGTGGCGCCAACGCGGCCCGGCTCAGCCGTGTCGTGGCCTCCAACGAACTCAATTTCAGTACCGGAAACTGGACGATTTCCGGCTGGTTCAAACGCCGCGACAGCGCGAACGAGGACATGGTTTGGCACCTCAACAACGGCGATGGCTACGGCACGAACGAGGAGCTCTATCTCGTGGCGGACGGCGCGTCATCCCTCTCGCTCCAGCACTTCCCCGGCCCTGACGTGAACATCGTCACCAACGCCGCGCCCGGCGTATGGCACCATGTCGCCGTGGTCCGCAGCGGCACGACGATGAGGCTCTACCTCAACGGGGCGCTGGCCGGCGAAGACGCCTCCTACTCGCTGTCGCTCAACCAGACGTACCCGCTCATCTTCGGCGGCCACACGGATACGAACGCGGCCTACGCCCCGCGCTGGCTCGACGGCCGGCTCGACGATCTCGCCGTCCACAAGGCCGCACTGACCGCGACCGAGATCGCCGCGCTGGCCAGCGGACTCACCGCCCGCCACCTCGGCGGGCTCACCGCAACCGGCACGATCACGCTCGCCAGCGCGCCCAGCACCTACGTGTGGACGAACGCGGCGGCCGGCGCCACCCTGCCGTGGAGCACGGCCTCAAGCTGGTCCGGCAACGCGACCCCCACCGCCAGCCGCGGCGCGACGCTGCAGTTCTTCACCGCCAAGACCCTGGCCGGCGGCGCGGTCACCTCGCGCAACGACAGCGCCGGCGACTTCACGCTGAACGCGCTCTCGCTCGCCGGCACGGCCAGCTCCGCTGCGACCGTCACGCTCACGGGCGGCCCGCTGGCCTTCCAGAACAACGGGCTGACCGCGCCCAGCCTGAGCCTGGACGCCACTGCCGGCTCCGGCCTGACCTACCTGCTGGCCATGCCCGTTACGCTCAGCGCCGACACGACCGTCGACGGCGCCGGCACCGCGACCTTCCGCATCGGCGGGCCGGTCTCCGGCCCCGGTGGACTCGTCAAGGCGGGCAACAAGACGCTCACGCTGTCCGGCACCAACACCTACTCCGGCGACACGGTCATCCAAGAGGGCACCCTTCAGATCGGTGCTGACGGCGCCACCGGCACGCTCGGCGCGGGGCCGGTGGAAAACGACGGCCAGCTCCGCTTTGACCGCACCGGCACGCTCGCGGTGCCCAACGCCATCAGCGGCGCGGGCAGCCTCTACGTCGACTGCCCGAAGAACGGCGGCACCGTCGTGCTGAGCGGCACCAACACGTTCACCGGCGGTGTGACCGTCAACTCCGGCGCGCTGCGCATCACCGGGAGCGCCGCGCTCGGCGACGGCGAAAAGCAGATCAGCCTCTACAACGGCACCGCCGGCGCGCCGCAGCTGCGCCTTGACGGCTCGTCCACGCCCATCGACCTGCCCGCCGCGATCACGTACAGAACCAGCCACGCCGACGGCGCGATCATCAACGAGGCCGGCGACAACACGCTGCGCGGCGACATCACCCTCACCGGCGGCGGCGGCGACACGAAGATCACGTCCTCTGCGGGCACGCTTACCCTGACCGGCACGCTCGGGCCCAACACCACGAGCCGCACGCTGCAGCTCGCCGGCACAGGCAACGGCGCCATCTTTGGCGCGATCACCAACGGCGGCGTCAACTTGCTCTCGGCCTCGAAGAGCGACGCGGGGCGCTGGCTGCTGGCAGGCTCCAACACGTATTCCGGCGCGACCTCGCTCAACGCCGGCACGCTCGCCCTCGGCCACCCCTTTGCGCTCGGACGCGGCGGCCTCGTGTACGGCAACAACAACGGCGCCTGTACGCTCGCCTCCGGCTCGACGCTGGACCTCGGCGGCCAGGCGGACGTCACCGAGATCCTGACCGTGCGCGGCAGCGGCGTCGGCGGCGCGGGCGCCTTGGTGAACACGGCCGCAGAGCCCGCCAGCCTTGCCGGCGGCGCGGTCTCGGTTGTGACGGTCACCTCCGGCGGCACGCACAGCGCGGCGCCTTCCGTCTCGTTCAGCGGCCCCGGCTCGGGCGCGTCCGCCGTCGCCACGCTCGGCCTCACCGCCGCCAGCTTTACCCTCTCGCCCGGCACGACCGTCTACTCGGCTGCCCCCAGCGTCTCCCTCAGCGGTGGCGGCGGCAGCGGCGCAGCCGTCACCGCCACGCTCACCAACGGCGTGCTCAGCGGCATCACGATCACCAGCGCAGGCACCGGCTACTCGAGCGCCCCCGCCCTCGCCTTCTCCGGCGGGACAATCCTCACCCCTGGCGTCGCCCCGAGCGGCGTCGGCAACGCCACGAACTTCACCGTCAGCGGCCTCCAGCTCACCTCCTCCGGCTCCGGCTACACAGCAGCCCCCTCCGTCTCGTTCGGCAGCGGCGCGGGCACGCTTGCCACGGCGCACCTCTCCAGCATGGCCCTCGGCGCGAACACCGTGGTCGGCGGCAGCGGCGACATCCAGATCGGCGCGCCGGTCTCCGGCTCGTACGCCCTCACCAAGGTCGGCGCAGGCCTGCTCGCGCTCGCCGGCACCAACACCTACAGCGGCGCGACCACCGTCAGCAACGGCACCCTCGCGCTCCTCAGCAACCTGGCGGGCAACCTCACCGTCGCGACAGGCACCCTCGCGCCTTCTGGCGCACCGAGCATCGCGGGCAGCCTCGCGGTCCACGCGGGCGGACGGCTCTCCGTCCGCATCGACGGCCCCGCGGCGGGCACGCAGTACGACACGCTCGCCGTGGCAGGCGCCGTCACCCTCGCGGGCGCGCTCGACCTCCAGGCCGGCACGGGCCTTCCCTCCGCCAGCGCCTTCACCCTCATCAACAGCACGGGCGCGGGCGCTGTCAGCGGCACCTTCACGAACAAGCCGAACAACAGCGCCTTTGTCGAAGACGGCTACCGGTGGCGCATCACCTACGCAGGCGGCACCGGCAACGACGTCGTGCTCGCGCTCGCGTCGCTGCCCGTGCTCAGCGACGTCACAAACCTAACCGTCGCGGCCAACACCTCCACGGGGCCAATCCCCTTCACCGTCGGCGACGCCGAGACAGACGCCGCCGCGCTGACCCTCTCGGCCGCGTCATCCAACGCCACGCTCATGCCCACCAACCGCATCCTCTTCGGCGGCAGCGGCGCGGAACGCACCGTCACGCTCACACCCGCCTCGAACCAGACCGGCACCGCCACCGTCACGCTCACCGTCAGCGACGGCATCGACACCGCCAGCGACTCGTTCGTCCTCTCCGTCGTCGCCTCAAGCGTCTGGACGAACACCGCCGCCGGCGCCGCGCTCCCGTGGACGCAAGGCGCAAGCTGGCTCGCCGGCACGCCCGCCTTCTCGCACACCAATGGCGCCGTGGAGTTCTTGCCCGGCCAGGCCCTTGAGCCCGGCACCCTCACCGCCACCAATAACAACGCAGGCACCTTCCAGCTCGCGATCCTGCGCCTCGCGGGCACAGGCCCCGCGAGCGGCGCGGCCGCCGTCGCGCTCGTCGGGCAGCCGCTCGCGTTCGGCAACGGCTCCGTCGCGCCCGCGCTCAGGCTCGACGCCGAAGCCGGCCCGGACGGGCTCACCTACACGCTCGCCAATGCCGCCACGCTCGTCACGACCGTTTCCGTGGAGGGCGACGGCTCGGCCGCCTTCCTCCTCAGCGGCCCGCTACAGGGCGGCGGCGGGCTCGCCAAATCCGGCGCCGCCTCGCTCAGCCTCACCGGCGCGAACACCTACGGCGGCGGCCTCGCCCTCGCCAGCGGCGCCGGCACCACCTACGCCACCCTTTCCGCCAGCCAGAGCGGCCTCGGCACCGGCCCCGTCGCGATCGGCCCCGGCGCAACCCTGCAGTTGGACAACGTCAGCACCGTCGCCGGCCTCGTCGCAAAGACAAACGCTTTCTCCGGCACCGGCACGCTCCGCCTGAACTTCTCCTCCGGCGCCACGGCCCGCGCCACCGCGCTGCCCGGCGCAACTGGCTTCGCCGGCATTGTCCAGCTCGCGGGCGCGGGCGCCACCGGCGACAAGTGGGACGCGGGCGGCGTCCTCGCGCCCGCCGCGACGGTGCAGATCGACGCTGGCACCACGCTCATGCTCTCCAACGCGGCGGCCAGCTTCGCGGGCGTCTCCGTCCGGGGCTCCGGCAACGCCGAAGGCCGCGGCGCCCTGCGCCTCGCCACAGCCTCCGCCACCCTTTCGGCCCCGCTCACGCTGCTGGCCGACACCACCCTCGCCGGCGACGCGGCGGGCGCGACCTTCACCGGCCCCATCGCCGGCACCGCCGGCACCGGCGCCACCCAGACGCTCGCGCAGGGCACCGCCGCCTCGGCCGCAGGCTGCACGATCAGCGGCGCGCTCGCCGACGGACCGAACGGCGGCCGCCTCGCGCTGGCGCAGACGCGCGGCACGTTGACCCTTTCCGGCGCGAGCACCTACAGCGGCGCGACGACCGTCAGCGGCGGAACGCTGCTGCTCGGCGCGACCGACGCCCTCCCCGTGTCCGGCGCCGTGACCCTCGGCACCACCGCCGGCGCGGGCGCCCTCGCGCTCGGCGCCTTCAGCCAGACCCTCGCCACCGTCCTGGTCGCCAGCACCAACGCGGCCCTCACCAACCTCGTCTCCGTCGCGCCCGGCCAGACGCTTGCGCTCACCGGCCTTGGCGGGCTCACCGTCGGCACCGACTCCGGCACCAACAGCACCACGCGCTGCCGCATCTTCGGCGGCGGCAGCCTGCTCGTGACGAACGCCGCCGCGCTGGTCACAGTCGGCAAGGCCCAGTCCACGCAGAACTACTACAACGCCTGCTGGCTCGACCTCGCGGGGCTCGCCTGCGTGTCGTTCGGCACCCCCGACGCGCCGCTCAGCGAGCTGCGCGTCGGCTTCGGGCAGACGACGTCGGGCCAGCTCACGCTCTCCGACACCAGCAACGCCGTCGCGTCCACCGCCGTGCAGATCGGCCACTCCAGCGGCAGCAATGGCGGCACGAGCACGGTCGTCCTCGGCGCGGGCGCGAACGTGATCGCCGCCAACACCGTCAACATCGGCCTCTCCAAGTCGAGCGGCACCCTCAAGTTCGCCTCGCAGGCCGCCGGCTCGCCGGGCACGCTGACGCTCATTGGCCGCACCAGGCCCGCCGCCGATCTCACGCTCGGCGCCAAGACCGCCACCGGCACCTCCGCCACGCCGGTCGGCACGCTCGACTTGCGGGGTCATCTCGCCACGGTCGTTGCAGGAACGCTGATCCTCGGCAAGGAAGACAACAACACGTCGGTGACAAACTACAACGGCGGAGCCACCGGCAACCTCTCCTTCGACGGCGGCACGTTCACCGCGAGCAACCTCCTCATGGCGGCCAAGAGCGGCATCCGCACCGGTGCGGCCACGGCTACGCTGACGGTCAGCGGCGGCGTCTTCACGGTGCTCTCCGGCGGTTCCTTCTCGCTCGCCTCCCAAAGCGGGGGCGGCTCCGCTACCGGCACTCTCAATGTCAACGGAGGCACCTTCGCCTGCAACGCCGACATACGCGACCTCGGCAGCAACAGCCTCAGCACGATCAACCTCAACGGCGGAACGCTGGACATGACCGGCCACGTGATCGGCACGGCCACACAGCGCATCGACGTCCTCAACGCGCGCGCCGGCACGCTGATGAACCTGGGCCAGTTTAACAACGGCGCCTCGCTCGTCAAGACCGGCGTCGGCACACTCGTCTTGGCCGGCACGAACGCCTACACCGGCACGACGGTCGCCAGCAACGGCGTCCTGCGCCTCGCCGGCCCCGCCGTCCTGCCGCCCGCCGCAAACGTGTCGATCCTAAGCGGAGCCTCCGTCGACCTCGCCTACGTCGGCACGCAGACCGTCCACACGCTCACGGTCAACGGCAACCAGAAGCTGGAGGGCGTCTACGGCGCGAGCCGCCTCTCGCCCTACCTGACCGGCGCCGGCTTCCTCCGCACCCAGTGGCCGCCCTCGCCCCGCACGCTGCTCTTGCTTCGCTGAGAATCGGGCACCCGGAGGTTGGCGATCGGACGGACGGCCCGCGCACAGTACGTCGGGCGCGACGAGCCCGCCGACACGCGAAATCGGTTTTACCTGATGTGCGGCCGGCATGGCCCTGCGACACCAGCAATTCTGAATTTGACTAGAAAGCGCCTCACGGCGCCACTACAAACGTGCGAAAGCGAGGCGTTTCCGTTTGTGGGCTCGTGAGAGCCTTCTCACAGCGCGCGGCGGGTCAAATTTAGAATTGCTGTAGCGATACGGCTCGCGTGGACGCTCGCCAGAGAATCGCCCATTTCTAGGCCGCCTACTTCTTGCCGAGGAAGAAGTCGTTGAGCGCCTTGTCCGAGTGGCGCACGGCGCTGTCGGTGTGGACGTTCGCGACCTCCGTGATGATCGCGCCTTCGGGCCCGGCCAGCTGCCAGTGGCGCGAGTAGACGCGCGACAGCGGCACGAAGGTGCCCGCCTTAGCCACGGTCTCGTGCTTCACCGTCACCGTCCCATTCATGTGGATCGCAGGAACCGTGACGCCGGCGCCCAGGTTCGGCTCGCCCTCGCCCACGATGTGCGAGAGCCCGCAACGCACCAGCCAGCCCTCGCGCTTGGCCGGATTCTTGTCGCCGTCCTCATGCCAGTGCTCCGGCAGCATCTGCCCGGGCATCAGGAACAGGTCCATCAGCATGTAGCGGTCTTCCTCGTTGTTCTTGAACATGATCGCCGCGAGCCCGAGCTTCATAAACTGCCCGGTGTTGTAGTCCGAGACCCAGATCTGCTCGCGCATCCCCGGGAAGGTCGGATACCCGTGATAGGCGGCCAGCGCCATCACCGCGTCCTTGCCCTTCTCGGCGTCGAACTTGCCGTCCTTGCCGTAGAACGAGGCGTTATCGAAGGCGACCGAACCCTTCTTCGCCGCCATCGGGCAACACGACTTCATCGGGCACGCGCACCCGCCCGCCAGCGCCAGCGCCGCCGCCACACCCAAAGCACCCATCATCGCTCTCGTATTCATCTCTGTTCTTCCTTTGTTTGTTCGTTACACACAGTCTTCTCGGCTCCAAGAACCGGCGGCCTGACGCGTCCGCGGCCCGCACGGAGGCGGGCCCTCCAGCGCGAGCCGAAGCCGCAGCGCCCCAGCCCCGCCCGGTAGGGACGGCAGCCCCTGCCGTCCGCGCCCGCGACGAGGCAACGTCCCTACCGAACGGCCCATTCCGGCGGCCGCTGGCTCCGCGCCTCCTCGAAGGTCGGCACGCGCCTGAAATCCGGCGCGCCCTGATGGCGCAAGTCCCGCCTTCCCCAATAGCTTCCGTAATATTGGCAGTTGGTGTCAATCCAATTCATCACCGGCAGCGTCTCGGCGTCCGTCAGCTTCGCCAAAACCTGCGCGTGGCCCTTGGCCAGCCGCTCCGCCCGCGCGCGCTGCGCCGGGTCGGCCAGCGCGATCCGCCCCCGGCTCAGCAGCGCGCCCAGCACGCTCGTGCGCGCGCCGAGCGAGCCCGCCGGCAGGTAGTCGACGTTGCCGGTCTTGGGGTGGTTCTCGCCGATCACCAGCCCCAGCAGGCCGCGGTCGCGGTTGTCCTTGCCCTTGCGGCGCTCGGGCACCAGCGACTCGTACGAGACGCAGAACTTCTGCGTCGGCGCGCCGCGCAAGTCCAGCCCGCCCGCCAGCTTCTCTCCGCCGCCGTGGCACGACACGCAGCGCCGGTCGAAGAGCGGCTGCACGTCCGTCGCGTAGTGCAGCGGCCGCGGCCCCCGCGCCTCGCCCGCCTGCGGCCCGGGCCGCGAGGGCGCGCGCCGGAACGCGAGCCGGTTCTCGCGCACCTTGTCGCCCTGCGCCATCGCGCTCTCGGGCGTCTCGTGGCAGCCGATGCACGCCCGCACCTCGCCCGGCCGGTAGTTCACGAAGGTGCGCTCGGTCTGCAGCGCGAACCCGTTCTCATCGAGCGCCTGCAGGACGATGTTCGCGTCGGCCGGAACCACGAAGTGCGCCGACCCGTCGGCCTCGACCGGCACCACCCCGTGCTGGACCTTGAGCCCCAGATGCGTGTCCTTGGAGACCACGATGTGCTGCTGATCGTACTCGTCGCTGTTGTCCTTGTTCTGCGCCGCCCACGGCCGCGGCACCTGCTCCAGCACGCGGAGGTACTTAACCGTGCCGGGCGGCACGCCTTCGAGCCCGTGGTACACGTCAGCCACCATGCACGCCGCCTCGCCGCGCGCCGCCAGCTCCGCGTTCACGGGCGTCGAGGGCACGGGCGGCACCGGCCGCGCGCGCAGCGGCACCGGCCGCCAGCACGAGGTCGCGGGGTCGCGGTACAGCTCGCACACCGCGCCGCTCTCGTCGAGCAGGTAGAGGCCGTAGCCGGCGGCGGCGTTCCACGCGGGCCCTTTCGGCTTGTGCGCCACGAGGAAGAGCGCGGCCGAAAGCGGATACGCGTCCGCGAACAGCGGGCCGACCCCCTTGGCGTCCTTGTCCCACGTGCCCGCCGCGTCCTCGAAATGGAATCCGCCCTCAGTCCGGATGTCCACGTACGGCGTCATCCACGTCATCGGCTCGCGCGACCGGATCGGCTTGGTGAGGTCCAGCCGGATCACGGTGCCCACGCTGCTCTGCGGATAGTGCGGCACGCCCATCACCACGTAGCCCTGCGACAGTCCCGGAATGGCCCGCCCGAAGTTCAGCGTCGGCGGCAGCGCGATGTCGTTGCCGTAGACCTCGACCGACGCCGTCCCGTCGGGCCGCATCGCCCACAGCCCCTTCACGCTGACGGCCCCCTTGTCCACGTACTCCCAGCGCGTGTACAGGACGCGGCCGTCCGGCAGCATCGACGGCCCGGTCTCGCTGACCGAACTGTTGCTCAGTTTCACCAGGTTCTTGCCGTCGCCGTCCATGCGGTAGAGCACCGTGGTCGTGAAATTGTCGGGCGCGTCGCACAGGATGCCGAACTGGCAGCGCGTGGAGATGAAGACAATGCCGCCGTCAGGCACGTAGCAGGGCGACAAATCATCGGTCCCGTGGTGATAGTTGGGGTCGACCCGATACCGACGCTCCAGCTCAGCCTCCTCCGGCGGCGGGAACGTGAGCTGCCGCAGGTTCTTGCCGTCCACGCCGACCTCGTAGATCCGGTAGCCGTCCTGCGGCCCCTTCTTCCAGGCGAACACCACGCGCTTGGCGTCGAACGAAAGGTCGAAGCGCTCGAACACGCCCGAGGCCATTGCCGGAACCAGCTCGCGCACCGCGCCGCTCTTCACGTCCAGCAGGCACAGGTTGCCGCCCGGCGTCCACGCGCTGTTCACATACTCGGTGTAGTAGTGGTTGGCCGAGTACGTGAGGCGCTTGACAAACAGCACCTCGCTGATGTCGGCCGGCAGCTTCAGGTTCGCCGTACGCGCGGGCAGCGCGCGCGGCGGCACCGCCGAGGACGGCGGCTGCACGCCGACCACGCGAACGCTGAACCCGTTCATCGACGGGCCGCGCGCGCCGGGCCTCGGCATCGTGTAGCACAGGCTGGGCGTGTCCGTCACGGTGACCGTGAGCAGCGCGTAGTTGCACGCCGCTTCGCCGGTCTTGCCCGGCCCGAACACGAGCCGCTGCTTGGCTGACCAGCTGTCGGCGGTCATGAAGACTTGGTCGCCTTCATAGCGGGACCAGTCGCCCGCGCGCTTCTCGAAGTGCGCGAACTGAAAGGCGTAGGTCTTGTTGGTCGCCAGGCCCGTGAAGGTCAGCGTCTGCGCGCCGTCCCCGCTCGCGTACAGCTCCGTCTGATACGGCCCGCCTCCGCCGAGGTCGGTCACCGGGTACCCGTTGGAGTCCATGACCACGTACACGCCGTCGCCGAGAGCAAACGGCGACCGGCCCGACGGGCGCCACTCGGCGAACGGGATCCCGTCATACGTGCCGGGATGGCCGAACACCGCCGCGCCCACCAGCGCGCCCGCGCGCTCGAACGCGATCGGCGCCGCGCTGTTCGTCACCGCCGTGCTGATCGGCGCGCCGAAGGCGCCCGCCTGAAGCAATCCGACAACCGCCCCAATCACACACTTCCGCATGGCTTCGTCCCTCACTTGCGTCTCGCGTTTAACCTCGTGCGTTCTCTCGTTCGTAGTGGCGCCGTCAGGCGCTTCCCAACCTGAACGTCGAGCGTTCCTCTCTCTTTGAACCTTCCCCGCTCGCGAGTTCCCATTCTCCCAAATCCCACGTCTAAAATCTATGATCTAAAATCCCCAATCCCAAATCACGCCCCTCACCCCAACTGATCCAGCGGGCTGTGCACCGACACCCCCGGCTTGTTCAGCACATGCGTAAGATCACCGCCGACACGTCCTCTACTCCGGTTACGAAGCCTGCCGCCCACCCTCCGGCCCCAGCCCGTACGGCCGGCGCTACGAGCCGGCCGCCCATTTCAGCGTTGGGCATTCGGCGTTGAGCGTTGAGCGATCCCTCCACCTCCCCTCCTTATTACTTCTCACCTCTTACTTCCTACCTCTCTCCACACCCGTTTCCCCATCCCCCCCCTATTGGGCCGCTGCGGCCTAATAGGGTTAAAAACCATGAATTGTGTCAGCATGGGCCAAATAGACGCAAAACGGCCTTGATTATTACCAAGAAACATGAAAATCTCACCCCACGGTTGGATTGAACGTCGGAAATTGTGTCAGCCGACCAGAAAACATTGGGCAAAAAGAAGATGACAATTGAAACCAGAATGAAGCAGTTTCTGAAATCATGTGATGTGATTGATTGGAAACATCCCGACGTGCTGGCTCGTGCGCAGTCCATCGCATCCGGCATCCAAGATCCTGTTATCATCGCCAAGACGTGTTTCGAGTGGGTACGTGATGAAATCAGGCATTCTCGAGATTTCAGACTTGAACCGGTAACGTGTTCGGCATCCGATGTTCTTCTCAAAGGCAGTGGCTATTGCTACGCCAAAAGCCATCTGCTCGCCGCCCTGCTGCGTGCCAACGGAATCCCGGCGGGCCTCTGTTATCAGCGGTTGAGTCGAGATGACAATGGTGAACCTTACTCGCTTCACGGGCTGAACGTTATCTTCCTGCCTACCTTTGGCTGGTATCGGGTTGATCCCCGAGGGAACCGCAAAGACATCAATGCTCAATTTACTCCGCCCATGGAACAGTTGGCTTTCCCGGCATCATTTCTTGGCGAAGCGAATCTACCCGAGATCTGGGCCGATCCTTTACCCGTCGTTGTGGAGGCGTTAAGAAGACATGTAACGGCTGACTCTCTGTGGGAAAACCTTCCCGACGTCATGCTATTGAAACAAACCGGAGAGCCCAACAAAGCGTCTTAGGCAATCGGCGCACCCGCGCCTCAGCCTGTCCGCTGACGTTGGAACATCGAAATCGAAATCGGGATCGCTATCCGGATCGAACACCGCAGGGCTTTGACACGAGAAGCGTTCGGCGTGCCCTCGCGAGGGAACGATACCGATCCCGATAGCGATAGCGAATTGGACAAAGACCTACACGGTTAAGAGGCTAAGGTCTGACGTTTACATTTGGCCCCTCGACAAACCGAAGGAAAAGAGCGAGACTACTTCTCAACACGCAGCACCCGACCACGTGCCCGGAGGACTTGTATGCCGAGTTTCACTGTCACGCGCGCTCATCTCAAAAGCGCTTGCGACGAGCAGAACTGGGACCTCCTCGACCTGCTTTTAGAACTCGACCCCACACACCTGAATGATCGCTCGCTCTTTACAGATACGTGGGGCGTTTGGTGGGGACTGCTCTTCGAGACGGTGCGCAATCGCTCGGCCGACGGCGTCACGGTTCTACTGAAGCACGGCGCTCAGCGCGACGTCACGACGTGGGGCGACGACATCGAGCACTCGGCGCTGGAAATCGCGCGCGACGCGCCTGCCATTCTGGCCTTGCTCCAAGCAGCTGAGCCGCCAGCCTACATCCGCAAGACGGCGCACCCTCTGCCCCCGCGCGACGCGCCCGACGCGTCCGCCATCAATCGCCAAGGGGAGATTCGGGATCAAACTGGCCTCGTCTTCCAACCTGCCAGCCTGAAACCGGAGAAAGCGCAACGAACCGACTGACCGCGCGTCGTGCCGACCGCCGGCCGGCCCACATCTGCGTCGCGCGCCACGCTCAGCGCACCAGTTGGCCGACGATCAGGAACTGGCCCAGATAGCACGACTGCCCGGCGGGCAGCGACTTGACCGTGAAGGTGACCGTGTGCTCGCCGGGCTTCTGCTCCGGCAGGTACCAGAAGCGCGCGTGCCGGGTCTTCTCCGCTTGGGTGCGCTTCGCGATGATCGGCGCGCCGCCGTCCACCACCGCCTCGATCACGCACGGCTCGCCGTATGGGATGTCGCTGAGGCCCGCCACCGTGCCGCTCCACCGGATTGTCGCGCTCGCGCCTGCCTGGTCACACTTGACCGCGCCGCGCAGCATCGCGTGCGTGCGCCCGCGGCTCTCGGTGTAGACGGGGTCTTTCTCCGTGTCCACCGGCGCCCAGCCCGCGCTGAGCGCCGCGCCGGTCACGGGCAGCAGCGTCGCCTCCTCCCAGCAGGTCGCCTCGAGCGGCGCGGGCAGCGCGTGCGGCCCGACCTTACCGGTCGCCGCCATCTTCAGCATCGAGCGCGCGATGACCTCGCAGTAGACCGCGTGGCCCTCGTCGCCGGGGTGCACGCCGTCTTTCGAGAAGACCAGCTTGCCCTCCACCGGCGCATCGCCCTTGAAAATCAGCGAGCCCGCCTTCTCGCGCGCCGCAATCTCCACGCCGAGGTCGATGGTCGGGATGCCGTAGGCGTTCGCGACCGTCTCCTGGATCGGCCCGAACCACGGCGTCTTGCCGGCCTGCAGATCCTTCAGCATGTTCTGGTGGAGCGTGTAGACGAAGCAGATGTCGGCACTCGGGCTGTCCTTCCAGACGTGGCGCACCACGCCCTCGACCGACTTGGCCTCGTAGCCGCCTCCGCCGTTCACGCGGCACTCCAGGAAGACCAGGTCCGGCTTCTGCGCAAGCACGTCCCCTTGCAGGCGGCAGGCGCTGTAGTCCGAGCCCGTGCCCGAGATCGCGGGGTTGATCTCGATGACCTCGGCCTTCGGGTACTGCTGCTTGAACCACGCGAGCGTCTTGGGGCGCCAGCCCGCCGCCGCCGTGATGCTGCCACCCAAGTAGGCGATCCGCACCGGCCCGCCGGCCTGCAGCTTCGCGAAGACGTTCGGCAGCCCGTCGCGCGCGCGAAACTCCTCCGCCACATTCACGTCGTGGTTGTACGTCCCCGCACACACCGCCGCCGCACACATCATCGCCCCCACCGCCAGCCGAAACTTCATCTCGTATCCCCTTTGACTCCGGTTTCGCTCCGCTCCGCCCGCCTTCACAGCGTCTCGCCGTAGCGCCAGCCCTCGCGGGCGGGCTCATTGATCAGCGCGTCCAGCTCCGGCAGCCCCTTGGCCTTCATGGCCGCCGCGTCCCACTCGATCGTTTTGCCCGTGCGCTGCGCCAGCGCCCCCAGCAGCACCATCTCGGTCAGCGGCGACGCGTAGTCGAAATTTGAGCCGGGCATTGGCCCGTCGCCCTTGATCGCGCGATACCACTCCTCGATCGGGCCGTTGCCCACGTCCGGCAGCTTCGGAATCTTGGCGAGCGAGGGCTTCAGCTCCATGAAGCGCTCGTTGGGCATCAGCTGCGGGCTGGTCGGACGCATCCCGGCCGCATAGAGCGTCTCTTTGCTGCCCTCCATGTACATGCCGCCCTCTTTGTCCAAGGCAGCTCCCTCGTTCCAGCGCTTCGGCTTCGGCACCTCGCGGTCGCGCTCGTACCACTTGAGCGTCACCGGCGGCTTGTCGCCCCGCGCCGGAAAATGATACGTCACGATCGAGCTCATGGAGATGAACCCCGGGCAGGGCGGCTCCTTACGCTCCACCTCGACCTTCGTGGGCATCCCCAGTCCCAGCGCCCAGAGCGGCGCGTCGAACGTGTGGCAGCCGATGTCGCCCAGCGGCCCGCACCCGTAGTCCCACCAGCCGCGCCACTTCACCGGCACGTACTCCGCGCTGTACGGCCGAGCCGCCACCGGCCCCTGCCACAGGTCCCAGTCGAGCGTCGCGGGCGCGGATCCCGTCGCGATGGGGTAAGCCTTGGGCGGGATGAACCACGGCGGGTTCGGGCGGTCCGTCCACGTGACCACCTCGCGCACCTCGCCGATCACCCCCGCGTCGACCCACTCCTTGATTCGCCGCATGCCCGGGAAGGTGTGGCCCTGGTTGCCCATCTGCGTGATCACCTTGTAGTGCTTGGCCGCCTTGGCCAGCGTGCGGCACTGCCAGACGGTGTGCGCGAGCGGCTTCTGCACGAACACGTGCTTGCCCCGCTCCATCGCGGCCATCGCCGCTGCGAAGTGCGTGTGGTCCGGCGTCGAGATCGACACCGCGTCGATCTCCTTGCCCAGCTTGTCCAGCATCACCCGGAAATCTTTGAAGCGCGGAACATCGGGATACTTCTTGAAAGCGCCCCCCGCGCGCTGGTCGTCGACGTCGCACAGCGCGACCAGGCGCTCTTTGGCGGCCTGGTCGGTCGCGTAGCCGCCCATGCCGCTCACGCCCACCACCGCCACGCTGATCTTCTTGCTGCCCGCCGTAGCCGGATTGCCAATCGCGAACCGCGGCAGCGCCCACGCACCTGCCGCCGCACCCATGAAACCCCGTCGACTGATTTTCATCGTCCCTCCCTCCCTTACGAGAAAATACAGTCGCACATCCGCCCGGCCGGATCAAGCGTTTATCGCGCCTCGCATTCAGGCGCGACCGCATTCGGTTGTCGCCAGGGGTTACGGCAGGCTCACGCGAGGAGAAGCGGAAGCCTGGTCCATGGCCTGGGGGGCGAGGCTGCGCCGAGCCGCCTCGCGACACTCACCCGCGCGGCTCACTTGAAGAACGCGCTCGCCGTCTTGACCCACTCGTCGGCCATGAGCTGGTGGCCGGAGTAGGTCGGGTGCACGCTGTCCCAGATCCAGTACTCGGCGGGCGCCCGCGCGCAGGCCTCGTCGAAGACGCGCTGGAACTTCACCAGCGCCGCGCCATGCTTCGCCGCGAGCCGCGCCACGGCCTCCTGCTGTTTCTTGACCTCGTGGTCGCGCGCGTCGCTCGGCGAGTGCCCGCCCTTGGGCAGATAGAAGGGCTCGCCAAGGATGAGCTTAACGTTCGGCAGCGCGGCCTTGGTCTCGGCCAGCAGCTTGTCATACGCCTGCTCGTATGCCTCCAGCGGCACCTTCCGGCCCGCGTCGTTGACGCCGATCAGGATGCTGAGCACGTCCGGCTTAAGCTCCAGCGTGTCCTTCTGCCAGCGCGCCGCGAGATTGCTGACCGTGTTTCCGCTGACGCCGCGGTTCATGAACGTCAGGCCGCGCTCCGGAAACGCCGCCCCGTACTTCGCGGCGACGATGAAGCAGTAGCCGTGCCCCAGAATGTGGTTGGGGTCCGCGCTGCGTCCGCGGTTGCCGTCCGTGATCGAATCCCCCTGGAACAGCACGCGCGCGTTCGCGCCGAGCGCGCGCACGTCTGGCGCGTCCGCCCCCCGCGCGCCCAAGCATGCGAGCACAACCAACCCCATGAGCGACATCCGCTGACTACCTACGTGATACATAACCGCACCCTTTCTCATTTAACTGGCCTGATCTTCGCCGCCACGTCGGTCGCCACCGGCCCCGGCTTGAGCGTGAGCCGGCCGCCCTCGGCCCTCACCCGCTCGCGCCGCTGCGGCACACCCGTCCACGTCTCCCACCACTCCACCTCGTATGCGCCGTCCGCAAGCCCGCCCAGCGTATATGCCGCCGCGGGGAAGGGCCGGATCTCGTCCGCGTGCCGCGCGTGGTTGACCCACGTACTGTCGCCGTTCTGAATCCACACGACCGCCGCGCTGGGCGCGGCCAGCGCGTAGCACACCGCCTCTTGCCGCTCCTGCGTGCGGCAGCCGGCGAACACGTAGCGCGACACCGAGACCCAGTCCTTGCCGTGGTTCTCCACGCGGATGCGCCGCACGCCCGCCTTGACCGGCACGCGCACATCCTCGTCGTACACCGACTCCCACAGCTTCCACTGCGGCACGTGCCTCCACGACTTGCCGCATCCCTCGCCGCACGGCAGCGGCCGCTCCAGCGCGAGCTGGTCGTCTACGAACACCTTCAGCAGCCCCGAGTTGGAGACCTTGTCGACGTGAATCACGAAGTCTGCGTCCGCCGGATAGGCCACCTCGAAGGTCGGCGGGTTCACGAGGTCGCGGTGCCCGCCGCCGTGCAGCAGAGACAGCAGCTCGACTTCGTTGGAGACCGTGCCCTCGGCCGAAACCGCGAACACGTTCGCGGCCGGCTTGCGGAAGCCGCTTCGCGTGAGCGCCACGGCGTCGCGCTTCGAGGGCCGCGCAGCCGCCATCACCGGCGCGGGCGCCTCCACTGCGATCTGCCGCCACGCCTCGGTGCCGAAGGGCAGGCCGGTCACAAAAGCGCGGATCGACTTGAAATGGAAGTAGAGGTTCTTGGGCTCGATGTAGTTCTCGTGCCACCACGGCATGGGGACGCCGCAGCAGCCGCTCGCGACCGCGGCCCACGCCGTGTTGTGGACTGCGCGCCCCGTGGGGTCGGCGTCCGGATCGAAGTTGTGGCTGCGGATGCCGAACTCGGCGAAGAGGTGCGGCTTCTGGAACCCGTTCCACTGCGTGAGGCAGTAGTCATGCGTCTCGAGCGCCACGTTGAAGTCGTTGTTCGCGTAGCTGTGCGTCTGCACCATTGACAGCTCCGGAATCTGCCAGCACGCCTCGGGCCCGGTCTTCGACCACCAGCTCGTGGAGATCAGATGATCATAGGGATCCAGCGCAGCCAGCACGGGCGCCATCTCGCGGTGCCACGCGATGATCGTCTCCTGCTTCGCGTCGGCCCAGCCCTCGAACTCGTTGCCGAACTCCCAGCCGAGCACGTGCGGGCTGTAGCCCCAGCGCGCCACGGTGTAGCGCAGGCGTTTGCGGTAGAGCCTCTTGGCGGCCTCATCCGTGAACCACTCGCCGGCCGTCTTGCACGGCCCGCCCTGTGCCGCGTTGAAGGGGTTCGCCTTCCAGCCGTCCTCCCTGAAGTCTTGGTGCGTGTCCATGCAGAGCAGGTAGACCATGCCGAGCCGGCCGGCGTCTTCCAGCAGCCTGTCGAGCGTCGCGGCCTGGGCCTGCCGGTACCAGCCGAGCTTCGGCTCCCACTCCAGCCCGAGCCCGCTCTTGGACATCCACCAGCGGTTCCAGTTCTCGCCGTTGGCCGCCATCTTCTCCAGAATGTCTTTCACGGACATGCCGTTGCTGCTCTGATAAATGGGCACGTTGTGGCCGACCGGCACGAAGCCCTCGCCGCTGTCGTGCGCGAGGTAGTGCGCGTCCGCCCGGCTTACGCGCACAAAGCCCTTGGCCCGCTTGTCGGCGCTCACCTGAATCGGCTGCGGCAGCGCGTAGGTCTTCGTGCCGCTGCGGTCGCGGGCCGTCAGCGTCACGCGCAGCGGCCCCGGCTCCGTGGCCGCGAGGCGCACCTTCCACGCGCCGCTCCCTTCCGGCAGCATGATATCCTCCACGCCCTCTTGCTCGTGCCGCTGCGGCACGAGGAAGAAACCCGGCATGGTGTAGGTCGTGCCCGAGGCCGTCGTGACCGTCGCGTCGAGCGCCACGTCGTCCGGGTCGTACGGGTTGTCCCACGTGCCCGCCAGCGACACGTCGAGTTCGCACTTGCCGTAGAGCGGCACCTCGGCCGGCGCGCGGGCGGAGAGCGCAAGCGGCTTGGCGCACGTCACGGCGGGGCGTGCGATGGCCGGCATCGCCGCGAAGCCCAGCCACAGCGCGACTGAGGCCTTCTCGCCCACCTTGAAATCGCGCCATTTGGCGAACTTCACCTCCAGCCCGTGGCTGGCGGCCGACGCGCGCGAGCGCAGCGAGCAGAGGCCCTCACCGCGAAAGAAGAGCGACTCGCCGCCTTCCGGCCCGATGCAGGTCTGACGAAAGACCCCCTCAATCCCCTTGCCGACCGGCGCGTCGCCAGTCGGCTGCAGGTAGATGCGCCTCGCGTCTACCGGCGCGACCGCCGTGCGCATCGACGCCCAAATGCCGTCTGTCAATCTCGTCTCGCCGGTCTTCTCCACCTCCAGCCGCACGGCGACCTGAGCAGCCCCCGGCACGAGCGTCAGCGCGTAGCGCAGCGGCGCGCCGCCCTCCCGCGCGCCCCAGAGCCCGGCCAGCCGCAGCGCGCCGTCCGGCCGCACCTCGGCCGACTCAGCCGTGCCGCCCTCCAGCGTCTCGTAGACCCACGCGTCGCGCCACAGAAAGAGCCCGACGTCCAGCGCGGGCTGTCCCTTCGGCCGCAGCGCGAGGTGGCCGCGGCTGTCGCACGTGACGGAGCCCTGCTCGTAAGTCAGCACAAAGCCCTTGTCCTGCTTCACCCAGGCGGGCTGCGCGGCGCGCAGCGTGACAACAGACATACACAAGGCACAGATACCAGCCAGCGCACGCATCATATCACGACCTATAAGCGCCTTGGTTGATTTTGACCCTGCATAGAAAAGCTTATCGCTCAACCAGCGCCTTTCTCGCCGGAAATTACCACATATAGGGTTTCTTCTTCAAGAATGAAGGTCGGCGCCCGCGCCTTTGGGGCGCATGCGATTCGGCTGCTGGGCCCAGTACGGCGGGCGCTACGAGCCCGCCGAAAACGGCGGCGGGCGTCTGTCTCACGCTTTTCGGCCGTCTCGTAGATCCGGCCGTACCGCGCGTGCGGCCGAGTGGTCGGTGCCCGCCCGTCAGCCAGCGCAGGGCCGGCGGACGGCAGGGGCTGCCGTCCCTACCACGCGGCCAGTCACCCTTTAGCCCGCGGGCCAAGGGCGAAGCGCAAGAGCAGCCAGAGGCCAAGGAAGAACGGCAGCACGGGCCACCACGCGAGCGCCTGGCGGCGCGCGAGGTCGGAGGTCGCACGCAGCGACAGCACCAGCCCGCCGCCGCACTCGTTCTGCAGCGCCCGCGTGAAGCTGAGCAGCCGCCCGTGCTCGGGCATGGCGATCGTGATCGCCGCGCCCTGCCCGGCCGCCGCCGCCTGCTGCTCCACGATCTTGAGCGCCACGCGGTCGAGCGACGCGCGGTCCTGGGCCGACAGCTGCTCCTCCACGCGGCTCGCGAACGCGCGGCTGAAGTTGCCGCCGTTGTAGCCGGCCTGCGTCTGCGGCGCCTGTTCGTCGAAGATGTTGTTGTCGAGCCGCAGCGCCTCGCGGCGGTTCACGAGGCCGATCTTGACCTGCTCGCGCACGACGTTGCGGAACTGCACGCGGGCGTCCTCGTTGAGCGTCTGCTCGGCCTGCGAGAGGTTTACCGCCTGCTGCAGCGCCTTCTGCGCCTGGAGCCGGTCGCCCTTGTCCAACAGCGTGCCGACGTTGCCCAGGCTGCGCTTGGCCTCGCTCAGGTTGCGCGAGCCTTGCTTCCTGTTCATGTCGAGGTATTCGGAGCGCCCGAACGTCCTGATCGAGCCCGGCCCCGCCTCGGCCGCCTCCGCCGCGTCGAAGTCGCGGTTCGCCAGCCGGTAGGTCGCGCCGGGCGGAACAAAGATGCTCCACCGGATGTTCTGCAGCGGCAGCTCGGGGAAGCGCAGCGCCGGGATCTCGACTGCGCCGCCGAGCGCGCCCGGCAGGCCGTCGGCGTAGACCAGCGAGATGGAGGTGACCTGCTCCGAGGCCAGCAGCTCCAGCGGGATGTTGAGGTGGCCGTCGCCGTCGCGAGCCACCGCGACCTCGGTGCCGTTGACCTGCGCCGCCCACAGCGTGCCGCTCACGGGCAGGCCGACCTTGAGGAAGCGCAGCCGCCCGGTGCGTAGCTCGATCTGCGCCTGGGTCAGCATCTTGCCGCTCGAGGAGAGCACCGTGGTGAAGCGCGCCGCCTCCACGCCCGCCGGCAGCACCCGCGCGGCCTCGTGGCGCGTGACCGAGAGATCCAGCACGTAGTCGGGCTGCAGCACGCGGTAGCAGCGCAGCGCGCCGGACAGGTCGCCCGCACCGAAGGCGTCGGGCAGGCTGCGGGCGTCCTCGACGCGCAGGCCCGCGACCTCGCCGCGCGGCTCAACCTGCACGCGCCCGCCGCCCGTGACCGCCACCCACGCGGTCTGACGGGCCGCGCCGGGCGTGCCAAACGGCCGGATGCGCACCCCGCCCGCCGCCGGGTCGTAGGGCTCCTGGTACAGCGCGGTGAAGGCGTAGGCGTCCTCCACCTTGCCGTGCAGCTCGACCGCCCACACGCGCGTGCCGTCGGCCGCCGCCTCCGGCTCGGGAAGCACGCGGGCGATGTTGCGGCCCGAGACCGTGAGCGTGGCGTCTTTGACCGGCACCGCGACGCGGAAGACTTTCACGCCGGCGTTCTCGATCTTGTAGCGGGCGTAGATGCGGTGCTGCAGCATGCCTTCGGAGAGGTCCACGCGGTGCAGCAGCTCGGGCTTGAGCACGGGCTGCAGCACCTGCGTCTTGAGCTCCGCCTGCCACGCGGGCCGCAGGATGTCGAAGACCACCGCTCCCGCGCTGGCGCGCAGCGACTCGTCGCGCACCACTGAGATGCCCTGCTGCGCGTCGAGCGTGAGCCGCACGCCGCGCTCCGCCGAGACCGCCATGCGGCCGGTGTGGCGCAGCGCGTTGGTGACCGCGAGGCGCGGCACCGCGACCCGCTCATCGACCCCGCGCTGCTGGCGCGCGAGCACCAGGTTCAGGGTCGACGCGCCCAGCAGGCGCGCGCTGAAGTACACCTCCACCCCGCCGCCCGTCTTGCGCGCGTCGTCCCAGTGGCTCACCCCGCTGCCGGTGAGGGTTTCGATCTCGTACCCGGCCGGCGTCTCCAGCCGCAGCGAGAAGAGCCCGGCCTTGGCGATCGTGACCTCCAGCTTCGAGCTCAGCACGCACCGCTCGTCGCCGATGCTGAACGACGAGCTCTCCTGAACGCGGACCTCGGGCTGGACCGCCTCGGCGCGGAACGCGACCGAGACCGCCGAGGCGTCGTCGTAGCGGTAAGCCCGGCGCAACGGCTCTTCCTTGCTCAGCTCGGCCTGCCGGTTTGCGGACGGATAGTCAGCCACGTTGATGGCCGCCACGCCCTGTTCCTTGTCGGCCTTCATCAGCACGGTTTCGGCTGCCGCCAGCGCCAGAAAACCGCGCTGGCGCTGCACCCCCTCGGCCGACAGCGCGCCGAGCGCGACCGTGTAGGGCAGCCCGCCGCACGCGCTCTGCAGGCCGACGGCCAGCGTCAGCGCACCGGCCTGCGGCTTTTCGAAGACGGCGGTCAGCAGGCGCGTGACGGGGTCGAGGCTCCACGACGCCAGTTCGCGGGCCGACACCGAGACCACGCCCATGCCCTCGGGCACCTTCACGCGCACTTCGCGGATCTCGCCCTGCGCGACCGTGTAGTCGGCCCACGCCGAGATGTCCACCACGCCCGAACGCAGGTACGCGAGCGTTGCGATGTCGCAGTAGACGACGGCCGCCTCTTTGCGGGCGTCGCGCACCCGCGGCCGGTAGGCGACGCCGAAGCGCCGCGTGCCGGTCGTCAGCACGCCGCTCACCGCCGTGCGGCTGTTCGCCGGCGCGCTCGTGAGCTGCGCGATGCCGAGCCCCTCGACGGCCAGCTCCGCCGACGGCAGCGAGACGTCGACCGTGCTCTTCAGCCCGCCGAAGCTGGCCCACGTGAAGCGCGTCGGCCCCGCCTCGTCCGCGCGCACCGTCTCGCGCGTCTCCACGCTCAGCGCGTAGGTGCCCGGGCGCTTGACCGTCAGCAGCACGCCCGCCGCGTCGGCGCTGACCCTGGCGTTCGCGTGCTCCGCAAAGGTGACCAGCGCGGGCCGGTTCGTGTCGTCCGCCCGCAGCAGGCGGAACACGCCCGCCTGCTCCGCCGTGAAGGCCAGCGTGCGCGTGACGGCGGCGACCGCTTCGCCCGCGCCGGCGAGCGCCGACACGGAGACCGAGGTCTGCTCGGATGAAATGCGTATCCCGGACGAGCCGCTCGCAAACTCGGCCTCGGCCGGCATCGCCTGCGCCACCTCCGCCTGTCGCGCGGCAGGCTCCTCGGCCAGCGCCGCAGCGGCGGCCAGCGCCAGCCCGGCCAGCGCGGCCAGCGGCCCGAGCCGCACAAAGCCCTTCTGTCCCGCCGGCGCTTCCGCCGGCTCAGCCACCAGCGGCGGCAGGTCCAGCGGAGCTGGCGCCGCACGCTCGGCGCCGCGCCTGCACCAGATCGGCCACTCCATCAGCGAGGAGG
>CAYLUN010000010.1:0-113640 GCA_964386865.1 uncultured Lentisphaeraceae bacterium | reverse complement strand
CCCCGCCGCGCCAGGCCACCTGCGGCGCGCTAGCAGCAGGCAGCGGCCACGCCGCGGCGCCGGGCAGGCCGGCGCTCATGAGCAGCCCGCCCGCCTGGCCCGCCGCATCCAGCGCGGCGACGCAGGCGCCTAGCGTGGGCGCGGCCCGCGAGGCCACAAGCCCGCACGCGGCGGCCGCGCACGCGCCCACGCCCGCCAAGGCGAGCCCCAGCGTGCCCGGCGTAAACCCGACATCCAACAGGCGCGCCGCCAGCCCGAGGGCGCCTGCACCCAGCAGGCCGGCCAGCGCCCCCGCCGTCGCGCCGCGTAACGCGAGCGCACGCCGGATGCGTCTCTGAAACCGCCGCGCGTTTGCATGGATAGAGTCGTTCATGGGGCTGCTACTCCGACAACAGAAGCCGCAGGTCATAGGACCAGCTGAAGCCGTATGGCGTCGTCACGTCCTCCGCGATCTGATAAGCGGACTTGCCGGGCCAGAGGAAGAAGCCGCGCCCGGCGGAGGACTCGGCTGGAAGCTCACGCACGGGCGTCAGCACGCCTTCGCCGGCAACCGCTTTCGCTTGGTGCATCTCGGCACCATCGAACCACGCCTTGAAATCGCTTTTCCAGATTCCCGTTGCCCTCGTCAGCGCAAACGTGAGGCCGACCGTGTTCACGCCTCCCTCATAATCATAGTATCCGCCCACATCGGCCGGCACCGTCGCTCGCGGAGCAGCCAAGCCGGTCATCACCCCCGAACGATTCGTGACAACCGCCAGTTCAACGCCGTCGGGCCGCCACCAGGCCGACGCGAGGCGCTCCTCGCCAACGCTCAGCTCCGGCGCAGACGCCTCGGCGTCCGTGCGGACCCTGATCGTCCGGTTTGAGTAATAGCGATAGAGATTACCGATCGAGTCATAGCGGCCGCCGTAGAGATCGAGCGACCGCGTAAAACCCTCGCCGTACTCCGCCGTAGCACGAGGATTGCGGCTCACCCACTGCAGCCGGTTTCCGCCCAACGGCCGCACAACCGTGTTCGTGATCGCGGCGTCCAGACAGAACTCGACTTCCCCGCTCAACGTGCCACCTTGATAGGCGGCCGGCGCGACACTCAGCGCCGTGCTGAGACGGCTTCCGACGTCGATGACCAGTGAGCCGCTCTGTGAGACCGACGTCCCGTCCGCCAATTTGCCAGCTGTCTTCACGTTTCCATACCGGTCTACCGTCAACGTCAAATACCCGCTCCCATACTCGGCGCCACCCGGCAGAGAGGCCGTGTAGTAACCGACAAAGCGGTTCGTCAGGACCGGATAGAGCGCAGGATCTCGCCAGAGGCTGCTGTTGTACATGCGTACTCCAGCCAGCCAACTAATGGTTCCGTCAAAGTTGAATTTGTAGATGCCCCACTCGACCTCTCCCATGGTGGCCTGCTCAATACCTAGCGCTAAATTGATGTAGCGTTTCCTGATGATGACGTCAACAAATAGCTCTCGCGTTCCTAACGTGATCGTCCTCCACAGCGCATACACCGGCTGATGGTACTTATCAATCGTCCACGCATCATCGTGGTAGCTAAACTGGTCGACTGACAATGTAATCGTCTTTCCATCAAAAGGAAACTTGCCACTCACCTTGCCTGAAGAAGAAACATACAAGGTGACGATGCCGGTGTGCGTCGTCTGGTCGGCCGCCACCGCGCTGCCGGAAAAAGTGCCGACAGCCCATGCGGGCAGCGGATCGACCGTAAGCATGAATGTGAGGCGAGTTGCCTGCGGGTTCGCGTTCTTCGCCGTGACCGTCACAAGCGCGTTCGAAGCCGCCGCCCTCGGCACCCCTGAAATCGTCCGGGTTTCCGCCGAATACGCCAACCCGGAGGGCAACCCGGACACAGCCACGCTCGGGAAACTGTCGGACTGTAGGCCCATATCCAAGGCGTACGCCACACCGACTTTCGCCTGCTGCGGCCCGATCTCTTCCAGCGCGGGCGGGGCAATGTCCGTCGTCGCCCCGAACCACGCCGCTACAACGACGTTGGTGCCCGGCATGACGAACGTGCGCGACGGGTTCTGCGTGCCGTCTTCCCACCGCAAGAGCGTGTAGCCGGCGGCAGGGCTGGGCGAGAGAAGCACGCGAGCGCCTGCCGGATACAATCCTGCGCCGGAGACAGACCCCGCCCCCGCACGCACCTCGGTCGTCAGCCGCGCCTTGACCGTCAGCGTTTGACTCACGGGTGAGGCGGCCTTGAAGTCGAAGTTGCCTGGCTGGCTAGCCGTGATGACCGTCGTGCCACCGCCGACGATGCGGACCACGCCGCCCTCAATCATCGCGACGGCCGGATTCGAATTCGAGTAGGCGACGGGCAAGCCGCTCGACGACGTTGCGCCAACCCTGAAGTCGGGGTCGCCTAAGACCGCCTGGGGCAGCGCCCGGAACGTAAGCGACTGTCCAACGGGCGCATTGACCACGCGCACGAGCCAGTTGGTCGTCGCCGTAGCGGCCTGCCTGTCCCGCGCGACGGCCCGAACCTCGACCGAGCGACTCGACGCGCCCACCACCGTGCCGGTGGTCGTTCGCAGGGTGAACGCGCTCGTGATCGCGGCCGGCGCGCCCGCCGAGGTCACCTGTTTGATCTCGCCGTCTACATACCAGGTGATGTTCGACATTCCCCGAGCCGCCGTATCCGGGTCGGCCCCATCATTCGCCAGCGCGCGGAATGCGACGGAGGCCCCCTCTCTTACGGATGCGGGGGCCGCCAGAGAACATTCTCGCCAAACCGGCGGCACGCCGAGCATCCACCGCGCATACAGAGTCTGCGGCTCCACGTTCGTGACGACCGTCGCAGCGGAGACCGCCGCTCCGAGGCCGAAATCCTCAGTCCACCAACCGTCAAAGGTGTACCCCGCCCATACCGGCGTCGGCAACTCGCCGTATGCGGTTCCCAGAGGCGCCGAAATCTGAGAAGGCCGCACCGCACCGCCCCCGGGGGCAAAGCTGACGGACACCAAGTCCGACTCGTGGGCGCCGATGTCCACGCGGCCGTTCACGACACGAAGCGCGCCCGCGTGGTCGAGAGCGGACTGTACGAACGCATTGTCGCCCGCGTCCCGGCACGGCGATGCGGGTAGCAAGCGGACGTCGTGCTCGGCCGCGTTTGCGAACAGAGGATCACCGCGCACGTTGTCCCGGTAGGCTGACCCTGACGGCCACGAGGCGACGCAGCAGCCGATCATGGCTTCGGGGCAAGAAGCCTCCAAGTAGGGACACGTATTGCTCCAAATGATGCTGTTGTAGAAGAACCCGCCCGCGACGCCGGCGCCGGCGTTTCCGTAGATGACCGAGTTGAAAGCCTCGACGCCGCAGGCCCCCGCACCCTCGGACGCCGCGTTGCCGAAAATGATGGATCCGCTCACACGGCCACCACAGACACCCCCGCCAGCTGCTGCGCGACAGTCGCCAATGACGCAGTCCCACAGCGTGCCGCCCTTGAGAAACGCGCCACCGCCAGACCCTTCGACGCCCGGCTGGTCGAAAGTCGCCCCCGCGCGCAGGGTGAAGCCGTCCAGCACGCCGTCGGTCACGAGAGCGCAGCGGACTGCGGCAGCCGTGCCAAAACACTCAGCGCCCGAGCCTTCGATGATCGTGACGCCCGGGCCATTCACGCTCATGAACGTACTTGCGCGGGCGATGACGACCCGGTTGCTCAGCTGGCCGCCCGGCGCGCAGGCGCCGCCTTCGCAGTAGACGCCGTTTGTAACCCAGACGACGTCACCCTCATACGCCAAGCGGGCCGCCGCCTGCAGCGTCCGTTTGGCCGTCGCCCAACTGGTTCCGTCGCCGTCGTCGCTCGGGCGCGCGGCGTCCACGTAATAGCAGGCGGGAACGCGGACCACCGTATAGGCCGCCGTAGCGACCGCGCTCGGGAACATGCCCGTACGATAGGCGCGAGCCCGCACCGTAGCCGACTCCGTCAGCAACAAACGCTTGCCCGTATACCACGCGCTTGACTCGGTCGGATCGGAGCCGTCGAGCGTATAGCGGATCGTCGCCCGGCCTAACGCGGCCAGCCGCACCGAGACGAAGTTCGTGGCGACCAAACCCGCCGCCGGCGTAAAGGTCGGCACGGCGTCACCCGCCCAACAGGGGTTCATGCCCGTCATTTTTTCGAAGCCGTCGCTCACGCCGTCGCCGTCCGTGTCCCAACAAACCGGACTCGTCCCTTTCACGAGTTCTTCGTACTCGCTGAGCGAGTCGTTGTCGATATCATGACTCTTGGACGCGCCATCCTGAACCGCAGGGTCAAAAGCCGCGCCAATCGCGTCTGGCGCGATCACGTGCCCCCCCGCCGGATTCAGCGGATCATACGCGAGGCCTGCGCGGCCTTTGATGACCGCCTCATACCAGAAATAATACTCCCACCCGTCCGGCAACAGGTCACCATCCGAGTCTGCCCTCACCGGAGCCGTATGCGGTTCATCACCACGGCCATCGGCACCGAAATCCGGATCGCCGCCAAACTCCGCGTTGTTCAAGCCGGGATGAAGGCCGCGGATCTCAAGCAATGCCGTAAACGCATTCTCCGGCAGCCCGCTGTCGGCATTCGTCACTGAGCTGGCGACCGCGCGGAAGTCGAACCGGCCGCCAAGGCCCGTGGGGTTTACGGGCAAATAGTCGTTGTCGCCGTTGTAGGAGGCGACATTGGCAAGCGCATAAGGAACGTTCGACGTCTCGAAACCAGGAAAATGATAGGGAAAGTCGGACCGCCAGAACAACACGTCCGGAATGCCGTCCTGATTGATGTCGCCCATGTTATCTGCGCTGCGATACTCGCGGCTGAAGATCGCGCCGACCTCGCAAACAAACCCGGTCGCAGCCAATGTGATCGCGACGCTGGAGGTGGCCGTCGCAGGCCGGTGATTCGCGAGTGAAATCTGTTGCCCGTTCTCGGCCCACACGTAAAAAAAACTGTCCCGGTCACTTGTCTCACCGACGACCGCATGTCCTTCGTCGTCAAAGTTGGTCACCGCGTAAGTGCCCGATGACCCCGTCTTGTAAGGCAGCGCCAGAAGCGTCGCCGACGCGAGGGAAGGCGCGTAGCGGAAGCGATAGACATTCGCCGTGTTCGTCTGGCTCAGCGCTTCGGGCGACGCGACCCTGCCGTAGCCCAAACCCGCCGCCCCCCAATAGCCGACGGCATTCGGCCCCACAGGCGTCACATTCACAACCCTAGCGGTGTCTGCGCCCGGAGCGACAAGCCCATGCGCAGCCCACACCCCGAGAAGCGAGCCGATGACGACGGCACAGCCGACCACGTTCGCCTGCCGCAGAGGATGGCGAGCGCTAGTCATCGCCGAGTCTCCGGCGGACCGATGGGCGCGTCCGGCGCTTCAACGCCTGACTGTGTTGCGACAACCATATCGTTGACAGGATACTGGATTCCGCCTGTCGTCACAACGCGAAAGACTGGCTCAGCTGGACAGCTGGACTCGGTCAGCGACGGGCGGACGCGCGTCTGACACGTGTTGGGCGCGAAGGCACGGGAGGGACGCGCGTCTGCGCGTCCTCGATGCAAATGAACCGTGCGTGCGCCCCTCGAAGCTGCGCGCCACTTGATGCCCCGTTTCGTTATTCCCTCGCTAACCCTGTATGCGCTACACTACTCCCCATTATTACACACGCCTTTCGGGAGGAAACATGCAGAGACCCACGATCACGCGGCGCGGCTTCCTGTCAGCCGCCGCCTGCGGCGCGGTTGCAGCCGCGTTGCCCGCGCACGCTATGATGACCGCGTCCAAGAGCCTGCGCACCGGCCAGCGCATCACCGGGCGCAAGATCAACATCGCCTCGGTCGGCTGCGGCGGACAGGGCGGACATGACATCGGCCAGTTCGCCGGCGAGAACATCGTCGCCCTCTGCGACGTGAATTTCGCCAGCGCGGCCGGCTCCTTCAAGCGCTTCCCCGACGCCCGGCGCTTCCGCGACTACCGCGAGATGCTGACCGAGATGGACGAGCAGATCGACGCGGTGCAGGTCTCCACGCCCGACCACACCCACTTCCCCGCGGCCCTGATGGCGATCGAGATGGGCAAGCACGTCTACGTGCAGAAGCCCATCACCCACACCGTCACCGAGGCGCGCCTGCTCGCCGAAGCCGCGCGCCGCCACAAGGTCGCCACCCAGATGGGCAACCAGGGCCACTCCAACGAAGGCACGCGCCTCGTCAAAGAGTGGGTCGAGGCGGGCGTCATCGGCGAGGTCCGCGAGGTCCACCTCTGGACCAACCGCCCGGTCTGGCCCCAGAACATCCCCGTGCCCGAAAAGGGTATGAGCCCGCCGCCCACGCTCGACTGGAACCGCTGGCTCGGCGTCTCGCCTTTCCGCGCCTACCACAGCGCCTACATGCCCTTCGCGTGGCGCGGCTGGTGGGAGTGGGGCTGCGGCGCGATCGGCGACATGGGCTGCCACACCATGGACGCGAGCTTCTGGGCCCTCAGCCTCGGCGCGCCCACGCGCGTCTCGGCCGAGGTCGACGGCGGCAGCGACCGCTCCTGCCCCGCCGGCTCGGTCGTCACCTACGAGTTCCCCGCCCGCAAAGGGATGCCGCCCGTGACCGTCAAGTGGTTCGACGGCACGAAGAAGCCGCCGCGCCCGGCGGCGCTCGAAGCCGACCGCGAGTTGTCCGGCAGCGGCCAACTCTACTTCGGCTCGAAGGGCGTGATCATGGACACCAACGACTACTGCGACTCGCCGCGCCTGATCCCCGAAAGCGCCATGAAGGATTTCAAGCGCCCGCCCAAAACCCTCGAGCGCGTCAAGGACGGCCACTACCAGAACTGGCTGCACGCCATCCGGGGCGAGGTCGAGGCGGCTGTCTCGAACTTCGACTACGCCGGGCCGCTCACCGAGATGGCCCTGCTCGGCAACGTCGCGGTCCGCTCCAAGGTGCCCTTCAAGTGGGACGCCCAGTCGCTCCGCTGCGACCGTCCCGAGGCCCAGGCCTTCATCGACAAGACTTACAGAATGTTTTAATCCCGAGAAAACGCTCAACGTGTACCGCTCAACGCTCAACGTTCAAGTGAGACAAATCCCAACCTTGAGCGTTGAACGTTGAAAGTTGAGCGTTGAGCGTTCGCTTCTCTCTATTAAGCTCATCAAGGACATAAGCATGAACACACGTATTTCGGCACTCATCCTCTCCGCCCTCTGCGGCGCGGCCTCCGCCCAAGACCTGAAGCTCGCGGTCCAGGCCTACACCTTCCGCGACCGCTCGTTCGTCGAGACCGTCGAGACCGCCAAGCGGCTCGGCCTGAAATACATCGAGGCCTACCCCGGCCAGAAGCTCGGTGCGGGCTTCGAAGGCACCACCGACTACAAGACCATCACGCCCGAAACCCTGAAGCAGCTCAAGGCCTTTATCGACGCCTCGGGCCTCAAGGTCGTGGCCTACGGCGTCACCGGCGCAAACGACGCGGCGCAGTGGAAGCAGCTCACAGACTTCGCCAAGTTTCTCGGCATCGGCGTCATCCAGATCGAGGCCAGCGCCGACCGCGCGAAGTTCGACCTCGCAGAAAAGGCCGCGGACGCCTCGGGCGTCAAGGTCGCGATCCACAACCACCGCCAGAAGGAAGGCCTTCCCGAGGCCGTGCTGAAGATCCTCGACGGCCGCGGCAAGAACATCGGCGCGGGCTGCGACATCGGCCACTGGATGTGCGCGAACACGCGCCCGCTCGACGGTGTGCGCCTGCTCAAGGGCAAGTTTGTCGCGCTGCACCTCGTGGACATCGAAGGCATCGCGGACGACGCGAAGCTGCGCCCCGTGCCCTACGGCTCGGGCAAGGGCGAGATCAAGGCCGTGCTCGACGAACTCAAGGCGCAGGGCTTCAAGGGCTACCTGACGCTGGAATACGAATTCATGTCGCCCGCGCTTGAACTCGAGGTCGCCGCCTGCGTGCGCTGGTTCAACGCCTACCAGGCCGGCCTGCTGGACAAGAGCGACCAGATCCCCGTCGCGAACGTCTCCGCGCTCTGGAGCGGCTTCGCCAAGACCGGCCAGCCCGCCACGTGGGAGTTCGCCGACACCGACAAGGAGCAGGCCGAACTCCAGCAGCGGCTCGCGGGGCTGAAGCCGCTCGACATCGTCCCCGCGTCGATCAAGGGCAACAAGCCCGGCTACGGCGACAGCGAAGGCCCGGCCAAGGGCGTCGGCTCGAACCCGAACGCGAAGTACTGCCAGGTGTGGGACGGCAAAGCGTATGTGACCGTGTCGCTCGGCGCGCCCGCCTCAGCCACCTTCTACACGCTCAGCTCGTCGAACGACAACGACGCCCGCGACCCGCGCGAGTGGGCGCTGTACGGCTCGGCGGACGGCCAGACGTGGAAGGAGCTGGATCGCCAGAAGGACCAGGCGTTCGGCGCGCGCTTCCACCTCAAAGGCTATGCGGTCAAGCAGCCCGAGGCCTTCCGGCACTACAAGCTCGAGATCCTCGCACACGGCGGCGACAAGGACATGCAGTTCAGCCGCTTCGCGCTCTTCACGGCGAAGTAAGTGCGAGCACTGTTTTAGCGCGAAACGCGAAGCCCGGATTATGTGGAGCGCCTTCCTAATCCGGTTTGGCGCTCATGTGCAACAGGGCTCCGACAGGTGCTCTGGGCCGGCTAAAGCCGGCACAACAGACGAACAGCCTGGCCGGCTGCGCCAGCCCCGGTTCTGGCACAGACCGTCTCGGCTCTGTTGGCGTGAACCTCACTCGCGGCATGCACAAAAGGCGAAGTCAGTGCGCCCTTCTCACCGTGCGAAAGCCCGTGTTGTAATCGCTGCTCACCGGTGTGTTATAGTTGCGATCTGCGGCACGGCAGTAGACCACGTAACTGTTCCACGCGCCACCCCGTAACACGCGGGAAGCGCCCGAAATTGGGCCCCGCGGGTCGCTCCCCGGCGAACTGCTGTAGTAGGTATACGACAGACTATCCCAGCACCACTCATTCACGTTCCCCATCATATCGTATAGCCCGTACCCGTTCGGCGCGAACGACCCGACGGGGCTGGTGTAGGGCAGGCTGCCACTATCGTACTCGGGATGATACCCGGAAGTCGGGCTCGTGTCGTAGCTGAAAAATGACCAGTTGCTGAAATAGTTCGCCCGCGCGTGCTGACCCGTATTCGCGTCGCCCCACGGGAAACGCCGGTTCACCTCTCCGCCCCGAGCCGCCTTCTCCCACTCCGCCTCGGTCGGCAGCCGGTAACCGTCCGCGCTCCAGTCGCAACCGCCCGCGAAGGCAACTACGCTGTTCGTGTACGCCGCGCCGCTCGCATTGGTATAACACGGCGTGAACCCGTCGCGCTGGCTGCGTGCGTTGCACCAGGCGATGCAGTCGTGCCACGTGACGGTTTGTACCGGGTGGCCGACGCCCTTGAAGGTTCCGGCGTTCGCAAACACGTACCCCCGGTTCGTCGTCCACAGGTAAACCTCGCGCCAGAGGGTGCTCGTCACCTCGTACTTGTCCATGTAGAACGCACTGATGTTTACCGTGTGCTGGGGTAGCTCGCCCGAATAGGATTCCTGCCCGACGTTCGTGCAGGCGCCCATCACGAAACTCCCCGCCGGAATCAGCACCTGGCTCCCGGTCGTCGACGGCAGAGTGCCTGACGCCACCAGCCGTCGCTCGAGGTCGGACAAACTCTGCTGGTTGTCGAGCACCTCCTGCCTCGTGGCTTGAACCGCGGCCAAGGTGTTCGTCAGCCGCTGATTCGCGAGCTGCGTCTGGGCCAGCGTGTTCGTCACCTGCTGCTTCGTGGCCTGAATCTCCGCGAGCGCATTCGTCAGCCTCTGGTTGGCCGCCTGAACCTCCGCCAGACTGTTTGTCAGCTTCTGATAAAGCTCCGTCAGCGAGTTCATGGTCGGAGCCGGCGCGCCGGGCGGCGTCAAGCTCCCAGCCCGCGCCGCCCCCGCCAGCCCGAGCGCCAGCGCAACAGCAACCGTCCGCCACATCATCCGCGTGTCCGCTCGTTTCATAGTCACCTCTCTCCGACGTTCGCCACCTCGCTCTCAACACGGTTCCGCGCCGCTCATCCAGTTGCGCCACCCGCCCGACAGCGTCACGGAGCCCGCCGCACCGTTCTGAATCCCACATAACTTACGAGCAGCGACGGGTCAGCTTTGTAGCGGTGGGCGGAGCGGCTGAAATACGGGAAGTCGTTCCAGTTCCCCCCTCGCAGCACGCGTTCAGCCAACGAGGACGGGCCCCGAGGATCGGATAAAGGCGAAACCGAGTAATAGGCAGAATGGTACCAGTCCCAACACCACTCGAGCACGTTGCCCGCCATGTCGTACAGCCCGTATCCGTTCGCCACGAACGACCCGACCGGGCTCGTGTAAGGCGAGCCGCCCGTGCTGTAGGACGGGTGCAGCGCAGGGGTTGAGCTCGCATCATAGCTGTAGTAGGGCTTTCCCGCGACCCAGTAGCTGTAGTAATTCGCCCGCGCGTGTTGGATCGTGTTCGCGTCACCCCACGGGAAACGCATGTTCGCTAGTCCTCCGCGCGCAGCCTTCTCCCACTCCGCCTCCGTCGGCAGCCGGTAGCCAGACGCAGACCAGTTGCAGTCACCAAGAAAATCGGGGGTGCTGTTCGTGTAGACAGCGCCGTTCGCGTTGGTGTAGCACGGCGCAAACCCGTCCCGCTGGCTGCGCGCGTTGCACCAGGCTAAGCAGTCGCGCCACCTCACCGTCTGAACCGGATGTCCGGGCGCCTTGCACGCGCCCGGGTTCGCGAACGAATAGCCGCGGTTCGTGGCCCACGTGTAGACCTCGCGCCACAGGTTGCTTGCCACCTCGTACTTATCCATATAGAAGCCACTCACGTTGACCGTGTGCTGAGGCTCACCGTCGCTGATGCCCTCCTGGCCAACGTTCGTGCAGGCGCCCATCACGAAGCTCCCCGCCGGGATCAACACCATGCTTCCGGAGGTCTGCTGCATCCCGGAAGCAGACAGAACGGACCGCATATCGGTCAGGCTCTGCTGGGTGATCTGCACGGCGTCCAGCGTGTTCGTCAGCCTCTGGTTGGCAAGCTGCACGTGGGCCAGCGTGTTCGTCAGCCGCTGATTGGCCGCCTGCACTTCTGCCAGCGTATTCGTCAGCTTCTGATAAAGCTCCGTCAGCGAGTTCATGGTCGGAGCCGGCGCGCCGGGCGGCGTCAAGCTCCCAGCCCGCGCCGCCCCTGCCAGCCCGAGCGCCAGCGCAACTGCAACCGTCCGCCGCATCATCCGCTTGTCAGCCTTCATACGCGTCCCACTCCTTCTTCCGACCTCTGACCTCCGACCTCTGATCTCTGACCTCTGACCTCTGATCTCCGACTTCCGCCTCCCGGTCACGGCGCCACCGACACGCGCACGCGGTAGAACGACCGCGCAGCCTCGTTGGTCTCCACCAGGGTCTGCTCCCCGCTGAAGCCCGCCACGCGCGTCTGCCCGGCCACGTCGAGCCACCGGCCCGACACTAAGCCGTAGCTCCGCGAGAGCGTGTAGTAGCGGCGGGCAGACGTGGGAGTAAAGGACACTGCTCGCACACTCGCCGCGTTCGACACCGCCGTGATGCGCAGACCGTTGTCCGTGACCGTCGGGTCTACGTCCATCACATATTTCTTCCAGGCCGCCACGCCGTCTCCGGCGTCGTAGTCTTCAGCCACGTCGTAGTTGTACAGCCACCAGTTCGGCGTACCCATAGCTTGCGTGTCAAAAGCCAGCGTCCGCACCCCGTAGTCCGGCGAGGCCCCCTTGAAGCTCAGCCATCCAATGTTCTCGCCCCACGCGTAGCCAGAAAATTCGCCGGTCGCCGGATTGATCGCCGCATCGCACTGCGCATCGCCAAAGTTGATCCAGCCCACGTTCTCGCCCCACGCGTACCCGGAGAGCCGGCCGCCAGCCGCCAGATTCACCCCCCAGTTGTTGCTGGTGGTGTTGGCATACGGTCCGCCCACAACGCCACCCATCCGGATCCACCCGACGTTCTCGCCCCACGCGTAGCCCGACAGCCAGCCCGATGTCCCGTCAAAGTAAACGGTCACTTCGTTGCTCGCCGGCGCCGCATCGGCCCAGCCGACATTCTCGCCCCACGCGTACTTTGCCGCCGGATCCGTTCCGGTGTTGCCTGCCAGCGACCCCGCAGCCCAAGCCAGCAACGCGACACCCGTCCACAGTTTTTCATGCACGGAACACCTCCGACGTTATTGGCCCTATTATGCGAACACGCTGAGAGCCGCTTCAGCTGCCACCGAACGGGACACCGCTTAATATAGATATACTATAGCAGGTCTTCTTTCAGAGACACAACCGCAAACCCGTTGTTCACCCACCCCGGCCCCTACTTGCCCGGCCCGCGCCGGGCCCAATCGGGCACCTTGACACCCTGCGCGGGTGCGTCTGGCGGGATGAACGGCTTGATATCCAGTACGGGCGTCCCGTCGAGCGCGTCGAGCGCGTCGAGGCGCACCAGGCCGCCCTCCACGCCCACGATGCGGCAGACGGTCAGCGCGATGAGGTTCGGCCGGTGCGGCGAGCGGCACGCGAAGACGCCCGTGAGCGGGTTCTCGCTCTTCCCGCGCGGATGCACGCGCAGCACCTTGCGGTTTTCAGGCGTGTCGCTCTTGTCGAGCCAGTAGAACACGTTGACGTGCGACCACTGCTCCAGGCCCAGCAGGCCCTCCGCATACGCATCGAAGAGGCGGACCGCGAACGACCCCTCCTTGACCTCGGCCCGGCCGATTGGAACCAGCTTGAACGACGCGCCGGCTACAGCCGACGCCTCGTCCGCCCTCGCCCCAGCCGCGTATCCCGCAGCCGCCAGCGCCGGGCCACCCACCATGAATCTGCGTCGTGATGTCGTCATTACCTCACCTCGCTCTCACTGGATCTCCGGCATCGGCACGGGCTTGCCCTCGCGCTGCATCGCGAGCTGAGCCTCGGGCTCGTACACGCCATAGAAGACGGCGTTCAGGTCGATCCACGTGGCGATGCGGCGCAGGTTCTCGGCTGTCAGCTTGACTTCGCCGTGACCGGCCTTGAGCATCTGCACAAGCCCGCTGCCGCGCGCGCCGTCCGCGCCGCCCTCGGGCGTCACCTGGATCTGGTTGCGCATCGGGAAACAGGGAACCAGCGGCCGCCCCGACTTCTTCGACAGGCGACGCGCCATCTTGCCGTCCGCGCCTTTGACGTAGCAGAGCGTCTCGTACGACGCCGTGTAGCCGTTCGCGCCCGTGAGCGTGCGCGAGAGATTGATCCCGGCCTTGGCCTCTTTGTCGTTGTGGCAGCTCACGCACTTGGCGTCGAAGATCGGCTGCACATTCTCAACAAAGCCATACGGCCGCCCCGACTCCGGCGTGGGCGTCAGCTCGGCGGCCGGGCGCTTCATCGCGGCCACGACTTTCATCGCCGCAGCCGACGCCGCCATCTTGTTCTCGTGGCAGCCGACGCACGAGACGCGCTCGCCGGGCATGAGCGAGGTGCTGGAGCGCATGGTCCGGTAAGCGAAGCCCTCCTCGTCCAACACCTGAAGAAGGATGGGCTTGCCCGCCGGCACCAAGAAGCGCGCCGAGCCGTCGGCCTCGACCGGCGTCACGCCGAGCACCGCCCGCGTGTTCTCCTCGCCCGCCACGCCGATGCGCGGCACCATCGAGTCGCGCGTCGTTTTCGGGAACACCTGCACCACGCGGATCTGCTTGAGCGTGCCGCGCACCGCCTTGGGCAGGCCCTCGTACACGTCAGACAGGAAGACCTCTCCCATCCCGCGCTTGGCCAGCATGGGGTTGAGCACCGACGGCAGCACCGGCGGCGCGGGGCGCGGGGCGAGCGGCGTCGGGCAGGTCGCGCCGATGAGGCCGTCGCGGTAGAGCAGCTCGCGGTTGCCTTGGGCGTCGAGCACGTAAAGGCCAAGCGCGTAGTCGGGATTATGGCGCGTAGGCTCGTACATCAGCCCGTCGCGGCTGTAGGCCACGAGAAACAGCGTTTCAGAAAACGGCCACGGCGCGTTGTACCACTCGTTGTTCGGGCCCCGTTCGGCTTCGGGATAGTGGCCCGGCGTCACGTGCGTCACCGCCTCTTGGCTGTTGTTGTGAACTGTGGGGTCGATCAGCATCACCGGCCCGCCGGTAATCGCGTGGTGCGCGGAGGCGACGCACACGATCTTGCCGCTGCCGGGAATCGCCTTGGCCTGGAAGGTGCAGTGCGGCTTGGGCGTCTCGTTGCCCCAGACTGCCATGGGATTGGTGCCGTCGGGCCGCATGGACCAGAGGTTCTGGTGCGTGACCGCGTCGCGGTCGATGTAGTCCCAGCGCGCGAAGAGCAGATGCCCGCTGTTGGCGACCGCCGGGAACCAGTCGTTCACGTCGTTCCACGAAAGCTGCTGGATGGCGGAGCCGTCGGGCTGCATGCGGAACACCGTATAGGAGTGCCAACGGTCGCTGTAGCCCCACCAGAAGCAGCGCGAGGTCGCGCGGCGGCGCGTGGACACGAACGCGACCCCGCCGTCCGGCAGCCACTCCGGCATCAGGTCGTCGTAGCTGTCGTTGGTGAGCTGACGCAGGCCTGCGCCGTCCGCGCCGATCTCGTAAAGGTGATAGTAATGGTGGTTTGTGTCAGCCTCGTTGCGCGGCAGCGTGCGCGGATCCAGCGCGCCGCCCGTCTCCACGAACGAGAACAGGATCTTTTTGGCGTCGTAGGACAGGCGCGGCTCGAGGATGTTGCCCTGCGGCAATTTCCCAGCCACCAGATCGCGACAGGCCAGCGAGACGCCCGGCCGCTCCAGCACGAACAGGCTGCCGCCGGGCCGCTGCCGCCAGCCGAAATACTGTGCCACCTCGTGGTTCCACGACGGGTTGTTCCGCTTGCAGAAGAGCAGCGCGCCAAACGCAAGCTTCGGATCGGACAGCAGCGCGGAGCGCTTCATCAGCCGCGCATGCAGGTAGCCGTCCCAGCCCGCCTCCGCCGGCGCACCCGGCTTCCCCGTGATCCGTTCCGTCCGTTCTGTCTGCTCTTTCACACACTCCGCGAGCCGCCCCTGGTCACCACCTCCGAAGAGCCCGTCGTCCTGCACCCACTCCGAGACCGCCAGCAGGAACAGGTCCAGCTCTGGCGCGCGCGGTACGCCGGCCACGGCCTTCTCATACGCGGTACGAGCGGCAACGTTCAGTTTCGGCGCATATGACTGCGCATTCGCCAGCAGCTTGAGCCCCTCGATCCAGGTGCCGTTGTAGCGCACGACCGCTGCCGCGCCTGCTCCCGCCACCTTCAGCCCTCCCGCATCACGGGTCAGCGTCCAGGCCTCTTCCGAGTCGCGGGCGATCACATATCCTATGTAGCCGTCCTCTTTGTTGCCGTCCGACACGATCACGAACGGGAACGCCGCATCCGTGTCGATGGCGCCCTTGTAGAGCCTGAAATCCTTGCCGACCCCGTACGCCTCGGGCCGGCTGGCCTGTGCAGCCTTGCCGCCCGAGAACTCGTAGCCCCAGCCGTTCGACTCCTGCTTGTCCGAGAAGCCCTCGGAAGCCCGGAATGTCGCGCCGCCCGCGTAGGCGACAACCGGATCCCAGCCGGTCGTGTCGCAGCCATGGTTGCCCAGGCGGTTCACGATAAACCGGAGCGTGTCGCCCTTCTTGACCTCGAGCGCGAGCGCGGTCTCCTTTCCGGCCGCGTCATCCCCTTTAAGTTCCGCCGTCCAGAGCGTCTTGCCGTTGTGCCGCACGGACACCCTCACGCCGTCACCTCCCAGGTGCAGCTTCTTGACCGTGCCGGAGACGGACACGCGCCCGTCTGCAGGCGCGACGAACGCGCGCGCCACGTCGACGGCGCTGCCGGGGTGCTGCCAGTTCTTGCCGACGCGGGCCCACTCCTCGGAGCCTGTCCAGAAACCGGAGCCGTACCACTCCGCTGAGGAGCCCGCAGCCTTTGCCATTTTGGCGAAATCGTCGGTTTCTTTGATGGCGCTGAACACCAGCGAGATCTCGCCCCCGTCGACCCATACGCCCGGAAACCCTTTCAGCTCTTTTACAGCCACGCCGTCCGCCGTCTGCACGGAGGCCTGCGCGAGCGTGGTCTGCTGTCCGGAGGCCTTGCGCGGCACGGCCGGCGGCAGAGCCGCCAGGCTGGCGGGATCTAAGTCCTGCGGCGGCAGCGACCAGGTTCCCGGTATTTGGATCGTGCCCGCCAGGCAGGCGAGCGGCAGGAACAGCACCCATTTCATGTGTTGCATTTCCGTCCTTTTCAATACTTACCACAGTAATTCATTCAGTTCACCCTGAAACGACCATTGAGCCGGATCGTCAGTCAACATCTTACGAACCGGATTCATGCGGACATACTCCCACTTTTCATGATAATGCTGACCGCTGCGCAGCTGCGTGTCCCAGACGTCACGTTGCCAGATTGCACGGTCGGTATCGGCCGGGGTGGAACCCGGCCCTCCCACGCCGCTTCGGCCCGGCACAGGAGGGACGGCTTCCACGCCGTCCGCCGCCCTACTCCCTTTCCGCCGCGTCCGCCGGGAACGGCCCCGGCCGGATCACCACGGGCGCGCTCTTCAGCCGCGGCTTGATCGCCAGCCAATCCGAGCCTTGAAATACCGGGTCGTCCTCAGCTCGGATGTCTTCGTCAGAAAGATACGTACACATCGTATCAACCCAGAGTGTCAAGCGCAACAGGCTATAGGGATCGACCTTCACGTTGTGGTGCTTGCCGCTTGACGCCAGCGCCACCAGCTTGCTCGTGTAGGACAGCCGCGTCATGGGCACCGGCGTGCGGTAAGCTTCGGGATCGACCGTGCTGTAGTTTTCCACCTTGAGTGTGCCAGCCAAATCATATCCGGGCATCTTCTCGGGAATGGCATTAGTCCGGCCCCAGCCGGGCCGGCCGACCAGCGTCATGTAGGGCTCATAGCTGCGCAGCGTCAGGTCAAGCGTCTTGCGCCCTTCGCCCTCGCCCTGGTGGCACGTGCCGCAATACCGGTCGAGCACAGGCTGCACGTCCTTCAGATAGCTCACCGACGTGCCGAAGCGCGCGGTGTGCGCGGCTTTCTGCGCGTCGGCCCGCAGCGCGGCGCTCGCGCCGTTCCCGATGGCTTGAGCGAGCGTCTGACACCCCTCGGGCGCCACAACGAAATCGGCCGTGTAAGCCCACGGCACAGGCGTGATCGCATCGGCCACCCTCGGGACTGCTTTTGCCCGGGCCGCACCCATTTGCTGCTCGTGGCAGCCGAGGCAGCCGCGGGTTTCACCCGGCATGACATTCACGAAGCTACGCATGGTCTGGAGCGCTCGGTGCTGCTCATCCAAAAGCTGGAAGTGGAGGGCTACGCCGGACGGCACCCTAAACCAGCACGAGCCGTCGGGGTGGATCGGCACGGTGCCGAGGACGCGCTTCACGCCGTCGGACTGCACGAGCGAAACCACGGGGCCGGTGGAAAGCGCGGGGCGCCGGTTCCAGTAGGTGTAGGTCTTCTGCTCGATGTGCAGAATCCGCATGAACTTGGCCTTGCCCTGGAGCGCGGCCGGCGCGCCGTGGTAGACGTTCGCGCTGTAGATCGTGCCGCCCTCGGGGTTGAGTCGCTCCGCCCTCGTGGGCCACGTGACGCGGTCGGGCATGACGGGAGGAACGGTCCGCGGCCGGATCGGCTGGGCGTGGAAGATGTGGTTGACGCCTTCGTAAAGCAGCTCGCGGTTTCCGTCCGTATCCATCAGGTACAGAACGAACTTTCCGTCGCGCCGCGCCGACACGAGAAAATCGCGCTCGCTCAGCGGATACGGCGTCTGATAGGCGTCAACCTTGCCGTACGCCTTGTAGTCCGGCGATTCGATCGGATTGGTCGGCCCGTCGCCGCTCTCCGGCCACACCAGCTCCGCCGTGACCTTGGTCAGGCCGTTCGGAAAATTCGCCCCTTTGTCGGGATCCACGATCCCGATACTGCCCGCGAACCAGTTGTGGTGCGCGCTGCCCGTAAACATCACACGGCGGCTGCCGGGGATCGCGCGCGCATCCTTCAGCAGGTCCGGCCAGACCGACTGGTTGCCCCAGAAGGTGTTGGGCTGCGTGCCGTCCGGGTTCACGGTCCAGAGACTCTGACACCGCCACAACGGCTTGTCGGTGTACTCCCAGCGGGTGTAGATCACGCGCCCGTCGTTCATCACCGACGGCAGGTAGTCCGGCTCGTTGTTGGCCGAGATGAAAAAGAGCTCGTCGCCGTCGAGCCCTCCGCGCATCAGGTTGTACGCGTTGGTCGGCGGCATGCAGCGCACGTAGGTGTGGCCGCGCGAGGAGGAGAAAACATAGTGCTTGCCGTCCGGCAGATAGACGGGGTCGAAGTCGTCATAGATCCCCGACGTGAGCTGCCGCAGCCCGGTGCCATCCAGATTGCATTCGTAGATGTGGAACGCTTTCTCGTTATGCGGCTTGAAGCAGAAGAGCACGCGCCGCCCGTCGAACGAGAGGTCGGGCCGCCAGAAGCTGCCGTGCAGCGGCGCCTGCGGCATCAGGCGCCGCACCTGGCCCTCCAGCGACAGCCCGTCGACCACGAGCAACTGCCCGCCCGGCACGGCCATGTAGCCGAGCCGGTGACGCGTCTCGTGCGGCCACTCGCGCCCCGCCGGATAGGGCATGTCCACAAGCAGGAGCCGTGAGAAATCGACCACCGGGTTGCGCAGCATCAGCCCGCGCTTGACGCGCCGCACCTCGAGGTACAGCTCTTTCGTCCTTTCTGCGGATAGCGGAGCTTTCGCCGCCACGCTGTCAAGCACGTCGGCTGGCAGGCAAAGCCGCGCCGCCACCGCACGCGTCCGCGCGATTTCCTGCGCCAGGTCGGGCTTGTCCCCCACCTGATACAGCCAGTCGCGCTCGAGCGCCGCCCGCGCCTCCTCCCGCGTCAGCGCACGCGGCTCGGGCGTGGCCGGCACGGCGTACGGCGCGACCGGCTCGGCCACGGACGGGCGTTGCGGCACCTGGGGCCAGTCGGCCGACGCGGCGTCGAGCAGCACCGTCTCCAGCGCCGGGCCTCCCTCCGCCAGCCGGGCTTTCATGGCGTCGGACCACGCCTTGAGCTTTTGCCACTCACTCCTCGCCGACGCCGGACACCGCGCCCACTGCCCCTCCGTCAGCGGCATGTACTCGGTCAGGCACTCGAGCTGATCGGTGAGCGCTTGCTTCAGACCTTTCAGATCGGCCTGTGCGAGAAAGAGCGCGGGCGCCTGGCTGTAAAGCCGGGCATAGGTTGCGCACTCGTTCGGGAACCGTGCGGCCAAGGTCATCGCGAACAGGTTCTTGACCTCGGGAGGACAGCTGCGCGCGTTCTGCGACAGCGCCTTGCGCGCCGCACTCAGCATCGCGGTAAACGTCGGCTGCTCCTGCAGAAGCGGCTTCCACTCTGCGGGCAGGGCGGACAACGCGCGGGCCGTCACCTGCGACGCTCCCGTTTTAAAGGTGGCTGCGAGTGCCACGGGCGTGATCGCCACCGTATACAGGCGCAGGTCGTCCAGCCCGCCTTGAAAGAACTCGCCGTGTCCGCCTGAGGAGCCGACGAAGCCCGGCACGCGCGCGACCTTCGCTGTCCCCGCATGCGGCAACTGGCCGATCAGCGCGCCGTCGAGGTACACGCGCTGCTCCTTGCCGTCGAACGTCGCCGCCGCGAAATGCCAGCAGCCGTCCAGCACGCTCTCCGGCTTGATCCGCGCGTCGCACTCTTGGTAGGTGCCGTTAACGTCCAGCCCCAGCGAAAGGACCGCGCCCTTCTCCTGAAACGAGAAGAGCACGCGGCCTTCTGTCGAATCGATGCGGAAGATCTCGTTGTACGGGTCGAACGCTTCCGGCTTGACCCACGCGCTGACCGAGAAGGCTTCGAGCTTTTCCGGCAGGCAGGCGGAGTCCATGCGCAGGGCGTGACGCCCCGACAGGAGCAGCGTCTTGTCGGTTACCGCGCGCAACCCCTCGGGCGCAACGACTGCCGACGTCAGCAGGCCCGAGTCCCAGACCGACTGTGGCGGATTCGCCGCAAAACCCGCCCATACGCCTGCCAGCGCCAGCAACATGATTACGCTTCGTTTCATCACTCCCCCTTTTCGGACGCCCGACGCTCGCCCCCCGACTCCCGGCAATTACGTCCGGGCGACGCAGGTCAAGTTCACTGAAAAAGTCATTTTCCGCTCGGCCGGGGTGGCACCCGGCCCTCGCGAGATGCGGGAGACTTGGCTTCCAATGCGAGGGAGGGACGGCTGCCACGCCGTCCGTTGACGATTTCATCGCAGTCGGGCGTCTTTGCATCTCTCTTCGCAAGCACGGCAACCTCGGCGGCGGTCAACAGGCCGCGGTAGAGGCGCACGTCGTCGAGCGAGCCGTGAAAATTGTTGGCGGGCGCGTTCTCCCATGCGTTCCACGCGCCGAGGCGGTAGGCGTCCAGCGCGAGCGGAACTCCGAGATCCAGCCGCTTGGCGCCTGCGAGTTTCCCATCGATGTAGAAGCGCGCCTCGCCGTCTGCGCGCGGATCGCAGGCCACGGCGACATGGTGCCACTTGCCGGTTATTACCGTTGCTTCAGCCCACACATGCGTCCAGTTTTCGTTGCCCGTATTGATCGCGATGTTCGGCGCGCCGCTGTCGAGAAGGCTGAGGTGGAACGCGGAGGTGACCCGCCCGTCTGTGAAGAGCAGGGGATTCCACCGGTTCTTCAGCTCGTCCGCGCGCAGCCACAGGGCCACGGAAACCGCCACCGGCTCACCTACGGGCACGCCCTTGACGAACACCTTGCCGTCAAAGCGCTCCGGCAGGCCCTTATCGACAACTTGAGCGTTGAACGTTACCCCATCGTTTGTTCCCGCGCCGAGCTTCCACGCGGACAGCAACTCCGCCTGGATTGGCGGCGCAGTCACGGACGGCGGCGGAACACCGCGCGCGGACGCCAGCGTCGGCGCGGCGCGGAAGCCCGGCCTGTCTTTGGCGGCGACGTTGCGGCGGCCGAAGTACGAGCCATAGAAGGGCGCGTTCGCGTCGACCCAGGTGACCAGCCGGACAAACTCCGCCTGCTCCAGTTTGACTTTCTGATGCCCTTTGAGCAGCGTTTGGATCAGCTTGCTCTTGTGCGAACCGTAGGTGTACGGCGGAACGGCCTCGGAGTGCATCATGCAGCCGTTGCCCACATAGAGCGGCCCGCCCTTGTCCGCCCCAGGCCCGGTCCATTCCTGAATGAAGGGGACGAGCCCCTTGCGCAGCAGATTCTCGTACGATTCGCTGAAGTGCTCCGTATAGGTTCCCGTCAGGCTAAGATTCCCCTTCGGCTTGTCGCCGCTGTGGCACTGGACGCAGTGGCGATCCAAGACCGGCTGGACATCGGCCGGGTAATGGAGCGGGCGCGGGCCAGTGTCGCCGGGCTGCGGCATGATCGCTACGGCGGGCTTTTGCATCGCCAGCGGACGCTCCGGCATTTGGGAGCCGTCACGCGGGTCGTGGCAGCCGATGCAGGAGCGCGTCTCGCCAGGCTGAAAGTTGACGAACGTCCGCATCACCTGGACCTCCATGAACTTCTCGTCCAGCGCCTGCACGAAAATGTTCCGGCGCGAGGGAACCTTGAAGAACGCGGAGCCGTCCGCCTCCACCGGCACGACGCCGAGCAGCACGCCGATCCAGATGTGCGTGAACAGGGAGACCGCGGGGTTCTGACCGGAGATGCGATCCCCCGGCTGTATCTGCGACGCGGCCCAGGAGCGCGGGATCTGCTCCAGGACGCGCAGGTATTTCACGGTACCGGGAGGCACGTTGGTCAAGCTCCGGTAGAGGTCCACCAGCAGCACCTTGGCTTCCCCTTCCCCCTGCTCGGCCGGAACGCTCATCGCCGGCAGGATCGGCACAACCGGCCGGGGGGCCAAGAGCATCGGCTGGAAGCAGGACATCTCGGGATCTTGGAAGAGCGGCACGCGGTTGCCGAATACGTCCAGCAGGTAAACCCCATAGCCATTCACATCGTTGTAGCGCTTGTCCGGGTTGTGTGAGACGAGAAAGAACGTGTCGCTCAGCGGGAACGGGTCGGCGAAGAACGGCCCGAACACATCTTCGCTCCATTTGCCGTTGCGCAACTGGTAGAGGCCGCGCAGGCCGCGCGTCTCCACCTCGGGTGTGAGGCTGGTCATCGCTTCCTTGAGCCGCCGGTCTTTCTTGCGGTCGATCAATCGGATAGAGCCTACGGCCAAGGGTTCGTGCCCGCAGCCGAGGGCGACGATGTGGTCCGGCTCACCGGGAATCTGCCGGCCGGCGAAGAAAACGCCGGGATTGTCGATGTTGTGGCCGTAGACCTCTTCGGAGCCCGTGCCGTCAGGACGCATGGCCCAGAGCGACTGCACGGCTGCGATTCCCTTGTAGACATATTCCCAGCGCGTGTAAAGGATGCGCCCGTCGTCGAGCACGGTGGGCGTCGATTCGGTGAGCGCACCCTGAGAAAGTTCGTAGAGGTTCTTGCCGTCCGCATCGATGCGGTGAAGGGAGGTGCAGGTCAGCGCGTGGTCGCCGCAGAGCACGGTGCGCTCCGAGCGGCTGGAGACAAAGACGATGCGGCCTTCGGGCAGGTAACTGGGGTGCATGTCGTCGGTCCAATGGCCGTAAAGGCGCGGGTCTTTGTCCAGCAGTTCCTGTGGGTACCCGCTGTGACGGGCGATGCGCTCGGCCTCGTCTGCGGGCGGAAACGTGAGCTGGCGCAGGCCGCCCCCGTCTAGCTTCTGCTCCCAGATGCGGTAGCCTTCCGGCTTGGGAGCCCGGTAGCCGAAGAGGACGCGCTGGCCGTCGCGGGAGATATCGTAGCGGTCAAAGATGCCGCCGGACAGTTGAGGAACAGTCTCGCGGGTCTTGCCGGTCGCGAGGTCGAGTTCGGTGAGGTTCCCGCCCCACTGCGTCGGCCCGTGGTAGTAGTCGTCGTAGTAATGTGCCGAGTCGTAGGTGTAGCGGCGTGCGAAGAGGATCTTCTGGTTTTTGAGAAGAGGGTTCTCCTGCACCAGGGCGCGGCGCTTCAGCGCGTCGAGCGCGGCGCGGACCGGCTCCCCGCGCAGGGCGGTCCGCTGAAGGGCGTGGAGTTTATCCGCGAAGCCATAGGCCCTATAAGACGCATAGGCCCCATCCAACAGCGCCACGGCCTTTTCGAGTCGCGCGAGGTCGTCCAGCGCACGCTCCGCATCGGCGGCGGCCACGCATAGCTCCAGCCAGCGAGGATCGTCAGCTGGGGCCTTGGCCGCATCCAGAGCCGCCAGCCGGGGACGCAGGGTTTCCGCCAGCGCGGTCTGGCGCTCAAATACTGCGGCCAGAAAGTCGCGCTCAACGTACGGGTCAGCGGCGGCCAGCCAGCCGCTGTTCTCAAACCACGTGTAAGGAACGGCTTCGAGGAGGGGATGGTTCGCGGGCGGAAAATCTTTGCGGAGCTGCTCCCACACCCGCTGCACGGGGTCGGGCGAGGGCGTGAAGAAGAATTGGCCGGGTGCGCGGCTCTGCCTCACGCTGACCAGTAATGTGTTTTCACCCGCTTTCAGCGGTAGGTTCACGAAATCTTGGTTGCGCCGCTCGCCCTCCATTCGCATGCTTGTGCCGTACCGCTTGAAGTCGAGGTGCGTGTCTAAGGAAGCGACTTTTCGACCGTTTACCCACACGTCTATTTGGTCGCCGCCACCGAGGCCGACCGTCAGGGTGACCGGCTCCTTCGCCGTGATCTTCCTGCCGAACACCTCAGCCTTGGCTGGGACGTTGCCGCCGAACGTAACAACGGCGCCATCCTTCACCTCCGGCCGCTGGCTCCAGAGCGGCTTCCCGTCAGTGCCTTTTGCCGCGAGATCAACGGACGGAGGGTCATCCGGTTTGGTCAATTCCGCCGAATGCCACGCGCCGCACTGAACCGCGGGCCTCAAGGCGGACTGTTCATTCTGCCATGCCGTGAGCGCCGCGCGCGTATCCAGCAGGGTCTGCTGAAGCGTGGCGCGCTTCGAATAGAGCGCAAGCGTCGGTTGCCCCTGAGCAAGGCACTCCTGAGACGCGAGCAGTGCTGCCAAGCCGCTGACAACGAAGGCCGTGATTACTTTGTTACGCATGTAGCATTCTCTAGTTTCCACCCCATGGTTGCGGAGATGCGCTTCGCCGTCGCCTGCACCTTGGGGCCGATCTTCTCTTCGAGTTCCTTGACCGTGAAGTGGATCGTCAGCACGGAGCAGCAGATCGCGCCCGCCACATGCCCGGCGTAGTCGAAGACCGGCGCGCCAAAACAGATGACGCCCTTGATGTACTCCTCGTTGTCGAACGCGAACCCCTGCTTGCGTACGCGGGCCATCTCGGCCAGGAACCCTTTGCGCTCCGCATGCGTATGGGCCGTCAGTTTTTCGAGTCCTTCGGCGAGCAGCCTCTCGCGCAGCGCGTCGTCTGCATAGGCGGCGAGCACCTTGCCCGCGCCGTCCGCATGCAGAAGGTAGCGTCCGCCCAGGCGGCCGCCGCCGGAGCGGATCTCACGCCCGCCCTCGTGGTGGAGCAGATAGAGGATGCGGTTTTCGTGCAAGACGCCCAGATAGACGCACTCGTTGAGTTCTTGCCAGAGCGCGTGCAGCGGCTCTTCCGCCGCGCGGGTCACGGTCATGCGCGCCACCGGCAGAGAGTTGTAGTGGAAGGAGAGCAGCGACGGCTCGTACTTCGGCCCCTCGCCCGACTCGACGATCACACCCTCGGAGAGAAACGTCTGAAGGCAGCGGTAGACCATGTGCTTGCTGAGGCCGGACGCCTGACAGAGTTCGGCCAGTCCGAGCGGCTTCGGCGACTCGCACAGCAACCTTGATATCCGGATGCCGGCCCGCAGTCCCGGCACATCATAAGCGGGCTCTTTTTTTACCATGAACCGATGGTACGCTAATGAACCATTCGGCGTCAACGGAAAATGAACACGGGAAAATCACCAAATGACATCGACATCCGGATAGCGCGGAAGCACTCGGTCGGCAGAGACCAAGGAGAACCGGTTTAACCGGCACTCCGCAATCAGGACACGGTCGAACGGGTCATTGTGAAGAGGCGGCAGACTCACTGAATGCAAAACCGTCTTTCGTGTCAAGGGCAGCTCGATCAGATGGAGGTGGGCGATTGCCTCCTCGATGAACTGCTCAGGCGGTAGAGGCAGAAGAAGTCGCTTCTTCCTGCAAAGCAAAGCGATCTCCCAGGCTGAAACACTGGAGATATGAAGGGTGGATGAATGTTGCCGAATAGCGGCCCGGGCGGCCTCCGAAAGCCGCTCCGGCGTTGAGGCCAGCCAAACAAAGGCATGTGTATCCAACAGAATCATCGCAACGCCTCCGGCCAATCGTCTTCGGCCAGAGGAGCAGTCGGCTCAGCCAGATACTCGGCTCCGGCCAGCGACTTCCTGACCTCGAACGGATCGTTCACGGCCCGGTGCGGCACAAGATCAGCGACCGGCAGACCATGCTTACAAATGACGAACGTCGCCCCCGTGCTTGCCACCTCCGCGAGCAGGCTTGATAAATGCGCCTTCGCCTCATACACACTCTGTACGCTTTTCATGACTGCAACGTACAAAATCTGGTCAGACTAGTCAAGGCAATCATTTGTCCGGGCCCTGCGCAACCGGCGTGCTGCGCGTGGAGCTGCGGATCTCGCGGTAGAGCTTGTCCATGCGGGCGACGCGCTCTTTCTGGGCCTCGTCTCCGACCAGGTTCTTCTGTTCCTTGAGGTCGTCAGCGAGGTTGTAGAGCGCCGCAGGCTGGTTGTGCTCGATGTCGAAGACGAGCTTCCAGGAGCCCTCGCGCAGCGCGTGGGCCATGCCGTCACTTCCGGCCTTCTCCCCTTTTTTGGCCACTTGATTCAGCGCTTGGTTCTTGGCCTTCTTGCGCTCCTCGGCCGTCATCTTCCGCCCGCCGGCCTTCGGCTTCTCGGCCATGGACTTGCCCTCCTTGTCGAGGCCCTCAGTAAACGCGTCGCGGCCGGGGCTGCTCTGGATCAGCAGCGTCTGCCGTACGGGCCGGTCGTCGCCACGCTGGCCGAGCAGCACGGGCGCGAGGCTGACGCTGTCGAGCATCTGGTCGGCGGAGAACGCTCCGCCCGCCAGCTCGACAAACGTCGGCACGATGTCGAGCGTGCCGACGAGCTGGTTGCGCACCTCGCCTGCCGGAACGCGCCCCTTCCACATCGCGACGAACGGCACGCGGTGGCCGCCCTCCCAGATGTAGGACTTTGAGCCCCGCAGGCCGCCGACCGCGTCGTGGCCGAACGCCTCGCGGTCGGACGGGATGCCGCCGTTGTCGCTGGTGACAACGAGGAGCGTGCTCTCCAGGAGCTTCCGCTGCGCGAGCGCCTCGACAAGCTTGCCGACCACGACGTCCACGGCGTAGTCCATGTCCGCCTTGTCCGATATCTTCGTAACGCCTTTGACCGGCGTGCCAAGGAGCGTGTCCGGGGGCGTATAGGGACTATGCGCGCCATCCGTGGACAGGTGGATATAGAAGGGCTTGCCCGGCTCCGCGTCGATGAAGGCGACGGCCTTTTCGACCAGCCGCCCGCCGACCTTGCGGCTGTCCCAGTCCGGCAGGCCCGGCCCCGCGACGGGAATCGCGCCTCCGTTGAGGGGGCCGGCTTTGAGCGCCGTGACCCTCGTGGCGTCGCCGTCCACGCGGTTGTTCTCAAAAAAGCAATAAGGCGGCGCCTGGTGGCCGCCCAGCAGCACGTAGGAGTAGGTGAAGCCCCACTCGCGCGGCCCGACCTTCATCGGCTGCGTGAAGTCCGACTCACCTGCGGCGTTCTTCTGGAAGACGCCGCCGAAGTGCAGCTTGCCGAAAAGCGACGTCCGGTAGCCTGCCTCTTGCAGCAAGTGGCCCACGGTCTTCTGTCCCGGCATGAACTGCGGCGCCTGGCTCCAGCCCCACGTGCCGCCCGCCTGCCGCCCGCGCCACGTGTAGTTGCCCGTCGCGACCGCGTAGCGCGTCGGCGCGCAGAGAGCCGCCGGCGTGTGCGCGTCGGTGAAGCGCATCCCCTCGCGCGCCAGCCGGTCGATGTTCGGCGTCGGAACTTTGCCGCTCGCGTTATAGCACTGGAAATCGCCCCAGCCGAGGTCGTCGGCCATGACGAAAATGATGTTCGGCCGCGGCGCTTCCGCCCGGCACAGGTTGGCCAACGCCAGCACGGCTATCAGGACACGCCCTGCGCTCATTCTTCACCCTCCATTACTTTCACGGTGCGGCGATGCGCGGAGCAAGGTCAGGGGCCAAACGCTGAAAATCGCGCGTGTTGAAGGTGTAGATCCGATCCGCCTCGACACTACGCGCACACTCCAGCAGGAGCGCGTCGTAAACCATCCCGCCCGACATCCCCCACTCCACACAACGGGCAATCGCCTGTTCATACATCTTCGCCGTCACCGCAACCCTGCGGAAGTTGGGTGCTATGTTCGCTTCAAGGATGAGCCTGGCTTCTGCCGGAACGATTTTAGGCGTGAGCGGCAGGCTGGCCAGGACGGAGTAGACTTCAGCCAGACTATGCGCGGACATCACGAAATCGTGCTTCTTCGCCGCCGCAGACTCCAGCACCGGACGTGCCCGGTTGAAGTGCGGATGTAAACGGACGCAACCCGCCACCAGCACGGAGGTATCGACAAACACCTTCACCTCGAACCTCCCCACACCGCACGGTTCCGTTCGTCACGGGCAGACTCGACTGCATCCAGAATCTTGCCGTCCGGCTTGCCTTCATGCACATAGAGTCCATTTTCTTGAGTCAGCGCCGCTCTTGTTTCAACGGGATAGAGGATGATGGAGTCGGACGTGATGTGCAGGTCAAGAGACGATCCCGTGCGCAGGCCGAATTGTTTGCGCACACCCTGCGGAAGCACCATCCGCCCCGCCTTGTCGATGGTAACCATGCTTCTCATGACATTTATAATACCAAATGGCATTGTCACTGTCAAATGAGGAACCGGGGAACCAAGGCGAAGGGCTATTGGGCATTCGCCGCCTGTTTCGGTGCCCGGTCCAGACGGTAGATGTAATCGGGCCACAGCGGACAGTTGAGATCCACCCAAGCCTTCAGCGCCCGCATTTCATCCGTGCTCAGCTTGACGTCACGGTGCTGTTTCTTCTCCAGCGCTTCAAACAGGCGGCTACGCAGCGTGCCGAAGGTCAGAGGCTCCGCTTTGAACGGGCGCGCACCGTATATCCAGTCGAAATAGTGAACCCAGCCGCCGGACACCAGCGTGCGGTAGGACGTGGGAACGAGCTCGGCGTCCAGCTGTCCGCGCAGGTCAAGCCGCTCCTTTTTCGAGCCGTCGTGGCAGGAGACGCACCGCTTGTCCAGCACCGGCTGGACAACGCGCTCGTAGCCGAATGGCTGCGAGCCCCACGGCGGCGGCTCAAGCGCGCGCACCGCCTGCGCAAGCGCCTTCGTGGTCTGCTTCATCGTCGGAAGCTGCAGGCGATCGTCGTGGCACCCGACGCAACTGCGTCGCTCGCCCGGCTGGAGCTGGACGACGCTGCGCATGCGCTGGATCTCGTTGTAGTTCTCGTCGAGCAGCTGGAAGTAGAGAACGTTGCCCGCAGGGGCCGTGAAGTTCACGGACCCGTCTTCGGAAATGGGCACGGTGCCGATCACGGCCTTGGCGACGTAACTCGGCCAGCCCGCACGCTCGGTCACCGTGATGAGTCCGTTCGAGCTGGCGACCGCGCTGCCCTGCCGGAACGCATGCGCGCCCAGCGCATTCTGCGTGCGGGTCACGATCTCATGGGCGGGCCCTTTGACCTTGTGGACTGGCGTTGCGTAGAAGTCCGTGAAGGGCGGATGCGTGCTCCGGTATTCGCCGCATTGCAGCTTTTCGAGCATGGGCGGCACCTCGTGAGAAACCTGCAAGTACTTGGCGCATCCGCGCGGCACGCTGCTTCCCAAGCCCTCGTAGACGTCTTGCACGGTGAACTGGCCTAAGCCCTGCGCCGCCAACTTCGCATCCGTCACATCCTGCAGCACCGGCGGACTGACACGCGCGCGCAGCAGCGAAGGCTTTTTACTGCTGATCGCTGGGTCGAGGTAGAGCAGCTCGCGGTTGCCATAACGGTCGATGACATACAGTCCCCAGTGCGAGCGCGGCCCGGGGCTGTGGCTGACCAGAACGTGGTCGCGCGAGACGGGCTCGGGATAACGGAAGGTCTCCTGATGCGAACGGTCCATCTGATACCGCGGCCTAGTGTCAGGCGTGATGCTGGTGATCGCGGCGGTCTCATACAGCCCCTTCGACCGGTCGATCAGCGCAATGGGCCCCTGATGATCGCCGTGCGTGATGAGCGTGCAAACGATCTCCTGGCTGTCTGGCACCTCGCGCGCATGGCCGTAGCAGTAGGGTGTGTTATTGCCAAAGACCAACTCGGGATGGGTTCCGTCGGGGCGGATCGACCACAGCGTGTGCCCGAAGTCCGCTCCCTTATCCAGATATTCGGAGCGCGTCCATAAAATACGCCCGTCGCGGGTCACGGCCGGATCCCACTCGCTGAGGTTGGCATGGGAAAGACGTTTCATGTCTGTGCCGTCGCGCTTCATGCGATAAAGCACGTAAGCCTGCGGCTGCCAGCAGAGGAAGCGCGAGACGCAGCGGGTGGAGATAAAACCCAGCCCGCCGTCGGGCAGCGGCACAGGATCGAAATCGTGAAAGGGCCCCTCGGTGAGCTTGCGCGCCCCGCTGCCGTCCGCGCGCATCGTCCACAGGTGCCAGTAGGGCAACCAGCCCTCCACCTCGGGCTTTTCGGGCCGGTAGGCGAAAAAGAGGGTCTGCCCGTCAACGTCGGAAACCGGATGTCGCACGATTCCAGCCGAGCCGTCGAACAGCATCTCCACCTCTGCGGACGCGGGGTCAAGCCGGTCTTCCGCGTCGCGCGGGACGTGCAGCACATAGACGCCGCCGCCTGCGACGTATTTGCCGTCCATATGCTCGCTGTAGTTGTGCGAGGGCTCGAGCGGATGCTGCTTCGCAAAGAGCACGCGCCCCGCCGGCGCCAGCCGCGGATCGCGGAAGAAAAGCCGGCGTTTGGCGTATCGCGCCGCGAGATAGAGCGCGTCTGACTCCCCTTCCGACTTCACGCGGGCGCGCAGCGCCGCCAGTTCGCCTTGCTCCTTCGCGACCGCCAGGCCCTGCGCGGCGAGGCGTGCGGTCATCTCCTCGAACTGAACGAGCGCGCGTTCGACCGCCGACAGCCGCGCGACGCGTCCCCAGTACGGCGCACCGCCGGGAACGGCCGGACGATCCTTAAGCAGCGGCGAGAGTTCATCCTTCGCGTCCATCCGCCCCCACGTGTCGCGCTCACACCGGAAGGCGTATTCCACAACGCCCTTCCACGTCGGTTCCTTCAGCGCCGAAGCCGGCAGCGTTAATGAGGACTGCTTCTTATTATTCACGCACGTGGCTTTGGAAACCGTTGTCCAAGCCTTGCCGTCCATGGACATTCTGATCTCAACATCCTTCGGATGCCGGTCGGTAAACTTCCCCGTGCGGTCACGCGAGAAGTCAACCCGAGAGACCAGGGTCGCCTGCGGCAGCTCAATCTCCGCCCACTCCTCATTCGGTGTCGCGGCGATCCAGCTGTGGTCGTTCCCGGCCTGTCCGTCGTTCAGATGCGCGACGGCGTGGATCGCATAGCCGGAAATCACGGAGGAGGCGCGCGCCACCGCGCCGCGCGAGGCAAGCGCGAGGTTCTCCTTCCCGTCCGGCGCGTAAAGCTCCAGCTCGTCCAGACACGCCGCGCCGCCGTGGGTCGTGCGAATCACCAGCCGGACAACCTTGGCCTGCTGCGCCGGAAAGGCGATGGACGTGACAGCATTCGTGCTGACGGGATCCGCCGTCACCGTCAACGCCTTGCGCGCTTCTTCCTCGACGCGCACGCGCGGCCCTGCGACCGCAGAGTCCATCACAGCCAGCGTTCCCAGCGCCACCATGCCCGCCCATAGTCCATGATTCATTCGAACGTCCTTCCCTTGTTATACCCCAAGCGTGCCGAGATGCGGTCGGCGTGGGCTCTGACGGTCGCGCCGATCTCCGGAATGTGTTTCCGGTCGATATTCATCATCAGCCCGGTTGTCCACACGGCCGCGACCGGATAGCCGCTGCGGTCGAACACCGGCGCGCCGATGCAGTAGATGCCCTCGAACTGCTCGCTGTCGTCGAAGGCGTAGCCCTTCTCAACTACCCCGGCCAGTTCGCGGCGCAACTGTTCCTTCGACGTAATTGTCCGCTCATTGTAGCGGATGAACTTGATTGCGGCGATCAGCTCGTCGCGCTCGTGTGCGGGCAGGAAGGCGAGGATCGCCTTGCCGGGCGCGGAACAGGAGACGCCGATGCGGTAGCCGAGCTTGGAGACGAAGCAGAACATGCGCGTGCCGATGGCCTCGTCCAGCACGATGACCTCCTTGCCCTCGCGCACGCCGATAAGCACGGTGTCCTGCACGCGGTCGCGCAGCTCGCGCATGAGGTCCAGCGCGTGCTCCACCAAGTTGGTCTCCGTGATGGCACGCTGGCCGATCTGCAAGAGCTTGTTAGTGAGACGCATCTGCTTCGTCTCCGGGTCGCGCGACAGCAGGCCCAGATTCTCCAGCGCCACGGCGATGCGGTAGGCGCTGGAGACAGGGCATGACAGCTCCTCGGCGACCTCCGTCAGCAGCCGCCCGCGCGGATGGCGCGAGAGGAACTCGAGCATTTCAAAGCCTGTCTTCAGGCTCGGCACATCGTAGTTTGGTTTCTTGTCAGCCATACGCGCTCCCCACTAGTCGTTCGCCTCCGCGCTCACGCGAAAGCCGACATTGTAGACTCTCTGCCACGGCTGGTAGGCGCGGCGCACGGAGGCGCCTGCGTCGGCGGGGCGGTCGGCCCACGAGCCGCCTCGGGCCACTTTCCGCTCAGGGCTCGCTTCGCCGTTCCGTCCGTCACCGTCGCGGTAGGGATAGGGCCGGTAGTCCGAGCGCGTCCACTCGCTGACGTTCCCGACCATGTCCTTCAGCCCCCACGCGTTGGCCTCGATCCGCCCGCAATAGTCCACCACAAACCAGCCGTCGCTGAAGCGTTCGTCGCGCAGCGGGAGGTTGTTGTTCTCCGGGTAGGCGAAGCGCTTCTGCAGCAGGCTGCCGCGGCCCTCCCAGCTTGTGTCAAACCAGCGCAGCGAGCGGTCGGCCAAATTGGCGAAGCGGCCGAAGTCCGCCTCCTGCGTGCCGTAGAAGAACGGCGTCTCCGCCCCGGCGCGCGCGGCCCACTCCCACTGGGCCTCGGTGGGCAGCGTCACCTTCAGCCCGGCTTTCCGGCTCAGCCACGCGCAGAACCGCTGGGCCTCCTCCCACGAGACCCGCGCGACGGGCTGCTCGGGGTGGTTGGCGATGTAGCCCGGCGTGACGCGGTTGATCCCGTGCATGTCGACGTAGCGCGTGTCGTGCGCCGGATCGAACGCCGCGTACTGCGCGTTGTCCACCTCGGTGACGCCCATCCAGAACGGCCGGTCGACGCGCACCACCGCGCGCGGCCGCTCATCCGGCGCCCCGTCCAAGCTGCCCATCACGAAGGCGCCTGCCGGGATTCGCACCAGCGCCAGGCTGACCCCGTCACCCAGCTCCACCGTCCGCCGCACCGCCGCGCCGGACGCCTGCTGGAGCTGGCGCGCCTCGGACGCCGCCAGCGGGAAGCCCTGCGCCTTCAGGCCGTCCGGACGGGCCGGCTCCTCGGGCGGCGGCGCGACGAAGCGGACAGGCTCGCCGCTCCGCAGCCGCTCCGCGATCTCCTGGCCCTCCGCCTCCGGACTGTCCTCGACGTGCGCGAAACGCTCGGCCAGCTCGCGGCGGCGCTGGATCTGATTGCGCTCGGCATGCGCCGGCGGCGCCCAGCTCCCGCGGTTCGGCGCGTTCAGATCGATCCAGCAGGTCAGGCGCTCGCGGGCCTCGCCGCCCAGCGCGGACCACGTCACGCCGTGATGCCCTTTCGCCAGCATCTGAACCAGCGGGCTGGTCGACGCGTGGTACTCCATGGGCGTCAGCAGCGCCATGTCGCTCTCCAAGGCCGGCACGTGGACGTATGGCCGCAGCCCGGCATAGGCGCTGTCGGCGTCCTTGAACGACGGCTTGCTCCGCGGCCCTGCGGCCGCCGCGCCGCTATGGCAGCCGACGCAAGACTTCGCCAGCACGGGGTAGACCTCGTGCGCAAAGGCGAACGGCCGCGGCGGGCCGCACCAGGGCTCCAGCGCCTCAGCCGCCCGCTGGCTGGCGAGGCTGCGCTGCAGCGGCAGGGTGGTCGAGCGCTCCTCATGGCAGCCCACGCAGGAGACCCTCTCGCCCGGCATGCCGACCAGCCACGTGCGCATCAGTTGCACCGCCTGGCCCTCGCGGTCCAGCGGCTGGAGGGAGACGGGCGTGTTGGCGGGAATCTGGAAGTGCGCAGACCCGTCAGACTCGACGGTCGCCGTGCCCAGCACCCGCTTCATGTCCCAGCCCGACTGCATCCCCACGTAGCCGGGCCCCGCCTTCTGGTTGTAGCCGAAGTGGTAGGAGAAGACGCGCAGCCGGCTGACCGTGCCGCGCGGCACGCCCCGCAGCCCCGGCCCCGCGTAGAGGTCCGCGATGTGTACGTCGGCGGTCCGGCTCGCCGGCGCGGTGCGGTCCGGAATGACGGGCGGCTTGGGGCGCGCGCGCAAGGGTACCGGCTCGAACAGCGCCGCGCCCTCCGCTTCCGCGAGCAGCGTGGCGTTGTCGAACACGTCCACCAGATAGATGCCCCACAGGTCGTTGTCGCGGTTCTTCTGCGATACCAGAAAGTACCTGTCGCTCAGCGGGCACGGATGCGTGGTCAGAGTGGCTGTTCGCTTGACGTTGCGATAAAAGTCGGCGTCGCCCGCCGGCAAGCCGCCGGCCGAAACGGTGAGCGCGGGGTTCTGCTTGGCGTAGTAATCGGTCATGATCGCGTCGCAGACCACGCCGGCGACCGTCTTACCGAAACCCGGAATGAGCTGCACCCAGCCGGTCTGGTCCGCCGGCAGGATCTCCGGAACCACCACGCACGGCGTCTCCTCCCTGATCCGCACGCGCTGCCCGTCGGGGCGCGGGCTGTCCGCCGGCTTCGCCTCGCGCTCGCCCCACACCTTGGAATCCGGGCGGAACCGGAAGGGATAGTGCGAGGCGCGTGCCGGATCCAGAAGGGCCATGCGCCCGAACTCGCCGCACTCGTGGTGCCCGGCGATGATTCCGGCCAGGCGGCCTGAGCTGCCCGGCACCGGCGCGGCGAAGCGGAAGCCCACCGGGAACCAGCCGTTGCTGCCGTACAGCGCCAGCTGTCCGGTGCCGTCCGGATTCATGGACATCAGGCGGCGCGCGAAGTAGTGCGGGATGTCGCTGTACTCCCACCGGAGATACAGCACCCGCCCGTCGTTCAGAACCCGCGGGCTGTAGTCGTTATCCTGGTCAAAGGTCAGCTGCCGGACGGCCTGCGTGGCCGGATCGAGCAGGTAAAGGCCGCAGCTTGGGCTGCTGCCGCCCACGCACGGAATGCCCTGGTAGTTCGCGGTCGAAGCCATGACAACCTTGCCGTTTGGCAGGTAGCAGGCGTCGAAGAAATCCACGTCCGGGTAGTTTGTCGGCGTCAGTTGGCTCACGCTCTTGTCGGCGACGTTTAGCTCACAGACGGACCACCGGTCGGTCTCGGAGCGGCTCGAGAAGAGCAGGCGGTCGCCGGAAAAGTCCAGGCACACGTCGCGCACGATCCGGCCGTTCTCCGGCTTGTGCAGAACCTCCGCCTTCGGGGTGCCGCGCAGGCCGGAGAGCAGCACAATCTCGTTGTCCCATTTCAGCTTCGGAATCCCGACCGCGTTCTGCCAGCCGGCCGGAACGAAGCCCGCGCCAGCCCCCGTGACCTGCCGCGCCTGGTCGCCGCGGAAGTTACGGCGCACCACCAGCAGCCGGTCGAAATCCAGCAGCGGGTTTGCCAGAAGCGCAGCGCGTACGGCCGCAATGCGTGTCTCCAGCGGCTCGGGATCAGGACACTGCCCCTTGTCCAGCGCCTGCTCAATCCGTTCTCGCTCGCGCTCGTACGCCTCCACGGCTTGGCGCCCGGCGGAGGCATCGACGCGCGCGGGAAAGGTCTGCGCGAGATCGTCTAAGGCCAGACGCACCGCCTTGGGCTCATAGGCGCAGAGCCTCTGGCGCAGCTCGGCGACGCGCTCGCGCTGCGCGGCCTCCTTCAGCCGTGCGGCCACACTCTCCGGCGACGCTCGCTCAAGCGCCCGGCCCGCCGGAAGGGGCTGCGTCGGCTCAAGCCTCAGCGCGCAGATATGCGGCATCGGGCCGTTGCGCAGCAGCGTCAGCTTCCGTGTCCCTGCGACCACCTTCGTCAGGACGAGCTGCCGCTCCCACCGGGCGGTCTTGGTCGTCCAGCCGCCCGTTGTCGACGTGAAGCCGGTGTGAACCGCCACGTCATCCAGCAGAATGTTGACCGGCCGCGAGTCCTGAGCCGCGTAAAGGGCTTCGAGCGCATAAGCGCCGTCTGCCGGAAACTCGATGTAGTACTCGGCCTTGTCGGGCGAGGCGCCGCCGTGCCAGATGCAGCCGGGGCCGTCTGCATAGGGTTGACCCGTTACGCTCACCCGCACGTTGCCGCGGTCAAAGGCCGAGGCCTCGATGGTCAACGGCGCGGCACACGCCTCACGAAGCCCCAGCAAACAGCAGGCCAACACGAGTGCCGCATAACCGAACCCCATGAACCGCGCACGCATGTCAGCCCCCCTGTTGTACGTTCGCTTGTTTCAATCCCCAAAACCAATTGCATCCAGTAAAAACATCTTAGCAAGCTCCCGGCTCCGTTGTCAACGGAATGTCCACACGCGCACCGGCTTGCCGGACGCGTCCAGGTAGCGGATCCAGGCGACCTCGACCGGCCCCTTTTCGGCGGGCAGGTAGAGCCGCACGATGCGCGGCGCACCTTGGATCGGCAGCGCCATCGTGACATCCTGCCACTCTGCGCCAGGTTTCAGCGCGAACTCGGCCGTCTGGCCGGGCACCGTGAAATCGGCGTTGTCCCCGGTGACCCACTGCACTTTGCCCGGCCCGCCCGCCGCGCAGCGGGCGCGCAGCGCGAGCGTGAGCGGCCCACGTGCCTTCACCTGCGCTGTGCCAAGGAACGGGTTACGCCCGTCCGCCTCGACGCGCAGCGCGCCGCCCGCCACCGTGGCCTTGCAGAATTTGGGCACCAGCCCCTGCGCCGGGTCGGCTGCAGGCGCGGTCACCGCAGCCTGCGGCTTGTACGCCGGGTTCGGTTTCGGATAGAGCGCGCCCGTCTCCTTCACGAAGGCGTCGATCAGCGCGTCCAGCTCCTTCACTTTGTCCGGCATCGCTGCAGCCAGGTTCTTCGTTTCGCCGAGGTCGTCCTTCAGGTTGAACAGCTCGAACAGGCCCTCGTACTCCGACGGCCGCTCTTCGAAGCGCCGGATGAGCTTCCAGTCGCCCTTGCGCACCGCGACGCCCGGCACGAGGTGCGGGAACCAGGTGAAGTACGCCTCACGCGTCAGCGCGCCCGTGCCGCGCAGCACCGGCGCGAACGACACGCCGTCCACTTTCTGCGCCGCCGGAACCGGCACGCCGGCGAGGTCGAGCAGCGTGGGATACAGGTCGACGCAGCCCACGACCGCGTCGTTTGTCGCGCCCGCCGCAACCTTGCCGGGCCAGCGGACGACGAGCGGCACGCGGATGCCGCCCTCGTAGAGCCGGCCCTTGCCGTCGCGCAGCGGCGCGTTGCAGGTCGGCGGACGGTCACCAGCCCACTTGCGCCAGTCCAGCAGCCGCGTATCGTCCGGCCTGCGCCGCTTGCCCTTCTCGTCGTCGGGCGTGTTGCTGTGCACGTTACCGCCGTTGTCGGAGTAGAAGACGATGACCGTGTTGTCCGCCAGCTTGAGTTCATCGAGCTTGGCCATGATGCGGCCGAGGCTCTCGTCGACGCTCTTGAGCATCGAGGCCATGAGCGGGTTGCCCTGCACGCCGCGCGGGTCGCCCTTCTTCGCGAACTGCGCCGTGTAGGCCTCCTTGTGCCCCCATGGCCCGTGGACGCCGTGATGCCAGAGATTCAAGAAGAAGGGCTTGCTCTTGCTGCCCTCGATGAACGTGACCGCCTCGTCGGTCAGCCGGTCCGTGATGTACTCGCCTGCCGGCCCGTCGGTGATCGTGCCGACGTGCTGTTTGGCGCTCGGCGCTCCCTCTGGAACGACGCCGTACGGCGAAAAGTAGCTGGCCGGGCCGGGGCTCGGCTGGGCGTGGAAGGCGACCTCGAAGCCCTGCTTTTCCGGCCAATAGGGTTGAGTCAGCCCGAGGTGCCACTTGCCGATGTGCGCCGTGCGGTAGCCGGCGTCGCGCAGCGCCTCAGCCAGCGTGATCTGCGACGGCTCGAGGAAGTTCTTGCTCTCCGGCATCAGCAGCGGCGCGTTCGGCCGGGCGACCTTGGGCATCAGCTCGTCGTCCGACGCCTGCGGCGGCTGGTGGCCCGAGGCGCTGGTGATGCGGTGGCGCGCCGCGTATTGGCCCGTGAGAATCGACGCGCGCGTGGGCGAGCAGAGCGGCTGCGCGTAGGCCTGCGTGAAGCGCATGCCCTGCTTCGCGAGCCGGTCCATGTTCGGCGTCTCGTAGTACTGCGAGCCGTACGCGCCGCAGTCCATCCACCCCATGTCGTCCACAAGGAAGAAAACCACGTTCGGCTTTTCCGCCGCCGTCGCACCTTGCGCCGCCGCGCCAAGCACCATCAGCGCCGCCGCACACGACATCCGCCGCACACCGGACTCTCGCCTACACATCTTCACACCTCCTCTAAGAACTGAGCCGGGACACCAACCCGTCCAGCGCAGGTGTACCGCCTTCAGGCGGCCCTCCCGCGCCACCGAAAGATACGGGCGCATCGTGACGCGCGCGACGCCTCACGTCGACGCGGATGAGGCTTCTCACTTCAGCTCCTTGAATACCTTCTGCACCTCGTCGAAGGCGAGCTTCGGGCGGCGGTACTCGTCCAGCAGCCCGGCGTTGTTGAAACCCCTGAATTTGCCGCGCACCTCGCCGGCGTTGACAAACGAGCGCGTGTCGAACATCTGCCAGATGACGACGCCGCAGAAGCGCGGGTTATTCATCGAGGCGCGAAGGGAGGTGACGAGATAATCGGCCTGATACTCTTCGGACCACTGAGCCAGCGCGCGATCCCTCACGCCGTAGACGCCGCAGCAGCCGGTTTCCGACGTGATGAGGGGCTTGCCGAAGACCTCCTTGTTCTCCGGCGCGTCAAACCATTTGGCAAGGTCGTCCACGTATCCGGGCACCTGCGCGCTCGAAGGCTGATCCCACGAGACAGGGGAAATCCACCCGGGATAGTAGTTAAGGGACACCACATCGCACACGCTGAGGCACACGTCCTTCTTGAGCCGGTTGGAGGCGTAGGAGACCAAGGTGTTAGGAGCGGTCTCACGCAGCGTGCCGGCCAGCTTCTGATAGAGGGGCAGGCAGCTCGCCTTGTCCGACGCGCACTCGTTCAGGAACCCGGCGATGATCACCGAGGGATGGTTGGCCACGATGCGGCCGAGGATGCGCGTCTCCTCCACGAGCAGAGGCTCCAGCGGAAGCAGCTCTTTCTCGCCAAGACCCCACCCCAAGCTCTCGGCCCAGACCAGCGTGCCGGTCTCATCGCAAAGCTCGTAAAACTCGGGGTCGTGCTGGTAATGGACGCAGCGGATAAAGTTGCCGCCGAGCGTGCGGACGAGGCGGATGTCATCCAGCATCAGGTGCGTGTTCTGCACGGGGCCGAACTCGGGGTGTGACTCGTGGCGGTTGACTCCTTTGAGCCGGATCGGCTGGCCGTTCAGGAGAATCTGCCGGCCTTCGGTTTCGATCCTGCGAAGGCCAAACCGGTCAATCACCTGATCGGCTCCAAGTGTCACGCACACTGCGTGCAAGTGCGGCGCGTCCGGGGACCAGGGCTTCGCGGCCGGCACGGCGCACTCCCACTCGGCGGCCCCGCCGGAGACCGTCACGTCGTGAGGCTGACCGGGCTGCGAGTCAAAGCCAACCGCAACGGATGCGGCGCCGTCCGCGACGCCCGCCGTGCTGAGGCGGATGCGGACGCGCCCCGCCACCGGATCAAGCGTGGTAACCTGAACACGTTCGATCCGCTGCGCCGGAAGCGCTTCGAGCATGAGGCTCCGGTAGATGCCTCCGTAGCCATAGAAATCATAGCTGGCCTTGAAGAGCGGCGCGGTGCCAGCCGAGAAGCGGTTGTCCACGGCAATCGTCAGCGTGTGCTCGCCCGCTGTCGGGTTGTCAAAATCCAGATCGACCGACGCATAGGGCAGCCGGACCTCTCCGACGAGCGTGCCGTCCCACCAGACCTTGGCGCAGAGGCCGAGGCCGCCGATCTTCAGGCGCAGGGCGCCAGGAGATGCAGCAACTGTCCGCCGATAAACCCCCGTTCCGCGTTTTCCGTAGTTGTCCAGCGCGGTGTCAAAGACGCCCGGAACGGCGGCGATCCTGTCGCAGGTTATCGCCTCAGGTCTCAAGCCAGCCCAGTCAGCGTCGCCGAGCCAGACGAACCGCCACGAGCCGTCGAGCCGCTGCGCCTGCCGCTTGGGATGCTGCGGATATTTGGCGGCGGCGTGCACCTGTGCAGTGACGAGCGAACACGCACAGACAAGCAGCGCCCATTTCTGAACGCTCCGGGCCCACACTTCAGCTTTCAGTCCCCTCCACCTCATCACGCACTCCTCAATCGCGACACGGAAGCCGACATCAGATTCCGCTGAATAAGTCGGCTTGAAGCGTCTGACGGCGCCACTACGAACGCTTCGCACCCGTTTGTGTGCCCGTGAGGGCATCCCGTTCGATTCGCCGCCGCTCGCCGACTTTTTCAGCGGAATCGACATCATAGACCGTTTGCCACGAGGCCTAGGCCCTTCGCACGGCCGCGCCCGCATCGCGCGGACGGTTGACTCTTCATAGCTTAGGCCGATAAATGAGCAACGGCCTCCCGTAAAGCCCAATTTCCAAGCCCCAAACTCCTACCCATGTGCCGATGGTACACGCACGAACCAGTGCCGTCAACGGAGAAGCACGCCGCCGCCGTGGCGCGGGCGGGCCGACGCCCGTCCAGACCCGATGATCGCCAGGCCTTCACGAATGCGCGTGTTCCGCGATCGGCGTTTGGCGCAGATCGTTCCTCGTACCCTTTCTCTCACTTTTCCTCTCCCACTTTCCCCTTGCCCTGCCCCGTCTCGATCTGCCATCCTTTCCGACACGCGCTGAACGCCCAGCGCTAACCTCAACTGTCAACTATGCTCACCCCCTATACCACGACCCTCACCGACGAGGCGCGGCGCCGCGGCATCCGCGTCAAGCTGGTCAACCCCGACCCGAACCTGCCGATCTTCGACCTCAGCCGCGACGGCAAGACCGTGCGCTGCTTCAACGCGCTCACCGACCTCGTCGGCGCCGCGACCTACCACCTGGTTAACAACAAGCGCGCCTGCCACGCGTGGCTCGCCCGCCGACGCCTTCCCGTGCCCGCGCAACTCGCCTATGATGACGCGCACGCCGGAGACGCGCTCGCCTTCCTGCGCGACCACGCCCCCGTCGTGGTCAAGCCCTGCATGCAGTGGGGTGGGCGCGGCATCTCCATGGGCGTTCGCACGCCCGCCGAGCTGCATGCCGCCGTGCGCTTCGCGCGGCGCTACGAGACCGACGTGGTCCTCGAGGAGACCGCGCCCGGCGAGGATCTGCGCGTGATCCTCGTGGGCGGCGAACTCGCCGCCGCCATCCGCCGCAGCCCGGCCGCCGTCACCGGCGACGGCGCGCACACGCTGCGCCAACTCATCGCCCGCCGCAACGCGACCCGCCGCAAGGAGGATCCCAGCAACGTGATCCCGTGGAACGCCGAGACGCGCCGCAACCTCGCGGAGCTTGGCCGCTCGCCGGACGACGTGCCCGCTCCCGGCGAACGCGTGCGCGTGCGTCTCACCAACAACTACCACACCGGCGGAACCTGCGACGTCGTCACCGACTCCGTGCCCGCCCGCGCCCTGAAGATCGCGCAGCGCATCGCCCGCGAACTCGCCCTGCCGCTCGTGGGCGTCGACTTCCTGGTCGACCGCGCCACGCGCCGCCTGACCGTCATTGAGGTCTCCCCCGACATGGCCATCTCCCCGCCCGAGGGCGAGACCGTGGCGCAACGCTTTCTCGATCATCTGTTTCCGGACAACGTCTGACGACCATCGGACGCCTGACGATAACGGATATATTATCTTTCTCGCATGCACTTCGATTCTAAGGACAAACCCGCATGAAACACCAAGCCCACGCCCTCCTTCTCGCCGCCCTCTTCGCCACAGCCGCCTCGGCCGGCGGAACGCTCGACGCCTCGCTTTTCGGCGCGTTTCCCGACGACGACAAGGACGACACCCTCGCCGTCCGCATCGCGCTGACGCAGGCCAAGAAACAGGGCGCGGCCAAGCTGGTCTTTCCCAAGGGCCGCTATGACTTCTACCCCGACAAAGCCTTCGAGCGCTACCAGTTCATCAGCAACAACGACGAGGGCCTCAAGCGCATCGCCTTCCCCCTCGACGGCATGAAGGGTTTCGAGGTCGACGGCCAGGGCTCGGCGTTCCTCTTCCACGGCTACCTGTCGCCGTTCACGGTCGACAACGCCCGCGGCATCGTGCTGCGCAACTTCAGCGTAGACTACGAGCGGACCTTCCACAGCGAGGGCAAGATCCTCGCGGTGACCAACGCCTACGCGGATGTCGAGATCGCCGCCGAGTACCCCTACTCCGTCGAGAACGGACTACTCAAGTTCCACGACGGCAAACCCTCCAAGGAGCGCACGCTCTACCCCGTGCGCGGGCTGCTGGAGTTCGACCCCGTCAAGCGCGAGACCGCCTACCAGGCCCGCGACTACGGGCTCGGCGACGAAATCCTCGCCCAGGATCTCGGCGACCGCCGCGTGCGCCTCCTGCGGGAGAAGCTGAAGGGCACGCCCGGAAACATCTTCGTTTTCGGCCCCGACCACCGGCTGGCCTGCGGCATCACGATCACCGACAGCCGCGACGTGACGGTCGAGGACGTGACGCTCTACCACTGCGGCGGCATGGGCGTGATCGGCCAGCGCAGCCGCGACCTCTTCGTGCGGCGCGTGAAGGTCACGCCGGCTCCCAACAAAAACCGAATCGTGAGCCTCACAGCCGACGCCACACACTTCGTGAACTGCGGCGGGCAGGTCATGCTCGAAGACTGCCTGTTCGAGTTGCAGAAAGACGACGCCACCAACGTCCACGGCATCTACGTGCGCATCGTCCAGCGCCTCGCGCCCGCCATCGTCGACGTTAAGCTCGTACACCCGCAGCAGTTCGGCTTCGACTTCATCGCGAAAGGCCAGAAGCTCGAACTCGTCAAAGGCCCGGCGCTCACGACGTACGCCTATCCCGTGGTCAGGCAAGTCGAGCGGCTGAACAAGGAGTACACGCGCCTCACCTTCAAGGAGCCGCTGCCGGAGACGCTCGCGATCGGCGACGCGCTCGCGGCCGGCGACGACTACGCGGCGCTCACGATCCGCGGCTGCACGATCCGCGGCAACCGCGCCCGCGGCATCCTGCTCAACTCGCGCGGGCCGACCGTGGTCGAAAAGAACACCTTCCACACGGCCGGCGCGGCGATCCTCTTTGAAGGCGACGCGCGCTTCTGGTACGAGCAGGCGGGCGTAAGCGACTGCGTGATCCGCGACAACCTTTTCGAAAATTGCAACTACGGCGTCTGGGGCCAGGCGCTCATCGAGTGCCGCGCCGGCATCGACCCCGCCCTCCGCGCCGAGAGCCGCTACAACTCGAACATCCGCATCACCGGCAACACGATCCGCTACTTCCACCCGGCCATCCTGGGCTTCTACAGCGTGAAAGGCCTGACCTTCGCGGGCAACAAGCTGGAGAAAACGGACGCCTACCCGCAATGGAAGCCCGACGCCCCGCGCTTCGTGACCGCCGACTGCGACGACGTGCGCATCGAAGAATAGCCCTCCTTGTGCCCATTCGCATGTTTCGTAGTGGCTTCTTCTGCTCGTTCGGGTTAAACTCAACGCATGAAGAACAAGAACATCGCGCTGCTGATCGACTGCGAAAACACCAGCCGCGAGGCGGTGGAGCCGGTGCTGAACGAGCTGGCCAAGTACGGGGTCGTCAACATCCGCCGCGCGTACGGCGACTGGAAGAGCAGCCACCTCAAGAACTGGGAGTCCCACTCGCTGCTCTTCGCCCTCAAGCCCGTCCAGCAGTTCGGCTACACCAAAGGCAAGAACGCCACCGACGCCGCGATCATCATCGACGCGATGGACATCCTCTACACCAACTCCGTGGACTGCTTCGCCGTAATGAGCAGCGACAGCGACTTCACGCCGCTCGTCGTGCGCCTGCTGGAAAGCGGCAAGGAGGTCTTCGGCTTCGGCCAGAAGAAGACGCCCGACCCGTTCGTGAAGGCCTGCTCGCAGTTCATCTTCACCGAAGATCTGATCTCCGCCGCGCGCCGCGAAGAGGAGTCCGCTGCCGAGCCCGCCCCGGCGAAGCCCGCAGCGGTTGCGACGGCCGCCAAACAGGCCCCGCAGACCCCGCAGACCCAGCAGACCAAGAACGAGCTGCGCAACGACGCCGGCCTGGTCCGCGTGCTCCGCCTCGCCTGCGAGAACACGGCCGATGACGACGGCTGGTCGCACATGAGCCGGGTCTCGCAGTACATCGTGAACCAGAAGTCCTACTCGCCCGTCAACTACGGCTTCAAGAGCTGGAACAAGCTCATCCAGGCCACCGAGCTGTTCGAGCTGGACCTGCGCAACGGGTCAGCCATGTACATCCGCGACAAGCGCAGAAGGAGTGCGGCCGCACGCGGCTAACCCGGTGCTGCGGTTGACCTGGAGGCAACCCGATGACAGCGACTAGACGATCCGCCTGCCGGCCGCTTCGGCTCGGCTTGCTGGCCCTAGCCGCGCTCGCAGCCGCGAGCGGCGCGCGCGGAAACGAGCAAACGGGCGTCGTCGCGGCCGGTGCGGGAAGCTACCTGACCGCGCGCCCCAAGCCGTGCAAGCCTCTTCCGGACGCGATCTCTCGCACGGCCCAGTACAAAGGCCCCGTGCTCACGGGGCAGTGGTGGAGTTCGCTGCTTTGGCAGAAGTGCTCGCAGCCGCTCTTCGCGCACCCGCTGGTGGGCCAGTGCGTCGAGACCGGCTTTAAGATCGGCTATCCGGGCGCCAAGGTGCACGGCAGCGCGGCGGGCATCTTCGGCGCAGGCCTGAGCAAGGAGGGCGACCTGCGCCTGGGCCATTCAGCCGCCTCGACCTTCCCGCAGGCCGCTTGCGACGGCTGCTCGGAGTGGTTCGTGACGGCCGCCTTCTCGTCCGGGGCGGCCCAGATGCGCGTGAGCATCGGCCACGGTTCCCCCTTCGTTTTCGCGCTGTACGAAGGCGGCTGTCCGGTGGTGAGCTTCGCTCAGGCGCCTCGGCTCTTCGCGGGCTCCGCGAGCGAGCCGGTGCTCGGCGTGACGGCCGGCGGAAACCACTACGCGCTTTTCGGCCCGAGCGGCTCGACCTGGTGCGGCCTCGGCGGCCTGGCGATCACCAACCACGCGAACGGCAAGGCCTACTTTTCAGTCGCGCTGCTGCCGGACGCCCAGCCGGAAACGCTCGCGCGCTTCAAAGCCTACGCCTACAACCACGTGACCGACACGCGCGCCGACTACGCCGTCGACGACGCGGCTGTGCAAACGACCTATCGCTTCACCGTCAAGCCCTACGAGGGGCAGACAGCGGGCACCCTGTTCGCGCTCTACCCGCACCAGTGGAAGTATGCGACGACCCCGCTCACCCCCATGACCTACGGCTCCGTGCGTGGCACGATGAAGGTCGGCTCGGGCGAGCAGTTCGTCACTTCGACCCCGCTCCAAGGCGTGCTGCCGATGTTTCCGCACCAAGGGGTGCCGGATCGCGCGCGAATGGCCGGCTACCTGCAGGCCGAAGCCGACAAGCCGCCGGCCGCATTTGGCGACACCTACTGGGAGGGCAAGCACCTCGGGCGCCTCGCGACGCTGAGCGGCATAGCCGAGGTCATCGGCGCAGCCGACCTGCAGCAGCGCTTGGTTGCCGAACTCAAGCGGCGGCTGGAGGCCTGGTTCACGGCCGCCCCCGGCAAAGAGCAGCCGGTGTTTTACTACAATGCACGCTGGGGCTCGCTGGTCGGCAGCCGCCCCTCCTACGGCAGCGACACGCCGCTCAACGACCACCACTTCCATTACGGCTACTTCATCCGCGCCGCGGCCGAGGTCGCGCGCGTGGATCCGGCCTGGGCCGAGAACTGGGGCCCCATGGTCAAGCTGCTGATCCGCGACATCGCCTCAACGGACCGCGCGGACCCGCTTTTCCCCTACCTCCGCTGCTTCGACAAGTACGCCGGCCACTCGTGGGCCTCGGGCGACGCCAACTTCGCGGACGGCAACAACCAAGAGTCCTCGAGCGAGTCGATGAACGCGTGGTATGGCATGGCGATGTGGGGTCAGGCGACGTGCGACATGACGGTCCGCGACGCGGGCCTCTTTCTGTTTAACACCGAGCGGACGGCCGTCGAGGAGTACTGGTTCGACGTGTCCGGCACGAACTACCCCAAGGACTACCCCCAAGTGGCCTTGGGCATGGTCTGGGGCGGCAAGGGCGCCTTCGGCACCTGGTTCTCGGGCGACAGCGACTGCATCCACGGCATCAACTGGCTGCCCTTTACGCCCGCCTCGTTCTACCTAGGCCGCTTTCCCGCGTACGTGAAGCGGAACCACGGCCGCCTCGTCGCGACACGCAAGGCGGGATCCAACTTCAACAGCGGCTGGGGCGACCTCGTCATGATGTTCGGCGCCCTGGCCGATCCTGCGCCAGCCGCGGCCTACATCGACGCGAACCCCGCCTGCAAGCTGGAGGGCGGCAACACGCACGCCTTCATGTACCACTGGATCCACACCCTCGACCGCCTCGGCATCAACGAGGCTTCCGTGACCGCCGACTACCCGTTCTACAATGTCTTCAAGAAGGGCGGTGCCAAGACCTACGCCGTCTACAACTACGGCGACGCGCCCCTAGCGGTCCGCTTCTCGGACGGCAAGCGCCTCGCCGCCCGCCCGCGGGCCCTGACCACCGAGCCCTAGGCAGGGGTCAGCCCTTGAAAATGGAGTTTGCTGAAGAAGTCGGCTTTAAGCGCCTGACGGCGCCACTACGAACGCTTCGCACCCGTTTGTGTGCCCGTGAGGGCATTTTCGTTCGATTCACCGCCGCCCGCCGACTTTTTCAGCGGAATCGAAAATGGAGTTTGCCGGCCGGCCGTTCCGCTTCCCGGCGACGCGGGGCTCATGGGCACTTCTTGTTCCGCCACGCCGCCGGCGTGCAGCCGTAGCGCTGCACAAAGACGCGGGCGAAGTAGTTGGCGTGCGAGAAGCCGACGTGCCGGGCGATCTCGGCGACCGGCACGCCCGGCTCCTGGCGCAGCCGCCGCGCGGCCTGCTCAAGCCGCAGCCCGAGCAAGTGGTGCGCGGGCGACTCGCCGGTCACCAGCTGGACGTGCCGCGTGAAGTGTGTCGCGCCCAGCCCGCACGCCTCGGCCATGCTGCGCACGCTCCACGGCTCGGCCAGCCGCGCGCGCAGCTCCGCCAAGAACAGCCGCACGCTGCGCGAGGCGTCGGTCAGCGCCGGGCTGTAGCGGACCGGGCGGGCCTCGAACAGGTCGAACAGCTCCAGCAGCAGCGCGTTCACCGCCACCACGACCCGCGAGCCGCGGTGCGGCGCGTCCGGACGCCCGGCGATCCGCACCAGGCGGCCGAACGACTCCGCCAGCGAGTCGGGGACCGGGCGGATCGCATCCTCATTCTGGCGCAGCGCGCGCGTCAGGAAATCGACCTCCTCCTGCGTCAGCACGACCCACGCCGGCCAGCGCCACGCCTGATGCGGGTGGCGCACGCCGACGTCGAGGATGAGCCACCCCACCTTGCCGGCTGCGAAGACGGGGCTGCCGACCGAGTGGACCTGCCACGGCCGCGTCACCATCAGCTCGCCGGGGCGAAGCACATACGGCTGGCCCTCCACCGTCACCGGCGTCTCGCCCGACAGCGACATCGTCAGCTCGACGCCCTCGTTGCGGTGCGGAGCCAAGCCGTGCCGCTGCTCGCCGACCGTCCGCCAGTACCCGACCGAGCAGACGCCCGGCGCCTCGCCGGCCTTCAGCGCCTCGCCCGGATAGCTGTGCCGGGCCAGCGCGTGCAGCTCCATCTCGCCGGCTGCGACCGCCCGCGTCAGCGGCAGGCAGTCGTCGGCGCGATGGGTCTCGCGCCCGTCGGTAAAAACGATTTTGCGTGGGCCTGGCATGACGGATGCACCCCCTGCTCGCTTCCTCCCCGTGTCAGGGCTGCAGTATACCAGCCGAGCCGGGGCCGAGCAACCGTCCCGCTCCGATCAGAACGGGTTCCTCAGAAGCGGAAGCAGGCTCCCCTTCTCGTCCGTCGGCACGCGGCTGTCGCGCACCTGCTCCCACGACACCTCGCGCACCCGCTCTTTGCCCGGATACCGGTACAGGAACGGGCGCCGGGTCATGAAGACCCAGATGGAGCCGGCGGTCACGCTGTTCTCTTGCGCGCTGATCACGCCGTAGGCGCAGGCGCCCAGTTCTTGCGCCATCGCCTTGCAGAGGGGCAGCAGGTCGATGTGCCAGTTGCTCACGTGAACGGCCAAGATGCCATCGGGTGCGAGCCGGTCGAAGTAGAGCTTGAAGGCCTCGCCCGTCGCCAGGTGATACGGGACGGCGTCGCCGTTGTACGCGTCCACGACCACGATGTCGTAGAGCGGGTCTCCTGCGGCGCGCTCCTTCTGCAGCATCCTCCTCGCGTCGCCCGGCACCAGGTCGATCCGCATCGGAGCCTCCGGCAGAAACGTAAAGAGGTTGGGGTCGGTCGCCACGCGCACCATCATGGGGTTGATCTCGTAGAAACGGAACAGGTCGCCCGCCCGGCCGTAGCAGGCCAAGCAGCCCGCCCCCAGGCCGACCACGCCCACCTTGACCCCTTGTCCAGCGCGGTACTTCGGGTGGGCAAGAAACGCGATGCCCCCTCCCGCCTGGCCGTAATACGACGTGCCTTGCCTTCTCAGTTTCGGCGACTGCACCTGAATGCCGTGCGTGGTTTGCCCGCACCACAGGTAATGAACCGGATATGCCCCGTCACGTCCGAACGACTCCACCGTCTTGGTAACCCGCAGGGAGCCGTAGAAATTCCGTCCGGCGAAGATCGTGAGCGACTGCGTATGCCGCGCCAAGGCCCACGAAAGGGCCAGCCAAGCCAGGCCGGCGCACGCGACCACGAGGCGGGCCCTCGCCGGCGAACGCCCGATGAAAGCGGGCTTCGGACAGCGCCACGCCACCAGCACGGCGCAGGCCAGAAGCGCCAGCGGATATTCGAACACGCGGGAGAAGACAAGCGGCGCGACCAGGGAGGCGAGCAGCCCGCCGCTCGCGCCTCCCCCTGCGATGGAGAGATAATATCGCGTCAGCCGCGCGCTCTCCGGGCGCTCGGCATACAGCCAGCCGTGCAGCACCACGCCTGCGAAGAAAACCAGCGCGGCGGCCGCCGCCGCATTTGGATAGAAACTCCCCGTGCCCCACATCCCGTTCGCCGCCGCCGCGCCGGCCAGCGCCAAGGCGGCCAGCGCGCACCACAGGCCGCGCCCCCTTTCGCCGGCGGAAGAAAAACCCACGATGTAGCTGAGCAGATAGACCGCAAGCATGAGCGCCCAAACCAGCGGCATCGGCGTGACGTCTGTGAACAGATGCGCGATCACCGCGTTGAGCAGAAACGTGCTCGCGGCCGGAAGGAGGAACCACTGGAAAGGGGCCGCCTTCGCGGGTTTGCTCGCCGCCGCCAGGGCCGGCCGACCGGCGCCCGCCTCCGCGGGCATCCGCGCGCCCAGTCGCGCGACGAGAACGAGGTACCCGCCCAGCGCGGCCGCAAAGCCGCACCACTGCGCGGTCAGGGGCACGAACGGCTCCAGCGCGAGCGGGTAGCTCAGCAAGCCCAGCAGGGATCCGGCGTTCGACACGGCGTAAAGCGCGTACACGTCGCGGGGTTTCCCGCCGCGCTCCTGAGCGCCCGCGCCCGCCAGCCAGGCCTGCACCAGCGTGCTTCCGGACGCCAGCAGCACATACGGCAGGCCCACAAACACCAGCACGCAGACGAGCACCTCCAGCGCCGGCGCAGACGAGCCGCCGAAGGCTGCCTTGAGCCGGCTGCCCCAGACCGCCACGGCGCACGACCACACAACCGCGGCGAGCAAGAGCGCCCGGTGCGCGCGGTGCTGCCGCTGCAGCGGCCACTGGCTGAGACCGTGCGCGTACGCATACCCGACCAGCAGCAGCACCTGATAGGCGGCGAGGCACACGCCCCACACCGCCGCGCTGCCGCCGAACACCGGCAGGAGCGTGCGGCCGAGCAGGGGCTGGATCAGGAAAAGCAGGAACGAGCCGCAAAAAACGGCCGACGCCGGCAGCCAGTCTCTCTGGAATCGAGCACCCATCGCGCACCCCTACGGACCGCGCCTTCACGCGGGGCTTTCGTCAGGCAGTCGTGGCCGCAGGCAAATGCTTGTCCAGCCACGCTTCGGCCTCGCCGAAAAGCATTCGGTTCTTTTCGACCAGCGACGGCTTCCTCCGGAAGCTTGCGTCCAGCGCGTCCAGCAGGAATTCGCGCTTCAGCCCGGTCACTCCCAGCCGCGACAGGGCGGCCAGCATGATGGTGTTCGCGGCCTTGGGCATGCCGAACTTGATCGACAGGTCGATGGCCGGAACGGCGACGACGCGCACGCCCGCCGGAACCTTCTCGCGCAGGGGCACGCTGGCGTCCACGATCACGGTGCCGCCCGGCCGGATCTGGTCGAAAAAGCGCTCGTATGACGGCTGGTTCATGCAGACCAGCACATCCGGCCGGTCGACCGCTGGGGAGCCGATAGGCTGGCCGGAGGTCACCACCGAACACGCCGCGGAACCGCCGCGCATCTCGGGCCCGTAGCTCGGGAACCAGGTCGTGTAGCGCCGCTCCAGGCGCGCGGCCTCGGCGACGCAGACGCCGAGGCTGAGCACGCCCTGCCCGCCGAACCCGGCGAACTTGAGCCTCAACTCGCGCACCGAGGCGTCGCGCGCGGCAGCCGGCGCCTCGCGCCCGCTGCTCTGCCGGAAGAACTCGACGACGGTCTGCGCGGCGGGGCGCGGGGCCCGCGGGACGGCGGTTGCGCGCTCGTCGCGCAGGCACCCCAGCGGGAACTCCCGCTCCATCTCCTCGACGCAGAACAGGGCCGCCTTCACGGGGTCGGCGCCGACGCTCGTGGGGCACGGCGAGATGAACTCGACGAAGGTGTAGCCCTTGCCCTCGCGCTGGATCTCCAGGGCCTTGCGCACCGCCTGGCGCGCCCGCATGATGCGCGGCGTATCCGCGACCGAGACGCGCTCGATGTAGACCGGCGCTTTAAGCTGATTCAGCACCTCGCACACGTGCACGGGATACCCCTCCGACAGCGGGTTGCGCCCGAGCGGCGACGTCATGGTGTGCATGCCCGTCAGCGACGTCGGCGCCATCTGGCCGCCGGTCATGCCGTAGATCGCGTTGTTCACGAAGAACACCGCCATGTGCTCGCCTCGGCTTGCGGCCTGAAACGTGTTATTGAAGCCGATAGCCGCGAGATCGCCGTCGCCCTGGTACGCGATCACGACCGCGTCGCGCATCGTGCGGTTGATGGCGGTGCCGACCGCCTGCGCGCGGCCGTGCGCGGCGCCGACGTTGCCGCAGTCCCAGTAGTAGTAGCCGAAGACGCCGCATCCGATCGGGTTGATGATGATGGTGCGGTCCTGAAGCTCCATCTCGGAGAGCGCCTCGGCTATCAGCTTGTGGATGATGCCGTGCCCGCAGCCCGCGCAGTAATGGGTCGCGCGCGTCTCCCGCCCGCTCCGCAAGAACGACTCATACATGCCGACTGTTCTCTTCTGCACCATTCCGAAAAGCCTCTCCGCGCCGCGCGCGCGTCTTACCGACCCAGCGCCTGTTCTGCCGCGGCCGTCACCTCGTCCACGGTCACGATCGTGCCCCCGAGGCGGTTGACCAGCCCGACCTCCTGATAGCGCCGGCCCTCGCGGGCCAGGTGAAACTGCACGTCGTCGCGGAACTGGCCCACGCTGTGCTCCACCACCAGCGCCTGGCGACCTTCGGTCAACCGGCACAGCGCCTCCGCCGGGAACGGGCTCAGCGAAATCGGCCGGAACACGCCCGCGCGGACGCCTCTGGCGCGCAGCGCCTCGGCTGCGGTGCGGGCGATCCGGCTCGAGATCCCGTAGCCGATCAGCACGACCTCCGCGTCCTCGCACAGGTAGGCCTCGTGGTACGATTCGCGGTCCATCTCCGCGTACTTCGCCTGCAGCTTGAGGTTGTGCGCCTCCTGCGCCTTGACGTCGAGGAAGATCGAGGTCACGAGGTTGCGCCGCGTGGCCGCCGTGCCTTGCACGGACCAGGAGGTCGTGTCGGGCCGCGGCAGCTCGCGCTCAGGCAGGGCCAGCGTCTCCATCATCTGGCCCAGCAGCCCGTCGGCCAGCAGGATGGCCGGCGTGCGATAGGCAAAAGACATTTGGAAGGCCTTGATCGTCAGGTCGCACATCTCCTGGACGCTGGCCGGCGCCAGAACCACGCACCGGTAGTTGCCGTGGCCGCCGCCCTTGACCGCCTGGTTGTAGTCGCTCTGCTCAGGGTAAACGTTGCCCAAGCCAGGGCCGGAGCGCATGATGTTCACGATGACGCCGGGCAGCTCCGCGCCGGCCATGTAGGAGAGTCCCTCCTGCATCAGGCTCATGCCGGGGCCGGAGGAGGCCGTGAGCGCCAGCCGCCCGGCGGTGGCGGCCCCGTAAACCATGTTGATGGAGGCGGTCTCGCACTCGGCCTGAAGGAACTCGCGCCCCACCGCGGGGAACCACTCGGCTGCCGCGTGGGCGATCTCGCTCGCGGGCGTGATCGGATAGCCAAAGTAGACATCGCTGCCGGCGTATAGCGCGCCGATGACTACGGCCTCGTTGCCTTTGACAAACCTCGTCATGCTTGCTACTTCATTCCCTTCGCACACGCGCGCACGCGACCGGACTCCCCGTTCAGCTACGCCTTCTGAATCGCAATCACGTAGGGCTCGGGGCAGTTGTAGAAGCAGACCCCGCATCCCGTGCACCCTGCTCCCGCGTACTCGACGGGGTGCACCCCGCGGCGGTTGAGGCGGCCGGCAAGCCGCAGGCACTTCTGGGGGCACGCCACCACACACCGCCCGCAGCTCTTGCACTCGTCGGTGTCGATCACCGGCCGCGGCAGCGCGGTTTTCGCTTCGGCCCTCTCCTCCACAGACATCAGCTTCTCCAAAAAACGAATCGGGTCACGTTACGGGTCAAGTCTGCCATGTTTGTTTGGCTGAAGCAAGCAAACTCTCCCCGCCGACTATTACTTATTTGTAAGGCGTCTGCTCCTCGCGCTTGACCGCCTCCCAGACCTCGTCCAGCTCCGCCAGCGTGCAGGATTTCAAGGGCCGGCCCTGCTCGCGGACGCGGCGCTCGACCTCCCGGAAGCGGCGCGCGAACTTCTTGTTGGAGCCCTCGAGCGCGTGCTCGGCGTCGACGCCGATGAACCGGCAGGTGTTGACCGCCGAAAAAAGGAGGTCGCCCATCTCGCCCGCCACCTGCTGCGGGTCGCCCGACGCCACGGCCTCGCGCAGCTCCGCCAGCTCCTCCTCGAGCTTCGCGACCGGCCCCGAAGCGTCCTTCCAGTCGAAGCCCACGCGCGACGCCTTGGACTGCAGGCGCTGGGCCTTCAGCAGCGCCGGCAGCGCCGCCGGCACGCCGTCGATCGCCGAGCGGTCCGGCTTCTTGCCCTTCTCGGTCTGCTTGATCGCCTCCCAGTTGCGCAGCACCTCGCCCGAGGAGCTCACGGTGGCCTCGCCGAAGACGTGCGGGTGCCGGCGGACGAGCTTGTCGGCCAGCGCGGCCGCGACGTCGTCGAACGTGAAGCGCCCCTCCTCCTCGCGGATCGCGCACTGGAACACCACCTGCAGGAGCACGTCGCCCAGCTCCTCCACGTGCAGCTCCAGCTCCTCGCCGTCCATCGCCTCCAGCAGCTCGTACGTCTCCTCCAGCAGGCACGGCTTCAGCGTCTGCAGCGTCTGCTCGCGGTCCCACGGGCACCCGCCAGGCGCGCGCAGGCGCCGCATGACCTCCACCAGCCTCCCGACCCCATCCAACGTCTCCGCCATCGCCCGCCCTCCGAAAAAAAACCAGGCCCCGTTTCGCCGAAACGGGGCCGCGTCAAATACTCGGTCTGCCAGCCGCCAGTCCGGCCCTAGACGCGCAGGATGCGGAGCACGTCGTCGGCCAGCCCGGCCGCGTACTCGGCGATCTGCGTGTCGCACCCGCTGATGTCCTGATATTCGCACACGGGGTTGACCTTGACCAGCACGCCCATGCCGGAGGTCAGCGCGCCCTTCACCGAAGAGCCGCTGCCGGCCACGGCCACGCACAGCCGCTCATGCAGGTCGCTTTTGCGCGCGGCGCGGCGCCAAGCGTCCCAGCCGAGGAAGCCGAACCCGCTTGAGATGTCGTGCAGAACCGACAGCTTGTCGGTCGCGTGGCCCGCGAAGGCGGCCTTCACCGCATCCGCGTCGGCGCGCGACACCAGCACCACCTTCAGGCCTTTGGCGAGCAGCGCGCCCACGAACGCGGAGAAGCCGGCCGGCACCTTGCCCAGCGCGCCTTTGAGGGCTTCGGCGAACGCCTCGTTGCACTCCGCGATCACCGCGGGCACGTCGACGGTCTTCTGCTGGCGGTTGCAGAGCGCGTTGAGCCCGGCGGAGAACGACTTGCCGGCCATGCAGCGCGCCATCAGGGTCGCGTCGAGCTTGACGCCCTCTTTCGCGAGCCGCGCGCTGCAGATGTCCAGCAGAGTCCGGTGCCCCGGAAGAACCGCAAAATCGAACTCCACGATCACGCCGCGCTGCAACTGAGCGCCTGTTGTCAAATTCATCTCATACTCCTCGCTGTTCAAAACCGCTACCACTCGGATATCTGTGAGGGCCATACTTTACCCTGACGCCCCCCGCCGGTCAAGCGTCCCGTTTTCGCGTGCGCCACACGCCGGAGGCCGCCCGCCTCTCGAACCTCCGCCCCGCCGTCCGCCGCCGGGCCACTTTTCTCTTCCAACCGCGCCGTCACTCCGATATTCTATTGCCCATTCCACGCCCCTGTAGCTCAGTCGGATAGAGCAACGGATTTCTAATCCGTGGGTCGCAGGTTCAAGTCCTGCCAGGGGCGCCACTGCTAAAGCCCATAAAGAAACGCTGTTTGACTGGGCTTTTTCGACTATTCAGCTTGACGGGCAAAGACAGTTAAGCCCCAATCATGGCCGTGGCCCGGCGCTGGTCGCTGTAGCGGTAAGGCTTGAGCCCGTAACGGCGGAGCAAGGCTACGAACAGGCTCCTCGACCAGCCGTCGCCCAGCGTGAATTTGTACTCCGTGGCCGGGGCCGCGTCTTTCATCTCGCCCAGGCGTTGCCGGATCCGCTCCATGGCGCTGGCGGCGGCCGGGCGTTCGCCGGGCGTGGTCGCACCGTCGAACAGACGCTCAATGCTGCGAAGCCTTTCAATCCGTCTTTCTTCGTTGTCATCCATGGACGTCATGGTCGGTCATGGCTCGCCTTTGCCCATAAGACGTCCGGTGGCCGGCGCGGGCTGCGGCGTTCCGCGTGTGGCTTTCCCGTGCAGGACGCCCGCGGCGTCGAACCACACAGGATCCATGCACAGGAACCTGTTCCAGCCCCTGCTCTCGTCCCGCTGCTGGTGATAGACGTGCCAGAGCCCGCCCCCGGCGTCGGCGACGACGCAGCCGTGACCGGGCCCGAAGACGCCGCCGCCCCGGCTGACGATCGGGTTACCCGAGTACTTCATGAAGGGGCCGAGCGGGGAGGTCGACGTGGCGTAGCCGACGCCGTAGTTTGGCGAGTCCGCGCCGGTGCCGGAGTACATCAGATAGTACGTGCCTTGACGCTTGAGCATGAACGGGCCTTCGGTGACGTGCCCGCTCTTCTTCTCCCAGGGCTCCGTAGGCTTCAAGATCTCGACGGGGTCACCTTCCTTTTCGAGCGGCGTCTTCATCCGCTGCACGGTGATGCGGAAGCCGGGGAACTGCACGTAGTAGAGGTAGAGCCTGCCGTCACCGTCGCGGAAGAGGTGCGCGTCGATGGCGTCGTCGACCAGCTTCGCCCGGTCGAGGAACGGCCCCTCGGGGCCTTTGGCCACGGCGACCCCGATCCGCTTCTTCACCGTGTAGTACAGGTAGAAGAGCCCGTCTTGAGGATCCGCGTAGACGTCGGGAGCCCAGACACCCTTCTCTCCGGGCTTGAAGACGCGCCCCTTCTTCGTCCAGCGCACGAGGTCGGGGGAGGTGTAGACGTGGTAGCTGATGTTATCGCCGGTGCAGTACAGGTAGTAGGTGCCGTTGCTGAGGATCACGTCCGGATCCGCAGGCCCCTCTTCGCCGATGACGGGGTTGGTGTACGTCGCAGCCCAGGCCCGCGTGCAGGCCACGAGGGCCGGGATCAAAGCCAGACAGTAAAGGCGTGCCGATGCCAGCATCTTCATTTCTCCGACGCCAAGGGCCCCGCTAGCGCCGCCTTGGCCTGGCGCTTGCCCGTGGCCTTGACCCTGGCGAAGCCCTGAAGCGCATTCCCCCTCATCCTGATCCGGCCCCCGGCCTTCTCCCACTTGTACACGGTCAACGTCGAGACGCCGGCGAGCTTGGCAAACTGGGCCTGGGCCAGGCCGAGCTTCTGCCGGACGCCGGCCACGGCCTGAGACGCAGGCCATCACCAATCGCGTTGACTGTAACCGTAGGAGGCGGCGCTGTCAATGCCGGCGAACACCGCAGGATTGCGCGGAGCTAAAAATCGCGCTTGCGCCCGAGCCTCTGGTTTTGGTAACTTAAACACCACTTTTGGAATCCATGGGGCGATAGCTCAGTTGGTAGAGCATCACGTTCGCAACGTGGGGGTCGGGAGTTCGAATCTCCTTCGCTCCACCATGTGCCAAAAACAGAGAGGCCGCCCATCCCGGCGGTCTTTTTTCATTTCGGCTTTGTCCGGTTGATATTTTCAGATCGGCGTGACACATGGCGCGCGGTCGGTGGCAGGTGATCAGCCTGCGGAGCGGATCGAATGCAACTGTCGGTGAAAGACGCGGCGGCGCTTCTGAACGTGTCCGAAGACACAGTCTACGAGTGGGTCAAGCGGGAGGAGATACCCTCCCACTCCATGAACGAACAGATCCGCTTCAACCGCTCCGAACTGCTGGAGTGGGCCACGGCCCGCAACATCCAGATCTCGCCCGACCTCTTCAACGCCGGCGAGCCCAACACGCCCCAGCTCCCGACCCTCTCCGCCGCACTGACCGCAGGCGGGGTGGCCTACAAGGTCGGCGGCAACGACCCGGCCTCCGTGCTGCGGGCTATCGTCGACGTCCTGAAGTTGCCGGAGGAACTCGACCGCGAGTTCCTCTACCAGATCCTGCTGGCACGCGAGAGCATGGGCTCCACGGGAGTCGGCGACGGCATCGCGATCCCGCACGTGCGCAACCCCGTGGTGCTGCGCGTCGCCAAGCCGACCGTGACGCTCTGCTTTCTGGAGACCCCGATCGATTTCCACGCGGTCGACGACAAGCCCGTCAACATTCTCTTCACGCTCATCAGCCCGACGGTCAAGACGCACCTGCACCTGCTTTCGCGCCTGGGCTTCGTCATCCGCAAACCGGAGGTCAAGGCCGCGCTGAAGCGGCAGGCCCCGCAGGCGGAGCTGATGCGGCTGATCGCCGCCGCGGAGGCCGCGGCCCATCCGGCCCCGGGAGGTTCCTGCGCCCACTAGCGGCGCGAAGCCCAACCTCACAGGAGTCCGCGTGTTCCTCGACCTGATCATCTTCGCCATCGCCCTTGCGGCCGCCAGCGGGTTTCCGGGCGCGGCCTTGCCGCGCGCGTCAGGCCGGGGCGAGCGCCTCGCGGTGATCCTGATGGCCGCCTCCGGCCTCGTGGGGCTCGCCGGCGCCGCCGGAGCACTGTGCGGCACCCGCGGCAGCGCGGCGCCCGCCTCCTTCTTCCCGTGGCCGGCTGCCGGCAACGGCCTGGTCGGGCTCGACCCGCTGAGCGCGTTCTTCCTCGTGCCGGTCTTCCTCATGGGCGCGCTCGGCCCCATCTACGGCCTCGGCTACTGGCCCCAGCGCCGCCACCCCGGCAACGGCCGCAAGCTGCGCCTCTTCTGGGGCCTGATGGTCGCGGGCATGGCGCTGCTGATCGTCAGCCGCCACGCGCTGACCTTCCTGCTGGGCTGGGAGTTCATGGCGCTTTCCGCTTTCTTCTTAGTCTCCACCGAGGACCAGCGCGCGGAGAGCCGCGACGCGGGCTGGATCTACCTGTTCGCCACGCATGTGGGCACGCTGACGCTCTTCGCGCTCTTCGCGCTGTGGCGTCACGCGACAGGCTCGTACGCCCTCGAGCCCGCCGCTCCCGGCGCGTTCGGGCCGGGCTTGTCGAACCTCCTGTTCCTGCTCGTGCTGATCGGCTTCGGCCTCAAGGCCGGCATGATGCCGCTGCACTTCTGGCTTCCCGGCGCCCACGCCAGCGCACCGAGCCACGTCTCGGCCATGCTCTCGGGCGTCGTGCTCAAGACCGGCATCTACGGCCTCGTGCGCTGGCTGACGCTGCTGCCAGACCCGCCGGCCGCGTGGGGCGCGCTGATCCTCCTCCTGGGCGCGGCCAGCGGCCTGCTGGGCGTCGTGTTCGCCCTCGGCCAGCACGACCTCAAGCGCCTGCTCGCCTACCACAGCGTCGAGAACATCGGCATCATCCTGATGGGCCTCGGCGTGGCCCTGCTGGGCCGCTCCGCCGGCCGCGCGGACTGGGTCGCGCTCGGCCTCGCGGGCTGCCTGCTGCACGTCTGGAACCACAGCTTCTTCAAGTCCCTGCTCTTCCTCTGCGCCGGCGCGGTGGTCCACACCGCACGCACGCGCCAGATCGACCGCCTGGGCGGCCTCGCTAAGGCCATGCCGTGGACCGCCGCCTGCTTCCTGATCGGTGCGGTCGCCATCTGCGGCCTGCCCCCGCTGAACGGCTTCGTCAGCGAGTGGTTCGTCTACCTCGGCCTGCTGAGCCGCGCGACCGCCGCCGGGCCGGGCACCGTCTCCGCCGTCATCGGCGTGCCCGTGCTGGCCGCCGTCGGCGCGCTGGCGGTCGCCTGCTTCGTAAAGGTGTACGGCGCCGTTTTCCTCGGCGAGCCGCGCACCCGGGCGGCGGCGCACGCCCGCGAGGCGCCCCTCACGATGCGCCTGCCGATGGCGGCTCTCGCCGCCTGCTGCGTGCTGATCGGGGTCGCGCCCGCGCTCGTCGCGCCGGTGCTCGACGCCTCGTGCGCCTGCTGGCTCACGGGCACCTCGCTCGCGCCCGCACGGCTCGCCCAGCTCGCGCCGGTCGGCGCGATCAGCGTGCTGGCACTCTCCCTCCTCGCCTGCGCCGCCGGGCTCGCCCGCCTGCTGAGGCGGCAGGCCGCCGCGCCGCGAACCGGCCCCACGTGGGACTGCGGCTACGCGCGCCCCACCGCGCGGATGCAGTACACCGCCTCCTCGTTCGCCCAGACAATCGTCCTCCTTTTCGTCCGGGTGCTCCGCCCGCACGGCCGGCGGCCGCGCGTGTCCGGGCTCTTCCCTCAACCGTCCCACATGCACAGCCACGTAGACGACGCGGTGCTCGACCGCCTGCTGCTGCCCGCCGGAGCCCGCATCGAGAGCGGGTTCGGCTGGTTCCACCGCTTCCAGCGCGGGCTGACCCAACACTACGTGCTCTACATCCTCTTGACCTTGCTCGCCTTACTCAGCACCCTGTTCCCGTTCAAAGCCTTCCTTGCGCAGTGGTTCGCGCGCTGACCGCCGACCTCTGACTTCCGTATGAACATCTTTTTCATTCTGCTACTCGCTATCGCCCTCATGCTGCTGAGCGGCCTGCCGGGCTGCCTGCTGTCCGCCCGCTCGGCCGCCGGACAGCGGCTGGCCGTCGGGCTGCTGCTGGCGGGCAGCCTGCTGGGGCTCGCCGCCGTCGCGCTGGCCTTCGGCGCGCCGCAAGCCCCCGCGCTGAGCCTGCCCTGGGGCTTGCCGCTGAGCCGGTTCGCCGTGGGGCTGGACACGCTCAGCGCGGTCTTCCTGCTGCCCGTGTTCGTCGTGCCAGCCTGCGGCGCCGTCTACGGCCTCGGCTACTGGAAGCAGGCCGAGCACCCGGCCAACGGCCGCCGCCTGAACCTTGCCTACGGCGTGCTGGCCGGAGCGATGGCGCTGGTCGTCATCGCGCGCGACGGCATGCTCTTCCTGCTCGCCTGGGAGATCATGGCGCTCGCCGCCTACTTCGCGGCCACGGCGGAGGACGACAAGCCCGAGGTCCGCCGCGCGGGCTGGATCTACCTGATCGCCACGCACGTCGGCACGCTCTGCCTCTTCGCTCTTTTCGCGCTTTGGCGCCACGCGACCGGCTCGTTCGCGCTGGAGGCGCACCTGGGGCTGCCCGCCGCGACGGCGAACGCGCTCTTCGCGCTCGCGCTGGTCGGTTTCGGCTTCAAGGCGGGCCTCATGCCGCTGCACGTCTGGCTGCCCGGCGCGCACGCCAACGCGCCCAGCCACGTGTCGGCCGTGATGTCCGGCGTGATGCTCAAAATGGGCGTGTACGGCCTCGTCCGCCTGACCGCCCTGCTGCCGGGCGGCGAGGTCTGGTGGGGCGCCACGCTGCTCGCGGCAGGCGCGTGCTCCAGCGTGGCGGGCATCGCGTACGCCATCGGCCAGCGCGACCTGAAGCGGCTGCTCGCCTACAGCAGCATCGAGAACATCGGCATCATCGCCATGGGCCTCGGGCTGGCGCTCCTGGGCCGCTGCCACGGCGCCCCCGCCGGACATCCGGCGTGGGTCGTGCTGGGCTTGGGCGGCGCGCTGCTGCACGTCTGGAATCACGCGCTTTTCAAATCGCTGCTTTTCTTCAATGCCGGCGCGGTCATCCACGCGACGGGCACGCGCGAGATCGACCGCATGGGCGGCCTCGCCAAGCGCGCCCCGCGCGTCATGGCGCTGTTTGTGGTGGGCGCGGTCGCCATCTGCGCGCTGCCGCCGCTGAACGGCTTTGCCAGCGAGTGGCTGCTCTATCTGGGCCTCTTCCAGACGCTGGGCCAGGGCGGCGCGCCCGGCCTGCCCGCCGCCGCTCTGGCGGTCGTGGCACTCGCCGCGGCCGGCGCGCTGGCGGTCGCCTGTTTCGTGAAGGTGCTCGGCGCGGTCTTCCTCGGCGCGCCGCGCGCCGAGGCCACAGCCCGTGCGGCGCATGACCCGGACGCAGCCATGCTCGGGCCCATGGCGCTGCTCGCCGGCGGGTGTGCGGCCCTCGGCCTCGCGCCCTTTCTCGCGACTCCGCTGCTGGACGCCGCGGTCCGGTCGTGGTTCCCGCCGGCCGCCGCCGCGAGCTCCCTCGCCTCAGCCGCCCCGCTGGCGTGCTTCACCGTGGCCGACCTCGCGCTTCTGGCGCTCGCGGGAGCCGTGCTTGCGCTCCTCAGGGCGGCCCTGCGGAAGCAGGCCGTCAGGAGGGGGCCGACCTGGGACTGCGGCTACGCGCGGCCCACCGCCCGCATGCAGTACACCGGCTCGTCGCTCGGCAACTCCCTGGTCCGCCTCACCTCCTTCCTGCTGTGGCCACGGGACTGCCGGACCGCCCTGCGGGGCCTCTTCCCGCGGCCCTCGGCCTTCAAGAGCCTCGTGCCAGACGCCGTGCTGGACCGGCTGGCGACGCCGCTGTTCCTAGCCGCCGGGCGCTACCTGCCGCGGCTGCGCGTGCTCCAGCAGGGCCAGACGCATCTCTACGTGCTGTACATCTTGATCGTCATGATCGTCTTGCTCGTGTGGGGCAACGCCGGGAGTTAACAAGCCATGATCGACACCCTGATCCATATCGTCGTGCTGCTGCTGGCGCCTCCGCTCCTGCTCGGCGTCATCACCAAGACCAAAGCGTGGTTCGCGGGCCGCGTCGGCGCGCCGCTGCTGCAGCCGTACTACGACATCGCCAAGCTGCTCCAGCGGGGCATGGTGATCAGCGACACGACCACGTGGGTCTTCCGCGCCGGCCCGGTTGTGACGCTGGCCGCCGTCCTGCTCGCCGGGCTGCTGATCCCCTTTGGCGCGTTCGGCGCGCCGATCTCCTTCACGGGCGACCTCATCCTCTTCGCCTACCTCTTCGGCCTGGCGCGGTTCTTCACGACCACGGCCGCGCTGGACACGGGCTCGGCCTTCGAGGGCATGGGCTCCGCGCGCGAGGTGACCTTCGCCTGCCTTTCTGAGCCAGCGCTCTTCTTCGCCTTCCTCGTGCTGGCGAAGATCTCGGGTTCCCTCTCGCTCGCGCCCATGCTGCACGGCCCCTCGCTCGCCCTCTCCGCAGACGTCGCCGCGCCGCTGGTGCTGATCTCGATCGGGCTGTTCATCGTCATGCTGGCCGAGACCTGCCGCATCCCCGTGGACGACCCGACCACCCACCTCGAGCTGACGATGATTCACGAGGCCATGGTGCTCGACCACAGCGGCCCGCTCTTCGGCCTGATCCTCTACGCCTCGTCGGTCAAACTGCTCGTGCTCGGCACCGTGCTGCTGCACGTGGTGGCCCCCTTCGCCACCGGCCGCAGCTACCTCGACTGGCCGCTCTACCTCATGGAGCTCGTGGGGCTGGCGGCCATTATCGGCGTGGTGGAATCGGTGACGGCCCGCCTTCAAATGCGGCACGTGCCCTACCTGCTGGTGGGCGCGCTGCTCTTCTGCGGCTTCGGCTTCATTCTTCTAATCAGGTGACCGTATGACCAACCTTCTCAACACCCTCCTCGTCTTTGTGCTGGTGCTCAACCTCTTCGCGCTGGGCACGAGCCGGATCGTCTCCGTGGTGCGCACCGTGGCGCTCCAAGGCGCGCTGCTGGGGCTCCTGCCGCTCCTGCTGCACGAGCACTCCACGCTGACGACGGCGCTGACCGTCGTCATCACCATCGCGCTCAAGGGTATCGTGATCCCGGCCATGATGAGCCGCGCGCTGCGCGACGTCAAAATCAAGCGCGAGGTGGAGCCGCTGATCGGCCTGCAGCCGTCGGTGATCCTCGGCGCGCTGGGCACCGTGTTCGCGCTCCTTTTCGCCGACCAGCTGCCGCTCGCCGAGCAGCACGCCGGCGCGCTGCTCGTGCCCACGTCCATCGCCACCGTGCTCGTCGGCTTCATCCTGCTGACCACCCGCTTCAAGGCGCTCACCCAAGTGATGGGCTACCTCGTGCTTGAAAACGGCATCTTCATCTTCGGCATGCTTCTGGTCGAGGCCATGCCGCTCGTCGTCGAGATGGGCGTGCTGCTCGACCTCTTCGTCGCCATCTTCGTGATCTGCATCATCGTCAACCAAATCAACCAGGCGTTCGCCTCGATGGACACGCGCAGGCTGGTTTCGCTGAAGGAGTAGCCATGGCTTTCGCCCTCATCTTCATGCCGCTGCTGCTGGCCGCCGTCGCGGCGGCCATCCCCTCCAACCGGCTGCGGCCGTGGGTGCTGCCCGTGGCGGGCGTCGCGCACCTCGCGCTGACCGTCTACACCCTGCTCGACCCCGCCCGGTGCGTCAGCGCGGCGTGGCTGGTGCTCGACCCGCTCGGCAAGCTGATCCTGCCGGTCGTCAGCACGCTGTTCTTCTTCGTGTCGTTCTCGGCGGTCGGCTACCTCCGCTTCCGCGAGGAGCGGCCCAACCGCGTGTTCTGCGCCTGCCTCTTGGCCTTTCTGGGCATCATGACGCTGGTGACGTGGGCGCACCACCTCGGCCTCATGTGGGTGGCCATCGAGGGCACCACCCTCGCGACCGCGCCGCTGATCTTCTTCAACCATACGCAGCGCAGCATCGAGGCCACGTGGAAGTACCTGCTCGTCGGCTCGGTCGGCATCGCCCTCGCGCTGCTGGGCACCTTCTTCCTCGCCTACGCCTCCCTGCACACCGGCCTCGAGACCTCGCTCACGTTTGAGAGCCTGCTGGCCCACGCGCCGAAGCTCTCCAAGCCCTGGCTGCACGCGGCGTTCGTGCTGCTGCTCGTGGGCTACGGCACCAAGATGGGCCTCGCCCCCATGCACACGTGGAAGCCCGACGCCTACGGCGAGGCGCCCGGCCTCGTCGGCGCGATGCTCGCGGGCGGCGTGACGAACTGCGCCTTCCTCGCGCTGCTGCGCACCTACCACATCTGCATCGCGGCCGGCGAAAGCGCGTACGTGTCGCGCCTGCTGCTTTTCATGGGCCTGCTTTCGATGGCGGTCGCCTGCCTCTTCATGGTCGGCCAGCGCGATTTCAAGCGCATGCTCGCCTACTCCAGCGTCGAGCACATGGGCATCCTCGTGCTGGGCCTCGGGCTCGGAGCACCCGCGCTCTTCGGCACGCTGCTGCACGTGGTGACCAACGGCCTGACCAAGGGCGTGCTCTTCCTCTCCGCCGGCAACATCCACCGCGCCTACGGCAGCAAGAGCACCGACCAGGTGTGCGGCGCGATGCGGCGCCTGCCGCTCTCCGGCACCCTCTTCCTCGTCGGCTTCCTCGCCATCACCGGCTCGCCGCCCTTCGGGCCCTTCATCAGCGAGTTCTCCATCCTCAACGGCGCGTTTGACGCCGGGCACATCGCCATCGGCGGGCTCTTCCTCTTCCTGCTGCTGGTGGTCTTCGTCGGCATGGGCGCGACCGTCCTCAAGGTGGTTCAGGGCCGCGCCTCCTTCGAGGCCCGCAACACGCCGTACCGCGACAGCTTCCTGACCGCCGGGCCGATCCTGGGCCTCATGCTGCTCGTCCTGCTCGTGGGCGTCTACATCCCCGCCCCGCTCAACGCGCTCGTCCGCGACGCGGTGCTCTTCCTGGAGGGCCAGCCATGAGCGACGTCCGCCCCGAGCTCGCCGCGCTGACCAACGGCCAGTCCGTCGACCTGTCGGAAATCCCCGTGCTCTCACTGGCCGACTTCGGCCAGGCCATCCTGAGCGCCGCCGCCGCCCGCCAGCGCGTCAGCGCCCTCTTCGGCGCCGCCTCGCCGCTGCCCGGCGCGACCCGCCTCTACGCCGTCCTCGCCGACGACGAGCAGAACCTGCTCTTCGCCGCCGCCGCCGACGTCGCAGGCAGCGAGTTCCCCTCGCTCACGCCGCGCTGCCCGCAGGCGCACCTGTTCGAGCGCGAGCTCGCCGAGCAGTTCGGGCTCCGCCCCGCCGGCCACCCGTGGCTCAAGCCCGTGCGCTACCGCCGCTCCTGGACGGGGCGCGACGCCTGGGGCCGCCCCGCCGGCCAGCCCATCCTGCCCGCCGTGGGCGACTTCTACCGCGTCGACGGCGACGAGGTGCACGAGGTCGCGGTCGGCCCCGTCCACGCGGGCGTCATCGAGCCCGGCCACTTCCGCTTCCAATGCCACGGCGAGCAGGTCTTCCACCTCGAGATCGCCCTCGGCTACCAGCACCGCGGCGTGGAGGAGGCCCTGCTCGGCGGCCCGAACGCCCGCACGATCCACTACGCCGAGACCCTCTCCGGCGACTCCACCGTCGCCCACACCACGTCCTGCTGCCAGCTCATCGAAGAGCTCGCGGCGTGCCAGACCAGCGCGCGCGCCCAGGCCGTGCGCGGCATCGCGCTCGAGCTGGAGCGCCTCGCCAACCACGTCGGCGACCTCGGCGCGCTGGCCGGCGACGTCGGCTTTCTGCCCACGGCCAGCTTCTGCGGCCGCATCCGCGGCGACTTCCTCAACATGACGGCCCTGCTGTGCGGCAGCCGCTTCGGCCGCGGCCTCGTCCGGCCGGGCGGAGTCGGCTTCGACCTCGACGCCGAACGCGCCGCCGAGCTCGGACGCCGCCTCGACGCGGGCGAGAAAGACACCTCTGTCGCCGTCAACTTGCTCTGGAATACGCAGTCGGTCATGGCGCGGTTCGAAGACGTCGGCCCCGTCCCGCGCTCCGTCGCGGCCGAGCTGGGGCTCGTCGGACCCGCCGCCCGCGCCTCCGGCCTCGAGCGCGACGTGCGGCGCGACCAGCCCTCCGGCATCTTCTGCTTCACGCACATTCCGGTCTCCACCTGCGAGACCGGCGACGTCTTCGCCCGCGCCTTCATGCGCGGGCTGGAGATCGAGCAGTCGATCGCCTTCATCCGCAATCAGCTCCACGCGCTCCCCGGCGGCGCCGCGCGCGTCCCGGTGCGGGCGCTTGCGCCGAACCGTTTCGCGGTCGCCCTCAACGAAGGCTGGCGCGGCGAAGTCTGCCACGTGGCCATCACCGACGCGCAGGGCCGCTTCGCCCGCTACAAGGTGGTCGACCCCTCCTTCCACAACTGGCCCGGCCTCGCCTACGCCCTGCGCAATCAGGAGATCTCGGACTTCCCGATCTGCAACAAGAGCTTCAACCTCTCCTACTGCGGACACGACCTATGATCAAAGCCACCCTCGCCCGACTGCAGCAGAAACACCGCACGATCGCCTATCCCGACGGCGCGCCCCCGCCGCTGCCCGACCGCTTCCGCGGGCGCCCGGTGTTCGATACGGCCATATGCGCGGACGGCTGCCGCGCCTGCTTTGACGCGTGCCCGACCGGCGCCATCAACCCGCAAGACCCCAGCCGCGTCGACATCGGCAAGTGCCTCTTCTGCACCGCGTGCGCCACCGCCTGCCCGCAGAAGGCCATCACGCATTCCGCCTGCTACCAGCTCGCGGCCCGCAGCCGCCAGGATCTCTTCGTGGCCCGCGAACGCGAGGCGGTGGAGATCGCCGGCGCCGCGCTCGACGCGAAGCTGAAGACGCTCTTCGGCCGCTCGCTCAAGCTGCGGCAGGTCAGCGCGGCCGGCTGCAACGCCTGCGAGGCCGACACCAACGTGCTGGGCACGGTCGGCTGGGACCTCGGCCGCTTCGGCATCCAGTTCGTGGCCTCGCCGCGCCACGCGGATGGCCTTCTGGTGACCGGGCCGGTCTCGCAGAACATGGCCCTCGCGCTCAGGAAAACCTACGACGCCGTCTCGGATCCGCGCATCGTGATCGCCGTCGGCGCGTGCGCCATCTCGGGCGGGCCTTACATCGGGCACGCCGAGGCCAACAATGGCGCGTCCGCGATCGTGCCGGTCGACCTCTACGTGCCGGGCTGCCCGCCCCACCCGCTCACGATCCTCGACGGCCTGCTGCGCCTCATCGGCCGCATTGCGGACAAGAAGCGGTAACGCCTATGAAGAAAAGGCAGGGGCGCAAAGCCCCTGCCCGCATAGGGTCTAACGTTCGCCACCGACCTTAGACGATCGCGATGGCCTTCTCCGACGCCCACAGGCCGTGAATGTTGCAGTAGGACGTGGCGTACAGCGTGCCGGAGACCGCGAGCTTGGCGCGGATCGAGAGCGTGCTGTCCGTGTAGGCCGGGCCCTTGTCCGCACCCTCGACCGACTCGCCGTGCGCGGTGAACTCGCAGCGGCCGATCTCGACCGACGCCTTGGCGCCAGCCGGAACGAAGTGCAGGGCGATCCACGAGATGTGGTGGTTGGTGGTGTTCGGGTGGGCGATCTCCTTGCCGACCGTCACGGTGATGTCGAGCGCCGCGCCGGGGGCCGCGCTATCCGCGCACACGATGACCGGAACGTGCTTCTCGCTCTTCCAATCGGCTGTCTTAACGAATTCTGATAGCATGATGGTGATCCTTCCTTTTTGGAGTTGTGCGCTATAGTATAGCCGAAATGATTCGGCTTTGAGAACAACGAAACGTTCTTTGAAGTAGAGCCCGTCCATCAAGGCGCACCCCACGAAGGCATAATCGGCGAGTTGAGTCACGTCAGCGGGAACGGGGAAATCACCCGTCTTGCGCGTGGGACATTGCACCAGCGCGCCCCCCGCCCGATCCAGCAACACACCGTTCAGGCTGCAGTAGCGGGGGTTCGCGCCGTCCACCGTGATCGATTCCAGCCGCCAGCACCAAGAGAATGCGGCGTTACCGATCGACGACACCTGGGCGGGAATGAACACGCCGGCTACCGCACACTCGGTGAAGGCGTGCGTGCCAATAGTCGTGAGGCCAGTGGGAAGAGAAACGCGAACCAGTCCCGCACATCCCTCGAAGGCGTAGTCGCGGCCCTCCGCCACGCCCTCCGCGATGACCGCCGCGTACGACAGGCTGTCGAACACGCTCGCGAGCGACGGCCAAGAGGGCTCGCCGAACTCGTTCAAGATACGTTCCGGCAAGCCGCGTAGCGTGACGTTGGTCAGGGCGCCGCAGAGCCAGAAGGCCTCGGTTCCCAGGGCGGCGATCCCGCTGTTGGTCGTCTAGGTGTAATCACCGGCCCGCAACGCCGTCGCAAGCAGGGCGGCGCTCACGGCACAGCCGAGCCGTCTCAGTCTTGCCGACAACTGGCTAACACCTGACTTGCGCCAAACACGTCTTTCCTCTTTGACCTGCATTGATCGCCTTTCATTTCAGGCGGCTTAAGCCTGCTACTTCAGCGCCTTGAAACGCAGGAGCCCTTCGAGGAAATAGTAGTCCGCGTAGTTGAGCGGCACGTCGATCTCGCTGACGCCCGGCAGGTGGCCGACGCCGTGCATCAGGATGAAGTTGCCGTTCTCGCCCACTGCCGCGCGGTAGGAGGGCGAGCTGAGGGCGAGCAGCTGCCGGACGGCCGTTTCGCGGTAGCGCGCGGCGTTCGGCACGCCGTCGAAGGTGCTGAGCTCAAGCAGGGCGCTGGCCATGATGGCGCCGGCCGCCACGTCGCGCGGCGCGTGCGGGATCTCGGCCGCCTCGTAGTCCCAGTACGGGATCTTGTCGGCCGGCAGGTTGCGGTGGCCGCACAGGAAGTCGGCCGTCTTGAGCGCCCGCGCGAGGTACTCGGGCTTCTTCGTCTCGCGATACATCATGGTGAACCCGTACAGGCCCCACGACTGGCCGCGCGCCCACGGGCCGTCGGCCGAGGCGCCCTGGCCCGCGTAGTAGCCGAAGACCTTTCCGCTGGCGGGATTGTAGTCCACGATGTGGTAGGCGCTGCCGTCGGGCCGGTAGTGGCGGGCGTGGGTCTGGTCGGCGTGGCTGACCGCCACGTCGCGGAAGCGCGCCTCGCCGCTCTGCTTGGCCGCCCACATCAGCAACTCGAGGTTCATCATGTTGTCGATGATGACCGGGTTGCTGTAGTTGTCCCACGAGCGGATCATGCCCAGCCGCGGCACGAAGCGCGTGCAGAGCGCGGCCGCGCCGTCGAGCAGCACCTCCTTGTAACCCTCGGGGTTGGCGAGGCGCAGGCCGTTGCCGTAGCTGCAATACAGCATGAAGCCGATGTCGTGGTTGCCGGTGTAGTGGCGGATCTGCTCCAGCATCGCCGTGTACCGCATGGCCGCCTCTTTCCACTCGGGCGCCTGCGTGAACTCGTACAGGTACCAGAGCGAGCCGGGGAAGAAGCCGCTCGTCCACTCCTTGGGATCGACCGTAACGAGCTGGCCGTTCTCCCAGCGGCGCGGGAACTTGTCCTTCGTCCCCGCCAGCCGGCTGAGCATGCCGCGGTACTGCGCGGCGGCGGCGGCGAACGCGTTCGGAACCATCGCCCGCAGCGCCTCCTCGCGGTCGAACTCGGCGCTGACGCTCTCCAGCGTGCCGCCCGCGAAGTAGACGGGCGCGTCGGTGAGCGAGAGGACGCAGGCGCTGCCGCTCCACTGCGTGCCGACCGGCTCGCCCGTGTGCGCCGTGAAGGTGACGTCGGGCGACGAGAAGGTGAGCCGGTAGATGCCGGGCTTCTGGTAGGCCCACACCGCGCCTGCCGCGCGTCCGTCGGGCCGCGTCCACTGCGGGTAGTAGAGCGCGCCGTCCTCGGATTTCCACGGCCGGCCGAGCGTGGCCGAGCCCGCCGGGCGCTGCGCCGTAAGCGTCTTGTACGCGAGGAACGCGGGCTTGGGCGCGAGGTCGCGGTGCACCAGGCCGAAATGGCTCTCGGGGTCGAGGTCGTCCGCTTCCGGCGCCTGCAGCTCGTACCAGAACATCCGCTCGACGCCGAAGCGCAAGGCGATGAGGTAGGCGCGCGTCACCATCTTGGCCTGCTTGGCCTCGCTGTTGCCCTGCTGGCCGCGCTCGAACAGCGCGGAGACGATGACCGCTCCCTTGAGGTCGCTGTTGAATTTGTAGACGGCCGCCGCCACGCCGGCGTACTCGCCCGTTTTGCCCGATAGCAGCGGAATGAACTGGTCGCCCTCCTTGAACTTGTTCGGCGTCAGGAAGCGCTCGGCCTCGAAGCCCTCCTTGGGCTGCGGCGTTCCATCGGCAGGCCCGACAAACGTCACGGGCATCTTCTCGGGAATCACGCCCTTCTTGGTCCACCACGCCTCCACGCCGATGCGGAGTTGGTCGCGGTATTTCTCGCCGTACTCCTTGGACTTCTCCCATATGCCGTCCGCCTTGCGTGTCATCGGCTCCCAGATCGGCATGCCGCCGCACTCGATCAGAATGCCGCCGCGCCGCACGTAGGCGAGCAGCTTGTCGAAGCTGTCCGATGGGAAGGATTCGCTGAACGGCAGGATCACGGCGTCGACGTCGTAGGCGTCGAGCGTGGCGAGCAGGGCGTCGAAGGTGACGCGCTGCACGCGCGCGTTGGCCGGCACTTCGTCCGCCAGCAGCGCGTCCGAGGGCGCGGCGGTGGCTGAGAGCGCGGGGTCATCCAGCACGAGAATACGCCACGCGCCCTTCTTGTCGGGCTTCGCTGCCTTGAGGCCCGCCTTGATCACGCCCGGCGCGGCGAGCCTCTGCTTCTGGGTGGGCCAGCCGATCTCGGTGAGCCACACCGGCTTCGCCGCATCGCCGTGCTTGGCCATGAGCGCCTTCAGGTCGCCGAGCCGCTTCTCCAGGCTCTCCTCGGGCACGGCGGGGTGGCTGTACGGGTGGACGTTCATGATGTCGAAGTACTTGGCGCCGCCGATTTCGTAGAGGCGCTCGATGTACTCGAGCGCCACGCCCGCGGTGCCGCCGAGCGCGACGAGCAGGTTCGGGTCGACGGACTTGACGGTCTCGTAGCTCTTTTTCAGCAGCGGCAGGTAGTCGTCCGCTTTGGGGTCTTTCCAAAACCCTGGGATGTTCTCCTCGTTCCACACCTCCCACACGGGCAGGCGCGCGTGGTAGCGCTCGACCATCATGAGCACGTACTTCTCCCACAGGTCGAGGTGCTGGTGCGCGGGGTTGGCGAATGACACGCTGTAGTCGAGGATCGGCAGCATCTGCACGCCCGCCTTCTCGGCGTTGCCGATCACGGCGTCGAGGTGCTCGAAGGCCCACGTGTCGGGGTTGGGCTGCACGCCGCTCCAGTCGAAGTCCGAGCGCGCCCACGCGATGCCGGCCTCGTTCATCAGCCGCAGCTCCTCGACCTGGGTCTTGGCCTCGCCGCCGCGCGCAAGATGTGCGCAGACGCCGTAGGGGCTGGCGGGCGGGCGCTGCGCCAGCAGCGGCAGCGCCGAAAGCGAAAGGGTCAACAGGGAACAAAACAGGTCACGCATAGTCGGTTCTCCATCCCGTTGGACAATTGAGCGGATTTTATCAGAAGCCGCCCGGTGCGTCGATTCCGCAACTTCATTATCGGCTTGTACCAGGGGTCTCGCGAGTTCAGTGCGCAGCGTGTGCGGAGCGACTGGGAGGGCGGGCGCCCCCGCCCGCCGTGTGAAAGGCTGAGCCATGCAGACGCGTAGCCAAACGGGAAACAACCGCTGGCGGGCTGTCGTGTAAACGCAGCTTCGGCGGGCGGGGGCGCCCGCACTCCCAGTCCTGCGCCACGCTTTTCTCTGAAACGCACCGTTTTCGCACACCCCCGTCACCAACCGATTCCGCGTTTCCATTTTCGCCTTTGCCAGAACCCGGCCGACCGGCTAAACTACAACCGCATTGGAAACGAACGGAGCCCGTTCCGGGCTTGCGCGTCAGAGGAGAACCTTGATGACCCCGCTTTTCATTGTGATTTCCGCGCCCTCAGGCGCCGGCAAGACCACGCTGTGCGACATGCTGCTGCAGAGCTATCCCGAGCTCTGCTACTCGGTCTCCTGCACGACCCGCGAGCCGCGCCTGAACGAGGAGGACGGCGTCGATTACCACTTCATGACGATCGAGTCCTTTAAGAAGCTGGTCGCGGAGGGCAGCTTCCTCGAGCACGCGCTGGTGCACGACAACTACTACGGCACGCTGAAAGCGCCGATCTATGAAGCCCTGCGCGAGAGCCAGTGCATCCTGCTCGACATCGACGTGGCCGGCGCGGAGCAGGTGCGCAAGCACGTGTCCGAACTCCCGGACGACGACCCGATGCGGCGCGGGTTCCTCGACATCTTCATCAACCCGCCCTCGATGGACGAGCTGCTGGCCCGCCTGGAGCACCGGGGCACCGATTCCCCGGCGGTCATCGAAAAGCGCGTCCGAAACGCGGAGCGGGAGATGGCGCACGCCGGCTCGTACATGTACCAGATCGAGAACGACGACCTGCAAACCGCGTTCAAGCGGCTCTGCGACATCATCAACGTCAGGGCTGGCCTGATCTGACGCCCCCTCCCCCAACTCCTAAATCCTAACTCCTAACTGAAGGCTCCGCCATGGCCAACATCCTGCTGGGAGTCACCGGCTCCATCGCCGCCTACAAGGCGTGCGAGCTGACGCGCCTGTTCATCAAAGGCGGGCACGACGTTCACGTGCTTATGACGCAGGCCGCCACGCGGTTCGTCTCCCCCCTCACCTTCCGTACCCTCTCGCGCAACCCCGTGGGCGTCGACCTCTTTGACGAGCCCGACGAGTGGATTCCCGGACACATCTCGCTGGCCGAGCGCGCGGAGCTTCTGGTGGTTGCGCCCTGCACCGCGAACGTGGCCGCCAAGCTGGCGCACGGCCTGGCCGACGACTTGCTGACCGCCACGGCGCTGGCCACGCGCGCGCCGCTGCTGGTGGCCCCGGCCATGAACACGGGAATGTGGGAGAACCCGGCCACGCAGGCCAATCTCGCGGCGCTCGCGGCGCGGGGCGCGACCTTTGTGGATGCGGGAACGGGCGACCTCGCCTGCGGCACCACGGGCAAAGGGCGCATGGCCGAGGCCGCAGAGGTGTATGCGGCATCCCAGCGCCTGCTCAGCCGCTGAGTGAGGCGGCCCCTTGCCGTCCGCGGACGCCGGCGGGGCGGCGTCCCTACCGCTGAACCTCCCCCACCCTCTACCGTCTTCAGCTCTTGAAGAACAACATGGTTCCGGCGGGGATCTTGCTGTCGTCGACCTTGTTGCCGGGAACGAGCACGCTTGAGATCAGGAAGAACGTGTCCGCCGAGCGCCAGCGGTTGCCGCAGATCGCCGTCGCGGGCAGGCCGGCCGAAATCGGCCCGCCCACGGAATACCCCAGCAGCACCTTGGTGCCGTAGGGCAGCTTGAGCACCGCAGCGGCGGTCAACTGGCTGCCCCGCACGTAGCGGCCGTCAGGATACACATAGAGCGTGGACACGGCCAAGACCTCGTCGCCGGCGATGTCCTGCGCGCGGCCGTTCACGCCCACGACCTGATAGGTTTCCGCGCGGTTGTCCGCAGGCGCGTTGACCGTCACCTTGGTGCCCGACGGCAGCAGCTTGAAGTTGCCGATCTGGTTGCCGCGCTTGCGCGTGCCGTCCGGAAACACGTAGAGGGTCGTCGGGTCGTCGTAGGCGTCGCGGGCGATATCCCACGCGCCCCGGTCCTTCCCAATCACGCTCGAATCGGACTTGGCCGCCGAAGCGACAACTTGCCGGGTCTGCACCGCTCCGTACAGCACCTGCGCCAGATACGCGTCGGCAACCACCAGCCGGCGCGCCTTCACATCGGGGTCGACGGCTGGGCGCGCCTTGAGGTTCAGCTGCGCCCGCAGCGAGGGCAGGGCGAACATCATGCCGCACCGCTTGCGGCCGCGGTGGCTGCGGGGCTGCCACTTGTTGGGCGCGCCGTACGCCACATGCGAGTGCGCCAGCACGTTCTGATCCGGCACCTTGTAGATGTGCTTCAGCTCGCCGACCAGCGCGGCCAGCGCGCGGATCTGCTCGGCCCCCAGCGGCTTGTTGTGATAGCCGCAGACCTCGATGCCCACCGAAAAATCGTCCACGTTGGAGCGCCCGTTCCACATGCTCCTTCCCGCATGGAACGCCTCGCGGCGGTGATCGATGACGCGGTAGACCTTGCCGGCCTCATCGATGCAGAAATGGCACTCGCCCAGATCGCTCAGCTTGCGCAGCGCGCTGCGCGACGGCGCCTCGGTCGTGTGCAGCACGATCATCGAGGTCTCTTTGCGGATCTCGCGCTCCTTGTTGCGGACGCTGTAGTAGCTGTTGTCAAACTTCAGGACGGCGAGCGCGGACGTGGCCGCCAGCCAGAGGCTCGCGGCCGCCGCAAACACGCGTCCCGTCTTCAACATTGCGCCCCCTGCCTTTGCCCGCTACTCCCAGTCCGGACGCCCGACCACCAGGTTCTGCGCCGTCATGTCCGCCGGCTGCGGCAGGCCCAGCAGCGCCAGCACCGTCGGCGCGACGTCGCACAGCTTGCCCGCCGGCAGGAGCTTGACGCCGACCGCATCCTTCGCGACGTAGATGCACTCCACGTCGTTCAGCGTGTGGCTGGTCTTCACCATGCCCGTCGTGTAGTCGAGCATCTGCTCCGAGTTGCCATGGTCGGCGGTAATCAGCACCTGCGCGTCCAGCTCAAGCAAACGCGGCAGCAGCTTGCCGATGCACGCGTCCACCACCTCCACCGCACGGCGCGCCGCGTCGAAGTCGCCGGTGTGGCCCACCATGTCGCCGTTCGCAAAGTTCACCGCGACAAACGCGTAGGGGTTGTTCGCGAGCCGCTTGAGCAGCTCCTCGGCCACCTGATACGCATCCATCTCCGGATGGCTAGCGAAAGTCGCCGGATCGAACCGCCCGGGCACTTCGACCTGGTCCTCGCCCGCATAGGGCTGGGTGGACTTGCCGTTAAAGAAGCTCGTGACGTGGCGGAACTTCTGCGTCTCCGCGATGCGAAGCTGGCGCAGCCCCGCCTTTGAGATCACCTCGCCCAGCAGGTTCGGCATGCCGCCCTCGCCGCCCATGGCGCCCAGCAGGTATTCGGTGAACTCGTCCCAGTAGCGGGTGAAGCCGAGGTAGACGACCTGCGGGCGCACGGCGCGCGTGCCCTTGTAGCCGTCGCACACGAAGGCCTGCGTAAGCTGGATCGCCCGATCCTGACGATAGTTGATGTGCATGACCGAGTCGCCGTCCTTGATGCCCGCGTAGCTGCCGATGACGTGCGGCGGGATGTACTCGTCCACCATCGGCGTCTTGTCCGGCGTGATGTCCTTGTCGTACGACGCCTTGACCGCGTCGATCGCGTTGTCCGCCGCGCGGCCCTTCGCCTCCACGAGGCAGGCGTACGCTTGGTCGGTGAGGCCGTAGTTCTTGGAGCGGTCCATCGCGTAATAGCGTCCTTGGATGGTTCCGATCACGCAGTTGCCGACCGCCGCCATCTCCTTTTCCAGACGCGCGATGTATTCGAGCGTGCTGCGCGGCGGCGTGTCGCGGCCGTCGAGGAACGGGTGGATCACGATGCGGCCCGCGGGGTTGTCGCTGCGGGCGCGGCGCATGAGCTTGAACAGGTGCTCCTGGTGGGCGTGGACGCCCTCGTCCTGCAGCAGGCCCAGGAAGTGCAGCGCGCCGCCGCTCTTCTTCCAGTTCGCGACCAGCCCGGCCCACTTCGGCGACGTGAACAGCTCGCCCGTACTCAGCCCGTCGTCGATACGCTTCAGCTCTTGGATCACGACGCGGCCCGCGCCCATGTTCAGGTGGCCGACCTCGCTCGAGCCCTGATAGCCGTCCGGCAGGCCCACGGCCTCGCCGCTGCACGCCAGGCGCGTCCACGGGTAGCGGGTCTTCAGCCGGTCGACCACCGGGGTCTTGGCCGCAAACACGGCGTTGCCTTCCTCGCGGGGGTTGATGCCCCAGCCGTCACGGATAATCAGTACCACGGGTCTCATGTTGTCTCCTTAAGAAGTTGAATGCGTTGTTTGGTTGGTTGGCGAGGCTCTGACCTCTGACCTCTGATCTCTGACCTCTGATCTCTGACCTCTGACCTCTGATCTCCGGCCTCCGGCTCACCGGGCCTCCAGCAGCACGCCCTTGGCCTTCAGCTCCGCCGCGTCCAGCGCGTAGGCGGGGTCGATCTCGACCGGCATCGCCGGCACCGGCACGCCCGCCACGCCGAACCAGCGCAGCCACTTGGCCTGCATGTCGCGCCGGCAGGTGGCGGGCGAATCGTTGCCCGTCGCGTTCTTCACGGGCGAGAACTCCTCCGCGCGGTCGAACGCCAGATTGACCACCGTCTTCGCGTCCGGCAGCACATCGAAGATGAACTTCTCGAATTTGTAGCCGTTGTTCTTCTCGGGCTTGGCCACCGTGCCGTCGTCCGCGCACACCGGGATCTTCTTGTGCGCGACGTGCAGCGGCAGGGGGCGGCCGGCCTCGGCCTTGAGGAAGGCGAACGAGAAGACGTGGAGCGCGACGCTGCCGTACTTGAAGTACAACTCGCCCTCCGGCGTGCGGCGGTTGGCCTGCTCGTCGGTCAGCTCGGTGTACTCGACCATCTCGGAGCGACCGTCGCGCACGACGACCACGCCGAGCCCCTCTTTCGGCTCGCGCTTGGCGCAGAGCTTGAGCGAGACGTCCGCGCCGCGCGCCACGTGCAGGCCGATGAAGGCCGGGTCGGCGATCTCGACCAGCGGGTTGTCCACCTGGAAATAGTAGACCGTGCTGATGCCGCGGCGCTCCATGTCGGCCAAGCAGCCGTTCTTCTCGAGCGCGGTCAGCGTGCCGCCGTGGCCGTCCGGGCTCATGAAGATATGGCCGGGCTGATCGAGGATGATCTTGCCCTGCGCGTCCAGAGCGGGCCACATGCCCTGCACGAAGAAGGTCACGTCGCGGCGGTCGAGGCCGAAGTAGCCATGCTCTTCGAAGTGCTGCCGCGTGGCCGCGTCGTTCGCGTCGCTCGTCATCACGTAGAACGGGATGCGCACGCCGTAGCGGCGGCAGAGGCCGACGATCTTGCGGGCGTGAAAGTAAAACAGCGGGCGGTTCGTGACCGGGCCGATCGCGTAGGCGCCCTTGGGGCCGTCGTAGCCGAGCCGCGAGCCTTGCCCGCCCGCCACCAGCAGCGCCGCCACTTTGCCCGCGCGAAGCTCCTCCTCGCCGGCGGCGGCCGCCGCGGCGCGCGCCTCGCCCGACAGCTCGACCACCTCGGGCGCGGCCGGCTCGGACACCGCGGCCGCCGAGGCCTTCGCCGCCAGCAGGCCCTGCATGCGCGCGACGCTCGCGAAGTCCAGCTCCGCAACCTGCGCCAGCAGGCCCGCGCGCTCCGCGTCGCTCAGCCGCGCCCAAAACCTCAGGATGTGCCCCTGCCCGCTTTGCTCTAGAATCTGCTTGGCCTGTTCGAATGTCATCGTTGTCTCCAGGAGAGTGCAGGCGCGCGGCCGGCCCCTGCAGGGCGAACGCGCAGGTTCGCCTACGTCGTTTTCACCGCATTCTGCTTCAAATACGCCTCGATGAACGGCTGGATGTGGCCGTCCATCACCGCCTGCACGTTGGAGGTCTGCTCCTCCGTGCGCAAATCCTTCACCATCGTATACGGCTGAAACACGTATGAGCGGATCTGGCTGCCCCACGCGATCTCGCCCTTCTCGCCGTAAAAGCGCTCCATCTCCTTGCGCTGGCGGTCCTCGTACAGCTCGTAGATCTTGGCCTTCAGCATGCTCATGGCCTTGGCGCGGTTCTTGTGCTGCGAGCGCTCGGACTGCACCGCCACCACGAGGCCCGTGGGCAGATGCGTGAGGCGGATGGCCGAGTCGGTCTTGTTCACGTGCTGGCCGCCCGAGCCGCCGGAGCGGTAGGTGTCCACGCGCAGGTCCTCGTCCTTGATCTCGACCTCGATCTCGTCCGACAGCTCCGCAACCACGTCGAGCGAGCTGAACGAGGTGTGGCGCCGCTTGTTGGCGTCGAACGGGCTGATGCGCACCAGCCGGTGCACGCCGCGTTCGGCCTTGAGATACCCGTAGGCGTACGGCCCCGAAACCAAGAACGTGATGGACTTGAGCCCCGCCTCTTCGCCCGGCTGGGAGTCGAGCACCTCCACTTCGAAGCCGTTGTCCTCGCAGTACATGCGGTACATGCGGAAGAGCATGTCGGCCCAGTCGCAGGACTCCGTGCCGCCCGCGCCGGAGTGCACCGTCAAGAAGGCGTTGCAGGCGTCCAGCTTGCCGCCCAGAAGCGACTGCAGGCGCAGCTTGGAGATCAGCACGTCGGCCTTGTCGCACATGTGGACGATCTCGCCGAGCGCCTGCTGCCGCGGGGCGCCCTCCTCCTCGGCCTCGACCAGCTCCAGCATCAGCGCGCCGTCGTCCAGCAGCCGCACCAACTCGTCGAACGGCCGCACGAAGGCGCGCTGACCGTTGGTCTTGGCGATGACCTCCTTGGCCGCGTTCTGGTCGCCCCAGAACTCGGGCTTCGCGGCTTGCTCCTCGAGCTGAGCCAGGATGGTGCGCCGGTTCCCGATGTCGAGATACCCGCGCATTTCGCCGAGCCCCTCGCGCAGCTTGCCCAGACGCTTGCTGACCTCATCAATCTCTATCACGGAGTCCACCTTCTTGGGAAAAGAAAAAGAAGGTTGTATTATGGCAGTTCCACCCCCGCTTCGCAAGCCCGGGCAATTCGAGCTTGCGCCCCCTCTTCCCTCTTGCCTTATCCGACCTAGTTTGGCACCTTATGCACCATGAACCTTCCTGAACCCCGAACCCTGTCGGAGCGCGTGACGCTGACCTCAGGCGCGGTCGTGAACCCCGGCGCTGCGGACCTGTTCGGCGGCGTCCGCGCCGCCTCGCACGTCCTGGTGCTGCTGGCGGCGGGGAAGGGCACGCGCTTCGGCACCTCCCCAAAATGCGTCCAGCCCGTGCGGGGCGTCCCGCTGGCGCGGCACTCGATCGACGCGTTCCGCCGCGCGCAGCCGGCTCCGTGCGTCACGCTGGTGGGTTACGCCTGCGAGGAGGTCGTGGCGCGGCTGGGCGACGACAACATCTACGTGAAGAGCGCCAACCCGACCGGCGGCACAGCCTGGGCCGCGTATGAGTCGCTCTGCGTCCCCGGGCTCGTGGAGAGCAACCCGCTGCTGATCATCTCCATGGGCGACCGCATCGTCCCCGAATCCATATTTCGCAGACTCCTCGAAACCCACGAGGCGGGCGGACGCGAGGCGGACCTAACCCTGCTCTCCGCTTTCTACGCGCGTTCCGCTCAGCACGGCAAAGGCCGGATCCTCCGCGACGCCGGAGGCCTGATCACGCGCATCCTCGAGCAGAACGACATCGACGCCCTCGGCGACCCCGTGGAGCGGCAGCGGCTCGACGGGCTGACGGAGGCCAACTGCCCGCTCTACGCCGTGCGCGCCCGCACCCTGCACCGCCACCTCGGCGGACTCCGCAACGACAACGCGCAGGGGCAATACTACTTCACGGACCTGGTCGAGGCCATCCGGCGGGAGGGCGGCGACATCCGGACGCTCTCCACCCGCGCCACGGATCCCGAATACCTCCTGCTCTGCGCCGATGTGACGCGGCCTCCGGACTTGGCCCGGCTCGAGTCCATCCTGGCGCTGTCAGGCGCGGACGCGTCAGACGGCGCCAGCTCGGTTCGAGCGGCGGCCGAAGTGCTCACGGCGGACCGCACGCCGGGCCAGACGGCCTCGATCGTCGAGCAGCTGCGCGAGCTGCTGCTCGCGGCGGAGCGGGAGGAGGCCGGGCTCAGCCCCGAGCGCCCCGTCGCCATCGGCGTCTCCGGGGGGCGCTTCCGCATCGCCTTCATGCACCCCGACATGGGGCGCTTCTTCGGGCCGGCCTGGCAGATGCCGACCGGCGCCGCGGACGCGTCCGGACGCGAGCAGATCGTCCTGCTCGCGCAGCAAACCGAAGACGGCAAGATCCACCACCTGCCGACGCAGCCGGCGTTCCGCGAAAAGGTCAACTCGGTTCCCGCCGACAACCCCGCCATGTATCCGCCCGACGAGGTTGACAGCGTCACCAAGTACGAGGCGTTCGGCACGCGCATGGCCGAGCAGCTCCTGCTCTCCCTCGGCTACTTTTCGGACAGCGAAATCCGCGCCCGCAAGGACGCGAGCCTCCCCCTGCCCCCGCACGCGCTGTGGGTCAGCAACAGCATGCGGCGGCCGTTCTCCCTGATCTGCAACGCCATCGCCTCGCTCCGCACCTTGCGCGGCGGGCCAGCCGGGGAGCTCATCCAGCAGTGCCTGGGCCGGAACGGCTTCCGGGGCCTGCGGATCCTCTCCACCGGCTCCATCCCGCAGGGCGGCTTCTCCAGCTCCTCCGCGCTCACCGTGGCCGTCAAGAACGCGCTCAACGTCTTGTACGGCTTCGGCATCACCGAGGACACCCTGGTGCACCTGGCCTGCCAGGCGGAGTACGGCACCGGCGTGCGGGCGGGCTCGCTCGACCAAGCCACCGAGCAGAAGGGCAAGCACGGGCAGGGCGCGCTGATCTCGTCCAACCCGCGCGACAACTACCGCACCCTCGGCGTGTTCCCTGTTCCGACGGAGCGCATCCACTTCCTCTTCCCCTACACGGTGGACCGGGACCGCGAGGCGTGGAGGTGGTCGGCCGGCCTGTACGCCGCGGCTCCGGACTCCGCTACGCCGACCCCGCCCGAGATCCGCAAGATGACCGGCAAGGCGGCGGAGCTAGCCGCCCTGCTGTGCCAGCTCCCCTCCGGCCAGGACTTTTTCATGACCGTGGAGGAGGACCTGCTCCGCGACGGGCGCCTCGGCCCGGCCGCGCTGGCCCGCGTCGCCGACACGCTGCGCCGCCTGCCGCTCCTGATCTCGCGCGACGCGCTTCGCGCCCGCGTCCTCGACGCGCTCGGCAGCGCGGATGAGCAGGCGGACGCGGCCGTCGACGCGCTCCTCGCCGGCTGGCGCGAGCCCACGCTGCGGCGCGGGCTCCCCGACGGCTCGTCCGCTGTCGAGCAGGGCGTCCCGCTGCGGGCCATGGTCGCCTACCTGTTCGTCGAGGTGGCGCGCTGCTTCCGCCTGATCCACGAGCCCGACCGCTGGATCGAGCACATCACCCGCTCGCAGCGCGGCGACTGCTGCTTCGAGATCGACCCCGACAACCTTCCGGACGCCGACGCGCTCCTGCGCGAGGCCGACTGGGAGCGCGGCCTCTCCGGGCCGGAGCGGCTGGAGGCGTGGCTGCGGCGCGCGCGGGCCGTGCCGTTCGACTACAACCGCGACCTGGACGACGCGTCGCTGGCGGCCGCGCCGCTGAAGCCGCTGCACGAAATTCGCGGCGGCGGCTTCTTCCGCGGGCTGGCCCTGCTGGACTTCGCCGAAGCGATGCTCAAGCGCGCCTTCGGCCCGGACGCCGTGGCTGTGCGCGTGAACGCGGCAGGCCAAGGCGACTTCTTCCAGCTCCACGTGGACGCGCGGCGGGCGAGCCCGGAGCAGGTGAAGGCCTTCCTCGACCGCGCCTTCTACGCGCGGTTCGGGCTCGCGCCCGCGCACCGTTACGTGGAGCCCCATCCAGGCGGCGGCGCGGTCGGCGTGCGCCTCGACCGCTTCGACCTCATCCCCCGCCTCATTGAGGCCCTGTCGTCCGCTGCGCGGTGAAGCGGGGCGGAGGCAGAGCGGCCCCTCCCCTGCCGGCCGAGAATCCTCGCGCGGCAAAGCAGGCCCGAATCGGGCGCACGAAACGGGCCGCCAACGCGGTGCTTCCCAACGGCCTGCGGTTTTGGTAAGGTGTTGGCCCTTTTTTCACGCCGAACCCCAAGGACGCCCCACATGGATGTCGCACCGACTTACGCCGAGACCGAAGCGCAGTTCCTGAGCCTGCTGGAGAAGCGGCCGCTGTCCGCCTCCGAGATGCTCACCCTCATCCACACCGTCGCGGTGCTGGAGTCCGGCAAGAAGGCCGACGAGTGGGCGGCCATGCTCATGCAGGAGCTGACCGAGGCGGCCGATTTCGCCGGGCTCTACCTCGTGATCAAGGACCGCACCCCCCATCTCTCCGTCTCCCTCAAGTCGACCGGCATCCGCGACGCCCTCAAGAAGGCCTGCAAAGACCGGCTCGTGACCACGCTCATCGACGCCGCGTCCTTTGGCGACGTGCCGCTCGCCGAGTCGTTCCGCCGCCTCGACCTGCTGCTCGCGCTCACGCCCGGAACGCTCGTGATCGACCCCGCCTGGGGGCTCGGCACGGTCAAGCGGCTGGACGACTTCTACAAGCGGATCACCATCGACTTCGCGGGCAAGTCCGGGCACACCATGACCTTCGCCGCCGCCTGCGACACCCTCGCCCGCGCGCCGCACGACCATCTGCTGACGATGCGCCACAGCGACCCCGACGGCGTCAGGCGCCTCGCGCAGGAGAAGCCCGGCGAGCTGGTGCGCCTCGCGCTGCGCAGCTTCGGAGACATGCCGATCACCAAGCTCGAGGACGTGCTCGTCAAGAACGGGCTCGTCTCCGCCGCCGGCTGGAAGGGCTTCTGGGAGTCGGCCCGCAAAGCGCTCAAGGGCGACCCGCTGGTGACCGTCCCGTCCAAGCGCACGGAGTCGCTCCAGCTGCGCGCGCAGGCCGAGGCGTACGGCGACGACTGGTTCGAGCGGCTCGCGGCAAACAAGGACCCGCTCAAGATCCTCGAGTCGGTCGCGGAGATCGAGGAGACCGACAAGCTCGCGGGTCTCGACCCGACCCAGCGCGGCGTCCTGGAGGACAGGCTCGCTTTCGCGCTCAAGGGCGCGCACAACACGGACGCCGCGCTTTACGCCCGGCTTGCGGTCACGGTCAGCCGCCTCGGCTTCCTCATGCCGCCGTCCGACCAGCTCCGCGCCCATCTCTGGGAGCAGCAGCGCTTCATCAAGGCCGCCGAGATGCTGGCCGTGCGCGACGTCGCCGCGATGACGACGTTCCTGCTGGCCGAGGGCGGCCACGCGTCGGCCCGCCTGCTTGACGCGCTGCCGCAGATGCCCTTCAACCTGATGAACGAGGTGCTCACCGCGCTCAAGGAGTCGGCCGACGCGGCCGACGCGTGCCGCCGGCTGCTCACCCAGCCCAAGTCGCCGCCCACGCTGGTCAACTGGATCTTCCGGTTCCGCAAGGACGTGTCGTGGCAGCTGCCGCCGCTGATCGACCTGCTGAACCACGCCATCGTGATCGTCGAGGCCAAGCTGTCCGGCGAGGCGCTCCGCATGCAGAACAGCCTGAAGCAGCTCTTCGAGCAGGCCAAGTGGCTCGAGGCGGTCTTCGAGGAGCTCGACGCGACCCAGCGGCAGCTCTTGTTCGAGCGCATCCAGGCCTCCTCCGCGTGGGATCCCACCACGCACCGCTCGCTCATCGGGCGCATGCTCAAGCTCGACCCGCCGCTGGCGGAGCGCAAGCGGGCCGTGTCCCAGCAGACCCAGAGCTCATCCCGCCTCACCTCGTGGCACTCGCTGGCCGCGCGGCAGCTCCAGTACAAGCGGCTGATCGAGGTGGATCTCCCTAAGAACAGCCACGACATCGCTGTGGCGCGCAGCTACGGCGACCTGCGAGAGAACTTCGAATATCAGGCGGCCAAGGACTACCAGCGCCAACTCCTGCAGCGGCAATCGGAGATGCAGAACGAACTCAAGCACGTCAAAGGCTCCGACTTCGCCGGCGTGCCGTGCGACAAAGTCGCCCCCGGCACCACCGTCACGATCCGCGTGGCCGACGGCACCAGCCGAACCTACACGATCCTCGGCGAGTGGGACAGCGACGAGCAGATGGGCGTCATCTCCAACAAGACCCGCATGGCCCAGTGCCTCGAAGGCCGGGCGGCCGGAGCGGCCGTCAAAATTCCGGGCATGGACGGCGAGGAGGATGCCCTGATCGAAGCCGTCCTGCCGTTGAGCGAGGCGATCAAAACGTGGATTAACACCCAGCCGACGGAGGGCCCGGCCTCCGCTTAATCGAACCCCGGCCCGGAACCGCGTGGCGCGCGGCCCGTTTCCCGGCTTAGGCGCCCGTTTTCAGGGCTTGTTTTTGCTGCCCAATCGTGTACACTATCGCCCGAATCAAGGCACTGGACTCGTTTCGAAGAAAGGTGTAGCAACCATGGCGACAACGAAGAAGAGCAAAGCGGCCCTCGTAAAGGGCGTACAGAAGAGCGCGCCGAAAGGGTCGGCCGCAAAGGCAGCTCAGCCGCCGCCTCGCGCGTCCGCTGGCGCCGCGAAGCCGTCGCCGAAGAAGCCCGTGCCCGCACAATCTGCTAAGAAACCGGTACCCGGCAAGTCCGCGCCCGTCGCAAAGGCGAAGGACGTGAGGAAGCCGGCTCCCCAACCGAAACCCGCCAAGAAAGGCGCGCCGCCCCCTGCTGTGCCCGCCAAGGATTTGAACAAGAAACCCGTGAAGACCGCATCCCTCCCCCCTCCCAAGGCGCCGGCCAAGCCGGCGCCAAAGTTGGCGCCCAAGGCGCCGGCCAAGCCGGCGGCACCCGCCGTGCCCAAGAAGCCCCGCTTCAACGGCAACGACCTGGAGCAGTTCCGCCACGAACTCCTAGCCATGCGAGACCGCATCACAGGCCAGTCCGGCTCCATGCGCAACGACGCGCTCCAGCGCACCGACGAGATCAACCCCGAGGAGGACGGCACCGACGCCTTCATGCGCCTCCAGACGCTCGAGCAGGTCAGCAGCCAGCAGCAGATCATCACCAATATCGACGAGTCTCTGCGGTCCATCGAAAAGGGCTCCTACGGCGTCTGCGACATGTGCGGCGAGCTGATCAACAAGCCGCGCCTCTCCGTCCTGCCCTTCGCCAAGAACTGCGTCAAGTGTCAGTCCGAGATGGAGCGTACCAGCCGCGGCGGACGCAGATAAGCGAGGCCCCATGCGCGTCCCGTTGCTCGCGGCGGCGATCGTCGCCGCAGACCAACTCACCAAGGTCGCGGCCGTCGCCTACCTGAAGCCGGTCGGCTCGATCGGCGTCATACCCGGCTTGTTCAGCCTCAGCTACGTCGAGAACCGCGGCGCAGCCTGGGGCATGCTGGCCGGCCAGCAGATCTTTCTGGTCGCCTTCTCGCTGATCACCCTCGGCTTCCTCGTCTGGAAGCGGCGCCAGCTCTTCGGCCCGCTCTGGGGCAACGCCGTCACGATGTCGCTGCTCTTCGGCGGCGTGGTCGGCAACCTCATCGACCGCGTCCGCCTGAGCTACGTCATCGACTTCCTCGACTTCTTCTGGGGGGGCACGCACTTCCCGGCCTTCAACGTGGCCGACGCCTCCATCTGCTGCGGCGTCTTCCTCTACATCGCCACCCAGTGGCACCACGACCACAGGAATCAGGTTGCTGGTTAATTGTTACAGGTTACAGGTTGCCGGGCACGGGTTCTAGAAATGGAACGAGCACCCCCACACCTCAGCCCGTAACGCGTAACCTGCAACGTGTAATCTGTAACGTGTAACCTGCAACCGTGAACAACCCCCACCACGCCTGGCTCCTCGCCGGGGCGACCGCCACCGGCAAAACCGCCGCCGCCCAGCTCCTCGCCGAGCGGCTCGGCTGCGCCGTGCTCTCCGCCGACGCGATGCTCGTCTACCGCGGCATGGACATCGGCACCGCCAAGCCCTCGCCCGCCGAGCGCGGCCGCGTCCCCTATTTCGGCATCGACCTCGTCACCCCCGCCGAGCCCTTCAGCACCGGCCTCTGGCTCGCAGACGCCGCCCGCGCGATCAGCCGTGACACGGGCGCTTCGTCCGTGAACCCGTCCCTCATCGCCGTCGGCGGCACGGGCCTCTACCTCAGAGCCCTCACCGACGGACTCGACGGCGCGGCCGCCGACCCCGCCGCCCGCGCCCGCTGGCAGGCGCTCTACGAACGCGAGGGCCTGCCCGCGCTCCAGCGCGCGCTCGCCGACCGCGACCCCGGCGCGCTGGCCGCGCTCGCCGACCCCGCCAACCCGCGCCGCCTGATCCGCGCCCTCGAACACCTCGACGCCCGCGGCAGCCTCCCCGAACAGTGGCGGCGCGGCACTCCCGCCTCACCCGTCGCCGTCCTGCGCCTGCCGCGCGAACAGCTCCACGCCCGCATCGCGCGCCGCGTCGCGGCCATGTTCAAGGCCGGCCTCGTCGACGAAGCCCGCGCCCTGCGCCAAGCCTACCCCGCGTGGTCCCCCACCGCCTCGCAGGCCATCGGCTACGCCGAGGCCTGCGCCCTGCTCGACGGCGCGCTCACCCCCGCCGCAGCCGCCGAGCGAACCGTCGTCCGCACCCGTCAGCTCGCCAAGCGGCAAGAGACCTGGTTCCGCCACCAGACGCAGGCCGTCTGGATCGACATCGACGACACCGACCCGCCCGCGCGCGTCGCCGAGCGGGTGCTCGACACGTGGAGGCAACATGGACCCACTCCCCTCGTATCCCCCTGACCGCGCCGTCTACCCCGACGCGCCGCTGCGCGTCAAAGAGCTGCCGCAGGAGATGCGCCCGCGCGAAGAGTTCCAGCGCCGCGGCGCGGAGAACGTGCCCGACGAGGTCCTGCTCGCCATCCTCCTGCGTTCCGGCGTGCCCGGCAAGAACGTCACCGAGCTGGCCCGCGAGCTGCTGCGCCGCTTCAAAGGCCTCGCGAACCTCGCCAAGGCCGACTTCGAGGAGCTGCGCGGGCTGAAGGTCAAGGGCCTCGGCCCGGTCAAGTGCATGGAGCTCGCCGCCGCCTTGGAGATCGGCCGTCGCGCCGCCCAGCACCAGCACGCGCCGCGCCAGGAGACCGCGTCCATCCGCGAGCCCGAGGCCGTCTACCGCCTCGTCAGCCCGCTCGCCCGCGCCCTCCAGCAGGAGATCTTCTGGGTGCTCCTGCTCGACACCAAGAACAAGCTCATCGGCCAGCCCGTCGAGACCACGCGCGGCCTGCTCGACACCAGCCCCGTGCACCCGCGCGAGGTCTTCTCCAAAGCCGTGCGCTACAGCGCCGCCTCGGTGATCCTCGCGCACAACCACCCCTCCGGCGACCCCACGCCGTCAAAGGAGGACATCGACATCACCCGCCGCCTGATCGAGGCCGCCCGCATCCTCGGCATCCGCGTGGTGGACCACCTGATCGTCGGCCGCCCGACCGCCACGACCCCCGGCTACGTCAGCCTGCGCGAAAAGAACCTCGTGGCGTTCGAGTGAGGGTTCGGAGGGCGGAGGGCGGAGGTCAGAGGGCGGAGGTCAGAGGGCGGAGGGCGGAGGTCAGAGGGCGGAGGTCAGAGGGCGGAGGTCAGAGGTCAGAGGGCGGAGGTCGGAGGTCAGAGGTCGGAGGGCGGCATGATCTGGATGTTGGGACTGTAAAATGGGAGCAAGATCGAGAGCGGTTGCGGCGCAGTATCGAAATCGATAGCGCTTTGGACAAAGACCTGCACGGTCATGAGGGCGTCAGGCCCGGCATCCGCTCGGTTGGAGCGATCACGAGGCGAGGTAGGGACGGCAGCCCCTGCCGTCCGCGGACGCCGACGGGGCGGCGTCCCTACCGCGCAGCGACGTGCCACGTGCTAGCGTCTCTCAACAGGGCGCCGCGTCTCTACGCGTCAGCGGCCGGCGACGGCCGCGCGCAGGCGGGCGAGGCGCTGGACCGCCTCGCGCAGCGTGTCGTCGCGCTTGGCGAAATGGAAGCGGATCAGGTGGTTGACCGGCTCACGGAAGAAGCTCGAGCCGGGCACGGCCGCGACGCCGACGGTCTTGGCCAGCCACTCGCAGAAGGCCACGTCGTCGGTCACGCCAAACTCGCCGACGTCGACCATCACGTAGTACGCGCCCTGCGGCACGGTGTAGCGCAGCCCCGCCTCGTCTAGCCCGCGCAGGAAGAGCGTGCGCTTGGCGGCATACTCCGCCTGCAAGCCCTGATAGTAGCTGTCCGGGAAGCCGAGCGCCGTGACCGCCGCCTCCTGCAGCGGCGCGGCCGCGCCGACCGTCAGGAAGTCATGCACCTTGCGCACTCCATCGATCACCGCGGGCGGCGCGATCACGTACCCGAGCCGCCACCCCGTGATGGAGTAGGTCTTGGAGAGCGAGCTGCACGAGATCGTGCGCTCAGCCATGCCGGGCAGCGACGCGAAGTAGACATGCCGATGGGGCTCGTAGACGATGTGCTCGTAGACCTCGTCGGTGATCACGAACGCGTCGAACTCCTGCGCCAGCGCGGCGATCAGATCCAGCTCGTCGCGCCGGAACACCTTGCCGGAGGGGTTCGCCGGGTTGCAGAGGATCAGCGCCTTGGGCCGCTGCTCAAAGGCCCGCCGCAGCTCGGCCGGGTCGAACGAGAAGTCCGGCGGCCGCAGCGCCACGTAGAGCGGCTCCGCGCCGGAGAGGATCGTGTCGGCCACGTAGTTCTCGTAGAAGGGCGAGAAGATGACCACCTTGTCGCCGGGGTTACAGGCGGTCATCATGGCCGCCATCATCGCCTCGGTGCTGCCGCAGGTGACCACGAGGTTCGCCTCGGGGTCGACCGGCATTCCCATGAAGCGGCTCTGCTTGCGGGCCAGCGCCTGGCGGAAGTTCGGCGCGCCCCACGTGACCGCGTACTGGTGCGGCCCCGTCAGGCTGACGCGCTGCAGCGCGGCCAGCAGCTCCGGCGGCGGGTCGAAGTCCGGGAAGCCCTGCGACAGGTTGACCGCGCCGCAGGCGTTCGCCACGCGCGTCATCCGGCGGATGACCGATTCCGTAAAGCACCCCATGCGTCGGCTGACACTCGGCATAAAAACCTCTACTTCAATACCGGCTGGCCGTCGGCGTCGGCGTAGCGGATCTCGCCGAAGCCCAGCTCGCGCACGCCCGCCTCGATCTTCGCGCGGTCGCCCACCACCACCCACGACAGGCGGTCCGCCTGCACGACCTTCTTGGCGGCGTCGCCGAGGTTCTCGCGCGTCAGCGCCTGCAAGCGGGCCGAGCGCGTCTGGTGGGTGTCGTCCGGCAGGCCGAAGCAGACGATCTCGTTGAGCGCGTCGGCCACGCTGTTGATCGTCTCCCACGAGCCGGGCAGCTTGAGCGACTGGTTCGTGATCGTGCGGGCGAACTCGTCCGGCGTGACCGGCCGCGCCCCGAGGATGCCGCGGAACTCGCTGTCGAGCTCGCGCATCGTCTCCTTGGTCTTGTCGGCCTGCACCTGCACCGAAGCCCAGAAGGGCCGCGGGCCGCAGGCCGCCGCGATCGAGGTGCGCGCGCCGTAGGTCCAGTGCTTGTCCTCGCGCAGGTTCATGTTGATGCGCGAGGTGAAGCTGCCGCCGAGGATCAGGTTCATGGCCTCGATCGCCAGCTCGTCGGGGTTGGCCTTCTGCGGCGCGACGTTGCCGACAAAGATCACGGACTGGATCGAGCCGGGGCGGTCGATGATCGTCACGGTGGGCTTCTCGGGCAGGGGCACGGGGCCGATGTTCTTCTTCGGCACCTCGGCGCGCGGCCACGCGGCGAAGAGGCGCTCGAGCTTGGGCTGGATCTCGGCGAGCGTGATGTCGCCGGCGACCACCAGCGTGGCGTTGTTGGGCCGGAACCACGCGCCGTGGAAGCGCGCCATGTCGGCGGCGGTCAGGCGGGCGACGCTCGCCTCCGTGCCGGTGCCGGTCAGCGGGTTGCCGTACGCGTGCTTGGGCCCGTAGAGGATCTGCGGCATGACGCGCAGGCCCATGGTGACGGGCTCGCTTTTCTCGCGCTGGATCGCGGCCAGCCGCTGCTCCTGGCGCCGCTTGAAATCGTCCGCGGGGAAGGCTGGGTTGAGGATCACGTCCGCGTAGAGGTCGAGCGAGGCGTCGAGGTTGCGCCGCAGCGCGTTGAAGGCGACGGTGCAGGTGTCCAGCGAGCAGGCCGCGCTGAGGTTCGCGCCGAGCAGCGCGAGCTCGTCGCTGATCTCCAGCGAGGTGCGCCGCTTCGTGCCCTCGGCGAGCATGTCCATCGCGAGCCGCGCGGTGCCGGGCGACGCGAACTGGTCGGCCGCGAAGCCCGCGTCCACGAGCAGGTTGAGCTGCACGATCGGCACGCTCGGGCGTTCGGCGAGCATAACTTTGAGTCCGTTGGAAAGCGTGGCGCGCTGGATCGCCGGGAAGCGCACGACGGGCTTGATCTCCGGCACCGGCAGCTGGGCGCGGTCCACGTCCGCGACGCTCGCGGCGTACTTCGGGAAGGGGGTGAGTTCGAGCACGTACTGCCCGTCGGAGAGCCAGGCCCGCGCCGCGTCGCGGAGCTGGCGCGCGGTCGCCTCGCGGACCTCGCGCAGGCGGGTCTTGTGGTACTCGGGGTTGCTGAGGTAGACGCTGTGCATGGCCAGCTGGTCCGACTTGCCGCCGAAGCCGCCGATGCGCTCGATGCCGCGGATGAAGCCCGCCTCAACCTGCGTCTTCACGCGCTCCAGCTCGCGCGAGGTCGGCCCGTCCTTCAGGAAGCGGGCCAGCTCCTCGTCGACCGCCTTCTCGATCCGCGGGAGATCCACGCCCGCCGCGGCCGTGACCATGATGTAAAAGGCGCCGGCGATCTCGCTCTGGTCCGCGAAGGTGCTCACGTCGGTGGCGATGCGCTCGTCGTAGACCAGCCGCTTGTAGAGGCGCGACGATTTGCCGTCGGAGAGCACGCCGGAGACGAGGTCGAGCAGGTTGCCGTCGGTCGTGCCGTAGTTGGGGATGTTCCAGACCTTGTAGAGGCGGGCCTGCGGCACGCGGTCTTCGACGCGCTGCCGCATCGTGCCCGTGCGCTTGGCGATCCACGCGGCGTGGCGGGCCACGGGCGGGCCGGGCGGCACGTGGCTGAAGTAGCGCTTGACCTTTTCGAGCGCCTCCTGCGGGGTGACGTCGCCCGCCACGACGAGCGTGGCGTTGGCCGCGCCGTAGTAGGTCTTGAACCACTCGTGGACGTCGTCGAGCGACGCGGCGCTCAGGTCCTCCATCGAGCCGATGACCGGCCACGAGTACGGGTGGCCGGCAGGCCAGATGCTCTTGGTGATGAGCTGGTACGCGATGGAGTAGGGCTGGTTCTCGTACTGGCGCTTCTCGTTCTGCACCACGCCGCGCTGCTCGTCGAGCCGCGCCTGCGTGATCGCGCCGAGCATGTAGCCCATGCGGTCGGACTCCAGCCAGAGCAGATAGTCCAGCGCCTCCTTCGGGGCGTTCTCGAAGTAGTTGGTGCGGTCCTCGCTGGTGGTGCCGTTCATGTCCGTGGCGCCGACCTTCTCCGTGGCCTTGAAGAAGTCGTCGTTGAAGTGCTCGCTGCCGTTGAACATCAGGTGCTCGAAGAGGTGCGCGAAGCCGGTCTTGCCGGGCTTCTCGTTCTTTGAGCCCACGTGGTACCAGGTGTTGACGGCCACGATGGGCGCCTTGTGGTCCTCGTGGACGAGCAAAGTGAGCCCGTTCTCGAGGACGAACCGGGTGTACGGGATTTCGATCTCCGGCGCGGCGGGCTTCGCCGAGGCGCACGCGATCAGGCCCAGTGAGAAGAGGAGTGCGGTGGTGTTTTTCATCAATTCCCTGTTTGCGCTGTTATGGCCCGTGTCTAGCGGGGCTAGAAACTGGCTATCAGAGTAAACCGAATAGGCTCATTCGGACAATGATAAATTCGCGAACTCTCTCTTGACGTCAACGGGAAATGCCTCTACGCTTCCGCACAGGTCACACCGAAGCGGCAAGACCCTGCCGTGCAAAAGGAGCAGCGCATGGAGACGAGCAAGAGCGCAAACCGCTGGCCCGCGCAGATCAAGTACATCGTCGGCAACGAGGCGTGCGAGCGCTTCAGCTACTACGGCATCAAGAGCGTGCTCGCGGGCTACATCACGGGGGCGGTGCTCAAGGGCGGGCTCGGGCAGGAGGCGGACACGGCGACGAGCATCATCCACCTCTTCGTCTTCGTCAACTACTTCATGCCGCTTTTCGGCGCGTGGCTTTCGGACAAGCTGATCGGCCGCTACAATACGATCCTCTGGGTCTCGCTGGTCTACTGCGCGGGCAACGCCGTGCTCGCGTGCAGCGACTTCATCGGCGGCGTGGACAGCAAGCTCGCCTGCCTCTACACGGGCCTGGCGCTGATCGCCTTCGGCTCGGGCGGCATCAAGCCCTGCGTCTCGGCCTTTATGGGCGACCAGTTCCGGCCGGACCAGTCGCACCTGCTGCAGAAGGCGTACGGGGCCTTCTACTGGTCGATCAACTTCGGCTCGTTCTTCTCGTTCCTCGTGATCCCCTGGTGCAAGGACTCGTGGGGGTACAGCGTCGCGTTCGGCGTGCCGGGCGTCCTGATGGCGGTGGCGACGCTGATCTTCTGGCTCGGCACGCGCCACTACGTGCGCGTGCCGCCCAGCCGCGAGAGCCGGTCGGCGGGGTTCTTCAAGGTGCTCGGCTATGCGCTGCGCGCGCGACGCGCGGCGGGCGCGCCGTTCTGGGACGCGGCGCGGGGGCGCTTCAGCCAGCAGGAGGTCGACGCCGCCAAGTCGGTGCCGCCGATCCTCTTCGTGTTCGCGCTGATCCCGGCCTTCTGGGCGCTCTTCGACCAGACCAACTCCACCTGGGTGCTGCAAGGGCAGATGATGGTGCCGTTCAAGCTGGGGGGCCTGACGATCGGCGCGGAGCAGATGCAGTCCGCGAACCCGCTGCTCGTGATGGCGCTGGTGCCGCTCTTCACGCTGGTGGTCTACCCGCGCATCGGGCGCCTGGCCGCGCCGCTGCGGCGGATGACCGCCGGGATGTTCCTGGGGGTGTTCTCGTACCTCATCGTGGCCGCGCTCCAGTCGCGCCTCGAGGCCGGCGCGCAGCTCAGCGTGCTGCTGCAGCTCGTGCCGTACATCGTGCTGACCGCGGCCGAGGTGCTGATCTCGACGACGGGCTTGGAGTTCGCCTTCCGCGAGGCCGCGCCGGAGATGAAGAGCACGATCATGAGCTTCTGGCTGCTGACGGTCGCGATCGGGAACCTGCTGGTGGCGGGCATCACCAAGGCCTTCGGCGGCGCCTCGCACAGCGGCTCGGTCAGCGCGTCCCGCTTCCTCATGTACGCGGGACTGACTTTTGTGGTCGCGATCCTCTTCAGCGTCATCAGCCGCTTCTACCGCTACCGCGACGAGGCGGCGGCCCGCGGGGCGTGACAGATGGAGAGAGGCTAATAGGCTGAAGGCTTTTAGACTGTTTGGCTCGTAGTCGGAATGCGTAGAACGTTGAGCGTTCGCTCACAACGCCTGCACGCCGCCGAGACGGCAGAAATCCTTGTCGAACGACACGAGCCGCTCGGCCTGCGCCAACAGTTCTGCCCGGATCAAGCGGTCAACCAATCCCGCCCCCAGGCCTCGATACTCCTTCAGGATTTCTCCTGCGTAGCCTGTGCAGCGCACGCCGGGCGAACAGAGAAACGAACGCAACGAATCAAGCGCGACACGTTTCGGAACGTCATAGTAGTAAAGCAGAGCATGGTAGACCTCCGACACAACGAGATCGCTCACCAACACAGGCTCGCCGCGATGCTGACACTCGCCGAGAAAGCTGCAGGCCCGGGCGAACTGCGCCTCCGGAACCCCCGTGAGCAACCGAAGGACCACGCAGGTGTCGACGCCCACGCCACGTTTCATGTCCGCCCCCCACGCTTTTTTGCCACGGCCGCACGGATATCGGACAGCACGTGAGACGCCTTACGTGCCGCGTACGGACGCAGCTCACCCATCCAGCGTGCACGTTCGGGCTGCGGTTCCGCCTCGATCATCCATACACGGCGCCCCCCCGCCTGCCCGTCCCGCAACACCAGCGTATCCCCTGGATAAACCGCCAGCGTTTCGCAGACGGCTGCAGGGAACGTCACCTGACGCTTGGCTGTCATCTTGAGTTTCAGCGACATACCGCCACCTCCTTACCGTTTGTTCTTATCGTAAGGCGGATCCGGCCAGACGTCAACGGGAAAACGGCGGCGGCAGCAGGGCGCAAGGCCATTCTCCCCCTCTCTTTCTCACGCCAAGCCCCCAAGAACCCCAAGATAAGACAGGGCTGCTCTCTCCCATCTTTGGGTTCTTTGGGTCTCCGCGTGAGCCCTCTTCCAAATTACGGTTTCCACACCGCCGTCGGCCGCCCGCCGAACGTCGGCCCCCAGCCCTTCGTCCCGGGGCGGTAGTAAATGGTGGCCTTGTTGCTGTTTTGGAATATGGATCTGTCCGTTGCACCGCCAGGCGCATCGCCTTTGAAATAGACTCTGGTTAGTTGCGGGCAGTTTACGAACGCTTCGTTGCCTATATGTGCGACGCTGCCTGGAAGCGTAATATTGGTTAGGCTTGTACAGTCTCGGAACGCCCAGGCACTGATATTCGTGACGCTATTTGGAACGGTAACTTCGGTCAAGTTCGTACAATTGGCAAAGATCCCGTTCTCGATTGTGGTGATGCTGTCGGGAATAGATACGCTCTTCAAACCAAAACAACAGTTGAACGCCCAGCCGGCGATATTGGTGACACTGTTTGGAATTACGATGTTGGTGAGGGTTGGGCAAGCGAACGCGTGATCCCCAATGAAGGTGACACTAGCCGGGATCGTCATGTTGGTAATGGCACAGCCAACGAATGTCCAGAGCTCAATACGAGTCAACCTGTTTGGAAGTGTGACGTTGACGAGATTCTCGCTTCCCATAAATGCGCAGTCCCCTATCGTGGTGACGCTGTCGGGGATTGTCAGACTCCTCAATGAAGGACAAGACTGAAACGCGGAAGACTCAATGCCTGTAACACCGTTTGGGATTGTCACACCTGTTACCACAGTGCTGCCTATAAACGCAGCCGCACCGATCCTGCTAACATGTGATGGGATTGTGTAGTTTCCGTTCCTGCCGCTTGGAAAGCGGACAAGCGTCTTATTGTCCTTGCTGAAGACAACTCCGTCTCTGTTACTGAAGAACACGGGATTGGCTTCATCCACCTGGATCGACTTGAGTCCGCTACAACCCGTGAACGCCCAAGGCGTCATGTTTATAACGCTGGCCGGGATCGTTATGCTGGTCAGCCGAGTGCTGAAAGCGAAGGCCCCGGCCGAGATCCGCGAGACTCCGTTCGGAATCATTACGGCAGAAAGGTCTTCACACCTGTTGAACGCGTCGTCCCCAATGGTGGTGACGGTTTTTGGAATCGAGTAGTCACCCTTCTTGCCTCTTGGATAACAGAGTATCCCCGTCTTGTCTTTACTGAAAAGAACCCCGTCGGCGCTACTGGCATAAACGGGATTCAGAACGTCCACAAGGATCGAGTCCAAATTTGTGCAATTCATGAAAACACCCGACGCTATGCTGGTTACGTGTGCGGGGATCACGATTCTGGTCACGCCGGCGCACTTCTGGAACGCCGTATCTTTAATCGCCGTGACCGGCAACCCGTTGACCTTGGCCGGGATCACGACCGCGCCGCCCTCGCCCGTGTACTTGACAATGGCCACCCCGCCGTTCTCGGCTAAGCAGGCGAAATCATGGACGTCCGTCTCCGCCTGCGCTTTCTCCTGCCACACCGCCGTCGGCCGCCCGCCGAAGGTCGGCCCCCAGCCCTTCGTGCCGGGGAGGTAGTAGACGGTGATCTTTTCGGATCCGCCAAACACAGACGAATCTGAACCGCCGCTAGGCGCGTCGCCGTTGAAGTAGACGCTAGCCAGGTTGGGGCAGTATTCAAAGGCGGCTGCCTCTATGGCCTTGACACTGTCTGGAATCGTAATGCCTGTCAGGCTGTTGCAACCAGCGAACGAAGCCCTTCCGATACTGCTGACGCTGCTGGGGATCGTGACGCTTGTCAGGTTGGTACAGCCTTGGAACACGAACTGGTTAATCTTGGTGACGCTATTCGGAATTGTCACACCAGTAAGGCCTGTGCAATCACGAAACGCCGCAGATCCAAAGTTGGTGACGCTGTCAGGGATCACATAATCCCCTTTTTTGTCACTCGGATAACTGACGAGGTAGCTCTTATCCTTGCTGAATACGATCCCGTCCGCCGTGCTGTAGTAGGCTGGATTCTCAGCATCTACCCGAATCGAAAGCCCGCCGCACCCATTGAACGGGTTGCCTTCTATCGAGGTAACACTCTTGGGGACAGTGATGTCGGTCAGACGACACTTACAAAAGGCTTCGCCTTCGATACAGGTAACGCTGTCGGGAATCGTCATACTGGTCAAGCCGGTGCAGTGGCCGAAAGCCCCGCAGGCGATTCGCTTGACGCCGTTGCCCATTTCGACGGAGGTCAGTTTGTGGCAGTTCCAAAACGCCATGAACCCAATCTCGGTGACGCTATAGGGGACCGAATAGCTTCCGGTTTTGCCACGCGGATAAATGGCGAGGCAGGTCTTTGCCTTGTTGAACAGAACTCCGTTCTCGCTACAGTATGCAGGGTTCGCCGGATCAACCCCGATTGAGGTAAACTTGTCACAGAAGGGGAAGGCACCCCCACTTACAGAAATGACGCCTTTCGGAATCATAATACTGGTTAATCCGGGGCAATCAGCGAACGCATAGTCTCCGATGCTGGTGACAGGATGACCGTTGATCGTGCTCGGAATGGTCACATCCCCACCCGGCCCCGTGTACTTGGTAATGGTGATCGCGCCGTTGTGGGTCGTGTAGGTGTACGGGATTTGAACATCCTGATTCCACACCGCCGTCGGTCGCCCGCCGAGCTCTGTGCCCCAGCCGGTTGTGCCCGGCAGATAGTAAATGGTTGCGTTCGGAATGTCGTCTAATGCAGCCTTGCCGAGATTGGGTGCATTTCCATTGAAGAAGAGCCCAGTGAGATTTGGGCAGGTCTGAAATGCCTTTGGGCTAATAAAGGCTAGCTTGGAGGGAATTGTTACGTCGCACAGACTTGCACAGTTCTTGAACGCAGAATGTCCGATATGGGTGACCGTATCAGGTATCCCATAACTTCCAGCCCTACCCCCTGGATAGCAGACTAATTTAGTCTTGTCCTTGCTGAATAACACACCATCCGAGTTGCTACTGTAGGCCGTATTTGCCGCCTCCACAACTATCGAGGTGAGAGCGCTACAATGGAGAAATGAACTGACGTTGTACCCAAGGCTGATGACACTGGATGGAAGAGTCATGCTGGTTAGCTGTTCACATTTCTCAAAGGCACCATCACCAATATGGATGACTCTGCCGGGGATCATAATGCTAGTCAAGCCCGCGCAGTCTTGAAACGCATAATGTCCGATGGTGCTGACACTATAGGGAATAAGATAGTTGCACTGCTTACCTGTCGGATAACGAATAAGCATGGTTCTATCCTTACTAAACACAACACCGTCAGCACTACTGCAATAGGCCGGGTTCGTCATATCCACACTGAATGAGTCCAACCCAGAACAGCCGGCAAAAGCATTACCGGTAATCGATGTAACACTCTTTGGGATTGTCAATGTGTTCAGACGGGTACATCCCTTGAAGGCCTCCCATGAGATTGTGGTAATCGAATCGGAAAGTGCGATGCTGGTTAGGTTAGTGCATGCCGCAAATGATCGCGTGCCAAGGGTTGTCACGGGCAGACCGTTGATCGTACGCGGAATCGTGACATTGCCGCCCGGCCCCGAGTACTTGACGAGGGTGACTGCGCCGTTCGTGACCGTGTAGGAGAACGGGCCTTGCACCTTCGCCGTCGGCGACAGCGCACGGGCATCGGGCGGCACACCTTTGTCGGCATCGTCTTCCTCGATGACCGGCTCATCCCCTGAGAGGCTTGCGTTCGCCGCTGGCACGCCTATTTGGGCGAGGACGCCGGACGCCGGACTTTGGACGCCGGTTTGTTGGGGACGAGTGGAGCGAGTGCCAGCCGAGAAGTGGTGAACCGCAACCCCTGCCAGAGCGGCAAAGGCGAGCGTGACGGCGAGCAGGGCCGCGAGGCGGGGCAGGCGGCGGCGCTGCTCCTGCTGGTGGGGGCCGAGCGGCAGCACGCCCTTGGCCGCGCGAGCCAGATCGGACACCACGTCCGTCATGGTGGTGTAGCGGGCATGCAGTTCGCGGGCCAGGCAGCCTTCGGCAATCTTGACGAGGGCGGGGCTGGCCTTGGGGTTGACCTCGCGGAGCGGCGTGGGCGGGCCTTTGAGAACTTGGTCGAGGATGATCTGGCACGTCCGTCCGGTGTAGGGCGGCTGGCCGGCGATCAGTTCGTAGAGCAGCGCGCCGAAGGCGTAGATGTCGCAGCGGGTGTCCTCGGCCTCGCCGCGTGCGACCGCAGGCGACATGTAGGGCGCGGTGCCTTCGAGGTGGCTGGCCGAGGCGTCGACCATGGAGTCGTTGAAGACCGTGCGCACCAGGCCGAAGTCGGTCAGATAGGCGTTGCCGTCCTTGTCCAGCAGCACGTTTCCTGGCTTGAGGTCGCGGTGGATCAGCCCGTGGGCGTGCGCGTGGGCCAGGGCCTCTGCGACCTGGCTGGCGATGGCCAGGATACGCTCGGTCGGCATGGGCTTGCCGGGCCGGTACTGCCCCAGCAGGCTGCCGCCCTCGACGTACGGCATGACGTAGTACGGCCCCTCTTTGCGGTCCGAGACCTCCAGCACGCGCAGGATGCGGGGGTGCGAGAGCCGGTACATGTGGCGCGCCTCGGTCAGGAAGCGGTGGACCGACTGCGGGTCGTCCGCCATCTGCGGCCGCAGGAGCTTGACCGCCACGCGCGTGTCGGTGCGCGGCTCGCGCGCCAGGTAGACCTGTCCCATGCCGCCCTCGCCGAGCAGGCGGAGGATCTCGAAGCGGTCCAGGTGCCCGAGCGTGCCGGGCGTCACGGGCGGGTCGAACATGCCGCGCTGCAGCAGGGTCTCCTGGGGCTGCGCGTCGGTCGAGGAGGAGATCGGCGGCTGCGCCATCGGAAGTGTGGTGTCGGCGTTACTCATGGCGTTCTCCCGCTTGGGTGTTGAGGAACAGGAGGCTCTCTTCGGTCAGGCTGCGGGTCGGGGCGTCCAGCCAGGGCTGGGACAGGACCCAGCGGAAGCCTTCGGCCAGGGCGTCGTTCGTGAGGCCGGTGATGCGGCGGCGGCAGCGGACCAGCGCGGCGGCGATGCTGGCGAAGTAGAGCACCGAGGCGATCTCGTGCGGGACGGGGCTGTGCGGGCTGAGGCGGCAGGCTTTGGCGAAGTCCTTGGTGATCTTCAGCAGCTCCACAGGCGGGTTCGGGTGGGCCAGCAGGTCGCCGAAGCTCTTGAGGGTCAGGCCCAGAGATTCGGCCAGGTTGCGGACCTTGAGCGCCAGCCCGCGCTCCAGGTTGATCAGGTCGACCTGCATCGGCGCGGCGAGCTGGTGCCGCAGGATCGCGCCCAGTTCCTCGTCTTTCCAGAGGCGCCCGGCGTCCGGGGAGAGGTCGAGCAGCGTGGCGAGCTGGCGCCGGTCGGTGTCGAAAGCGGTTTTGTGCGGTGCGGTCATACGTTCAAACCTTTCTGGGTAGTCTACAGTCTTATCCCTTCACCTGCTACTACGCAATCAGCCCCCTTAATCCTGCGGCACGAATTAAAAAAATTATCGGAGCCTTGAGAGTCCTCACGCAAAGACTCCAAGAACCCCAAGCAAGACAAGGCTGTTCTTTCCGCTTTTACGTCTCCGAATACGCACCCAACCTCTGTCCCTTCCTCTGTGCCTTCAAGCGTCGAACAAGGAGCCCGCGTGGAGAAGCGAAGCGAGGCGTCGATAGGAAAAGACTTCAATGTTGTCCGAGAGTTTCAGGTCGGGGGTGTCCGGGCACACGACCAGCCTGCGAACGACACCCGGCGGCGTGCCGAAGGCTCTGAGGCCCCTGCACCACGTCTCGTTGAAAACCGCGCCCGACTTGACCTCGATCGCGACCATCCGGTCGTTCCGGATCACCAGAAAATCCACTTCGGCGGCGGTTGACGAGTTAGGCGCCCAGTAGCGGAGATCCGTGAAGGCCCGGCGGTAGTCGCGATAGGCGAGGAGCGTCGTGCATACCAGCCCCTCGAACAGGTGCCCCCGTTCTTCGGCCGCCAGAGTGGGTTGGAGCTGCTGCTTGGCGGCGCGCACCAGTCCGGGGTCGACCCAGAACAGCTTGGGATGCTTGCGCTCCTTGACACGCAGTTTCCCCTCATAGGCCGGCAGCCGCACGCAGAGCAGCGTTTGCTCGAGAATGTCCAGATAGGCCTCCACGGTGGGCCGGGAAACCCCGCAGTCGCGGGCGATGTTGGTGGCGTTGATGGCTTGCCCGTGGAGGATGGCCGCCACCGCGATGAACCGCGCAAATCCCGGCAGGTTTCGCACGAGAGCCTCAGCCTGAACCTCCTCCTTGAGATAAGTCATGATGTAGGCTTCCAACTTCTCCTCGCGCACTCGGCTCCCCCAGGCCACGGGCAGCGTGCCGTAGCGGAGCGCGTCCTCGATATCAAAAGTGCCGGGAAGCTCATCCGGCTGAAACGGGTACAAGGTGCGGCTCAGCGCGCGGCCAGCGAGAAGATTGACACCCGCCTTCCGCAGTTTGCGGGCGCTGGAACCGCACAGGGCGAATCTGAGGCCGCGCGTCTCGATGAACCGGTGGACCTCGTTCAGAAGGTCAGGCATCTTCTGGATTTCATCCACGATGACCCACGATCCGGATGCAACCGCCTGCAACTCGAGCGCGAAAGCGCCCGGTTGAGACATCAGGCGATAACGCTGCCGCTCGTCCAAGAGATCGATGAACTTGGCGTCCGGGAGCTGATGACGCAGCCACGTGCTCTTGCCTGTTCCCCTCGGACCAAGCAAGAAGAATGACTCTTCGGGACACACCAACGCGCGTTCGTAATACATCCTGCGTTTCCTCCCTCCAACACGGAAGAGCATGCCAGAAAGTCCGGTTTATCGCAACCATAACTTTCGTTTTTCCGTCTTTTATGTAAATTTAGACTTCGATTAAGACGATACCGCCCCATCTTTGATTCTTTGGGTCTTTCTGCGTGAGTCATCTGGCAGTGTAGGGCGTCATTCATAGAGGTTACCTTGACAGTATCCTTTTCAGCTCCATGATCTCCGCCTCGACCTCGGCATCGTCCGCCACCGTCTCGCGCACGACCTCTCGCAAAACCCGCGCGAACATGCGCTTGGCGGTGATCAGCAGATTCGAGGCCTCGGACGGCGAGCGCAGCCCGAACTTCGCGACCAGTTCTTCATAGGGCATGAGCGGGGTATCGCTGAAGATGGGACCTAGAATGCGCACCTCCAGCACATCCCAAAGAATCTGGCGCTCCTTGGACTGGCACTCCTCCCGAAGGCGCTCCACGGTCCGGGCGAGAACTTGGCGTGCCCAGAGAGCGTCAAAGGAGTCTGACAGCGGGGCCTCGCCCGACGCCAGCTCAGGCAGGTCGTCCACGCGCACGGCGTCCGGACTGGAGGGCCGGCGCTTGTGCGCCTGCTGCTGGCGCATTTGGCTCAGCGCGAAGTTGCTGAACACCTTCAAGAGAAAGGATCTGAACCGGCCCTTCTGGGGCGATGCCTGGCGCAGAACATTCTGGCCGAGCAGTTTTTCGGCCAGGAAGGTCTGCACGAGGTCTTCGGCCCGGTCGGGGGACACGCGCAGGCGGAAGATCAGGTGGCGCACGAGCACCGGACGGTAGAGCCGGGTGATCGCCTCAAGGGCGGCCGTCCACGTTTCACGCTCCCGGTCGCCGGCCCTTGCGACCACAGACCAGCGCGTCGGCGGCAGCGTCGCCAAGCAACCGTGGGAACGGGTGTCGCTATGCGTGGGGGTGTGCTTCATAGTCAGCAAACGCTCAACGCCCAACGTTCAACTCTCAACGCTCAAGGGAACCTCTCCCCTCCTTGAAAGTGAGCGTTAACCGTTCAGAGTTGAGCGTTATTTCTTAAGCCGCACATCAGGTTCGTCTTCTCTGGGCGGGCATGGTCTGCTGCTCGGCGTTATCCGTGACGTCGATCTGCAGCCTCGGCTTGTAGGGATGCGCGGCCTCCGCGATCTCGAACACCAGCGTGTAAGGGCCGATGGTCAGCTTGTCGCCGTCGTTCAGCAGGGCTTCACGAACCTTGCTGCCGTTCACGAACAGGCCGTTCCGGCTGTTCAGATCCCGGATGTACCAGCCTTTCGGGGTCCGTTGCAGGAAGGCGTGCTGTTTCGAGACCTCGGGCAGCGACAACTGTACGGGGTTGCCCGAATCGCGCCCGATCCCGGCGCCAGACTGATCGATCGGGACACAGAGCTCCTGCTTTCCGTTCCGGTAGACAACCAATCGTGCTTGCACTACGACCCTCCCTTTCACCTCGAGCCACGAATATGCATTCAATCATGAGCCATACAAATATAGTAACCTAGCTTTGGCAGTTAATGAAACGAAAAACGCGAACGGCACGAAAAAGGCCATCCTCGCGTTTTTGCACCCGTGCGCCCTTGCGTTAAAAGGGCCTTCTGCGGTTCGCCCGCTACCGCCCAAGGATTTTGGCGAGCATCTCGCCGCCGTTCTCCCAGAAGACGAGCACAACGCCCATCAGGGAGCCGCCGGCGATCACGCCGGAGGCCACGGGGAAGGTGTACTCCTCGGCCGCCTGCGGCGCACGTCTCTTCAGCGCGTGAGCCGCCAGTGCGCCCAGCAGGAAGAGCAGCCCGTAGAACCAGTCGAACACCCACGCTAGGCCGAACGCAGAGGCATTCGGCACGAAGGCGTGACAGCGTTTGGGCAGCGCGTACGGCAGCAGCACCAGCACAATACCCAGCAGCGCGCCCACCGCGATCGACCACACCTTCACCGGCGCGAGCGCCGAGAGGCCCAGGCTCAGCGCCTTGGCCACCGCGGCCCACGTCTGCGCGGCCGGCGCGGGGAACTGCTCCGAGCCCAGCACCGAGGCGTCCGGCACCAGCACGGCGAAGGCCAGCACCGTAACCACCGTGCCCGCAAAAATGCCCGCGAATTGCGCGAGGAACTGCTGGCGGGGGTTTGCGCCCAGCAGGTACCCGCTCTTGAGGTCAGTCAGCAGGTCCGCCGACGAGGTCGCCGCGCCGGACGTGATGTTCGCGCTCATCAGGTTCACGTAGATGTTGCCCGGGTTCAGCGCGCCGAAGGTCAGCTGCGTGACCTTGCCCAGCGCGCCCACTGGCGTCGTGTCCGTCTCGCCCGTGATCCGGCAGGCCACCAGCGCCAGAATGAACGACAGCGCCACGGCCAGCGCGCTCTGCCAGTACGGCATGGCGAACGAGACGTGTGCGAGCCAGCCCAGTGCGACCAGCGACACCAGCTGGCCGATGGCGAACCAAGACATCGGCGTCTCAATCTTCTCGCACTCGGTCAGCTTCACGCTTCCGCGCCCGAACATGCCGCCCAAGCTCTTGAAGGCGCGGCCCATGCTTCGCCACTGGAGCATAAAACTCAACACCCCGCTCGTCACCATGCAGGCGGTCCCGCCCCACAGCGTGTACTGCACCAGCTCGCGGAACCCGGCCCCGACGATGACGCCCTCGCGCTGCAGCAGCGGCACGAAGACGCCCCAGCAGAGCGTGCCGCTGACGAACATGGTAACGCAGACGCGCAGCCCCATGATCGCGCCCGCCGCCACAAAGATCGCGTCCCACGTGAACATCACCGTGCGCCCCTTCAGCGCGGCGTACGACGAGCCGAACAGCCACTTCTCGGCGGAAGTCAGCAGCGCCGCGCTCGCGAGCGGCGCCAGCTTCGCGTGGATCAGCCCCAGCCCCTCGGACCAGAACTTGTCGACCGCCCCGTACACGGCTGCGATGCCCAGCGCCTTCGCGGCCCTCAAGCCCTTTTCGCCGTGCGAGTGCAGCGCGCGCAGCGTCTCAGCCGCCGCAATGCCGCTCGGGAAAGGCAGCTGCTCGATGTTGATCATCTGCTTCTTCATCGGCACGGCCATCGTCACGCCGAGCACCGCCAAAAAGAAGACCCACGCCAGCGTCAGCGGAATCGGCAGGGGGTGCCCGCTCAGAATGATGTACGCCGCGAAGGCCGACCCCAGCGTGCCGCCCGTCGAGTAGCCGGCCGCGCTCGCCGTCGACTGCATGCAGTTGTTCTCGAGGATGGTCATCGGCGTCTTGGCGAGGCCGAGCTTGTAGAAGGCGTTCCAGATCGCGTAGGAGAGAATGCAGGCCGTGATCGCGACGCCGAACGCCCACCCCGCCTTGAGCGTGATGTAGAGGTTCGTGAGCGACAGCACGCTGCCGAGCGCCGAGCCCATCAGCACGGCGCGCCACGTGAGCTGCCGCATCGAGTCGCCCCGCCCCGTGTAGACCTGCTCGAACCACTGCCGCTCTATCTCTTCCGGCGTTCCCTTGAAGCCCTTCACCGGCAGTTCGAAATCCCCCGCTTCGTCTCCCTTGCTAGCACGCATGCCTTACACTTACTACACTCCGCCTCTTGAGCGCAAGGCGTTTTTGCTCGGCTCCGTGCCGGCGGGCGCACGCGCGTTTCATTTGAGAGACCGGGAAATGCGTGGGCAAGCAGACGCTTGCCCCTGCCATCAGAATCCGGTTACACAGGGACGAGCGTCTGCTCGTCCTCTCTGCAAATGAACTGTGCGTGCGCTCCTCGCCGGCGTGACGCGATCAGGCGGGGGGCGCCTAGCGCCCGCCCGCCTCGCGTTCTCATCTCAGGGAGGCCCTTACCGCTGCATCCACTCGGGGGTGCGGCGGCTCTCCCAGCGCTCGGGCTGCCACGTCCTGCAGCGGCGGCCGTCGGCTTCGAAGGACTCGTGCCAGTAGCCGTCGACCCGCACGCGCTGGTCGCGCTCCACCCAGCGTCCGTTGGCCCAGCCCGCCGTCTGCGCGGGCGGCGTGTAAAACACCGGCGTGGGCGGCGGCGGACAGCCGGTCTGGCGCGGCGGGTAGATCATGGGGCGCGGCGGACCGAACTCGGGGCGCGGCGCGTACGCGTCCGGCAGCCGGGGCTCACGCCGATCCGGGCCGGGCCCACGGTTGTCCGGTTGGCCGTAGCCCGAGTGGAACTCGCGCTCCCCGCTACCGGGACCGTCCTGACGGAACTCGCGCTCCCCGTTGCCGGGGCCGTCCTGACGGAACTCGCGCTCCCCGTTGCCGGGGCCGTCCGCGCGAAACCCGCCCTCGCCGTTGCCCGGCCCCGAGCCGAAGCCGGAGCGGTCGGCCTTCGCCGGACACGTTGCGAGAACCGCAACGGCCGCAAACAGACCCCAACAAACTGACTGTGTGCTGCTATTCATACTGTCCCCACCTTTCCGGCGCGGCCGGGGCTTGACTGGGCCCCAGCTGATCACGCCATTCAAACAGTTGTATTAAACGAGTGATTAATCCACTTATTGCCTCCGCGCATCAATTATCTGGCGACCGTACCCCTGCCGGCCCGGTTCCACTGCTGACGGCCTGTCCACTTAACTGCCTACTGCGGTTGCCGACTGCCTACTTCTTATTGCCACCCACCTCCGTTTTTGGCTTAATACCGCCACGCAAAGGAACTGACCCATGGCCGAACTGATTGTCGCTCTCGATGTCTCCTCCACCGCCGAAGTCGAACAGACCGTCGACCGCCTCGGCGACTCGGTGTCGTTCTACAAGATTGGGCTGGAGCTCTTTAGCGCCGAAGGCCCGGACGTCGTGAAGGCCGTTAAGAGCCGCGGCAAGAAGGTCTTTCTGGATCTTAAGCTGCACGACATCCCGCGCACCGTCGAGCGCGCCGTCAAATCCGGCGCGGCGCTAGGCGTGGATCTCATGACCATTCACGCGGTGGGCGGCAAGGCGATGATCCGCGCCGCCAAAGACGCGGCGCTCTCCTGCGGCGCGAGCGCCCCCAAGATCCTCGCCGTGACCGTGCTCACCAGCCTCGACCAAGCCGACCTGGGCGACCTGGGCGTGGCCCGCGATATGAAAGCCCAGGTCGAAGCCCTCGGCCGCCTGGCCTGCGAGAACGGCGCGGACGGCATCGTCTGCTCGCCCAAGGAAGTCGCCAACATGCGCGCCGCGCTCGGCCCGGCCGCGCTGCTGGTGACGCCCGGCGTACGCCCGGCAGGCGCGGACGTGGGCGACCAGAAGCGCGTCGCGACCCCCGCGCAGGCGGTGAAGGACGGCTCGACGCACCTCGTGGTGGGGCGCCCCATCCTCGAGGCCGCCGACCCCTGCGCCGCCGCCCGCGCCATCGCCGCGGAAATGTCGGGCGCGTAGGACAACACCGAGCGCCCCCGTGTAGGGACGGCGCCCCGTGCCTTGCGCCTGCGTGGCGGCGTCTCGCCGCCTCAGCGCGTCTGGTCGAAGAAGCGCGTCAGCGGGTACACCTCGCGGTTGAGCGGCTTCATTAGGCCCAGAAGCTCCGCGTAAGGCGAGTAGAAGAAGCCCGGCGCCTTCTCCTGCAGCTGCCCGCCTTGCACCGGCCGATGTAGAGCGGGCCCTTGCCATAGTTCATCGCGGGGAACGACTCGCTCCGCCCGTCCTCCTTGCCGTTCACATAGAGCGCGACGGATGCGTCACCGTAGGTCGCCCCACCATCACCCACGCCCCGCGCTCGTCGATCACAACTTCGGTCGAGAACCCGTCGCAGGCCAGCGCGCGCGGCGCGCCTTGGGTCTTACCGCCCTCGATGCGGCCGGCCAACCCGTTGCCCGACTGATCCGCCACCGTCGCGCCGTCGCTCGACGCGAAGCTCCACTGCCCGGCCAGCCCCGCCTTCAAATCCGCCGCCGCCCAGCACCCCGTACACGCCACCACCGCCGCGGCCATCGTCAAAGTCCGTTTCATACCATCCCCTTGCCCCGAATGCCGCTACACCGTCAGCCCCTTCAGGTAGTCGCAGCTGGGCTTGAGCAGATCCACGCCCATCTCGACAAAGCAGTTCTTCACGCCTGCCGCCTGGGCCTCGGCGAACAGCTCCTTCCAGTCCACGACGCCCTGCCCGAGCGGCACGGCCTTCTTCAGCTCCGCCGAATAGTCGGCGAGGTGGAGCGACTGGAAGCGCCCGGGATACTTCCGAAAGTAGGTGACGGCCTTGTAGCCAGCGCTGATCACCGCCACCTGGAACTGCATCTTGACGAGCGCCGGATCGAGCCGCTTCATGAGCTCGTCGTAGATCAGCGTGCCGTCGACCGTCTCAAATTCGAAGTGGTGGTTGTGGAACACGAGCTGCAGCCCCGCCTTCCGCGTGCGCTCGCCGAGCGCGTTGGTCGCGTCGGCGGCCTGGCGCCACTCGTCCAGCGCCGCGCCCTTCTTGAGCCAGTAGCCGGAGATGACCATCTGCTTCAGGCCCAGCTCGTTGGCGTACACGACGCTCTCGTCCAGATGCTCCGTTAGCTCGGCGAACGGGTAGTGGCAGCTCTCGCAGCCCAGCCCCGCCGCGCGGATCGCCTCGCGCATTTCGCTTGCCGTCAGCTTGGTGAGCGGCGCCCACTCCTTGCCGTAGCCGGGAGGCGAGCACATCTCGATCGACTGGAAACCCATCGCTGCAAGCCGCTTCAGCGTGCCCGCGAAGTCAGCGCCGATCGTGTCGCGGACGACGTACGTCTGAACGCCGATCGGCATCCCGAGCGGATTCGCCCGAGCCGCCCCCGGCGTGCCGCCCGCGAACAGCGCCGCGCCTGCCATACATCCGCGCCCCAAGAATCCGCGCCTCGTCAGTCCTTGCATGATCATTCTCCCTTTACTTAGATCTCCCACCCCTTGCGGTACTCGCGCGTCAGATACTTTTCGGCCTCGGGCCGGTTCGTGATCTTCATCGCCGCCGCGTCCCACAGCAGGCGCTTGCCGCCGAGCCGCAGCGAAACCGCCGCCAGATTCATCGCGTCGGATATCGGCCCCGCCTTCAGGAAGTCGCCGCACGTGGGCGCTCCGCCCCGGAAAGCCGTAACCCAGTCGGTGTTGACCGGCGTCGGCGCGGGCAGGTCGCCAGCCTTCTCGCCCGAGAGAATGCGGGGCTTCTCGCCTCGGAAATCGGCGAGGATCTTGCCCTTTTCGCCGACGAACAGCATGCCTTCGGGCGCCAGCTCGGCGCTCTCCCGCTCCAGCTCCTCCGGCGTGCGCGGCCGCATCCCGCCGTCGTACCAGAAGAGATCCAGCGCGGGCCGCGCCCCCTTCGCCGCGAACGTGAAGCGCACCGTCGCCGCAGCCGGGAACGAGTAGTCGTTGGCGACCTTGACGCTCACGCGATCGCGCAGCGCACACACGTGGCTCGGCGTGGACTCGACCCGCACGGGCGCGTCGAGATCGAACTCGGCGAACACGCGGCAGAGGCTGTAGTGGCCCATGTCGGCGATCGCCCCGCCGCCGAACTCGTACCAGCCGCGGAACACCGTGTGCGTGAAGTTCGGGTGGTACGGCCGGTCCAGCGACGGCCCCAGCCACAGATCCCAGATGAAGTCCTTCGGCACCGGCGGCGCGTCCGTCGGCAGCGTCGCGTACTGCGGCCACACCGGGCGGTTGGACCAGTTGTGAACTTCCAGCAGCTTGCCGATCGCGCCCGCGCGGATGAGCTGCGCCGAAATCGAGACGTCTGCGCCGGATGTCGTCGGAATGAAGTGCGTGGCCACGCCGGTCTGCCGGGCGGTCTCGATCACCTTGCGCGCCTCCGCGAGCCGGTTGGCGAGCGGCTTGTGCAGAATCACCCGCTTGCCGGCCTTCATCGCGGCGATGGCGACCGTCGCGTGCAGGTGGTCCGGCGTCATGACCTTGACGGCGTCGAGCCCCTTCTCCTTTTCGAGCAGCTCGCGGAAGTCGGCGTATTTCGCGCAGGCCTTGAAGACGCCCGCGCCCCGCTGGCCCGCGTAGTACAGATCGACCAGCTCCGCCGCCGCGTCGCGGCCGCCTGGGATCGGCCGCCCCTCGCGCCAATCGGTCTTTCCGACAGCTTTGGCCAGGCTCTTGCGCAGGCCGTCGCGCGACCAGTCCACGTAGTCCTCGCCATCCCGGTTCGGATCGCACACCGCCACGACCTGCACCCCGGGCGTGGCCAGCAGGCCCGGCAGCTCGCGCAGCCCCTGCGTGCCGCAGCCGATCAGCGCCACCGTGAGCGTGCTGTTCGGCGACGTCTGCCCCGACTGGCCCAGCACGTGGCCAGGAACGATGTTGAACGCCGCAGCCGCCCCGCCGGCCGCTTTCACGAAGTCCCGTCGATTCATGGTCTGCCCCCCATACGAGTGAATTGCGAATATAAGTAGTCTACTGGTTCCACAGCCTTTCCGCCAAGACAAACAGCTACAGCCTCATTCTCACACCTCCGGAGGTGTGAGAATGAGGTTTCACGAAACCAGCGTCCAACTGGCGTCAGGAACCGAGCGCCCCCGGTTTTTCCCCTTTGCTTTTTCGGATTCCGTCCGGCGGATAGATATCGTAAACTAGAGGCCTTTTCAGAGCGAACCCTACGGAAGGACACCACCATGAGCATCAGAATCGGCGTCATCGGCGCGGGCGGCATGACCAACTACCACATCCCCGGCTTCATCGCGGGCGGAGCGGAGGTCGTCGCGGTCGCGGACGTGAACCTCGCGGCGGCGCGGCGCGTCGCCGGCACGTTCGGCATCGCCTCCGCGTATGACAGCGTCGCCGCGATGCTGAAGGCCGAGAAGCTCGACGCCGTATCGGTGATCACGCCAAACAAATTCCACAAGCCCCTCGCCCTGCAGGCGCTGGCCGCAGGCCTCCACGTCTTCTGCGAGAAGCCGCCGGCCCTGAACACGGCCGAGATCCGCGCCATGGCGGCGGCGGCCAAGAAGGCCAAGCGCACGCTCATGTTCAACTTCAACAACCGCGCCCGCCCCGAAGCCTACGCCCTGAAGGCCTACCTTGACGCCGGCGCGGTCGGCCGCATCAACGCCGCGCAGGCCCTCTGGATCCGCCGCACCGGCATCCCGGGCTTCGGCGGCTGGTTCACCACGAAGGCGCTCTCCGGCGGCGGGCCGGTCATCGACCTGTTGCACATGATCGACCTCGCGCTCTACTTCATGGGCTACCCGGATCCCGAGTGGGTGCTGGCGCAGACCTTCGACGACTTCATCTCCGACAAGGGCTTCAAGGGGCCGTGGGGCATCCCGGACGCCGCCCACGGCGTCACCGATGTGGAGGCCTCCGCCCACGGCTTCGTGCGCTTCAAGGGCGGCCAGGTGCTCTTCCTGCGCAACGCGTGGGCCGAGATGAACAAGCGCGAGGAGGTGAGCGTCACCTTCCAGGGCCAGAAGGCGGGCGGCTGCGTGAAGCGCCTCTTCGGGCGCGACGGGCTCGACGAGACGGGCATCGACACGTGCGAGCTGTACGCGCAGGAGAACGGCTGTTCGGTCAACCGCGACATCGTGACCGCCGCAGACCCCACCATGGGGCGCATCCGCTCGGCGCAGAACTTCGTGCTCGCGCTGGCCGGCAAGGAGAAGCCGCTCAACACGCCCGAGCAGGCGGTGACCCTCATGAAGATCATCGACGCCATCTATGCGTCCGCCAAGGGCGGCAGGCCGGTGAAGGTGAAGTGAGGGTTTTTAGGCTGAAGGCTGTTAGACTGTTAGGTTGAGAGGCCGGGTAGGGCGCGTTCGCCGAACCCGCCGAACCCAAAACGAGGAACGAACGATGGTAACGAAGATTCTTCCCGCCGTACGCGGGCTCATGGCCAAGAACCAAATCCTGCCGCGCCTGAAGCGCGTGGATGGCACAGCCAAAGGGCCGGTGGTCTCTATCCCGCCCGGCTGCGCCGACGTGTTGTCCGAGCTGCGCAAGCAGCTGCCCGCAGGAGCGACGCGCGTGACGATCGACACCCTCGGCGCCACGTACGCGGCCGAGTTCGCGACCGCCACCGGGCGCGCGGCGGGCAAGATCGCCGTCGTCACGGGCGCGGCGCAGGGCTTCGGCTTCGAGATCGCGGCCGACCTCGCCCAGCAGGGCGCGTGGGTCGCGCTGGCCGACATCAACGTCGACGGCGTGCGGGCCGCCGCCGCCAAGGTCAACGACGCGTGCGGCCGCGAGGCCGCGATCGGCGTGGCCGTGAACGTCGCGGACATCGAGTCGCTCAAGGCCGCGCTGGAGCAGGTCGTCGCGGCTTTCGGCGGCGTGGACCTGCTGGTGGCGAACGCGGGCGTGCTGCGCGCGGGCAGCGTCAAGGACCTCTCCGTCAAAGACCTCGACTTCGTGACCAGCGTGAACTACAAGGGCTACTTCCTCTCGGTGCAGGCGGTCGCGCCGATCCTCGCGCTGCAGCACCAGGCCGCGCCTGAAGCCTGGTTCGACATCGTGCAGATCAACAGCAAGTCGGGCCTGACCGGCTCGAACAAGAACGGCGCATACGCGGGCTCCAAGTTCGGCGGCATCGGCCTCACGCAGAGCTTCGCCATGGAGCTGGTCGAGGACGGCGTCAAGGTCAACTCCATCTGTCCCGGAAACTTCTACGACGGCCCGCTCTGGGCCGACCCGGAGAAGGGGCTCTTCCGCCAGTACCTCGACAGCGGCAAGGTGCCGGGCGCGAAAACCTTCGCGGACGTGAAGGCGTTCTACGAGGCCAAGGTGCCCATGCGCCGCGGCTGCACCACGCCGGACGTGATGAAGGCGATCTACTACCTGATGGAGCAGGCCTACGAGACCGGCCAGGCCATCCCCGTCACCGGCGGACAGGTGATGCTGGCGTAGAAGTCTTCAGATGTCCAGGTTGCGCACGTTGAGGGCGTTGTCCTCGATGAACTTGCGGCGCGGCTCGACCTCGTCGCCCATCAGCAGGGTGAAGATGCCGTCGGTGCGGACCGCGTCCTCCAGCTTGACGCGCAGGAGGCGGCGCCGGGCCGGGTCCATGGTCGTGTCGTAGAGCTGGTCGGGGTTCATTTCGCCGAGACCTTTGTAGCGCTGGATCGAGAGCCCCTTGCGGCCGCGCTCGCGCACGGTGTCCAGGAGCGACGGCAGCGCCGTCACGGGGATCTCGTCGCCGTCCTCCACGATGAAGGCGACCGGCGCGCCCCCCCCCGCGTACTGCGCGGCGGAGAAGCCCGCCACGGCCAGCGAGTCGACCTGCTTCTTGAGCATGCTCGCGCGGAACAGCTCGATCCAGCGGAAGGGCATCTGCTGAGTGGGGTGGTAGCCCTGCACCTGCGTCTCCGCGAGGTCGATGGGCGTGCCCAAGACCGCCTCGGCGTCGGCGCGCGCGTGGGCGAGGTCGGCGTCGTTGAAGGAGAAGCTGAATTTCGCGTCGTCGCCGGTGCCGACGATGGTGACGAAGCGAGGGAACTCGCCGGTCTCGGGCTTGCGCAGCCCGAGCAGCGTGTGCAAGTCCACACCGCGGCGGGCGATGGCGCTGGCGGTGGCCTCGATCTCCGCGAGCAGCTCCAGCAGCGTGCGCAACTCGGCGCCGGTGAGCGTTCGTCCGTCGGCGCTGCGCACGGTCATGTCGTCCGCGCCGAGGAAGAGCAGCTTGCGCGTGAGCTGGTCGTCGCTCTCGATGTACTCCTCGCGCTGCTTGCGCGTGATCTTGTACAGCGGCGGCTGGGCAAGGTAGATGTAGCCGTTCTCGAGCAGCTTGGGCATCTGGCGGTAGAAGAAGGTCAAGAGCAGCGTGCGGATATGCGCGCCGTCCACGTCCGCGTCGGTCATGATGATGATCTTGTGGTAGCGGACCTTGGCGATGTCGAACTCGTCCGCGCCGAAGCCCGCGCCGATGGCGGTGATGAGCGTACGGATTTCGTTGTTGTTCAGGATCTTGTCGATGCGGGCCTTCTCGACGTTCAGCACCTTGCCGCGCAGCGGCAGCACGGCCTGGGTCTCGCGGTTGCGGCCCTGCTTGGCGGAGCCGCCGGCGGAGTCGCCCTCGACGATGTACAGCTCGCACTTGGCGGGGTCGCGCTCGGAGCAGTCCGCCAGCTTGCCGGGCAGGGCGAGCCCGTCGAGCACGCCCTTGCGGCGCGTGAGGTCGCGGGCCTTGCGGGCCGCGATGCGGGCGCGCGAGGCGAGCACGGCCTTCTCGACCACCTTGCGGGCCACCTGGGGCTTTTCGGCGAAGTAGGTGCCCAGCTGGTCGTTCACGATCTGCGCGACGATGCCCTCGACCTCGCCGTTGCCGAGCTTGGTCTTGGTCTGCCCCTCGAACTGCGGCTGCGGCACCTTGACCGAGATCACGGCGGTGATGCCCTCGCGGATGTCGTCGCCGGTGAGCGCCTCCTCGTTGGTCTTCTGGAGCCCGTTGTCGACGATGTACTTGTTGACCGTGCGGGTGAGGGCCGAGCGGAAGCCGGACAGGTGCGTGCCGCCCTCGATGGTGTTGATGTTGTTGCAGTAGCTGTACTCGACCTCGTTGTACGCCTCGGTGTACTGCATCGCGATCTCACACTCGATCATGTCGCGGGTGCCGGTGAAGTAGATGACCTCCGCGTGGGCGGGCGTCTTGTTCTTGTTCAGGAACTGGATGTACTCGACGATGCCGCCGTTGAAGAGGAACGACTCGTCGCGCTCCTGCTCGTGCTCCATGTCGCGGAAGCGGATCGAGACGCCGCGGTTCAGGAAGGCCAGCTCGCGCAGGCGGTTGGCGAGGATGTCCCACTTGAAGGCGTGGCAGGTGAAGAGCGAGTGATCGGGGAAGAAGGTGACCTTGGTGCCCGTACCATGCGTGTCGCCGACGATCTCGAGCTGCGTCGCCGGGTGGCCCTTCTCATAGCGCTGCCGATAGATCTTGCTGTTGCGGCGGACCTCGACCTCCATCCACTCGCTGAGCGCGTTCACACAGGCCGCGCCCACGCCGTGTAGGCCGCCCGAGACCTTGTAGTTGGAGCCATCGAACTTGCCGCCCGCGTGCAGCGTGGTCAGCACGACCTCGACGGCGGGCCGACCCTCGGTCGGATGCATGTCCACCGGGATGCCGCGGCCGTTGTCCGTCACCGAGAGCGAGCCGTCCGGGTTGATGGTGACGTCGATGTGCGTGCAATACCCGGCCAGCGCCTCGTCGATCGAGTTGTCCACAATCTCGTAGACCAGATGGTGATAGCCGCGCTCCCCCGTGTCGCCGATGTACATGGCGGGGCGTTTGCGGACGGCCTCCATGCCCTCCAGGACTGTGATGTTGGCCGCCGTATAATTGCCGGCCGGAGTCTCGGTCTGCATGGGGTCTTGCTTCGCGCTGAGCGTATCGTCTGACATACTTTTTTCCGTATTGGTGAATTCATTATAGCTTACCTCATTTCAGGGCTGCGGACAAGCGAAAGTCACCGTCGCCCTCCCAGAAAACAGAGGCTGGAATGACCGAAGACTGCGTGCTGGTCGAAGGGCGAACGGTCGGCGTGTGTCTGGCGTACAGCGGCAGGCAGGGACAGGCCTCCCGCCGACACTCCTGTGGTTAGGTAGCCGCCCGTTCCCCGCACATGGCACGCCCGCTGCCCTGCGGCTCGGCGGGGACGCCTCGCCCTACCGCCTGCGGACAGGGAGTGCGCAGCGGGTAGGGCGAACCGTCCCCGGTGAGCCGCTCGAACGCATGGCGCGACTTTGCCCGGCGGCTCGGCGGGGACGCCTCGCCCTACCGCCTGCGGACAGGGAATGCGAAGCGGGTAGGGCGAACCGTCCCCGGTGAGCCGCTCGAACGCATGGCGCGACTTTGCCCGGCGGCTCGGCGGGGACGCCTCGCCCTACCGCCTG
>CAYLUN010000009.1:0-120963 GCA_964386865.1 uncultured Lentisphaeraceae bacterium | reverse complement strand
CATCAACCATAATCTTGATCATGGCGTCATATTCGGCTTTTGAACCGTCGCACCAGTAGACTTTATCGGGTGTACAGAGGCTCGCCATCTCATCGACCCACGCGAGCAGTTTGGCATTCTTGGTCGTCGTCATGTGCGCATCCTTTCTGGGTTTACGGATAACAAAAAAGGCCAGCTCGGTCAAAAAATGACCGTTGCTGACCTTGCGCTTCGATTAGCCCCCCGCAAAAGAAAAGCGGGCCGCCATCAACTCACAATCTGTGAAATTATGATCGCAACCGGCCCCTTACTGCAGCCGGCCCCGATCTGTTCGCTTTGCCAATTTAGAATAGAGCAACCCCTGTTGGAAGGCAATCCCTATTTTTTGGAATCAAGAGCCACAGCATGTTTTCCAGCAGGCAGCTCCGTATCACCCATCTAGGTCCCACACTACACCTCTTTTTGAAATCCCAAGGAGAACTGGGGTGTTGAAAGTGGGAGTATCGATCATCACGTGCCGAGGTATTTTGCGACAGCTTCAGTACGGGAGCGGACGTGCAGTTTTTCGTAAATGTGGCTCACGTGGCGCACGACCGTCCAATAGCTGATATCCAATTGAGTGCCGATTTCCTTGGTCTGAAAACCTTTCGCCAGCAGCTCCAGGATCGCGAACTCGCGGGCGGAGAGTTCCGTGAGGGCGCTTTCTTTGCCTGCGGGCTGTTTGAAGGTCTGAACCACGCGCCGGGCGATCTTCATGCTCATGGGCGCTCCACCGGAGTGAACCTCGCGGATGGCCTCGATCAGGGTTTCCATTCGCACGGGCTTGAGCAGGTACCCCGTCGCGCCCGCCGCTAGAGAATTGAAGATGTCGTCATCATCTTCGTACACGGTCAGCATGACAATCTGGAGGACCGGCATCTGCTTGGAAAGGAGGCGCACGCACTCGATGCCGCTCATGCCCGGCAGGTTGATGTCCATCAGCACGAGCTGGGGTTTGAGTTCCGGAATGGCGAGCAGTGCTTTCTCGGCCGTCTCGAACGAGCCGACACAGCACATGTCGGGCTGGTGCCGCAGAAACGTCTCGACGCTGCGCCGGACGTCGGCCGTATCGTCCACAATGGCGATCGTGATGGGTGCTGGGGTTCTTTTGTCGGTCATGGCTTTTCTTGCCCCGGTTTCATAGTGAGTTGGAAAACAACCGTGGTCCCTTGGCCCGGGATACCTGTTCGCGTGTAGCTGCCGCCGATTTGCACCAGGCGGTTTCTCATGTTGGCGCTGCCCCGGCTGGGCGGTTCTTCGGCGCCTGGCACACGCCCGGTTCCGTTGTCTTCGATACTCAGATACAGGACATCCGAACTCACCGTAATCCGCATCCAGATCTCGGTGGCGCAGGCGTGCTTGACGGTGTTGTGCAACGCTTCCTTGGCAGCCAGGAACAGGTTGTGGCGCTGCGTGGAGGTCAAGGTGTAGGGCGGCACGTTCTCGGGAGCATCGAGGCGGAAACTCAGCCCCGCTAGCTTGAGATAACGCTCCGCGAACTGGCACAGGTAGCGGATCAGGGACTCCAGCGTGTCGTTCTCGGGCTTGATGGCCCAAACAATCTCGTCCAGCGATCGCGTAGCCGAATGGGCGCTTGAGAAGATGTCGCCCAAAAGCCCCCGCACGATTTTCGGGTCATCCGCTTCAACGCGCGCCATTTCGCTCAACATGGCGACTTGGGACAGGGTAGCGCCCAGGTCGTCATGGATGTCCCGCGCGATGCGGGTGCGCTCGGCTTCGATCAGCCGCGCATGCTCTGCCTGTGCCAGCCTGCGCTGCATACGCCGCCTCATGACCTTGCGGAGTGTAAACAAGATCATCGCGCCGGTGGCCAGCATGAGGGCCAGCCAGAACTCGGCCCGCTGGTAAAGAGGCGGCACAACGACGACAGGAAGCGACACTTCTTCGCCCGTCGGCTGGCCGCTGACTTGAAAAGTGGCGACGCGGAACCAGTAGGTGCCGGGTTTCAGCTTCTCATAATGAGCGACACCATTTGTTGCGCCGGAGCCAATGCTGTAGGCGATCTTACACTCCATGGTCAGGCGATCTCCCGGCTCGAAGGGAACCGTGCCGTCGCGTGAACACCAAACGCCGAATTTATCGCGATCGTCATCATTCAGGAAGAGCGTGGATCTTTTCGGCTGCACCGTACGACTGAGCACCTGCGCCAGCTCAGGACGCTCTCCCTCGCGGTTCCAGCTTTTCGGTATGCCGTGCGGCCTGTCCATCTGCTCGCCGTCCGTGCAGTCAATGCTTAAGGTTCTGACCGTCTGACCATCCGGGCGGGTGAGGCTGACAATGACATCATCCACAACCATCTGGCCGATCACGGGTGTGTTTCCGTTAGAGATGAAATAGATGCGGAAGCGATCCGCTAGCGGCGATGCTGTGACCGTCATTCGAAACGGCGTCAGGGGCGCGTCTTCCGGTCGGCCGTTCCAGCCAGGAGACTCGCCGGTCACGTATACGCTATCACCGCCAACAACCTGGCCTTTTCTGTTGATCGCGCGCAGCCACACGACCATGTGCGACTCCAGATCGTGCCAGTCCTGATCGATGCCCTCCAGTTTGTACTTGAGGCGTGTAGCAGCGCCGACGGTAGGGGAAGTCTCGAACCGGAAGGCTACGGTCTTTGAGGAGGACTCGAATTTGAGCGGGACGCTTTTCTCGTTCCCCTTCGCATAGGAGGAGACGGAGAGCGGGATTTCCCTCCCGTCGGCAAAGGCTTTCGTCACGCGGACTTCTGCCGATCCGTTACGGGGAAGCAGTATCGACAAGCCGAACAGCCAAGCGGAAAGCGTCATGTGGGTGTAACGCATGGTCAGACTATAACATTTCAATGAAACGCGGCGGTAGCACAAAGTCGATAGCAAGTTCTTGGGATAGGCATGCACCCGATCCTGTGAGATAATATGACTGAATGTGGCAAAGAGAATAGGAGCTGAAGGGGCTGAAACAACGGAAAGAAAGGATGAACGCATGACGAGAGACAGGGTTACTTTTATCACAGGTGTTATGGCTCTGGCCTTCGTGATGATGGCGCTGGAACCGGTCTGTGCGGCTGACCGGTATCTGGACACGAGCGCAAGTGCAGGGTTACAAGGTTCAACTGCTCCGAAATGGACCAATACGATTTGGTCGGTAGACACAGGCGGCACCAATCTCACCAATATTGCCTCCAACGATAATGTGTTCGTACAGGTGGAGACGGGCAAAGCGCTGGGGACGCTTAGTTTTTCGGTCGTCCCGGCTGGCACAAACTATTATGTCAATAATATTACAGTGGGTAACACTAACAACGTCACGATTGGCGGTGTAAATTTTGGGTTTAATATTGTGGGCAATATAACCGTGCAAGGTGGCAGTTATTTAAAATGGAATGGTTCGGGTGTATTTGCGTTTAAACCGAAGACTACAACCGTCGTGACCCTCCAGGGTGGAAGCACAAACGTCTATGACGCAGGTGCTTCAGCAAAGGATTATACGATGGGGTCTCTTGTTTTTGGTGATGGCAACAACAGGCTCGCACTTTTGGCCGACCAGGGTCTGACTTTTTCCAATATTTCCGGCGGCTCCTCAAACGTGATCGATTTGGGTGGCAACTCCGGCGCATCGTTGGTGATTAACACTGCGGGGGCGGATGTGTTTGATGGTGCTATTATGGGCGCCGGCACCTTAGAAAAGAAGGGCGGCGGAACACTTGCGCTTGGTGGACCGAACACCTTCAGTGGCGCAACGACATTATCCGGGGGCACGCTGGTGCTCAGTAATCAACTGGCGTTGCAGGAGAGTACATTGTCTGGAATCGCTTCTGGGCCGAAGATCGAATTTGGTGCTGGAATCACGGAGTTCACATTAGGCGGGCTGGGATTGGGGGCGAACATTGATGTGGCGCTGACGAATCAGAGCGGTGCGGCCGTCAGGCTGAAAGTGGGTAAGAATAATGCATCTAAGACATGCAATGGGGCACTCTCGGAGAGCGGCGGGCTCACAAAGATTGGCAACGGGACGCTGACCCTGGCGACTGGACCCCATACCTACACGGGGGACACGGTCATTGAGGAGGGGACGCTTGTCTTCACATCGTCGTTGGGGGGCGGGACCTATGATGGCGCGATCTCAAACGAAGGTGCGCTTGTCTGGAATCCTGCGGCCAGTCAGACCTTCAACGGAATCATCCGTGGCGGGGGGAACTTGGTCAAGCTCTATTCTACAACCACGTTGACCTTGAATGCGACAAACACCTACAGTGGCGCCACGATTGTGAGCAACGGGATGCTGAAAGTCGCCAATACAGGCAGCCTTTCAACGAATACGGCCTTGACGGTTGTTGGGACAGGCGCCGCCGTGAACCTGAACGGCAAGGAGCAGTCCTGCGTATCGGTTGGCGGGGCCGGGTTCGTCACGAACGGAACCCTGACCGTCACGGCGGCACTTTATCCCGGGGGTTCGAACACCGTGGGGACGCTGACGCTGGGCAACCTGACGCTGGCGCCAGACTCGGTGGTGTACTGGGATTACGCTACGGGCGCGGGTGACACGAACAAGGTGCTGGGGATAGCGACCTTGCCGTCGAGCGCGACGGTACAGGTGAATGCCTCCGGAACGTTGCCGACACGCTCCGTGCTATTCGACTGCGGCTCAATCGTCGCGCCACCGGGCGGCGTCGGGGGTTGGACGGTTGAGGGGTCGCCCCAGAAAGCCAAGGTGGTTCTTGCGGGTAATCAGGTGCATTTGGTAGTCCTCAATGGTACGCTGATCAGCGTCTTTTGATTGTTTTTCCGTGGCGGCGAAAAGGGGTGCGCGCGTGTGACCCGCCAGCCAGTGGTCCGTGTTGCTCGGGCTACTGGCTGGCGCCGCACTTCAATACATGGAGGCCTCGACGTTGAGAACAGTGACTTTCAAGATGGCGGGGGCGTTGATGCTGAGTATGGGCGGCGTGCTGCTGGAGAGCCGCGCCGCGGATAAACCGAACGTGATCATTATTCTGGCCGATGATTTGGGTTATGCAGATGTCGGTTATCAGGGCCTGGGAGATATTCCGACGCCGAATATTGATCGGCTCGCATCCGAGGGCGTGCGGTGCACCTCGGGCTATGTCTGCTGGACAGCGTGTTCGCCCTCGCGTGCCGGGCTGATCACCGGGCAGGATCCGCACCGATTCGGCTTCTATGACAACCCGAACCCTGTCCTCGCCAAGGATCAGGGGCTTCCGCCCGGGATTATGACGGTTCCGCGTGCCTTGCAGCAGCAGGGGTATGTGATTGCGGGCATCGGCAAATGGCATCTGGGGACCACCCCTGATCGCCATCCGAACCGTATGGGCTTCACCGAGTGGTATGGGTTCCTGGGCGGGGGGCATGAGTATTTTCCCCGCGACACCTACACCACCTGGAACAAGGGCGCGAAGACGAAATATCCTCAGCGGCCCTGGCCTGAATGGTTTGTGAACCATACGCTTCCGATTGTGCGGAACAGCGACACTGTCAAGACGCAACGCTATCTGACGGATGAGTTCACCAACGAGGCGGTTTCATTTATCAAACGACACCCGCAAAACCCCTTCTTCCTCTATCTCTCCTACAACGCGCCCCACTCGCCCTACGAGGCGCCAGAGGATGAGGAGGCGTTGCTGGACGTGAATAAGATGGCGAAGGTCCCCGGAGTGACGGCAGCGCAAAGGCGGACGTACGCGGCGATGATCACGCGACTGGACAAAGGTGTGGGTGAGGTGCTGGCGGCCTTGAAGGCGAGCGGACTGGAAGAGAAGACCATCATCTTTTTCTTAAGTGACAATGGCGGAGGCCATTCGGGGCCCGGCTATTATTCCTCCAACCATCCGCTGCGCGGATACAAGGGCGACCTCTACGAAGGGGGTATCCGTGTCCCCTTCGTTGTTTCATGGAAGGGCAAACTCCCCGCAGGTTCAGTTTATAATCACCCGGTCACATCCCTGGACATCGGAGCAACGGCCTTGGCTTTGGCAGGCGGCGCGCCCGCGCAGATGCGGCTGGATGGCGTCAACCTCGTACCCTTTTTAAGCGGGCAGCGCGGGGAAGCGCCGCATGAACGCGTCTTTGTCAAAAGGCAGGGCCTCGGCATGGTCCGCGAGGGACGCTACAAACTCATCACGGGTGTTGGAAAGCGCGAGCACGAACTTTATGATGTGGAGTCTGACCTAGGGGAGACAAAGAATATCGCCACGGAGAATCCAGAGCTGGCCCGACGGTTGGACGCAGCCTGGCAAACCTGGAACGAGCAAATGGCTCCGCCGCTCTGGAAGCCGGTTCCGGAGAAGGAGTGGAAGCGCCCGGAGTACCAGCCGCCTTTGATGCCGGACGAGTTGGCCGATCAAGAAAAGTAACCTCTTTAACAAGCGCTCTCTTGGGCACGGCGGCATAAGTGTTCGACAGTCCGGGATCGGCGCAACTTCTCGCGCCGGCCCGAACGCGAAGGCGTTCCGCTCCGAATATGCGCTGACTTATCCCGTCATGCATCAATCAGGGCGAACAGAAATCGGAGATCAACGAAACACATGAAGACCGACGCATTAATCATCCCCTTGCTTTGCAGCCTCGTTGCCTCGGCAACCGAACCGGTGCCGGGAGCAGGACTTCTTTCTATAGGAACCGTGCTGGGCGACCAGAAGCTCACGGCTTATGTGGAGGCGTTCAACAGCGTGGATCCCGAACCCTTCACGAATGCCTGGTCCAACGCGCAGGCGCTGGAGTTTCTCTCTGCGAACATCCCGCGCTTTGAGTGTCCCGATCCCGACATCGAGCGGACCTACTACTTCCGCTGGTGGACGTTCAGGAAGCATCTGCAGAAGACGCCTGAAAGGTGGGTGATCACCGAATTCGTGCCGAAGGTCTCCTGGAGCGGACCTTACAACACCATCAATTGCGCGAACGGCCACCACATCAGGGAAGGGCGTTGGCTTAAAGAGTCGAAATATGTTGCCGATGATATCCGCTTCTGGCTGAAGGCGAGGCATGGCAACTACAGCAACTGGCTGCCAGCCTCGGTCTGGGATTTCTGTGTCGCGAGCGGCGACTTTAAATTCGGAATCGAGTGCCTGCCTGAACTGGTCAAGACCTACAAGGCGTGGGATGGAAAGCGGGACAAGGCGACAGGCCTGCTCTTTTCGATCGACCAGGGGGACGGCATGGAGGCCTCCATCAGCGGAAGGGGTTTCCGTCCGACGCTCAACTCGTACATGTATGGCAACGCGCTCGCCATCGCCCGCTTTGCAGAGAGGGCCGGTGATCAAGCGCTGGCCGAGGAGTACACGAAGCGCGCAGCGGAGCTGAAAGAGGCGGTTCAGAAATACCTGTGGAATCCGGAGCACGGCTTTTTTGAAGTCAGGGAAGGGCCCCTGGAGATTGGTTTCTTCGGATGGCGGGTGAACAAGGATCCGGCGTTAACGGGCAGAGCCAAGCTGACCTGCAGCGCCCTGAAGAAGCCCGATAGTCTTGTCGGCAGTGAGGCGCTCAAGAACGGGTACGACTGGAGTTTGCCCCGGGCTCATTTCTTCCCTCCTGGCGCCGAGCACTGGATGCAATACGACTTCCCCGAAGCCGTCACCCTCTCCAGCACGGAGTTCTTCCTGATGTTTGGAGGCCGGACAGGATTGCCGGAATCCTACCGCGTTCTGTACCGTGAAAACGGGCAGTGGAGAGAGGTCGCGAAACTCACGGGTGAAATCGCCCAGCAACACAAGTGGAACACCCTGACCTTCACTCCCGTGACCACCGACGGGTTGAGGGTGGAGATGAAGCTCTACGGGTATACCCGCGAAAACCTGCCCCTGCGAAATGTGCGGGAGCAACTGGGGTACGTTCCCTGGTACTTCGACCTCCCTGATCCTCGCTACGCAGTGGCGTGGAAGCACGTGGCGGATACGAATGGCTTTGCCGCCCCCTGGGGACTGACAACCGCAGAACAGCGGCACCCGAAGTTTGCGATCGAATACCACAGGCATCCGTGCCTCTGGAACGGCCCTGTCTGGCCGTATGCTACGGCTCAGACCCTGACTGCGCTGGCGAATCTGCTGAACAGCGGCCCGCAAGAGGTGGTTGACCGTGGCACCTATTTGACAGCGTTGACGACCTATGCCCGCAGTCATCAAAGGACCTTGGAGAATGGAACGACCGTGCCCTGGCTCGATGAATGCCAAGACCCCTACACGGGTGTCTGGATTGCGCGTTCCGTCATTCAGGCTGGATTTAAAGAGAAGCCGGAGAGAATGAAGAAACCCTTTACCTACATGGAGCGCGGCAAGGACTACAACCACTCGACCTTCTGCGACTTGGTGATCAACGGACTCGTCGGCCTCCGTCCGCAGCCGGATGACACGGTGGTCGTCAACCCGCTCGTCCCGGAAGGTAAGTGGGATTACTTCTGCCTCGAAAACGTACCGTATCACGGCCGCCTGCTGACGATCCTCTGGGATAAAACAGGCAAGCGCTATGGCAAAGGTGCGGGGTTGAGCATCTGGACGGATGGCAAAGAGATCGCCCGACAGGATCGGATCGCGCCACTTGAGGTTCGGTTCAAGGCGGAAAGCTTCTAATCAACAACGAGGAGTCGAAATGAAACTGATGTGTTACATGTATGGGGTAATAGCGGGCCGGATTTTCCCTCGGGTGTTGAAATGCGTGTTTTTCGGGATGACTGCGTTCTCCGTGGCTTCTGCGGGTGATGCCGTGTCGGATGAAGTCTCCCCGCAAGCCTATCCGTTTGACCTGAAACAGGTCCAACTTCTGGAAGGGCCCTTCAAGCAGGCGCAGGAGCTTCACCGGCGGTATATGCTGGCGCATGACATGGATATACTGATGTATCCGTTCCGCCGCGAGGCCGGTCTGCCCACACCGGTGAAGGGATCCGACAGTCAGATTTACGCCTATACCGGTAGCCATCTGGGGCACTATCTTTCAGCCTGCGCTCTGATGGTCCGTAATACGGGTGACGCCGAACTGAAAAAACGGGCGGATGACGCTGTGGCATTACTTGCCGAGTGCCAGAAACGGATTGGAACCGGTTTTGTCATGGGGTTCCCGGAGCATAAGATGAAGGAATTCATCTCCACCGGCCAGACGGGCCGGGCGATGGACAGTCCGAAGAATATCACGGTTCCCTGGTATAGTCTCCATAAAGTCTATGCCGGTTTGCTTGATATGTATGTGCTTACCGGCAATCGCCAGGCTCTGGAAGTGCTGCAAAAGTCTGTTGACTGGCTTTGGGACCAGATAGGCCAACTTCCCGAGAAGAAGATGAAAGTACTCATGCTTAACGAAATTGGAGGCATGAGTGAGTTGCTGGCGAATCTTTACGCTGTAACGAGGCAGGGCGAATACCTGATTCTTTCGAAGCGTTTTCAGGAGAACGATCTCATGGCGGCCTTTGCCAGGGGAGAGGATCCCTTGGATGACCGCCATGCAAACAGCAGGATACCGCGGTTTACCGGAACGGTTCGGCAGTATGTCCTGACGGGAGATCCGGAGTTGTTGACCATTGCCACCAACTTCTGGAATGTAGTGACCAAAGAACGTTCCTATGTCACAGGGGGAAATTCCTCCGGAGAGAAATTCAGTCCCAAGGCAGATTTGTCGCAGTACATTTACAACAACACCTGCGAAACTTGTAACTCCTACAATATGTTAAAACTGACCAGGAGTCTGTTCTGCGTGGAACCGCGGGCGGCTTATGCTGATTACTATGAGCGGACTCTGTACAATCACATTCGCGCGTCGCAGAATCGTGAAACGGGTGGTTTGCTGGTTTCGCATCAGTTGGGGCCTGGGCGACCGGTTACGGATACGTGGAGTAAGCCGAACGGCAATCTCGTCTGTTGTTATGGAACAGGGCTTGAGAGCCATGCCAAGTATGCCGACAGCATCTATTTCCACGATGGACGCAATGGACTATTTGTCAATCTCTTCATCGCCTCGGAACTCGACTGGCGGGAGAGGGGCATGCGCGTCCGGCAGGAAACGCGGTATCCGGAAGAATCCGTTTCGCGGTTTACGATGTCTTGCCGTGAACCGGTATCGATAAGGGTGAACATCCGCCATCCATGGTGGGCGGAATCTGGTTTTCAAATTAGAGTCAACGGTCAAGAGCAGTCGGTCCAGAGTGTTTCCGGAGGCTATGCGACGCTTGAACGCACATGGAAGGAGGGTGATACCGTTGAGGTGTTGATGCCGACGAACCTGCGAATGGAAGGTTTCAGGGACAACCCGAAGCGCGTAGCCGTCATGTATGGGCCGCTGGTTATGGCGGCAGAAACGGAGTTGCACAACCGGTTTGCGGCGATCGTTTCCGATGACGGGAATGGTCTGAAAGCCGTTAAGCCGATAGAAGGAAAAATTCTGGAGTTCGCCGCTTCGCCGGCTGTCTTTCGGACCTCGCCGTTGGTTTGCTCCACTGAACCAGTTATCTTCAAGCCGCTGTCGGGTTTCCTCGATCAATCGAAGGTTGTTTACTGGGATGTGAATAGTGCCCAGGCGTTTGAGCGGTATCCGGAATCTCTGAGGAGCGAGCAGAAACGCATTGAAGCGTTGGAGGCGGAGACGGTGGATTGGGTTCTGTGTCCCGTGAGTCGCAAGGAGTTTCAAAGGGAGGGAAAATACTCGGTGCAGGGATACTTGCTGGGGCTGGCCGGGAACAACCGGATGATTCCTCGCACCTTTGAGCAGGTTTCGGAAGAGACTCATAAAATGGAGATTACCGCGAAAACAGGAACCTGGTATGCGCCCACGGACTTTTTTGTAGACGGGATTCCCTGCCACTTTCGTTTTGTTCATTCTTATACGGTTTCCTATGAGATGCGCGTTTTGCCTGACCAGGAACAGACTCTGCAAGTTCGGCTTTGGCGCCCTGCCCATGCTCAGGCGCAATGGCTTGTAAAGCCCGTGGGTTCTTTTGAGGTTCTGGTGGATGGACAGGTGATCGGCGGTTCGAAGGCGGAGAGTCTGCCTCCGGAAGAATTTGTAAATCTGGCGTTGACGATCCCGTCGAATCTGACGAAAGGAAAGGAATCGGTGAAGGTAGCGTTTCGAACCGTTTCCGGGAGTGCCTTGTCGCGGGTCGGTTTCTATGAATGCCGAATCGTGAGAAAACGACAGTGAAAGAGGGCGCCTTCATGAAAAAGTTTCTAGTGATCGCAAGTATCGCTCTGTGTTCCCTGGCCGTAATGGCTGCCGAGCCGCAGAAAGTCTCTCTTTCTGTGGACCCCCAGCGCATCCAGCACCGGATTGATCCCCGCGTCTATGGCCAGTTTCTCGAGCTGATCTATCACTCCTGCAATGGCGGCCTATGGGGAGACATTGTCTGGAATCGTAGTTTCGACGTCCTGCCCGGTGGCGGACGCTGGCTCCTTGAGGGGCAGGAAATTGTTCAGCGCTCTCCAGTGGAATCCGACCGCTTGATCTTTGGTGACCGCACGTGGGCCGATTACGAGTTCACGTTGCAAGCCCTCAAATCCGAGGGAGACAACGGCTTCGTCCTCTTCTTCAGAGCGAAGAGCAACGGCGACTTCTATCGCGCGAACATCGCCGGCTGACGTGTCACTTTATGCCCGCATGGCGCGCGGGCCAGCCGCTCCGTTGACCGTGGCGCTCGAGGCTTCGGACGGAACCCTGTTAGCGTCCGCCGTCCTGCCGGCGCCGGGCGGGGACTGGGCTAGGCAGGAGGCGGTGCTGACCGCCTCCAGGGATGAACTCAAGGCGCGGCTCGTGGTTACCACGGCGACCGCGGGGGAGCTCAATCTCGATATGGTCTCGCTGTTTCCCCGTGATACCTTCCGGGGACACAGGAATGGCCTCCGCAAGGATTTGGGCGAGGCGATCGCCGCCATGCAGCCCAAGGTTTTCCGTTTCCCGGGCGGCTGCATCGTCCATGGAAGCGGCCTGGACAACGCCTACCGCTGGAAGGACACCGTGGGTGATGTGGCGCATCGGCGGCCCAACTGGAATCGCTGGGGGTATCACCAGTCCTATGGTCTCGGTTACTTTGAATACATGCAGTTCTGCGAAGACATCGGCGCCACGCCCCTGCCGATCCTGCCGGTGGGTGTCAGCTGCGGTTTCAACAAGCCCTATCAGGTTGCCAATGATGCGGCTCTGGAACCCTGGATCCAGGACGTGATCGATCTCGTGGAGTTTGCCAATGGTCCCGTTGACAGCGCTTGGGGAAGGGTGCGTGCCGAGATGGGGCATCCAGCGCCGTTCCATCTCAAGTATATCGGACTGGGGAACGAGGAGCATGACACCGAGCTGTTCCGTGCCGTCTTTCCCCGGTTCGTCACCGCCCTGCGGGCCAGGCATCCCGAGATCCAGATCGTCGGCACCGCGGGCCTTGGCCCCAGCATCCCGCTGTTTGACCTGATGGCCCGGGCGGGCGTCGACATCAGTGATGAACACTATTATGAGAAACCGGAATGGTTCATCGAGCGTCTCAACCGTTTCGATGCCGTGCCGCGCAAGACGCCGAGGGTCTACGTGGGGGAATACGCCTCGGGCGGCAACAGGCAGTTCAACGCCGTGGCCGAGGCCGTCTACCTTTGCGGCATCGAACGCAACGCCGACCAGGTGGTGATGACCGCCTATGCCCCGCTGTTGGCGCGCTACGGCTTCACGCAATGGCAGCAGGCGAATCTCATCTGGTTCGATGCCACCAGCCTGGTTTTGACGCCGAATTACCATGTCCAGCAGTTGTTCGCCTCCCATCTGGGCGACCGCACCGTGCCGGCCAGCGTGACGTTTCCTGCGGCAGGAGCCACCGGGAAAAAGCCGCCGGTCCTGGCTGTGTCACCGACGTTGTCCTCCAAGGACGGCACCTTGTTTGTGAAGGTGGCCAACCCGATGGCGGAACCTGTCACCGCCCGCATCACGGTGCAGGGGCTGGGCGGCATCCAGCCGCAGGCGCAACTCGTGACCTTGGCGGGCGACAAGGATGCCGCCAACGACCTGCAGAATCCCGGGCGCGTCAGGCCGGTGGATTCCACCCTCACGGGCGGCCCGGTCTTTACCCTGGAGGTGCCCGCCATGGCGGTGCAGGTGTTGCGGGTGAAGACGGGGCGGTAAGCTGAACGCTGGCGGATCAAAAACAAGAGAGAAGGCATTGAGCAAGACACGGATACATGCGCTGTCGGCCTGTTTATTGTTATGGATCGGCGTGTCGATGCTGTGCGCCGCTGGCTCCGCGCGGCCGAACGTGGTGGTGATGATCGCCGACAATAAAGAAATTGCCCGCAGTGAAGTACTTCAACAACTAACAAAAAAACTGGAGTCACGATAAACCATATGAAAAGAATCATTATCCTTACACTGGCACTCACGTTGCTGGAATCGTTGGCGCAGGCAGCCGAGACAGCCGGGGCAATCACAACGGTGCCGTTCAACCAGGTGCGCATGACGGACCGCTTCTGGCAGGCGCGTATCGCGACGAATACGGCTGCAACAATCCCGCATGTGCTGGAGCGCACGAAAGAATCGCTTGTCGATCTCGAGCGATGCGGCAGCATTTATCGTGGCGATCTTTCTAAACGCCCCTCGAACAGGCTGGCCGGGATATCCGACCTGTTTAAAGCCATGGAGGCCGCTGCTTGCAGTCTTGCGCTCTCAAAGGATGACGCCCTGTCGAAACGGCTGGATGAGGCTATTGCGACAGTCGCCTTCGGGCAGCGGGAGGATGGGTACCTTTACGGGTTGGTCCATGAGTTCTTGCCAAAGGACTATCAGGGCTCAGCAGGCAAAACACGTTACGCCTACGATGTCATGAGCCATGAATTGTACAACGTGGGACACCTGTATGAGGGAGCTGTCGCCCACTATCATGCGACAGGGAAGACGAACTGGCTGGCTGTCGCCGAGAAGAATGCACGCCATGTCAACAAGGTCTTTTTCAAAGGCGATCCTGACTATAACGGCGGGAAGCCTGTCCTGCTGGCACCCGGACATCAGGAGATTGAATTGGCGCTGTGCCGGCTTTATGAGACGACCGGCAACAGGCTCTACGTGGAGATGGCGAAGCACTTCATCGATATCCGCGGCGTCAATCCGGTATTCGGCCCCTTCTTTCCGGAGTATGCCCAGCAGCACAAACCCGTCCGCGAGCAGCGGGAAGCCGTGGGCCATGCCGTGCGGTTCGGCTATCTCTGGGCGGCTGTTGCGGATGTGGCGCGCCTGACTGGTGACGCCTCATATTGTCCAGCCATGGAAGGGGTCTGGGAAGATTTGGTCAACCGGAAGTTATACATCACCGGTGGCCTCGGAGGCGGCGGGCCGGGCGAGAGTTTTGCCGGCCCGTATGAACTACCCAACCGCACGGCGTACAGCGAAACCTGCGCGGCAATCGGCAACCTCTACTTCAACTTCAGGATGTACCTCTTGTCCGGTGAGGCGAAATATCTTGATTGCGCCGAAGTGTCGCTCTTCAATACCGTGCTGGCGGGCGTCAATCTCGGCGGCAATAAATTCAACTATGTCAATCCGCTCGAGGCCGATGGCCGGGCGAACGCCAAAGGCGTGGGCGGACGCCTGACCTGGTATGGTACGGCCTGCTGCATCGTCAATATCGCGCGCGTGCTGCCTCAGGTCCCTGGCTATCTGTACACGTATCAGCAGAACGCGGTCAATGTCACCCTCTATGGCAGCAGTGAGACGGAACTTCCGTTGGCCTCCGGCAAGGTCAAAATCACCCAGACCTCCGACTACCCGTTTGACGGGAAGGTAACGCTTCGGATGGACACTGAAAAAGAGATGGCGTTCACCTTGCGTCTGCGCATCCCGACCTGGGCCGGCGCGGAACGGTTCATGCCAGGTGCGCTCTACACCTATTCCGATGGACTTGCTCCGCAGTGGACTTTAACGCTCAATGGCAAGGCGGTCGAGCCGAAGATGCAGAAGGGTTTTGCCGTGATCGAACGGTCCTGGAAACGCGGGGATCACATCGTGCTGACGTTGCCGATGTCACCGAGACTGAATGTTGCTACTGAAAAAATGGAAGCCAATCGCGGACGTCTCTCTGTGACACGCGGTCCGTTGGTGTATGCGGCGGAGGCCGCGGACAATGACGGGGCGCCTCAGCGTTTTGCCGTGAACAAGGAGAAGCCCGACTGTCAAGGCGAACCCATTGAAGCAGAGATACTCAAGGGGTTGCGCGGACTCTCTGTCGCGGCCTGGGATGGGCGGCTTACAAGCAGCGTCCTGAGCTGGTGGCGGAGGCCGAGAAGCGATTCCTGCTTTATACCCGTGAAGGCATGACCGAAAACAACGAGAACTGGAACTGGTTCGGACGCCCGAAGCACACCGAGCCGTGCGCGGTGGTGGACTCTTTTGTCGCGGCGCACGAGTTGTGGCGGCTGGGCGGCAACGCCGAGTATCTGGCCTGGGCGCACCGGATTGTCTACAACGGCTTCTTTCAAGAGCAGGTTGCGAACGGCGGCTTTGGCTGTTCGACAGTGTCGGGAGCCAACAGTAACCGTTGTGTCGGGATCTCGATTCCTGAGGCCTGGTGGTGCTGCACAATGCGGGCGGCGGAGGGTTTCGCAGAACTGACGGAACGCGCGCTTTACAGCGACGGACAGGGCGTGTATGTGACGGGGCTCAATCCCGGCAAGGTCAGCAGGACGCTCGCAGGCGGACGGCTGGCCGGCATGGCCACAGGCGGCTATCCCTTCGAGGGGCGCTGGGTGTTGGATGTGCAGGACGCGCCGCAGGGTCCGCTCACCTGGCGCTTCTTCACGCCGCCATGGGCTGCGCGTCCGACCGTCCTGCTGAACAACAAACCTGTAGAGGCTCGGATGGACAAGGGTTTTACTGGCGCCACGTTGTCACTCAAGACAGGCGATCGTTTGGAGTACGCGTTCGCGCAGGGGATTTTCACGCGCCCGACAGTCAATCTGCATTCGATGCCCGGCTGCGTGACGGTTTGTTACGGGCCGCTGATCCTCGCGCTGCCCCCCGGCGCGTCCGAGGTTCGCCGGCTGCCGCCGGTCGCGGCCTGGCGCTGGGACGAGGTCGGGCATTGTGCAGCCGCGCCGGGCTTCGAGGGCGTGCTGACACCGTTGGGCGAACGGTTCCTGCGAGCCGATCCCGAGCCCAAGAAATATGCGCGGCAACTGTTGTTCGAGGTGACAGGTGGGCAATAAATCGACGTGCCGGGAAAAGGATTTAAAAGAATGCACAAGGTTAGATTTTTGATTGGTGCGATATGGGCGGTAAGCATGCTTGCGGAGTACGGCCGCTGCGGCGGGTTGGAGGCGAAGGTCGCGCCGTACAAGGGCAGGAACGTCATCTGGGTGGATGGTAAGCCCATGGCGCCGCTGATGTATTCCGGCACGGAGCACAGCCGGGAGACGTGGACGAACCAGCCGCGCAAGAGTATCGAGGAGTTTTCCGCGTTGGGCTATGAGATCATCCAGACAGATATGTGGTTCAAGTATTCGCTTCGCCCGGACGGGAGCTTCGACATGGAGGGCGTGCGCAAACAACTGGCCGGCATTCTGGAGGTCAACCCGAAGGCCAAGATCGTGGTGCGCATCAATGTCTCCGCGCCCCGCTGGTGGCTGGAAAAGAATACGAACGACATCTGCCGCGTGACCAGTACGAAAGAGGAGAAGAATACCTTTGGCGGCAACCGCGCCGAGAGCCTTGCCTCCGAGAAATATGCAGCGTTTGCACGCGAGAACCTGAAGATATTTTTACAAGAACTGGCGAAGACGCCCGAGGGCAACAGCGTGATCGGCTTCCATATCGGCGGCGGCGTGTATGGCGAGTGGCACTACTACGGGATCTACGCCGAACCCGACGCCGCAGAGCCCATGCAGAAGCGTTTCAGGGCCTTTGCGAAGGCCAAGCATGGAACTCTCGAACGCGTCAACGCCGCGTGGCGGACATCGTTCAAGACGCTTGACGAGATCACCGTACCCTCGTATGAGCGGCGCTATGAAATCACGGACAACGACTTCCGCGATCCGCAGTACGACCGGTATGTGATCGACTACTACGAGTGCCAGCAGGCGACCGCGTCAGAGCTGGTCAACGGCCTGTGCCGCCTGACGAAAGAGAGCTGGCCACGTCCCTGCATCGTCGGCCTCTTCTATGGTTACTTCTTCGGCAACTGGACCGTCGGAGCGCAGGCGGGCCAGTTCGATATCAAGACACTCTTCAGGAGTCCGTATGTGGATTACTTCTCCGGACCCTACTCGTTCAGAAACATGTATGGCTCAGGTTATTTCCGCACGATGGCGGAGAGTGTGAACCTCAACGGAAAAGTCTGGATCAGTGAGCACGACGGAGGGACGCATCTCGGGCATGTCGGCACAGTCCGGTTCCCAGACCTGCCTCGGACCGAGGAGGAATCGATTGGCCGGATGCGCCGTAATTTTATGTATACGCTCACCGAGGCCGCAGGCCAGTGGTGGTATGATTTTGGCCCCAAAAACAAGAGTGGCTGGTGGAGTACGCCGGCGATGCTGGCCGAGGCGAAGAATCTGCTTGGACTCTCCAACCGTCTGCTGGAGGAGCCCTACGTGAAACCCGCCGAGGTGCTGCTCGTGCACGACATGGAGTCCTTCAACTATGTGCGTCCGGCGAGGATCGACAAACTCACCTTCAAGATCACGGAGGAGATGACGGACGCGCTGGCGGGAACGGGCGCGGCGATTGACAGGATCTTCCTGATGGATCTGGACAAGGCAGACCTGAGCAAATATAAGCTGGTGATCTTCGGAAACACATTCATGCTGGACGCGGCGCAGCGCGCGTTCATCACGGCGCGAATGATGACACAGGGCCGGAGCGTGGTGTTCATGTCGGGCGCAGGCTATACGGACGGTCAGAGGAACGATGCGGGGTTGATTTCGGCGCTGGTCGGGATGCGCATTGAAAAAGCCGACAGCGTGAAACCGGTCGTGACGGTGCAATGGGGCGGCCAGACCAACCGGCTGGATGCCGCGGGCGTGACTAGCCTCTTCAAGGTTACAGACAAGAACGCGCGCGTGCTCGGAGCGTATGAGAACAACGATGTCGGTGCGGCGGTGAAGACAATCAATGGCGCGACGGTCTACTATTTCGGCCTTCCGCCGAAGACGGATGTGTCCTTCTTCAAGGCGATGATGCGAGAGGCTGGGGTGCGCACGTATGTCGAGAACACGGCCGCGCAAGACTATGTCGCGGTGGGCGGCGGCGTCATCGGCATCTATTCCGTCAAGGGCGGCGAGAAGCTCATCCGTCCGACGAACGGCGCGGAGGTCACGGTCAGCATGGTTCCCTTCTCGGCGCGTTATTTTGATATCTGTACGGGAGATGAACTGACCCGTGCTAAGTGATGTTTGGCCGTGCGCAAATGCTGAAGGTGGCAGAGGTGAGAGTTGGTAAACTGAAGACGGGTGTCGGTGGACGGTGATCGGCAACTGGTCGGCGTAAGAGGCGTAAGAGATACAATGATCCGGTTGTTCTGATATAATGATTGCCATTAACCGGAAAGGACTGCTTGGATGAAGCGTATGTGGATGACGTGTGTTGCCGTCTATTCTCTTCTCCAGAGCGCACCCATCGTGGCCGGTGCTGAGGAGCGGATTGATAGACACAAGTTGGTGATGCGACATAACATTACGTGGAATGAGGTTGCGGGGCGCCTGCCGCTGGGCAATGGCGAGTTCTGTTTTGGGGCTGACGGAACCGGTTTGCAGACGTTCGCAGGCAATTCCATGTCGCATTGGGGCTGGCATAGTTTCCCGTTGCCGGAGGGCTGGACGCCTGAGCGTGTGCCGCCGACGGGCACGTTCCAGCAGGGACGCAATGCGGGTGGGGACAAATTCCCGGCCGGCACGCAAGCGATCCGCGCCTGGATGTTCGACAATCCGCATATCATGAATCTGGGACGCCTTCGTCTGATGCGGGCGGGCGGACGCGTCGTGGCGCCCGACGAGATCAGCGGCCTGCAACGGACGCTCCACCTCTGGACCGGCGTGCAGACCTCGCGCTATCAGCTCAAGGGCCAGGAGGTGAGCGTCGAGACATGTGTGCATCCGAACCTCGATCTGGTGGCGGTGCGCATCGACTCGCCGTTGGTGGAAAGCGGCGAACTGGAGGTGGTTTTAGATTTCGCCTATCCGGCATTGAAAAATACGGCCTGGGTCGGCGATTTCAACCGGACCACGGGTCATGAAACCCGCGCGCTGCGCCAAAGCGGGCAGCGTGTCGATCTGGTCCGCCAGGTGGATGCGGTCACGTATCATGCCTCGCTGGCGGCGGGCGAGAACTGTATTGTCCGCGCACCCGGGCCCGCAGCGGCTCTGAAAAAGCTCGTCATCAAGCGTGCCGAATACGGAGCCGGGGAACAGTGGGCCGATGTGACCGCCAAGGTCGCCGCCGCAGTCCAGGACAACCACATTTCTCAGCTGGTGAATTATCAGACCATGGGCGCAGATCCGGCGAAGGGCAAGGCCAAACGGATGAAGGTCGCCTACACGCTCGACGGACGCGAGCTGGATACGGAGGTCCCCGACAATCAGACCTTCCTCATCTCGTCCGAGGCCAGCACGGGCTACACGGTTTCGGCGCACGGGACGCAGGTGATGACCTTTGTCTGCGCGTTTTCGGCTGCACCGTTGCCGGAGATCCTGCCGACCTGCGCGAAGACGAAGACCGCCAGCGCTGCCCGCTGGGAGAAACACTGGAGCACGGGCGGCGCCATTGATCTTTCCGAAAGCAAAGACCCGCGGTGGAAGGAACTGGAACGGCGCATTGTGCTGTCGCACTATTTGATGGCGGCCATGTCCGCTGGCAGTTGGCCCTCCTCTGAGAATGGTCTGATGGGCATCGATCCCTGGCGGGGACAATTCCACATGGAGATGGTTTGGTGGCATCTGGCCCACTATGCCCTCTGGGATCGCTGGGATCAGGCTGACAAGGCTCTCGGTTGTTACCCGCGGTTCGCCCCGGCGGCGCGGGAACTGGCCGCGCAGCTCGGCTACAAGGGCCTGAAATGGCAAAAATCGGTCGGCCCCGAAGGCCGCACAGCACCGTGGAACGGCAATCAGGTGTTACTCTGGAAGCAGCCGCATCCGATCTTCTTCGCCGAGTTGGAATACCGCTTGCGTCCGACCCGCGCCACTCTCGACAAATGGGCGTACATTGTTGAAGGCACGGCTGAGCACATGGCCGACTACCCGGTGAAGGACGAGAAGACAGGCATCTATTCCCTGACCTCTGTCATGCCTCCGAGCGAGCAGGGCATCACGCGTGACACCGTGTTTGATCTTGCGTATTGGCGCTGGGGTCTGGACAAGGCACAGGAGTGGCGCGAGCGCAGGAGACTGCCGCGTGAACCGCACTGGGATGAGGTGCGCAAGAGTCTGGCTCCCTTGCCGGTTGTCGACGGAGTGTTCGTACACTCCGCGGAATGGTCGGACACCTACACGAAGCGGGCGTGGGAGCATCCGGACCCCGTCGGCGTTTTCGGCATGTTGCCGCCGTGCGAGGGCGTTGACCGCGAGACCGCGCAGCGTACCGTGCGTAAGGTCTGGGAGACGTGGAATTGGAGCAAGGTGTGGGGCTGGGACTTCCCGTGGATGGCGATGGCCGCAGCGCGCACGGGGCAGCCGCAGATCGCGGTGGAAGCCCTTCTCAAAGATGTTCCCAAAAACAGCTATTCCGTCGAGGGGATCAATGGCGGCTGGTATCTGCCCGGCAATGGCGGCTTGCTCTATGCCGTGGCCATGATGGCCGCCGGCTGGGACGGCGCGCCCAAACGGCCAGCTCCCGGGTTTCCAGATGACGGCTCCTGGGTGGTGCGATGGGAAGGTTTGAAAGTGGCTCCGTAAATCATATGAAAATACATGTGTTGACCGCTTTTCTTCTCTCCTTTCTGGTGTTAGGTCTGCCTCGGCGTGCACATGCTGATTGGAAACCAGTTCCGGGAGGTCTCATGGCCCAGCAAGCCGCTGACGTCGCCCGCGTGAAAATCCTGCCTCCTTCCGAGCAGAACTCAGATGGTTCCAACACCGTCTCCTTCGCCGCGATTCCTTCGCCGATTGTCTTTCGCGGGGATGCCACAACCGCCTATCGTGATCCGACGGCGATCTATCATGACGGGTGGTACCGCCTTTTCTTCACGCTGGTCAAGATCGAGCCGGACAATCGTCCTTTCTCCTACTGCGCGTGGAGCAAGAGTCGCGATCTGGTTCACTGGAGTGAGCCAACGATTTTCACGCCGCGCGAACAGAGCCTCAATTACGGCAGTCCCGGAAACATCATCCGTCAGGGCGACGAGTGGGTGCTTTGCCTCCAGACGTATCCGCGTCCCAACGGTGAGAAGTTCGGCAATGATACAGCTCGCCTCTGGACGATGCGGAGCAAAGACCTTGAAAACTGGGGAGAACCGGAGCTGATCCGTGTGAAGGGTCCACAGGTACCGCAAGAAAAGATGGGACGCATGATCGATCCTTTTCTCATCGAGGATAAGGATGAGCCGGGGAAATGGTGGTGCTTTTACAAGGTGGGCATGGCCTGGTCGCGTGACCTGAAGGTGTGGACACATGCGGGGCGCAGTCCCATGGGCGAGAATCCCTGCGTGATTGTCGATGGTAACGAGTATGTCATGTTCCTTTCGGGCGGGATTATCGTGAAGCGTTCCAGCGATTTGAAGACTTGGCGTGACGAGGGCGAATTGACTCTGGGAAGCAAAGATTGGCTCTGGACAAAGGGTCGCTTGACGGCGGCCTTCGTTTTGGATTTGCGCAAACAGCCCGGCGTCGGCAAGGCCCTGATGTTCTTTCATGGTTCGGACTATCCAGAAAGCGACCGGCGCGGCGGGTTTGACAACTTTGCGAGCATCGGTATGGCGTGGAGCGACGATCTAAAGCAATGGAGCTGGCCGCAAGGTCAGAGCGTAAAGGACATGCAGGCTAAATTCTCAGACCCGCCGAGCGATTGCCGGCCCGGCACCGTCTGGTGGTGGCACGGCGGCGCTGTCACCCGGGAGGGTGTGGTCCATGAGCTCCAGCTCATGAAGGACGCTGGCATCGGCTATGCTGGGATTGTGACCATGGGCTACTCGATCCCAAACCGCCCGGTGGTTTCCGGCCATGAGGTCTCCATCCCCGGCTCGCCCGAATGGACCCGCCACGTAGCGGAAGCGGTGCAGGATGCGGCGAAAATCGGAATCAGGATCGATTTTACACCAACCACCAGTTGGCCACTCTCTCGACAGTCGGTGAAGGACGAACAGTCGGCTCAGATCCTTGTCCGAGCCCATCTTGACGTGCCGGGTGGAGGCCGCTATTCAGGCCCTCTCCCCTTACCGGGACAAGGGATGGTCAAAAAGTTGGCCTGGAAGGAGTATCTGAAAAAGTATCGGGAGACAATTAAGCACGATCCGAAATTGAAGCTGGAAGCCCTGTTGCTGGTGCAGGAAGGTAAGCCGGCTCAGGTGCTCACATCCGCCGTAACAGGTGATGGAAATAGCGTCGCTTTCGACGTTCCTCAAGGCGACTGCCAACTCGTGGCCTTCTGGAGTTTCGCCAGCATGCACTTTAACGCCAAGTGCCGTGTGATTGACCACTGCTCGCGAGAGGCGGTACGCGGGCAAATGGAGGCCATCGCCAGGCCGGTGCTGAACGCTCTTCCCGCAGCCCTGGTGGGGACAACGCTGGCAGGTCTCTCCCTCGATAACATTGAGGGTTTTGGAGAAATATGGACGCCCCGGTTCCTCCAGCAGTTCAAGGCAACCACTGGTTACGATCTGCAACCCTGGCTGCCCTTTCTCTTCCCTGATGACGGCGACGTTAACAAAGGGGCATTACAAGCGGCTGCAAAAGGAAAATTGTCACGGATTGCCTATGATTATGGCAGCGTGCTGGCGGAATTTTATCGGGACGGATGTTTCGAGGCCATGAGGGAATGGACCAATGATAACGGACTATCGCTCATGGCAGAGGGGCACCAACCGGCGTTTTGTGACCATATCGATTCCAACGGGGCGGTCGATATCCCGGAAATGGAGGTTTACAAGTCCAAGCCGGTGGCTGATCGCGGACTGGGTTCCATGCGTTCGGCCGGCCATCTGTATGGACGGAACATCCTTGCGGCTGAGGCGTACACCTGGCAGACCCCGCATTTTCGGGGGACCTTGAAGGAGTTGAGAGAGGCTTCCGATGAGCTTTTTTCAATCGGGGTCAATCGCATCAATCATCACGGTTGGACCTATTCTCCCGATGGGGCCGGGTGGCCTGGCTGGCTTTTTTACGCCAGCATGAATTTCAACCATCGCAACTCCTGGTTTCCTCTGGCCAGAGGGTTGACCGACTATGTGGCCCGCCTCAGCATGGTCTTGCGAAGCGGTCGTCCGGTTGTCGATATCGCCTTTTACGGGGGCTCCGACCCTAGCCTGAAAAGCGCCGGGATCGTTGATGGCACGCGCAAGCAGGACCGCGTCAGCGAAAGGGCACTCTTAAGCCGTTCCACTGTCAGCGAAGGCCGTATCATCATGGGTTGCGGGCAATATAGGCTTTTGATTCTCAGGTCCGAAGCCGAAGAGATGCCGCTGGAACTTCTGGAAAAATTGGAAACCTTGGTCAAAGCGGGAGCCAATGTCGCGACGTTGGTTCTCCCTGAGCGCGTTCCTGGATTTCATGATTATCAGACAAAAGAGACCGCACTTCACACCATTGTCGGCCGGCTCTTCCCAAAAGAGCAGGGGGAGACGCCAAGGCAGGTTGAAAAGGGGCGCACGTGGTGGTTGAAACCGGATCAGTTGCCTTTGGTTTTGCATCAACTCAACGTCCCGCCCCAAGTCACGGGCGCGAATGTCGAGTTCGAACACCGGAAGGGAACTGATTTCGATACGTATTTTGTTTTCAATCCATCTACTCAAGCGCTGGATAGAGCCATAGGGTTCCGCGCCGAAGGAGTTGCCGAGTGCTGGGACGCCAAGACAGGAGCGATGACACCGCTGGATTTCACCGGGCAGGCTGGCATGATGACCGGCCCGCTACAGCTACCGGGACGGACAGGCAAATTGTTGGTCTTCCGGTACGGTCAAGCCCTCCGGGAAAAGCCTTCAAAACAGGGCGAATCCAAATTGCTGGCGGAGCTGACGGCGCCGTGGACAGTCGAATTCCATCATGCAGACCAGCGGCCCGTTTTTACCAGGACCTTCGACACGCTTGCCGACTGGACCAGCAAGGAGGATCTGAAGTATTTTTCAGGAATGGCCGTTTATCAAAAGACGGTCTCCATTCCCAAGCTTGCTCCGGGGCATCAGCTATGGGTTGACCTCGGCGACGTGAAGGACGCTGCCAAGGTGGATGTGAATGGCCAGCCGGTCGGCATCGTCTTCGAACCGCCTTATCGTCTGGCCATTCCGTCGGCACTGCTCAAGGCTGGTGAAAACAGGATTTCCATCGGCGTATGCAACGTGATGGAAAACGCAGTCATTCCGCTGCTGCCAAATCCCGGACCCGGGAATTTAAAATGGTCGCGAATGTTCATCAAACCGGAAGATCTTCAGGTGATCGGAATCTTGCATCCGAGCGGTTTGCTGGGCCCGGTGCGTCTTTTCGAAGAAACCCAATCGAACGAATGTCAAAGCCGCAAAGACGATGTGCTTTTGGGTCAAAGGAAGTGATGCGAATGAGAATCAGAACTATGCGATTCGCTGTGTTGGAGGTTCTGTTGATTGGCGCGGTTGAGGTACTTGCCGATCCTCCTGAAGCCGCTCCGTGCGTGTATCTGATTGACCCGCGACCTGTCGCCCAGACGCCCAAATACCTTGGTGTCAATGTGGAGGTTATGCAGCATGCCCAGCGCGCGAACGTGTGGGACTGGCTGGCTGATTCGGGCGTCGGCATGGTGCGGGTTGGGCATCCGGACACAAACTTACGCAAGGCGATATCGCCAGCGGAAACAGCGTATTTCGCTCTGCGTTCGCGCGACGAATTTGAAGCTTTCCGGGCACGCCTACTGAATGATCCCGAGCGCAATACGCCTTGGACGCAATACCGTTTCAGCGAGGAAGTCCCTTGGTTGGGCACGCCTGACCTCATCGTCGAGAAGCTGAACGCGATCAAGGTTAAGCCGATCCTTTCGATGGCCTATGCGCCGAACTATTTCGCGCGTCCCCTTTTGACCGCGTGGGGTGAGGGCTACGTGCCGAGCGATGCGAGCATTGACTGGGGCGCGGCGGCTTCGGGCTACGAGTACTATTTCGCCTGCATTTGGCGTTATGCCACAAAGTACAACGTGACGCACTACATGATGATGAACGAGCCGCCGGGTGATGAGAAGACCGTCCGGCAGGTCGGCGTGCTGGCCCGGATGGCGCGGTTGGCCCTAGAGGACGTGCGGGCAAAGCTGCCGGACGCCAAGACATCCGCAGCGCTGTGTCTATCGGGCCCGGCCTGCTACATGAATTGGGAGGAGTACTGGCCATATGTGGAACCGTATGTGGACTTCCTTGACGTCCACCTGTATGAGCCGGATCCGGATCTGTTCGCACGCAAACTGTCGCGGGCGCTCACACACGCCCGCTTGTCGGGACGGCGCACGCTCCTGACCGAGTTTAACCGCGTGGGCGGGCCGATGCCGCCGGAGGAGTCGCTGTTCGGCATGCGGCCCTCTCTACAGGTCGCGGGGCTCTTGATGGCCGCGCTCCAAGGGGTGCGTCCCGGAGACCCAGGCCTGGAGGCGGCGCTGTTGTACCAATTCCAGTTTCCGGCCACCCATCGCAATTTCAAGAGTCTGGTGTACGGGGACATGAACCTCGTGGACTGGACCGGGCAGGATCAAGCGCTGCGCAAAGGCAAAGAGGCATTGCCGCCCTCGTCTGAGGCGTTGCAGCTCCGTTTCGCCACGCCCGCGTACCACATGCTGAAAATGGCAGCACGCTGCGTGCCTGGCACGAGGAGTGAACAGCCGAGTTATGAGGTTTTCGAACTGGGGGAGGCGAACCGCGGGGTCGGCGCGGTGAGCGATCCGATTAATCGGCGCAACGTGTATCCGTCGCTGGAACTGAACAAGTACTATGCGCACGGCGGCGGGGGCACGGAGCTGCGCACGCTGGCGGTTCGGACGGAAGAGCGGCTGATCGTGCTGGTCGCGAATCCCGAGCCCGTGACAGTGAAGGCCGTAGGCTTTGATGTCGGGCCGCTGGGCGGCGGCTACGCGACGGCAGTTGTGCGCGAGACGTCGCTGTGGCGGAGAGATCAGGCGGTAGCGCAACTGCCGGTGGCTTCGGGCAAGGTAAAGCTGGACATCCCGCCGGAGTCGCTCACGCAGCTCATCTTTGTGAAAGAGGCGCTCGCAAAGATAGAGGAGCTGAAAGTCGAGGAGTCGAGCGACACACCGGGTGACAGCCGCTCGCTGGGGCTACACGAAACCACCCGTCTGCGTGCTTTAGGACGTGTCGGCAAGGCGTGGATTGATCTCACCGAACTTAACGTGGTGTGGTCGAGTTCCGCACCGGACGGTGTGAGGATTTATCAGGGAGGATTGACCCAGCGTGTCGGTGGCCAGTCTGCTGAAGCGACGGTTGCCGCCAAGACCTTGGGCGGTGTTGAAATGCTGTTCAGAGTACGTTGAAACGACTATGAGACTGCACACTGTTTTAAAGGATGTCTGGCTATTTGCAGTGTACGCATTGACCGCGTCGGGAGCGGCGTTTGCGGGTGGAACACCGCTGAACCCCTATGAAGCAAAAGTGGCTCCATACAATGGCAGGAACGTCATCTGGGTCAACGACCAGCGCAGACATGGCCGTCCAGTTCGCGATGAAGTCCTTGACGGTCGGAACCTTCCACGAGCGGTTGAGCTTCTGGGCGATCTTCGAGTAATTGTCGCGGAGCGTCTTGACGACTGTCCGGTACTGATGAGCCTGCTCGCAGGAGACGGCGATCTGCTGCGCCTCTTTCCGGTTGGCGGGAGTGGCCGTCAGCTTAGTGGACTTGTTCTGCAAGCGCCTCGAACAGCTTGACGACCAGCGGCCCCGCCAGCGGGTCGATAACCAGTATCGGCAGGCCGTCGGGTGCGCATGCGAGCACGTAGCCTAACCACCTTCTTTCGTAACAAAGGCTTTAATCTCATTCTCGGTTGGCACCGTGAAACAGGTGCTTATGGAAACACAGGCATATAGATGACCGTCTCGATCTCTGGAGGCAGGCTATAGGCCTCGCAGAGCCCCGCGAAGTCCAAGCGCACCTGGCGAACCTTCTTGCTCCCCGTGACAGGAGGTGTCTCCGGCCCGCCGACAATCAGGATGTCTGTGTTTCCGCTCATTTCGTTTTCGATATCCAAGGACACCACTTTAGCAAGGTGAAACCCTGAGAATCCAGACTTTAACCGCTGCTTGCCGTGTATAAGGGTGGCGAGCCGGTAGCCGCTAGGCAGGCATAGGAGGCTTCATGCGCACACTTCTGCCTCCTCCAGAATGTCCCTGATGTAGTGGACACCCCGTAGCCAATCCGCCGTTTTATGCCATGCCTCAACCCCGTGGGGTGACAATCGAAATAACCTATTGAACGCCAGATATTTACAGCGACTGCTAGTTTTCTTGTTTTGGGTAGGCAACGCCGTATCAGCCCACCCGTGCTCGTCCGCATTCAGACGGCGCGGGCGGGCGGCCCAGTCTCGGATTCCGGCTCGTGGCGCGTCGGGCCCGGGCGGCCGGCCGGGACGCGCCGGGCCTTTCCGGCCGCCAAAGGGTTTGACTCCCCCGTGACTTCCGGTTAACGTATTTCATCTTCGCTGGAAAAGACGTCGCCTTGACACGGCGCCGCGAATTGCCGGGTTTAACCCCGCCACCGACTCTCCGCCATGGCCGCCACCTCGCGCATCCATTCAGTTATCAACGCATGGGAAACAGTTCGCTACGAACTGATGAACACGCGTATCAGCCAATTGCCCCTGCGCATCGAACGCTCGCCGGTCGAGCCCTACGTGTTGCGGCTCAAGAATGAATTTGCGGCGAGCCGTTTCGCGTTCGTGCCCGGCTTCTATCTGACCGACAGTTGGGGCTGCCCGGACGAAGTTCCGGTGATCGGCATTCCCTTCTACCTGGCCGACAAGCGCCTGGCGCGGATCGAGGAGGAGCAGACCGGGGAGATAGAGGACGGCGACACCATCATGATGCTGCTCCGCCACGAAGCCGGGCATGCCATCAACTACGCGTACCGCCTCTGGGACGACAAGGAGTGGAACGAGAAGTTCGGCCGTTTCAACAAGCCTTATCGCGACGCCTTCTCGCCCGACCCCTTCAGCCGGCTGTTTGTCCGCCACCTGACCCACGGGCAGTACCACCTCAACACGTATGCGCAGAAGCACCCCGACGAGGATTTCGCCGAGACCTTTGCCATCTGGCTGACCCCCGGCTCGCGCTGGCGCACGCGCTACGCCGGCTGGCCGGCGCTGGCCAAGATCGAGTATGTGGCGCGACTGATGCGGCGTTACCGCGAGCGACCCCCGCTCGTCACCGGCGGAACGCTGATCGCGCCGACCGCGGAAATGAACGTCTCGCTGGCCGAGCATTACGGGCAGCGGCTCGAGCGTTACCGAGCGGCCGCGCAGGGGTACGTGGACGACAAGCTGCGCGAGATCTTCCCCCGCACGCGGGGGTTTGCCGACTCGCTGCCCGTCCATCTCTTTCTGGCGCGTAGGCGGCGCGCGCTGACCGCCCGAATCGCCCGCTGGTCGGGCATGACGGCCGACGACATCGGCATGATCCTCGCCAAGCTCTCCGACCGCAGCAAGGCGCTGGGCCTGCGCATGTACCCCCGCCGCGAGGATGCCTACCTGCTCGACATCACCGCGCTGGTGACCTCCATGGCGACGCGCTTCGGGCTGCGCGGCCGCTTCGACATCGAGTAGCCCGGCTCAGGTCGGCTCCAGTGGGCTGGCCGGGCGCGGCGGCACCAGCATCGGCACATCGGCGTCAAAGGGCGGCTTTTCGAAGGCGGCGTCGATGATCATCTGCAGAAGCTGCGGGTAGGCGATGCCAGCAGCCTTAGCCGAGCGGGCCAGCGCGACGTCTTCCTCCAGGCAGGGGTTGCAGTTGACCTCCAGCACGTGCGGCTCGCCGTGCTCGTCGAGCCGAATGTCCACGCGGCCGTAGCCCCATCCGCCCAGCGCGCGAAAGGCCTTGACCGTCAGGGCGGTTAGCCGGCGAGCCAAGGGCGGCGAGACAGCCGCCGGGCAGATCACCGACGTGCGCTTGTACTCGACGCTGCTTTCCGTCCACTTGGCGGCGTAGGACATGATTTGCGGAATGTCGTCCGGCAGCTCGGAGTAGTTGACCTCGGCGAAGGGCAGCACGCGCTGCTTGGTTCCGCCGATGATGCCGATGTTGAACTCGCGGCCCGGCAGGAAGCGCTGCACCGTTGCCGGCTGGTTGTAATCACGCAGAATGATACCGACCTGACGGCGCAGGGCGGTGACCGAGTGAACCACCGAGTGGCGCGTCAGCCCGACACCCGCATGCTCTTTCGCGGCCTGCACGATGACGGGGAAGCGCCATTTTACGCCGGCTACGTCCTTCACGCGCTCCAGCAGCCGCGCCCCGGGTGGAACCCGCAAGCCGGCTCCCTGGAGCAGGCTTGCGGCCATGTGCTTGTAGCGGCAGAGGCCCAGCGCCAGGGCGTGCGAGCCGGTGATCGGGAAGCCCATCATGCGCACGAGCGCGGCCACGCGCATTTCGTAAAGCGCGCTGTGCACGACGTCGTCGTACTGGTTGAAGACCACGTCCGGCTGCAGGCGCGTCAGCTTGCGCTGGAAGCCCAGCATGTCGTTGGCCAGCGGCAACACCGTGACACGGTGGCCGAGGCTGCGCAGCACGCGCGCCACACGGCGGATGAAGATCTTCAGATCATCCATGCTGCCGCGGTCGTCCGGAGTCTCCGGCACCGCCGCGCGACAGGTGTTGTAGATCAGAGCGATGTGCAACACACGTTTCCGTTTCATGTTGTCATTCTAACAACGCAAGCGCGGTGTGCAAGCAAAATGAGGGGCTGGATCTGTAACTGGCGGTTGCCCTTGCCTTTCACGTCTCCACATGCCACAATTCTAACCTTTGCGGGTCAAGCGTGGTGTCTCATGTGTGACGTGTCTTCTTTGCGGGTGGGCTGGAGTTCTCAGGTTGCTTACGGAAGGGCAATGGTAATGACGGCACGATGTGTGTGGCGAATTCGTTTCCGGTTCGGTTTCTTGGCTGCGATTGTGGGGGGGCTGTTGGCTTGTGAGGCGGTCGCCCTCGACGAGACGCTTGTGGCGTCCAACGCGGTGTGCCGCTACCTGGTTCCTGCGGACGGCTCGCTCGGGACGAACTGGACGGCGCGGGCTTTCGACGATTCGTTGTGGGAAGACGGGCGCAGCGGTTTGGGATACGACACCGAAGGCACGTACTCCTCGCTGTTCGGCGCGACGGTTCCGGTCGGCACGGTCACCTTCTACGCGCGTTTCGCGTTCGAGCTGCCGGCCGGGAAGAACTACGACAGCCTCACCCTGCGGCTCAAGTACGAGGACGGATTCATCGCCTATCTGAACGGCGTCGAGGTCGCGCGGACGAACGCGCCAGCGAATGCGGCCTATAACTCGACCGCGACCGCCAGCCGCGATGACGGCTTGGCCCAAAGCTACCAGAGTGTCAATCTCACAGCGTATCTTCCTTACGTGTCAAGCGGTGCGAATGTGTTGGCCGTCCACGCGCTGAACAACTCGGGCAGCAGCAGCGATTTGCTCATGCTGCCCGAGCTGACGGCGAGCCTTCCCGCGGCGGCGACCAACGTCATCATCAACGAATTCATGGCGATCAACGACTCCACGCGCAAGAACTCGCTGGGCAAGTACGAGGATTGGGTCGAGCTGTATAACCCGGCCCCGACCAACGTGAACCTGGGCGGGTGGTACCTGACGGACAAGGCGACCACGCCCACGAAGTGGCAGTTCCCCGCTCACGCCGCGTCGATCATCGCCAGCAGGGGCTACCTGCTGGTCTGGACCGACAGCAAGGCGTACTCGGTCACCAACAGCGAGCTGCACGCCAGCTTCTCCCTGAGCGGCGACGGCGAGTATCTGGGGCTGGTGAAGCCTGACGGCGTGACGGTGGCGAGCGAATACGCGCCGGCGTTTCCCGCGCAATCGGCGGACATTTCCTATGGGCTGGGCCTGGCCGGGGAAAGCCGCTATTTCGGCGTGCCGACGCCGTTGGCGGTCAACGCGTTTTCGGGGCCCAGCAACGAGGTGACGGGCGTCAAGTTTAGCCCCAAGCGGGGCGTCTACACCAACGCGTTGCCGCAGGTTACGGTGACGCCGTCGATGGCGGGCTCCGAGATCCGGTATACGACCGACGCCGAGTCGCCGACGGCCGCGAGCGCGCTCTGCACGGCGCCGTTCGACCTGACCCACACCGCCGTGCTCCGCGCGGCCGCGTTCAAGAGCGGGTTCGCGCCTTCGACCGTCGACACCCACAGCTATATTTCGGCGGACGATGCGCTGCGCCAGTCCGGCATACCGGCGGGGTATCCGACGAACTTGTGGATATCCAACGGCAGCACAAATTTGCCTGATTACAGCATGAACCAGACGGTCGTCGCGGCTTACGGCGTGTCGCTGACGAACGCGCTGAAAGCCTTGCCGTCGCTGTCGCTTGTGACGCCGGTGTCGAACCTGTTCGACGCGGCCAGGGGTATCTATGTCAACCCGAATTCGACGGGCACCAACTGGGAGCGAGAAGTGTCGGCGGAGTGGATCGATGCCGACAACGACAGCCGCTTCCAGGTCGACTGCGGCCTGCAGATTCAGGGCGGGGCATTCAGAGGCTTTAATTATTCGCTGAAGAAGTCGTTTTCGCTGCAGTTCAAGAGCTTTTACGGCGAGGGCTGGCTGGAGGAGGATATATTCTCCGGCGACGCGGTCACCAAGTTCGACGACCTGGTGCTTCGCGCAGGAGCGAATGACGGGTGGAATAAGTGGGGGCATCAGAAGACGCAGTACATCGTCGACGAGTTCATGCGGCGCACGCACCGGGACATGGGGGGGGTCTCGCCCCACGGCACGTTCGTTCACCTCTACCTGAACGGGCTGTACTGGGGCATCTACAACTTGACGGAACAGGTGTCAGGGGAAACGGCTGCCGCCTACTACGGCGGACAGGATGACACCTGGGACGTGCGCAGTCAGGACGGGGTCGCCTTGGACGGCAACTTGACGGCATGGAACACGATGGTGAACATGCTCCCCACCAACGGCGTCAGCAACGAGATTTACCAGCGGGTGCAGGGGAATGGCCCGGGCGGCGCGCGTGACATGGCCTATCCGGTCTACCTGGACATCGGGAACTACATCGACTATCTGGTCGCTCAGTATTGGAGCGCGAACAGCGACTGGCCCTGGAACAACTGGCGCGCGTTCCGTGACCGGATCGACTCGGTGAGCACGGGGTTCAAATTCTCGATCTGGGACTGCGAGGCTAGCTTAGGCGTGTGGGGCGACATCAACAGCGACGTGACCGGCGACGCCAGGGGCGCGGCTGTGATGCACAGCCGGCTGGCGTTGAACGCGGAGTATCGGCTGCGTTTCGCCGACCGGATACAGAAGCACATGTTCAACGGCGGCCCGCTGACGCCCGAGGTGACGGTGCCGCTGTACCAGGAGCTGGCGGCGATGATCGAGCCGGCGCTCGTCGCGGAAAGCGCGCGCTGGGGCGACCAGGACGGCAACGCGACGCACACGGTCGACCAGTGGCGGGCGCAGCGCGACTACGTGCTGAATACGTTCCTGACGCAGCGCGGCGCGAAGGCGCTCCAGTTCTTCAGGATCCGGGGGCTTTACCCGACCAACGATGCGCCGGTGTTCGCCCCGTTCGGCGGCGCGTTCTCCAACAGCCTGAGCGTGGCCGTGACGGCTGCCCAGCCGATCTACTACACGACGGACGGCAGCGACCCGCGCCAGTATGGAACGGGCGCCGTGCTCGGCGCGCTGTATACGAACGGCGTGGCGCTGACGCGCACGACGCGGGTCAAGGCCCGCGCCCGCACGGCGGGCGGCGAGTGGAGCGCGCTGACCGAGGCCGTGTTCACGCTGGCCGAGAAGCCGGCTCTGCGGGTGACCGAGCTGATGGTTCATCCGGGGCATCCGGTCTCCGTCGGCGGCGAGAGCTATCTGGCGGGCGACGACGAGTTCATCGAGCTTCAGAATGCAGGCTCCGCGCCGGTCGGCCTGTCCGGGCTGCGCTTCACGCAGGGCGTGTCGTTCGACTTCACGGAGAGCGCCGTCCAGACGCTGAATCCGGGCGAGTTCGTCCTGGTCGTCAAGAACCTGGCGGCGTTTACGAACCGCTATCCGTCGGTTCCGCCGCAGCGGATCGCCGGCGTGTTCGCCTTCCCTTCGACCAGCCTCGACGACGCCGGCGAAAAGGTTGAGCTCGAAGATGCGCTGGGGCGCAGCGTGGTTTCATTCACCTACAACAACAGCTGGCTGGTTGCGACCGACGGCGCGGGGCACTCGCTGGTTCCGCTGCCGGGCGTGGCGCAGGCGGACGACGAACTGGACTACTCCGGAAACTGGAAGGCCAGCGTTTACATCGGCGGCTCGCCGGGGCAAGCCGAGCCGTCCGCGCCGGCGGCGTCGCTCGTCCTCAATGAGATTCTGGCGCACACGGACTATGCCAGCCCGCCCTATGATTCCAACGACGGCATCGAGCTGTACAACACGACGGGCCAGCCGGTGATCTTGGGATCCGGGTGGTACCTGAGCGACGATCCCGAAGATCTGGCGAAATGGGCGATACCGGCAACGAACTCGCTCGCCGCATACGGGTGGCGCTACTTCGACGAGATCCACGACTTCCACTCCCCGATCACCAACGGCTTCGGCTTGGACAAAGCCGGCGAACAGGTTCTGCTCTCCTTTTTACCGGGCACGGGACAGGACCGCGTGGTGGACGCCGTGTCCTTCAAAGGCGAGGAGAACGGCGTGCCGCTGGTCCGTTTCCCCGACGGCGCGGCGTCTTGGTTCTATGGCGTGTTGACGCCCGGAGCCTCAAACCGGCTGGCAGCCGCCGACGTGGTGATCTCTGAGGTGATGTACCACCCGAAGCCGACGGCGGACAATCCGGAGAACAACGAGAACGACGAGTACGTAGAGCTGTACAATCCGAACGCGCAGCCGATCACGCTGATGAACCTCGTGGAGGATGTGGGCGTCTGGCGCTTAGCCGGCGGGATCAGCTACCTGTTTCCCTCCAACACGGTGGTGCCGGCCGGCGGGCACCTGGCCGTCGTTTCATTTGATCCCGCGACCAATGCGGCGGCCCTCGGGGCGTTCCTTTCCGCCTACGCGTTGACGAATGGGCAGATCCGGCTGATCGGCCCCTTCTCGGGCCACCTGGACAACAGGACCGACTCGGTGCGCCTGGAGCGTCCGGTCAACCCCGACGTCGACGGGGACGCGGCCTCGTGGCACGTCATCGATCAGGTGACGTATTACGACGGGGCGCCTTGGGCGACTGAAGCGGACGGCACAGGGTGCCCGTTGACGCGGCTGCCGGGGCAGAACAGCGGCGCCGATCCGGCGAGCTGGGTGGCCGGGCTCGCCGCGACGCCGGGACTCGTGCCTGCGAAGATCGTCGTCTCCGCGCCCTCGGCGAACACAGGCTATCTGGCGCCGTGCTCGATCGCCGTCGCGGCGATGATCGACGCACCCTTTGTCGCCGGCGCGGTCGGGCAGGTCGTCTTCTGTGTCGACGGCGTGGATGCGGCCAGCGTTTCGTCCGCTCCGTACTCGGCGTCTGTCGCGCTGGATGCGCGCGAAGGCGTGCGGTGGATTACGGCGCGCCTGACCGATGACGAGGGCGTCACGACGTCAGCCGCGGTTCCGATCATCGTTTACACCAACATGCCGGGCTTTGCGGCCGGACTGGATCAGGCGATCAACCTGACGGTGACGGACCGGATCGATCTCCATGCGGCTGTCGAGAGCCTGAGCGGCTCGACGAACCCGGTCACTTTCGTCTGGGCCTGCCCGGGCGACACGTCGGTCGTGGTGGAGCGCCCGACGCAGGCCGACGCGTCGGCGCAATTCACGCAGCCGGGCCGGTATGAGCTGATGCTGACCCTGTATTACGGCCAGTTGGTGAGTAACCGCTTCATCACCGTGACCGTGACGGAAACGAATGCCCCCAACCGCATTCCCTACAAGGAGACGTTCGAGGCCTACGAGTTGGGCTCGACGCTGGTCGGGGTCAGGGGCTGGTACGGCGTCAGCGCCGAACGCGCCGTGGTCGAAACCAACCGCTACGCGGCCGGAGCCGGCGGCGTGCCGGTGGCGGGAGCGCACGCGCAGGGCCTGTCCATTGACGGCGGCATCACGAACCTGTTTGACCAGACGGGCGCGCAGACCAATGTCTGCATGGACATGCTGCTCGCGTGCAATGCGGGGGCCGAGGCGCGCCCGGACTTTGAGCCCGACGCGCAGCTTGCTTTCTGGGTTAACAGCGACCGGCGGCTGCTGGTGTGGCATGGGCTGCCCGGCAGCACGAACCGGTGGACAGAGCTGGCCGATGTGACGCTCCCGTCCAACGCCTTTGTGCGGCTGACCGTGATGGCGGACTACGCGCGCGACCCGTCGGGGTCGTTCGGCTTCCAGATTTGGGTTGACCGCCAGCTGGTTACTCGGCCGTCGGCCTGGTTTGCGTCGGCCAGCACGAACAGCAACTTCATGAGCAGTATTGAGTTCACGGGGCAAGTGCAGGTCGACGATCTGGTCGTCGACACCTACAACTCCATGCTGTACCGGCGGATCATCGCCTCGGCGGGTTCCCACGGACGCGTTGCGCCCGCCGGCGAGCTGCTGGTTCCTGTGGGGACAGCGACCAACATCTCGGTTCTCGCCGACCCGTTCTTTCAGGTCAGCGCGGTTCGGGTGGACGGTCAGGCGGTCGGCCCTGTGCTGAGCTACGCTTTTACAAACGTGTGGGATGAGCACGCGCTGGCGGCCGATTTCGCGGCCAAGCTGACGGGCTCCGGCGTGCCGGAGCTGTGGCTGAACCAGATCAACCCGGCCTGGACGGACAACTTCTCCGAGCACGAGCAGGCAGACACGGACGGCGATGGCGTGCCTAATGGAGACGAGTATGTGGCCGGTACGGACGCAACCCAGTCGCAGAGCGTGTTCCGCCTCGAGCTGGACATGGGCGGCGGGCTGTCGGTGGTGTCCTTCCCGACCGTGCCATACGACGGCAGCGCCTACGGACTGAGCGGCATTCGCCGTTACGGGCTCGTGCAGGCGGACGACCTGCTGGCGCCTGGCAGCTGGGTAGGCGTGGCGGGGCTGACGAATGTGGTGGGCGAGGGCCAGACCATCAGCTACACCAACCAGCTCGAGGCTGCGGATCGCCGCTTCTTCCGCGGCCGCGTCTGGCTGGAGCAGTAGCTGCGAAGCGCACGCGTCCGGCCGGTCAGGGGTGGCGCTGGGACGTCAGGTTGTAGACGTGGTTGCGCACGCGGCGCAGGGCGCGCCAGCCGTAGCGGAAAAGAAACTCCCAGTCGCGGCCTCGGCCCGAGGCGAGGAAGCGGAGCTGGCGGGCCACGAAGCGGGGGTCCACCGCGATCCCGTACATGTCGCGGATCGCTTGGTAGTACGCCTCGTGCGGGATGGGCGTCTTGACGATTAGCTTGCTCATGTCGAAGTCGTCGTAGTCCTCGGTCAGCAGCACGTCGTTGGCGAGGCACTCTTTGTGGTAGGGCGTGAAGTCCAGCGGCGTGCAGATCGTCACCTGCAGCGTGCGGGCCGCGCCCTTGAACATCATCTCGCGGACGGCGCGGACGGTTCCCGCGAGCTGCTCGGCCGTCTGCCAGTAGTAGCCCACCATGATGGTCAGGTGGGGGTGGAGCCCGTAGCGGGTGAAGAGGTTGAGGTTCTGGAGGGCCTGGTGCGGCAGGTAGCCCTTGTTCAGCCGCGTGAGGGTTTCGGCGTCCGCCGCCTCCAGGCCCACCAGCACGAAGCGGAAGTTGGCCCTGGCCAGCAGCGCAATGGTCTCCTCATCCAGGTAGCCGAAGCGGGTGTTGAAGCCGAAGTAGCAGCCGCGCGTGTGCAGGCCGCGGGCGATGATCCCGCGGGCGAATTCGCGCGCCTGCTCGCCGCGGTACCACACGCCGGAGTCGTCGAAGATCTCCCGCGCCCCATAGTCCTCGATCAGCCGCTGGTACTCGTTCAAGCTCCTCTCGACCGAGCGCACGGAGAAGGTGAGGTCGGGGCCGTTGTAGCGGCAGAAGGTGCACTTCCCGAACGTGCAGTCGCGGATCACGCTGGTGGCATACGTGCCTGGCGTGCGCAGGTAGTTGCCGTTCTCGTAGGCGTAGCGCTTCCACTCGACCAGATCGCGGTCGACGTCGGGGGAGAGGTTCAGGTCCTCGACCCGCTTGAAGGCGCCTGTGGGCCGGAACTTCTGGTCTTCGACGCGGATGCAGAGCCCTTCGATCATGCAGGAGGTTCGCCAGTCCTCGTGCTCGGCGATGTAAGGGATCAGCTTCTTCAGGACAAAGTCGACGTGGTTGCTCTGCACGATGACGTCGGCCGCGCTCTCGCGGATCGTCTCGGCCGGCTTGCGCATGGAGTGGTAGCCGGTCATGATGACGAGCGCCTTCGGCAGGTCGCCCTTGAGCCGGTTGATCAGCCGCCAGTAGAACTTCATCACGGGGGTCGTGCTTTCGAAGACCACGACGTCCGGCCGCCACGCGAGCAGCCCCGCGTACCACTCGTCGAAGCTCTTCTGCTGCGCGTTGCCGTCGTCCCAGCGCACCTCGCAGCCGATGTCGCGCAACCAGGTCGCCGCCTGCGCGTGCACGACCGGCAGAAGGTAGGTGGGGATCTTGAAGTACTGCACGTTGCGGTTCTGAGAGACCATGGCGACTTGGCCGCGGGCGTTCAGGATGGGCGGGTAGGAGATCGCAACCTTCATGGTGTCTGTGCCTCGCCGTTGCGCGGACGGCCGTCATGTGCGCGGTTTTGCGGGTCGGTTAGAAAAAGGTCTCGGTCAGGAGGTTGTCGCTGGGCACGCCCTGCCCGCGCAGCAGGTCGTACACGTTGGCGACCATGGCGCTGTGGCCGCAGATGTAGCAGAGGCGGTCCGGCTCGACGGCGTGCGTGCGGAGGTAGTCTGTGACCCGCCCCTTGAAGTCGCCGCCCTCCTCGCGGCTGACGCAGGCGACGGTGCGGCTTCGCTCGTAGTCGGCCAGCTCGTAGCGGTCTTCCAGCCGGGAGACGCCGTGGATCAGCCTGTAGTCGAGCCCGGGGTAGTGCCTGACGAAGCAGTGGAACGGCGCGATGCCGACACCCGTGGCCACAAAGAGGTAGCGGCGTGTCCGGTCGGCAGGATCGGCGATCAGGAACTCGCCGTAGGGGCCGGCCAGGTCGACCTCGTCGCCGGGCCTGGCCTGCTGCAGGGCGCGGGCGGTCTCGCTTCCCGGCCGGGCCTTAATGATGAACTCCAGGTAGGGCTCGTCGGGCGGGGAATAGATGGAGTATTCGCGGTTGATGGCGAACTGGTGGGGGCCCAGCGTCACGTGCTGCCCGGCCAGCGCCCGGAACGCGTGCCGGTCGATGCGGATCACGAACGTCGTGGCGGTGAGGTGCCGCACGCCTTGCACGAGATGTCGGGGTTTGTCTGGCATTGCGCCTCTCTCCCTGCGGTCAGCCGGCCCGGCTCAGGCGGATGCTTGGCGCGCGAGCGCCCTGAAAGCGGCCGGAGACAGCGTTTGCAGGCGGGTAGGCTGTCAAACCGGTGCGGATGCGTCAAGCACGAACAGGCTTCCGCTGGACAGTTCCTTGCGCAGGTGCTACAGTCAAGGCCTGTCCATTGAGATGCGTTGCGGGGTTGGGATAAGGAGGTCGCGCATGAAGGGTCTCTGGTCTGCTCGCTCTGTCGCCGCGGCGCTGGCCGCGGCTCTCTGCCGGGGTGTTGCCTGGTCGGCTGACTACTCCGCCGGAGACGGGATTGTCGTGCTCGAGCCGCCGGCCTTCGACGCCGCAAGGCTGGCGCCGTCGCCAGCCTTCGCCGTCGCCCTGAAGAGGCAGGGCGACGTGCCTCCGTCCTGGTCGCTGAAGCCCGCGTGGTCAACGGTGAGCGGGCCTTACGAGACCGTGAAGGAGCTGAACAGCGGCGGCCCCGCGCCGGCCCGCTACCGCGCGGCGTTCGACGGGCTCGGGCGCGAGGCGGACCTCTACGGCACGGGCGAGCAGGCGGGGCCGCTGCGCCGCAACGGCTGCGTGACCTTCGTCTACTGCAAGGACAACTACACGTACGGGGGCGGGCCGAACCTCTACCAGGCGCACCCGTGGGTGCTGGGGGTGCGCAAGGACGGCCGGGCCTTCGGCGTGGTCGCGGACACGACGGCGCGCGGCGAGATCGACCTACGCGGCGGCAACGTGCGCTTCGACTTCGAGGCCGCACCCTTCCGCGTGGTCGTGATCGAGCGCGAGTCGCCGCAGGGCGTGCTCGCCGCCCTCGCGTCCCTGACCGGCACGATGGAGCTGCCGCCCAAGTGGGCGCTGGGCTACCAGCAGTGCCGCTACTCGTACATGGACGACGCCGAGATCCGCAGCATCGCCGAGAACTTCCGCTCGCGCCGGCTGCCTTGCGACGTGATCTGGTTCGACATCCACTACATGGACGGCTTCCGTATCTTCACCGTCGACAAGGCGCGCTTCCCTGACCCCAAGGCGACCAACGCCTACCTCCACGAGCGCGGGTTCCGCTCGGTGTGGATGATCGACCCCGCGCCGAAGGCCGACCCCGACTACGCCGTCTTCCGCGAGATGCGGGACAGGGGCTTCTACGTGCGCACGGGCGACGGACCTCAGCTCCTTAGCGAGGAGGACGCGAAGGGGCGGGCCCAGTTGGCGAGCGTGCCGGACGACATGTACGTCGGCCGCGTCTGGCCGGGGCTGACGGGCTTCCCCGACTTCACGCTGCCCGCCGCCGCCGCGTGGTGGGGCGGGCTGTACCAGGCGTTCCTGGCGATGGGCGTGGACGGCGTGTGGAACGACATGAACGAGCCGGCGGTGTTCAACGGCGGCCCGCAGCTGACAATGCCCGACTGCGCCGCCCACCTGGGCGGGGTGGCGTTTGCGGGCGGCGTGCTCCAGCCCGGCCGCCACGCGCTCTACCACAACATTTACGGCATGCTGATGATCAAGGCTTCGCGCGAGGGCATCCTGCTGGCGAGCCCCGACCGGCGGCCCTTTGTGCTCTCGCGCTCGAACTACCTCGGCGGGCACCGCTACGGCGCGACCTGGACCGGCGACAACGCGGCGTCGGAGGCGCACATGAAGCTGGCGACGCCGATGTGCCTGAACATGGGGCTCTCCGGCCAGCCGTTCGTCGGCCCCGACCTGGGCGGCTACGCGGGCTCGGCCACGCCCGAGCTGTTCGCGCGGTGGATCGGGGTCGGCGCGTTCTACCCGTTTATGCGCGGGCACAGCGAGCTAAACGCGCCGCGCAAGGAGCCGTGGGCGTTCGGCGAGGAAACCGAGCGCGCGGCGCGCGTGGCGCTCAGCCGGCGCTACCGCCTGATGCCCTACCTCTACACGCAGTTCCAGAAGGCGTCGACCAGCGGGCTGCCGGTGATGCAGCCGGCCTTCTTCGCCGACGTCAAAGACCCCGCCTTGCGGGCCGAGGAGAACGCCTTTCTGTGCGGCACGGATCTGCTGGTCGTGCCGGACTGGCACGGCGGCGCGCTGCCCAAGGGCGCGTGGCGCGCGCTCTCCGTGGTCGAGGGCGACGACGGCAAATATCAGCCCGCCCTCAGGATCCGTCCGGGGGCGATCGTGCCGGCCGGCCCGCCGATGCAGCACACCGACGAGCAGCCGCTCGACCCGCTGACCCTCTACGTGAGCCTCGACGAGAAGGGCGAGGCAGCCGGCGCGCTTTACGAGGACGCCGGCAACGGGTTCGGCTACCGCAGCGGCGAGTACCGGCTCACGACCTATGCGGCCAGACTCGGAGCCGACGGCAAGCCGGCGCTCTCCGTGACGGCCGCAGAGGGGCGGCAGATGAAAGCGGCCCGCAGCGTGCGCGTGGTCTGGGTCAAAGCCGACCGCCAAGTCGAGTGGCTCGACTGGAAGGAAGCTGAATAGCCGACTTGACTCATCCGGCGCGGGATTTGATAATCAGCGTTACGCAATGAAGACACTGGTTAATTTTGGGAGGAGGATGTGAGGATGCCGGCCTTGTTTCGACGCGCGTGGATGATCATGCCAGCCTTGCTGTTCGCGGTCGCGCAGGCGAGTGCCCAGCGGGAGGCTCCTCTTCGGCCCGGCCAGGCTGAGCGACAGCTGGAGCTGCTGAAGGTTGGGCAGCTGGCTCCCGACTTCGCGCTTTCCCGGCTGGATCCGTTTCTGGCGACGAACACCGTCTCCTCGGCTCAGAAGGTAGAGTCCGTGCGCCTGTCAGCCCTGCGGGGCAAGCGGCCCGTCGTGCTAATTTTATCGAGCTTCACTTGACCCCCGTTCCGCTCCAAGGCTGCGGCCTTGGAGACCCTGTACCGGCGGTACGGGAACCGGGCGCAGTTCTACCTTGTCTATGTTCGCGAAGCTCATCCTGCGGACGGGCGGCAAGTCCCTCAGAACGAGAGGGACGGGGTCATCGTCGACACGCCCCAGACGCTGCAGGAGCGCGCGCAGGCGGCCAGCGGGTGCGTGAAGACCATGCAGCTAGGCATGCCCGTCCTGCTCGACGACATGGCGGACACGGTCGAGCGCGCCTACGGGGCGTGGCCGAGCCGGGCCTGTGTCGTGGGGGTGGACGGGCGCTTCTCGTATGTCAGCCGGGCGGGGCCGAACGGCGTCAATCCGGCGGAGATCGGACAGGCTCTCGAATCGCTGCTGAAGACGTTGGGGATGGCGTCTCCATAGAGCTCCGCCACACGGTAAGACCACGAATGGACGCCAAAGAGTTTCATCGGTAGCGAGGAGTTTGGCTTGGCGTTTCTTCGTTGCGCGCTGTGCCTTCGCGGCAAGACAACTTGTTTGCTATCGCTGTTGTCTGTCCGTATGGCTTCGAATAACCGTGACGTCGCACGTTATCCGCTATTCACGGCTCGCGTAATTTTGGTATGGTGGGGCGCAATCTAACGAGGCGGGGGAAATGTCGATGAGAGAGATCATGCGGGTGTGCGTCGTTGCGGGTTTCGCTGTGGCGGGCGCGGCGTGGGCGCAACAGGCGCCGGAGGCGGCGTGGCGGCGGGATGCGGAAGCGCTCAGAGGGCGGCCGGGCCTCGTGCGCTTCTACTCGTTCAAGAGCGGCGACGCGGCGCAGCCCAACCTAGCCGGCGCGGCGGCGGATATGCGCTATCGTCCGGACGGGCGTTCCGGCGTCACCACCGAGGTCGGGCGCGTCGCGGGCCTGGCTGCGGTCGTTCTGGATGGCGACTCGTTCGAGGCGCCCGCGCTGGCGTCAGCCAGCAACGCGTTCACGGTGTCGGTCTGGCTGAGGCCCCTTGGCATGGGCTCCAAGGCTGGCAACGCGGGCAGCGTGAACGGCATGATCGCCTCCAGTGGCAGCGGCTACAACGACGGCTGGCGGCTGGCGGTCTACGACTGGAAGACGCGGCTGCCGTCCATCGAGCTGGGGCGCGAGAAGGGGGCCTTCTCGGTACGGGCGGACGACAGCCTGAGCGCGGGGTTCTGGAACCATCTGGCGGCGACGTGGGACGGCTCCCTCGTGCGGATCTACGTGAACGGCCTGCTCTCGTCGGAGAAGCCGTACGACGGGCCGGCAGTCGCGCCCAAAGCCTCGCTGCGTTTGGGCTTCTCAGGCTACGGCGTGGGCTCGCTGCGGATGGCGGCCGACGAACTCGCCGTATTCGACAAGGCGCTGCCGCCCGAGGAGGTCGCCGCGCTCTCGCTGGCCGGCGCTGCGGATCGGCCGGCGGCGAAAGCGGTGTTGGCTCAGTTGGCTGCGGCACGGAACGGAGCGACCAATCAGGCCGAGGCCTGCGCGGCGGTGTTCGAGAATCCGGCCGCGCCGGCGCACCTGCGCGGGCAGGCGGTTGAGCGGCTGGTGCAGGCGTGCCGCCAAGGCGCAGGAGGGGAGCTGCCGAGCCGCGTGCTGAAAAAGCTGCCCGAGCACATGGAGCTGGACGCCGAGACGCAGCGCCTCTTCGCGCTCGCGCTGGGCGCGAGCCTGGCGCGCGAGGGCGATGCGGACGGCGCTGTGCGCGTCTATGAGCAGGTGCTGACCGCGGACGGCGCGTCGCCGCTGGACGTCGCGGAGGTGCGGCAGAAGTGTGCCCAGACGCTGCGCCAGGCCGGGCGCTGGCCAGCCGCGCGGGAGCAGTATGAGGCGGTGCTCGCGGACGGGCGGCTGCCCATCCACGTGCGGGGCCTCGCGGCGCTGGCCTCTGCCCAGGCCTGGCAGAGGGAGGGCAAGCTGGCCGAAGCGGCTGAGGCGTATCGGAGGGCGGCCGCCGTGACCAACCAGGTGCCGCACTTCAAGGCCGAGGCCGAGGCGTGCGCGGCCGCGTGCGCCAACCGTCTGGCAGGCAAGCCCGCGCGCGACCCCGAGGCGGGGCGCGAGCGGTTGCGCCCGCTGCCCGCATCCGGCGTGGAGTACTTCGTCTCGCCCGCGGGCGACGACGCCAGCCCCGGCACGCTGGAGAAGCCTTTTGCGACGCTGGAGCGCGCCCGGGACGTCGTGCGGGCGAATAAGGTCGGCGGGCTGCTACCGCCCGGCGGCGCGACCGTGTGGCTGCGCGGCGGCCGGTACTCGGTGACCAACACCTTCACGCTTACGGAGGCGGACTCCGGCTGCTTCAACGCGCCGGTCATGTACCGCGCGTGGCGGGACGAGAAGCCGGTGCTCGACGGCGGGCTCCGCGTGAAGGGCCTCAAGAAAGTGACCGATCCGGCGGCGCTGGCGCGGCTGCCGCCGGAGGCGCGCGGCAAGGTGCGCGTGGCGGACCTCAGGGCGCAGGGGTGCGCGGCGCTGGCGCCGCAGACGAGCTACGGGTACGGGATGGGCAACAGGACCGTGCGCGAGCTGTATCAGGACGGCGCGCCGCTGCCGATCGCGCGCTGGCCGAACGACGGCACGCTGAAGATCGCCGCGGTGCTCGACGCGACCAACCACACGTTTGCCTGCAAGACCGAGCGCCTGGCGCGGTGGGCGGGCGCAGCCGACCTGATGGCGAACGGCTACTGGCTGCACCTGTGGGCGGGCTGCACCGTCCCCGTGAAGGCGCTCGACGCGGCGGCGGGCACGCTCACGCTCAAGGAGAAGCCGGGCTACGGCATCGCCGAGGGCCGCCCGTTCTATGTGCTGAACCTGCTGGAGGAGATCGACCGGCCGGGCGAGTGGTATCTGGACGCGAAGGCCGGCTTGCTTTACGTGTGGCCCGTCAAGCACCCGTGGTTCAGCGAGCTGGTGCTGTCGCGCTGGGACAAGCCCTTTATCGAGGCAAAAGGCGTACAGGAGGTTGCGTTTGAGGGGCTCACGTGCGAGTACGGCCAGCAGAACGGGCTCGTGCTGGACAACTGCGTAAACGCGGTCGTCGCGCGCTGTGTGATCCGCCGGCTCGGCGGCACGGCGCTGACGGCGCTCCGCAGCGCCAACCTGAAGGTCTACGGCAACCTCCTGCACACGCTGGGCCATACGGGCATGCACGTGAGCGGGGGCAACCGCAAGAACCTGACCTCAGGGCGGATCGTGATCGAGAACAACGAGGTGCGCGGTTTCGGGCGGCTGTCGCACACCTACAACCCTGCGTTGCTGCTGGAGGGGTGCGGCACGCGCGTGGCGCACAACTGGTTCCACGGCGCTCCGTCGAGCGCGATGCGCATCGAAGGTAACGATCACCTCATTGAGCTCAACCAAGTGGATCACGTGGTGCAGGAGTCCGACGACCAGGGCGGCATCGACATGTGGGGCAACCCGTCGTATGGCGGCGTGGTGATCCGCTTTAACCGGTGGCAGGACATCGGCGGCGGCGAAATCCCGTGCGGGCAGGCGGGAATCCGCTTCGACGACGCGATCAGCGGCATGGTCGTGTACGGCAACTGGTTCGAGCGCGCCTCAAGCGGCCACTTCGGCGGCGTGCAGATCCACGGCGGCCACCTGAACATTGTGGATAACAACGTGTTTGTCGGCTGCCGCTACGGGGTGAGCTTCTCGCCGTGGGGGCCGAAGCGGTGGGACGAGTATATCAACCGCGACCACGTGAGGCGCCTTCTGCTCGAAGAGGTCAACATCCTCGTGCCGCCCTACATCACGCGCTACCCCGAGCTGACGGAGATCCAGCGCAAAGTCGACGTCAACAGCGTCTGGCGCAACGTGTTCGTCGGAGCCGAGCAGGTCTTCTACCGTCCTCCCAAAGGCCTCGACGCCTGGGACAACCAGGCCTTCGCCGCGATGCCGGACCTCGACGCCGTGGCGGCGGACACGCCGTTCACGAAGCTGCCGCTGGAGGAGATCGGGCTTTACGGCGATCCGATGCGGGCGCGGGAGTAGGGGCAGGTCGGAGGTCAGAGGTCGGAGGTCAGGAGCCAGGCGGTTGTGAAAATAGAGACCTGTGTTGTTTGGCTGGGGGTGGTCGCGGCCGGGGCTGGGGCTGAGCCGGCGCGCCCCGGGGCTCCCGGGTGGCCTGTGGCGTGGAGCTCCTACCGCAAAGTGGTCTCGGCTGAGGCGGATGCGGCGGATCTGAAGGCGCATGGGGTGGGGCTGATCAGTTGCGACGCACGCAAGGCTGACGAAATGAAGGCCGCTCTAGACCTGTCGCGGCGCACGGGCCTCGCCTACCACATCGACTTGCCGGAAGTCACCGAGAGCGCGCGGCTCGTGCGCGACGCGGGGCTCGAGCCGGTGGAGGCGGTGCTGATCGGCGGCGTCTATCAGGGCAAGGCGATTGATCGCCACCTCTTCCGCTTCGGGGCGGGCAAACAGGAGATCGTGATCGAGCCGCCGGTCTACAGCAAGGGGCTACCGTATACGATGGGCAGCGGCGGCACGGGCGCGCCGAAGAACACGGGGCGCGTGGGCCACTACTTTTCGGGGCTCTCGGCGCCGCTGCGCGCCGAGGTCGTGGTGCCGCTGAAGGCGTTCGACGGCCGCCAGCATCTGCGCGTCGTGCCCGCCTCCGTTGCGGAAGCGCCCGCGGGCGCGCGTCTGGAGGCCGACAGCGCGGCGCCGGAGCTGGCCTCCGAGCCTGAGATCAAGAGCCGCACGCTGTACACGGTGAGCTTCGACCTGACGGGCCTCGACGGCGCGCTGCTCGACCGCGTGGGCGTCGCGGTCTACTGGGCCTCGCGCGACCAGAGCAAGTACTGGATGTTCGGGCACGGCAACGTGAGCGCCTGGGCGGAGACGACCCGCGAGACGGTGCGCCGCGAGGTCCGCAGGCGCCTCGGGGCTTGGGCGGAAGCGAACGGAGGAGCGTTTCCGGGCGACGCGGTGCTGGCTGCGCGCTACGGGGACGAGTGTTTCTACATCACAGGGCACCTGAATTCGCAGGCGTGCAGCCTGCCGCTGCGCGACTACAGCGAGCCGTCGCTGAGAGCCTTTGCGGCGCGCGCGGGCGAGGGCGTGGCGTATCCCCGCACGTGGGGTTTTCCGGAGGTGTACGGCGAGGACGCTTACGCGTGGTGGCTTTACTCGCTGCACGAGGGGTGCGCTCAGCTCGTGGGCGTGGCGCGCGAGGAAGCCGCTAAGGCCGCGCCCGGCTTGCTGTTCTTCCGCAACACGACGCGGGCCGGCGTGTTCAGCCCCGCGAACGACCACGACGGGTCGGGGCAGGAGCTGCTGGCGCGGCAGCTGGACGTTGTACACCTCGATCCGTACCCCGTGTCGGCGACGGGATACAGCCAGAGCATTCCGACCGACATGAGCTACTGCGCGGGGCTGGCGCGGCGCTACAGTCGGCTTCTGGTTCCGTGGATGCAGGCGCACACGTACGGCGGGCCGGGCGGGCTGACGGACGTGTCGCCCGCGCAGGTTGACCGCATGGCGGAGGAGCAGTGGGCGCACGGGGTTGACGCGGTGATGTGGCTGGGCTACGGCAACACCTTCCCCAACGTGCGGCCTGACAGTTGGGAGCGAGCAGCCGCCTTCCACGCGCGGCTCGCAAAGGGCTTGCCGCCCAAGCCCAAGGCCGAACTGGCGGCGCTGCGGACGTACCGGGCCTGGGCGCTGGGCAGCCTCTGGGAAGACCGGATCCGCAACCCGGCGGACTGGACGCTGCAGCAGTTTCTGCATGTCTGGGCCGTGGAGAACAAGCGGGCGTACGACGTGTTCGAGCTGCCCCCGGCGCTCACGCGGCAGGAGCGGGCGCGGCTTGACGCGGAGCTACGCGGCTATGCGCGCGTCGTTTCGACCGAGCCGCGCGAGGGCGCGTGGGTGCTCGGCGAGGGGACGATCAGCCAGGCCGTCGCGCCGAAAGAGGCCGCCGAGGTTCGGCGGGCGCTCGCCGAGCAGATGCGCCGGCGCGGCTGGCTTCCGCGCCCGTGACCGCGCCTACTCCTGCGGGTTGGAGACCTTGAAGGTCCAGGCGAAGTCGCAGGGCATGTTGCCGGGGTTCACGGCGGGCGGCTGGATGGTGAGCTTGCCGTCGGCGCAGGCGAAGGTCACGGGCAGCGTGCTGCCGAGCAGCGTGGCGGCGTCGGCCTTGGCGACGTGGTCGATCACCAGCGGCGCCTGGGGCCAGCGCGCGCAGATCACGTAGAGCGCGTCGGGCTTCTTGGAGAAGTAGACCTTGGTCTCGCGCATGTTCTTGGGGCGGTGCTTCCACGCGGTTGTGGCGTAGATGGCCTCGCCATTCACTTCGAGCCACTTGCCCATGTCGAGCAGGCGCTCCTGCATGATCACGGGGATGAGCCCGTCGGCCTGCGGGCCGATGTTGAGCAGCAGGTTGCCGCCGCGGCTGATCTTCTCGACCAGCGTCTCCACGCACTGAGCGGAGGTCATGTAGTGGGCGGTGGTCTCGAAGCGGTTGAAGCCGAACGAGCCGCCGATGCCGCGGCACTCCTCCCACGGGTGGACGAACTGGGTGTCGAGCGCGCTGCCCGTGTGGATGAGGTCGTACTCGGTGGTGTAGTGGCCGCCGTGCAGGCCGCGCGTCTTCTTGCCCCAGCGGTCGTTGACCACGACGGTGTCTTTGACGGGCGAGTCGTTGTAGAGCCAGGCGAGGAAGTCGACGCTGCGCAGCTCCTCGTCGCTGAAGTCCCACTCGCCGTCCGTCCAGATGATCTCGGGGCTGTAGCGGGTGACGAGCTCCTTCATTTGAGGGATGTTCACTTCGGCGACCCAGCGTCCGATGGTCTCCTTCGTATAGAGCGGGTTGCCCCACTCGAGCAGCGAGTAGTAGAACCCCATGTGCAGCCCGGCCTTCTTGACGGCGGCGCTCAGGTCGCCGGCGAGGTCGCGATGGGCGCCAAGGAACTGGCTGTTCCAGCGCGGGCTGTAGGCGCTGGGGAAGAGGGCGAAGCCGTCGTGGTGCTTGGAGGTCAGGACGACGTAGCGCGCGCCGGAGCGCTTGAAGAGGTCGGCCCACTGGTCGGGGTTGAAGTGCTCGGCGCGGAACTGGGTGGCGAAGTCCGCGTAGGCCACGCGGTCGCCGAAGGTGCGGGCGTGGAAGTTGGTGAAGACCGGGTTCTTCGTGCGCATGCGGTTGTCATAGTGCTCGGAGTACTTCGCGTAGACGTTGGCCTCGTCAACGGGCGCGTAGGCCGGGACGGCGTACACGCCCCAGTGGATGAAGATGCCGAACTTGGCTTCCTGCCACCACAGCGGCGTGGGCCGCTTGTCGAGCGACTCCCACTCAGCTCGGTAGGCGGTCTGGGCGCAACAGGCGCCTGCGCAGAGGAAAAGGGCTGCGGCGAAGGTCTTCTTCATTGGGTGCTCCGGGTTGTGCGTGTGGCTCGAGCCCTGGACGGTCAGGGTCAGGGGCTCGAGAGGATTTCGTGCAGCTGCTCGATGAGGGACTCCTTGGAGAAGGGCTTCTGCAGGAAATGGATGTCGCCCTGAATCACGCCGTGGTGGGCGATGATGTCTGCCGTATAGCCAGACATGAAGAGGCAGCGGATTCCCGGGCGCAGCTGGACGAGCTGGTCGCAGAGGTCGCGCCCGCTCATGTCGGGCATGACGACGTCGGTCAGCAAGAGGTGGATCGTGCCGGGGCAGTGGCTGGCGACGTTGAGCGCTTCAAGGGGGCCGCTCGCGGCCAGCACCACATAGCCGAGCTTTCTCAGCAGGGCGGCCGTCAAGTTGAGCAGCGCGGGCTCGTCTTCCACCAGCAAGATGGTCTTGGCCTCTGCGCCGTCCTCGGGCGGCGGGTGGGGCGCGGCGGCACAGTCGCGAACAAGCTCGGCCCGGCCCCCTTCGCGCGGCAGGAAGATGCTGAACCTCGACCCCTTGCCCGGCTCGCTGGAGACGCGGATGAACCCGCGGTTCTGCTTGACGATGCCGTACACCGTGGAGAGGCCGAGGCCCGTTCCGACGCCCAGCGCCTTGGTCGAGAAAAAGGGCTCGAAAATGTGGGCCATGGTCTCGTCGCTCATGCCGCAACCGTCGTCGCTGAGGACGAGCAGGACGTAGTCGCAGACGGGGGCGTCGGCGGGCAGTGCGCCGCAGAGCGCGTCCGCGCCGACATTGTGCGTTTCGATCTGGATGTGGCCCACACCCGCGATGGCGTCGCGTGCGTTGACCGTCAGGTTGATGAGCAGCTGGTCGATCTGGCTCGGGTCCATGCGGACGTTCCACAAGTCGGGCGTGGGCTGCCAGCCGAGGGCCACGTCCTCGCCGAGCAGGCGCCCGAGCATGGTGGTCATCGCGGCGATGGTGCTGTTGAGGTTCAAGATGCGGGGCGTGATGGGCTGCTTGCTGGCGAACGCGAGGAGCTGCTTGACGAGGTCGGCTGAGCGTCTGCTGGCCTTGATGATGTCCTTGAGGTCGTTCGAAAGCGGCGGCGTGGCGCCCGGGCGGTCCAAGGCCAGCTCCGCCGTGCTGACGATGACGGCCAGCATGTTGTTGAAGTCGTGCGCGACGCCGCCCGCCAGCCGTCCGACGGCCTCCAGTCGCTGGGCCTGCTGGAGCTGCACCTCGAGCCTGGCTTGATCCTGAGAAGCCTGCTTGCGTTCGGTGATGTCGGTGATGAACCCCTCGAGCGCGCGGATGGTGCCGTCAGGCTCGCTGACGGCGCACCCGCGCTCCCACACCCATTTCTCGCACCCGTCCTTTGTTCTGATTCGGTACTCCAGCGTGAAGGCCTGTCGAGCGAGGACGGCCTGGGTGACGGCGTCCATGACGGTGTCGCGGTCGGCGGAATGGATCAGGTCCGCATAGGCGATGAGCCTGTTGTCAAGGAGGTCGGCCGGCGCGTATCCGAGCAGCGACAGGCAGCCCTCCGAGACCACGCGCATCGTCCACGAGGTGTCGAACTCACAGCGATAGGCCATGCCGGGCAGATTGTTCAGCAGCGTCGAGAGCCGCCGCTCGCTCTCCAGCAGGGCCTTTTGCGCGTCGTGTTCGGCGGACTGGTCGCGGAAGACCAGCACCACGCCGTTCAGCGTGCTGTGCTCGTCGCGCACGGGGGCGCCGCTGTCCGCGATCGGCCGCTCCGTCCCGTCGCGCGAAAGGAGCAGCGTGTGGTTGGCCAGCCCCACGGTCTTGCCCTCGCGCAGGACGCGCCAGACCGGGTTCTCGACGGGCAGCCGCGTCTCTTCGTTAATGATCCGGAACACGTCGTCGAGGGACAGGCCTAGGGCCTCAGACTCCTGCCAGCCCGTGAGGTGCTCGGCCACATGGTTCATCTGGCGCACGCGGGCGTGGTCGTCCGTCACGATGACGGCGTCGCCGATGCTGTAGAGGATCGTCCGGAAGCGCTCGTGGGCGGCGCGCTGGTCGCGCTCGACTCGATAGAGATTGCGGTACAGGAAGACCTGCCGCCGCCGATAGCCGACGGCGGTGAGCGCCGCTGCGAGCAGGATGCCGAGGCCCACGAAGAACGCGATGTTCCTGGCGCTGCGACGGACGGCAGCCAGGATCTCCCGCTCGTCGACTTTCGTGACGAGGGTCCAGGCCGAGCCGGGGATTGGGCGGACGTCGGAGAGCACGTCGACGCCGCGGTAGTCTATCGCGCGGATCACGCCGCTGGCGCCGAGCACGGCCTGTTTTTCGCCGGTCTTCGAGTCGGACAGCGGCCTGCGCACATTCTGCGCGCAGCCGGCCCGGCACTTGACCTCGTTCAGGATCACGAAGTCGGGGCCGTCCCGCTCGAGCAGGAGCGTCTCCGCGCTGGCGCTCTCAGTAGGCCAGAAACGGATCAGCGGGTAGAGTGAGTCGGAGGCGTCGGCGCGCAAAACCAGCACGGCGACTGGCAGTCCGGAGGCGTCGCAGATGGGGGCGGCTGTGTCGATGTGCTCGTGGCTGGGGCCGCTACTGAAGATTCCGGACAGGACCGGTGTCCGCGAGGCGATCGCCTTGCCGACGGCGGCCCGCGTCGTCTGAGACAGGGGCTCCTGCGACTCCACGGAGGCGAGCAAGACTTCGAGGTTGGTCGAAACGAGGATGGTGTCCTGATAGAAGGTGCCCTTGCGATTCAGGTTCAGCATGCTAAGCGCGCTGCCGCGGCTGGCGCGGTCGTCGGGGTTCGCCAAGAACGCTCGGGTCGGCCCGACGAGTGCAGGGCCTTGCGCGAAGCGAATGGCGTCGGCCAGGCGCTCTCGGCGCCACTCGGCGATCTGGTTGGCCTTGAGCATGCCGACCACGGACAGGTGATCCGCGTATTCATCGGACACGCGCCTTCGCTCGCTGCAGTAGTGGCCGTAGCCGAGCGCGAGCGTGAGCGTGGCGGCGACCACAAAGGTCACGGTCCAAGCCAGGCGGGACGGGAGTGGCTGTGGCTGTTGTTCAGGCAAGGCTCTACCTCGGTTTGGCCGACTATGTCATAGCGCCAACTTCACCTTGATACAAGCATAAATGAATATGGGAGTTTACGCAAGGCTCATGCGCCGACAAACTCCAGTTGTTCGCTGCGGCGGGATCGTCTACACTGTTGGGCATGCTGAATGACCTGATACAGCTGGCTGACCGACGGCGGTTCGGCGTGCGGCCTGGTCTGGCGGCCATCCGGGGCGTTCTGGAGCGGCTGGGGAGCCCGGAGGCGGATATGGCGGCCATCCATATCGCGGGCACAAACGGCAAGGGCGCGGTGGCGGCCCTGTGCGAGGCCGTGCTGCGCGCGGCCGGCTATCCGGTGGCGCGCTACACCTCGCCACACCTCGTGCGGCTGAACGAGCGCTTTCTGGTTCACGGCGCGCCGGCCGACGACGCGGCGCTCGAAGCCGCCGCGCGGGACGTCGTTCCCGCCGTCCGCGACATCGAGGCGGAGACGGGCGCGGAAGTCACGTTCTTCGAGTGCCTGACGGCGGTGGCGTTCGTGCTCTTCCGGCGCGCGGGCGTGCGCCTCGCCGTGCTCGAGACCGGCTTGGGCGGACGGCTGGACGCAACGAACGTGGTGACGCCGCTGGTTTCGGTGATCACGCGCGTCGGCCTCGACCACTGCGACTGGCTGGGCGACACGGTCGAGAAGATCGCCGGCGAGAAGGCCGGCATCGTCAAGCCCGGCCGCCCGGTCGTGTGCGCGGCGATGCCGGATGAGGCGCGCGCGGTGATCGCGCAGGCTGCCGCGCAGCGCGGGGCGCCGTTTGTGGACGCCGCGGAGGCCGTGTCGGCGACGGTCTCGAAAAGCGGGCTGGAGGGCCAGACGCTGAAGATTGCCACGTCGGCCCGTTCGCTGCCGCCAGTGCGGCTGCCGCTGGCCGGCGCGTTTCAGGTGGAGAACGTGTGCGCGGCTGTTGCCGCCCTGGAGGCGGCGGCCGCGTGCGGCCTGCCCATCCCGGACGCGGCGTTCGTAAAGGGGCTCGAGAACGTGTGCTGGCCGGGCCGCTTCCAGCTGGCGTCAAAGGCGCCTCCGGTTATCGTGGACGGCGCGCACAACCCCGAGGGTGCGAGGGCCTTGAGGCAGGCGCTCAAGGGCTGCGGGGTCAAGGCGCCAGTCGGGCTGATTGCGGGGTTCTGCGGCGACAAAGACGCGCTGGGGCATCTGCGCACGCTGGCGCCCGTCGTGAAGCGCGCGTGGGGCGTTGCCGTGCCGAACCCGCGCACGCTGACGGCAGGGCAGACCGTCGGCGTGATGCGCATGGCTGGCATTGACGAGGCCGACGCCTGCGAAACGTTTCAAGAGGCGCTGAACTTGGCCCGCGGGTGGGCGAGCGATGTGGGCGGCGTGGTGGTCGTCTGCGGATCACTGTTCTTGGCCGGCGAGGCGCTGGTGGCGTTGGGGGCGTTTCCGTGGGCCTTCGACCGCCGAGACGACAACGAGCTTCTCCGGCCCTGACGCCCCGCCTGTCAGGCCCATGAAAGGCAAGCAGCCATGTATGAGAACGCGAATGTGGAAGTGATCGCGCGCGGCGTGTGCGTGAGCGGGGGGCAGATTCTGCTGTGCCACGGCAAGCAGGCGGCGCTCACGTATCTGCCGGGCGGGCACGTCGAGTTCCGTGAGACTGCGCGGCAGGCGCTGGCGCGCGAGATTAGGGAGGAGCTGGGCCGCGACGCGCAGGCGGGGCGGTTTCTGGGCTGCTGCGAGCACGCGTTCGTCCAGAAAGGCGTGCCGCACGCGGAGGTCAACCTCGTGTTCGAGCTTCACGTTCCGGGCCTATCTCCCGGCGCGCCGGTCGCCGCCGCCGAAGACTGGATCGGCTTCCGCTGGCAGCCGCTGGACAAGCTGGGCGAGGCGAACCTGGAGCCTGCGCCGCTGCGCGCGCGCATCGCCGAGTGGCTGAAGCGCCCCGGCGGACATGTCGTGTCCGGCAGCGCGTGGGCAGGCGGTGAAGCTGAGTGTTCGGAAGGGATCTCGACATGCGAATACGATGGGGAGTGATCGGCGGCTGCGCCGGAATGTGGTGCGCGGCGGCGGCTCAGGTCGACGCGCCGCCGCTGGAGGTGCGCGGCGAGCGCATCGCGCTGACGCTGGGACGCGCGGAGAAGGGCGCGGTGGTCTCGCTGAAGACTCGCGCGGGCGCAGAGTTGGCGATGCCGGCCAAAGGCGCGCGGCTGTTCTCGCTCACGTTCTCCCAGGCGGCGCAGCCCCCCGGCGAGCCGCTTGTGCTGTCGAGCCAGGACGCCGCGGCGTTCGACGCCGAGGTGCGGGACGAGGCCGGCGGGTCGCGCGCGACGCTAACCTACGAGGGCTTCGCCAAAGGTGTGGCCCGCGTGGTCTGTACGGTGCGGGCGAAGCCGGGCGACCCGATGGCGCGCTGGGGCATCGCCGTGCAGATGCGGGACGGATGGGCGCTGGAGAAGGTCCAGTACCCGTTCGTGACGCTCGCCGCGCCGCTGGGGCCCAGCGGCGAAGACGACGCGGCGGTGGTCGGCGGCGCCAAAGGCGGCGTGATCCGCAGGCCCGGCGCGATGAAGGCGGGCTCCAGCGTCTCGATCAGCCAGCCCGGCAATATGGCCGCGCAGTTCGGCTGCTACTACGACGATCGCGGGGGCTTCTACACGGCAGCCGAAGACGGCAGGGGGCACCCCAAGGATCTGATCGTCACGCGCACGGCGGCGGGTGTGGAGTTCAGCTGGCTCCGGCCCTGTTTCGCGACGGGCGCCGAGACCCAGGCGTACGACGTGGTGACGTCCGCGTTCGCGGGCGCCGAGGGCGAGCCTGCCGGCTGGCGCGACGCGGCCGACCTCTACAAGGCGTGGGCGCTGACGCAGCCGTGGTGCGCGACGCCTTTCGCGCAGCGCGGCGACCTGCCCCAGTGGCTGAAGGACGGGCCCGCCATGGTGCGCTTCGGCCGCGACTGGCTGGCCGAGCCGGAGCGCATCGAACGCTGGCTCGCCGAGTGCTGGCTGAAGCGCTTCCCGCGGATGCCGCTGATCACGGCGTACTGGGGCTGGGAGAAGCGCGGAGGCTGGGTGACGCCCGACTACTTCCCGCTCTTCCCCTCGGACGAGCAGTTCGCGCGGCTGGTCGAGAAGACCCGCGCCTTCGGCTGCCACGCCTTCCCGTGGCCCTCGGGCTACCACTGGACGCTGACCTACAACAAGCGGCCGGACGGAAGCTTCGAGTGGGACGACCGCGCGCGCTTCGACGCGACGGCCCGGCCGCACGCCGTGCACAGCCGCGACGGCACGCTCTACGTCCGCGCGCCGAGCTGGCTCAACGGCGGCGACACGGCTTGCCTGTGCGGCGGCGACCCCTGGACGGTCCGCTGGTGGAACGAGGACGTCTGCGTGCCGTTGGCCAAGCGCGGGTGCGAGCTGGTTCAAGTCGATCAGGTGGTCGGCGGTAACTGGCCCGCCTGCTATGCGCCCGGCCACGGTCACCCGGCGGGGCGCGGGCCTTGGATGACGGACGCCTTCGCGCGGCAGCTGGCGACGATGCGCGAGGCGATGGGTGCGGTCGAGCCCGACGCGGTCGTCTGTTTCGAGGAGCCCAACGAGTGGTTCAACCACCTCGTCGGGCTGCAGGACTATCGCGATTGCGAGGCGCCACGCGAATGGGCCTCGGTTTTCAACTACCTGTACCACGAATACCTGCCGCCGTTCCAAAGCAACCCGCGCGGGAACGACCGCGTGATGGCCGCCCACTGCGCGGCGGACGGGCAGATGCCTCACCTCGTGCCGTCCGGCCGCGACTTGGCGGACGAGGCGCTGGCCAACGGCGGGTTCGAGGCGCGCGCCGCGGGCGCCAGCGCGCTGCGCGGCTGGGAGCAGGTGCGCGGCTATCAGGGGCAGGCGTGGACGGGGCAGGCGCTCAGCGACGCGGCCGAGAAGCACGGAGGCGCGTCGAGCCTGCGGCTCGAGAACACCAACAGCAGCGACGTCGTCCAAGTTTCGCAAAACGTCAGCGTGGACGACGCCGGCTTCGCCGCGGGCGGGCGGTACCGCCTGAGCGCGTGGCTTAAGACCGAGCGCATGGCGCACCCCGGCGCCGTCAACTTCGCCGTCTTCGCGCCCGGACTCAAGTCGACAGGGCAGAGCGGGCACCTCACGTTCCCCGCCCCCGGATCCGGCTGGGTGCGCGTGTCGGCCGACTTCGCCGTGCCGGCCGGAGCTGAGATGCTGCGCATTATGTGCCATGTTTCCGGCGAGGCCAGGGCGTGGGTGGACGACGTGGCGCTGGAGTCGGTCCTGCCGGATGGCGGCGCCAGGGAGGTTCGCTACGAGGGGCTCTCCTCAGACGCCCGCTTCATGCAGAAATGGGTGGCGCTCTACCACGGCGAAGGGCGGCCGTGGCTGATGTATGGCAAGCTGCTCCATCCTCCCACGCTCGCGTGCGCAACGGTCACCTACCGCGACCGTCCCACGCCCGCCGTGTTCCACAACGCCTTCCAGGCGCCCGACGGCAAAGTGGCCGTGGCGCTGGCCAACGCGACCCGCGAGCCTCAGGCGGTGACCCTCTCCCGGCGCGGTAAAGCGCTGTCGATCACGCTGGAAGCCGACGACGTGGTGCTGGTGAAATGACGCGGCCGGGGCGCACGGCTTGCTGGCACAAAAAAGGCCCGGGCTGAACCAGCCCGGGCCTTTGAAGCGTTGATGGGGCGCCCGCCGAAGCGGTGAGGCCCACCCTTACAGCGGCATGTCCGGGAAGATCGTGTTGATCTTGGCTGCGGACTTGAGCCCTTCCAGATACTTCTGGACGGCTTCCTGCTGCTTCTGGCGCTTCAGGTGCGTCTGAACCTGCTCGGTCGTCGGCACCGTCTGCGGCTGCTGGGCCTGCTCGTTCTTGACGAGGATGTGCGAGGCGGTCACCGTCTCGGGCTTGGCGGGCTGGTCGCCCTTGGCCTCAACGGCGGGCGTCTTGGCGGTCACCTTGATCAGGTGGTAGCCGAACTGCGTCTCGACGATGTCGCCGATCTTGCCGACCTCCTGCGTGAAGGCTGCGTCTTCGAACGCCTTGACCATGTTGCCGCGGGTGAACGCGCCCAGATCGCCGCCCTTTTCCTTGCTGGGGCAGTCGGAGTTCGCCTTGGCCAGCTCCGCGAAATCGGCGCCGTCGGCCAGCTGCTTCTTGAGCGCGAGGATCTTCGTGCGCTTCACGGCGTTCGTCGCGTCGAGGCTCTTGTTCTTCTCCACGAGCTCGGCGTTTTTGGCCGTGACGTCGGCGATCACCTTTTTGACGTCGTCATCGGAGACGGTGATGGCGTCCAGCACGTTCTTCTGGAGCAGCTTGTCAATCAGCAGGCCGTCCTCGAACTCGGCCTTGGCGGCCTGCTCGCCGAGGGGCGACTCTTTGAAGTAGGCCTCCACGGTCTTGTTCTGGGCCTTGAGCGCCTCCTCCATCTTGGTGAGCTGGGCCTTGCGGTCCTCTTCGTTCGCCGCGAGGTTCTGCTTCTTGGCCTCGGCCAGAATCAGCGTCTTCATGACGAAGCTGTAGACCGCGCGCTGCTCAAAGTACTTGCGGGCCTCGGCCTGCTGCTCGGCGGGGATGTTCTGGGACTTGAGCAGCGAGTCGACCACCTTCTCCATGTCCTTGCGGATGTACTTCGCGTCGTTGACGGACGCGACCACCTCAGTCGGATCCTTGGGCGCGGCCGGTTCGGCGGCGGCGGCGGGCACCGTGGCGGCAGGCTTGTCGACAGGCTTCTTGTCGGTCTCTTTTTTGCAGCCTGTGGCGATCAAGAGCGTAGAGGCCAGAGTCATGCAGATGATGGGCGCGGACTTCATGGTTTTTGAGTCTCCAATAACGCGGTTTAGCGCGTTGGGGTTGTGTTTAACAGCTCCAGTGCGACACGCCGGACAGCCGAGGGCGCATCGAGGTGAAACGCGATAAACATACCAAGAAATCGGGATAAGCCAAAGAGAAGATTTGAGGGGTCGGCATTTTTCTTGTTTGGCGAGTTATCGGGTGGGCGGCCGTCAGACGGCGGGTCGGATCCTTCGCAGAGCGTCAGGAAGAGGCGCTGGACGCCGCGGTGGAGGGCGACCGTCGCCTCGCCGGGCTGGGGGGGGGTGCGGTGGGGGCAGAGGAATCGGCCCGAGGGGAGCGAGAAGCGCATCGAGGGGCGCTCCGGCGTGTGGCAGAGCGGGCACGGCGAGAAGTCCGGCAGCAGGCCCAACAGCCGCAGAAGGTGGGTCTCATACCAGAGCACGAGTTCGTGCGCCGGCGTGCCGCGCGGGCTGGCCAGCAGGTCGAGCGTCCGCCCCAGCAAGGCGAAGAGCGACTCCGCTTCCTGGTGGCCAGGGGTGGCCCGGGCCGTCAAATCCGCCACGTAGGCTGCCGCAGCGGCCCGCCGCCAGTCGCGCCGCAGCGGCTCGCGCAGGGCTACCGGCACGCACTCGCGGATAGCGTGCACGCCGTCGTGCTCGCGCCGGTAGAAGAGCAGGTCGCAGGTGTAAAAAAGGTCGTACTGGCCCAGGAAGGCGCTCTTGGGCCGGCACGCGCCCTTGACAGAGGTCACGACCCTTCCGAAGTCAGGGGTCAGCCAGGTGACCATGTGCGACGTCTTCGACCACGGCCGGATCTGGAGGGCGATCGCCTGTGTCTGAACGATCATGGCGTGGCGTCGGAGTGTGGCGCGAACCGCTTTTCCGCCTCTTGCTTGTTGATCAGGTTATCGATCATTTCAAGCATGGAGTTCTTGCTGGACTCGGGGGACTTCTGCGGCAGGATCGCGCCAGCGGAGAGGACGATGTTCATGGCTTCGGAGACGTCCATGTCGAGCCGGATGACATCCTTCTTCGGGAAGATGATGAACATGCCGTTGGAGGGGCTGGGCGTGGTGGAGATGAAAACGTTCACGCATTCGGTCGGCTGGCCGTTTTCATCGGGGAGCTTCGACGTGATGATGGGAAGCGTCGGCGAGGTGACCAGCCCGATGGTGTAAATGCCCCGGCGCGGGTACTCGACCAGGACGACCGACTCAAAGGTGGTGTTGCGGCTTTTCGCGACCCACTCGCACACCTGGCGCACGAAAACGTAGATGCTTTTGACGAAGGGGATGGTCGAGAAGACGCGGTCGGCGAGGTGGTAAAGCCGTTTGCCAAGGAAGTTGTGCGCGAGCACGCCAAGCAGGTAGAACAGCGCGAGCACGGCAAGCAACACGAGCACCTGCAGCAAGTAGCCGTAGAACGGGTTGTTCAGCTGGGGGAAGAGGCGCTTCGAAAACCACGAGGTGCTCAGCTGAAGCAGAAAATTGAAGATCCACAGGGTGGCCATGATCGGCGTCGCCAGGATGACGCCGATAAAGATCTTCGTGCGGATTTTGGCGAAAGTTGAGGCGCCCGCTGGTTTCTGTGGCTTTTGAAGCGAGGGGAGGGTCTGTTTCATAAGGCGCTCTAGTATGCCGCGTTTGCCTGTGCCGCACAAGTCAGCATGTGGCCGCCCGCGTGGGCCCTCCGCCCCGGCGCCCTTTTTGTTCAAAAGTTTGGCTCGACTCGGCTGGTCGCGTTCAAGCATAATATCGCCTCAATGAGGATGGGATTGAGCCAGACTTTTTTGAAAGGAAGCGCAGCCGATGGAAAAGGATGACGTGGCGGGGAGGATCGGGAAGTACCGGTGGTTCATTTGCGCGTTGCTGTTCTTCGCAACGACGATTAACTACATCGACAGGCAGATCCTTTCGCTGCTGAAACCGATCCTCGACGTGGAGCTGGGGTGGACGAACGAGCAGTTCGGCGTGGTCAACTCGGTTTTCCAGGCCGCCTACGGCTTCGGGCTGCTGGGGTTCGGCTGGTTCGTTGACAAGTTTGGCACCAAGCTGGGCTACACGGTCTCGATCATCGGCTGGAGCATCGCGGCAGGCCTGCACGCGCTGGTCGGTTCGGTTGCCGGCTTCGGCTTCGCCCGGGCAGCGCTGGGCCTGAGCGAGGGCGGCAACTTCCCGTCGGCCGTGAAGGCGGTCGCCCTCTGGTTCCCGAAGCGCGAGCGGGCGCTGGCGACCAGCCTGTTCAACGCGGGAACCAACGTGGGCGCGATCATTGCGCCTGCGATCGTGCCGGCCATCGCGCTGCACTGGGGGTGGCAGTCCGCCTTCATCATCGCGGGCGTTCTGGGCTTCCTCTGGCTCTTCCTGTGGATACCCTTCTACGACTTGCCTGAGCGGTGCGCGCGCGTTCAGGCGCCGGAGCTGGCGCTGATTCAGAGCGACCCCAAGGACGCAGGCGGGGACGCCAAGGTGCGCTGGAGCAGCCTGTTCAAGTACCGTCAGACCTGGTCGTTCATCGTCGGCAAGTTTCTCACCGATCCCGTCTGGTGGTTTTTCCTCATCTGGCTTCCGGACTATTTCAAGAAGACGCGCCACCTCGACATCAAGAACAGCTGGGTGCACCTGGTCACCATCTACGTGATCGTCACCGTGCTGAGCATCTTGGGCGGCTGGGTCACGGGCCACCTGACCAAGTCCGGGTGGAGCGTGACCCGCGCCCGCAAGACAGGCATGTTCATCTTCGCCTTGCTGGTGCTCCCGATTCTGGTCGTGACGAAGCTGGGCGACTGGCAAGCCGTGCTGATCATCGGCCTGGCCGGAGCGGCGCATCAGGCGTGGTCTGCCAACCTCTACACGACAGTCTCCGACATGTTCCCCAAGAAAGCCGTGGCCTCGGTCATCGGGCTCGGCGGCATGGCCGGTTCGCTCGGCGGCATGATGTTCCCGATCTTGAGCGGGCGCCTGCTTGACCAGTTCTCGTCGAACCCGACGGCGGGCTACGCGATCTTGTTCATGATGTGCGGCTGCGCGTATCTGGTGGCGTTCGCCGTCCACCACATGCTGGCGCCGAAGTTTGAGCCTTTCAAGATGGAGGGGTGACCCTTCCGGCTGGGGGAAGCGCGTCGCTCGCACGGCAGAAGCTGACCGGGAGGTGAGGCATGCGGAAGCGGGGTGCCGGCTTGATCGCGCCGCTGCTCGCGGCAATGGCCTGTTTGGCGGCGCGCAGCGACCCGCTCGCGGGCGCCGCGCCGAACATCGTCTTCCTGCTCGCCGATGACCTCGGGTACGGCGATCTCGGCTGCTACGGCGCGACCCGGATTCGGACGCCCAACTGCGACCGGCTCGCCCGCGAGGGGCTGCGCTTCACCGACGCGCACTCGCCTTCGGCGGTCTGCACGCCGACCCGCTACGCCTTCATGACCGGCGAGTACGCGTTTCGCAAGAAGGGCACCGGCATCCTGCCGGGCACCGCAGGCCTCATCGTCGAGCCTGGCCGCGCGACCGTCGCCTCGGTTCTGAAACAGGCTGGCTATGCGACGGGCGTGGTCGGCAAGTGGCACTTGGGACTGGGGTCGACGCCAACCGACTACAACGTCGAAATCAAGCCCGGCCCGCTGGACATCGGGTTCGACTACGCCTGGCTCCTGCCCGCCACGGGCGATCGCACGCCGTGCGTCTGGGTTGAGAACCGCCGCGTCGTCAACCTCGACCCCGCCGACCCCATCACGCTCGACTACTCGGTCAAGCGCGGCGAGCCCCGTTCGTTTGTCAACGGCATCCCGCGCATCGGCGAGCAGACGGGCGGCAAGGCCGCGCTCTGGAAGGACGACGAGGTCGCCGACGTCATCGCCGCGAAAGCCGTCGCCTTTCTGGAGCGCAACCGCGGCCGCCGCTTCTTCCTCTATCTCGCCACGCACGACATCCACGTGCCGCGCGTGCCCAACGCCCGCTTCAAGGGCGCGAGCGAGGCCGGCGTGCGAGGCGACGCCGTGCATTCGTTCGACTGGACGGTCGGGCAGGTGGCGGCCGCGCTGGAGCGGCTGGGCCTCGCGACGAACACCCTGCTCATCGTCACCAGCGACAACGGTGGCACGCTCGACACCAACGGCCCCGACACGGTGCACAGCGGCACGGCCGAAACCAACAACGGCCACCCGCACAACGGGCCCCTGCGCGGCGGCAAGGGCAGCGCCTACGAGGGCGGGACGCGCGTGCCGTTCCTCGCGCGCTGGCCCGGCCACATCCCCGCGGGCGGCTCGTCCGACGCGCTCCTCTGCCACGCCGACATGCTCGCCACGTTCGCCGCCCTGACGCAGCAAGCGCCGGCTCCGGCCACGGCCCCCGACAGCGTGAACGTGCTTCCGGCTTTGCTCGGCGGCAAGGAGGGGCGGGCGCACCTGGTGGAGCACGGCCACACGCTGGCGCTCCGGCAAGGCGTCTGGAAGCTGGTCCCCGGCGCGGAGGGCAGACGCAAGCAGAAGGCGGCGGGGGCCGCGCCGCAGCTTTTCAATTTGGCCGAGGATATCGGCGAGTCCAAGGATCTGGCGGCCGAGCAGCAGCAGAGGGTCGCGGACATGCAGGCGCTGCTGACCGAGATCGTGTCGCGCGGGGGGGCGTCGCGCTGAGCGGCGGCGTGAAACAAGGAAAGGTGTGGCTGTGCGAACAAACCCCTTGTGCCCGTCGTTCACTTTTAGTAACGTTTCCGCACCAAATCGGAGGCGTGTGGTTCTTTCTGTAGTTACGCGACGTGTTTGCCCAAGGAGTTTACCTGAATGGATAAGAAAGGCACCTGGTTGACCTATAGGCCCGACATCAAGATTCTCGATTGCACGATCCGCGATGGCGGTCTCATGAACAATTGCAACTTCGACGACGCGTTCGTGCGTGCCGTCTATCAGGCGTGTGTGGACTCGGGCGTGGACTACATGGAGGTCGGGTACAAGGGCGACAGGAAGCTCTACTCTCCCTCGGAATACGGCCTTTGGAAATACTGCGATGAGGACGACGTGCGCCGCATCGTCGGCGAGAACGAGACCAGCCTCAAGCTCTCGGTTATGGCGGACGTGGAGCGGTGCGACTACCACGTCGACATCCCGCCCAAAGAGCAGAGCGTGATCGACCTCGTGCGCGTGGCCACGTATATCCACCAGATCCCGGGCGCGCTTGACATGATCAAAGCCGTCCACGACAAGGGCTACGAAACCAGCGTCAATCTGATGGCCATCTCGGTGGTGAACGATTCAGACTTGGACGAGGCCCTCGAAATCCTCTGCAAGAGCGAGGCGGACGTCGTCTACCTCGTCGACAGCTACGGCTCTCTCTACTCGGAAGAGGTTCAGACGCTGACTCGCAAGTACCGCAAGTTCGCGGAGGCAGGCGGCAAGAAGATCGGCATGCACGCGCACAACAACCAGCAGCTCGCCTACGCCAACACCATCGAGGCGCTCATCCTCGGCGCCAGCTACCTCGACTGCACGGTCGGCGGCCTCGGACGCGGCGCCGGCAACTGCCCCACGGAGCTCTTGCTCGGCTTCCTGAAAAACCCGCGCTACCACCTGCGCCCGCTCCTGAAGTGCATCCAGGAGAGCATCGTGCCGATGCGCAAGAAGATCACCTGGGGCTACGACATCCCCTACATGCTGACGGGGCAGATGAACCAGCACCCGCGCGAGGCGATGAAGTTCCTCGACGGCGACCACCCTACGGACTACCTCGGCTTCTACGACCAGATCGTCGAATAGGAGCGGCGCGCCGCGGGTGTTGCCGCGGACGGCGCGGGTCGCCGCCGCTGCCTGGGTTCGAGGGCGCGCTGAGCGGACGGCTTCGATGCGAAAGGGCGAGGTATGAGAAACGGCGCCTGCCTGCTTGCCTGTTGCTGCCTGAGTCTTCTCGCGCCAGGCGCGTACTGCGCGCTGCCGGACGACGCGAGCGCCGCCGCGTGGACGCGCGGCGGCGGCGAGACCTACGAGGGCACCGAATACACGTTTCTTGGCCGCGCTGAGCTGCGCGTCGCGTGCGACGTCAAGCCGCGCCCCGGCGCGGCTCTGGAGCTTCTCTGGGGGTCGAAGAAAGACCGCCGCACCGCCGCGGTGGTTGTGGGCGGGCGCACGCTGCCTGTTTCTGGCGGCGGAGACTACAGCGGCTTCCGCTGGCTCCGCGTGCCTCTGCCCGACGACGTTGAGGGGGCTCGGTATGAGATCGTCCTCAAGCCGGGCGACGGTAAGCCCGCCTTTCTGGCGGAGGTTCGGCTCACCGTTCCCGGCGGCGACCCCGCCCGCCCCGACTTGAAGCAGCCGGCTTACAAGATGGCCTCTTCGCAGCCTGCGCCGAGGCGGGCATACGCGGCCTTTGCCGGCGAGGCCTTTCCGGAGATGCGCAAAGTCTGGGACACCCCTGCGCCCGCTCCCGACAAGCCCGCCGCCGCGCCGGCCGAGGCTGCGCTCCGCCTCGCCGAGCGCCACGCGCGCCAGGCGAACGAGGCGCTCTGGCGCAGCCGACGCTACATCGACGGATGGCTCGCTCACGCCGACCCCGAGACCGGGCTGATCCCGCGCAACCTGAACGAGAGCCGCGACTACTGGAACGGCCGCGACTCGGCCGCCGACAACTACCCGTTCATGGTGCTCACCGCGGCCGTCACCGACCGGCCGCTGCTCGAGGGCCGGATGCTGGAGATGCTGCGCGCCGAGACGCGGCTCACCTGTCGCGTGGGCCGCCTGCCGGACGACTACTCGTTCTCGAAGAAGGGCTGGCGTCGCGAGAAGGCCGACCTCGACGCGATCATTTTCGACGCCGCCGAGTACGTGAAGGACGGGCTGCTGCCCATCACCGAGTGGCTCGGCCCCAGCCCGTGGAGCGAACGCGCGGTGGGCATCATCGACGACGTCTGGAAGAACGCCGCGCTCGACACGCCTTTCGGCAAGATACCGACGCTGAACGTCGAGGTCAACGGCGACCTTCTGCAGGCCTGCGCCCGCCTCTACGGGTTCACCGGCGACCGTAAGTACCTGGACTGGGCGATCCGCCTCGGCGACTACTACCTGCTCGGCAACCAGCACCCCACGCGCGACCTGCCTAGCCTCTGCCTCGGCGACCACTCCTGCGAGGTCATCAACGGGCTCTCCGAGCTTTACGTCGCCTGCTCGCTCGCCGCGCCTGAGAAGCGCGAAGCATACCGCAAGCCCCTGCATGAGCTGTACGACCGGCTGCTGGAAATCGGCCGCAACGAGCACGGGCTCTTCTACCTCAAGGTCGACACGCGCACCGGTCAGCACGGCGACGCGCTGACCGATAACTGGGGCTACAACTACGACGGGCTCTACACCGTGTGGCTGCTCGACGGAACCGTCGCCTACCGCGACGCCGTGCGCCTAGCGCTGAGCAGCCTAAAGGCGCACTACACGGGCAAGGGCGGCCTGTGCCAGAGCGGCACGGCCGACGGCTATGCCGACTCGATCGAGGGCGCGATCACGCTGATGAACCGCGAGCCCGACGCCTCCGCCGCCGAATGGGCCGACGCCGAGATCAAGACCATGTGGGGCAGGCAGCATCCGGACGGCGTGGTCGAGGGCTGGCACGGCGACGGCAACTCCGCGCGCACCTCGCTGATGTACGCGCTGTGGAAAACGCAGGGCGTCACCGTCCGGCCCTGGCGTGCGGATGTGCGCGTTGGCGCGGCGCGCGCGGGCGACGCGGTGTGCCTCAGCCTCGTCGCGGATCAGGCGTGGCAGGGCAAGGTTCTCTTCGACACGCCTCGCCACCGACTCAACATGCGGCTGCCGCTCGACTATCCGCGCATCAACCAGTTCCCCGAGTGGTTCACGGCCGAGGCCGATGCCCGCTACGAGGTGAGCGATCTCTCGTCCGGCCAGCGTGCCACGCGCGCCGGCCGGGAGCTGGCGGACGGCCTCTCGGCTTCGCTGAAGCCCGGCCAGGAAGCCCGCTGGTCGGTTCGGCTTCTGCCGAAGCCGTGACAGGGGGTGTCCATGGTCGGGTCTAGGAACGTTTGGGCTCGCTGCTGTTCGGCCGTCTGCAGTCTCGTCGTCAGCTGCGCGTGCGCACGCGCGGAGACGCGCGAGCTCTGGCTGTATTACCCGGTGAACCTGCAGGTGGCGGAGAACGTCGCGACACTTGAAAAGGTGTGGCGGCGGGCCGCTGCGGCCGGGTACACGCACGTGCTGCTGACCGATTCGAAGTTCGCGCGCCTGGGCGACCTCGGCGGCATGGAGAAGGCCTACTTCGACAACGTGGGGCGGGTCAAGCGGCTCGCTGCGGAGCTCGGACTGCAGGTGGTTCCGGCGCTCTTTCACGTCGGCTGGTCGAACAGCATGCTGTGGCACAACCCCAATCTCGCCGAGGGCCTGCCCGTGAAGGAGCAGCCCTTCGTGGTGCGGGATGGCCGGCTCGTTCCGGCGAACGAGCCGGCCATCCAGCTGGGCAAGCCGGACTGGCAAGACGCCGCCGTGAAGGTTGACGGCCTGACCGCGACAGTCACGGGCGCGGCGGGGAACGCGCGCTTCGCCTTTAGCCGCGAGCTGCCGAAGTTCCGGTGTTACCACCTGTCGGTCAGCATCCGGACAGAGGGCTTCAGCGGCACGCCGGAGGTCAAGGCGCTTGCGGGCGGGCGCTGCCTGCAGTATCAGAGTCTGGGCGTCCGGCGCACGCAGGCGCTGACGCGGCACGACGTGGTATTCAACACGCTGGACGGCGGCCAGGTGTCGATCTACTTCGGCGCGTGGGGCGGCGGCGAGGGCACGCTCGTGTGGCAGGACTGGCGGATTGAGGAGTCGGCCTTCGTGAATGTGCTGCGCCGGCCCGGCGCGCCGGTGACCGTGAGCGGCGAGGGCGGGCGCGCGTACGCGGAAGGGCGGGAGATCGAGCGCATCGAGGACGCGAAGCTCGGCCGCGCGCCGTACAAAGGCGAGTACCAAGCGTGGCACGAGCCGCCGACGGTTCGCGCGCGGCTGCCCGAAGGCACGCGGCTGCGCGTCTCGTGGCATCACCCGGCGATCATCTACGGCGGCGCGGTGATGGTGTGCCCCTCTGAGCCGCAGGCCGACGCGCTGCTGCAGGACGAGGCGCGGCGGCTGCGGGCCGCGTGGGGCGCGGCGCGATACATGATGGCGCACGACGAGATCCGCACGCTGAACTGGGATGCGTCGTGCGCGGGCCGCAGCCTCGACGCGGGGCCGCTGCTGGGCGGGCAGGCGCGGCGCTGCGCGGGCTGGCTGTCGGGCTCCGAGGTCTGCGTGTGGAGCGACATGTTCGACCCGTTCCACAACGCGCGCAAGGACTACTACCTCGTGCGCGGCGATCTCGCGGGCTCGTGGGAGGGCCTCGACCCCTCGGTGATCATCGTGAACTGGAACTCCGGCAAGAAGGCGGAGTCGCTGAAGTTCTTCGCCGGGCGCGGCCACCGGCAGGTGATCGCGGGGTACTACGACGCGCCGGTCGAGCGGATCCAGCCCTGGCTGGCCACCGCCGCCCACGTGGACCGCGTGGTCGGCGTCATGTACACCACCTGGCGCGACAACTACGCGGACCTCGAAGCCTTCGCCGCGCTGTGCCGGCCGTTTTGCGGCCCGTGAGCGCCTAGGCGCCAGGCGCTTCCGCGCCCAGCACTTCGGCGACTTTGCGTGCGAGCTGGTCGCGCGTGACGGGTTTCGCGAGGAAGTTCACGTCGCTGCTGATGAGGCCGCGGTTGGCGATGACGGTGGCCGTGTAGCCGGACATAAAGAGGCAGCGCATCGACGGGCGCTGGCGGGTCAGGTGTTCGGCGAGCTCGCGGCCGTTCATGCCGGGCAGGACCACGTCGGTGATCAGCAGGCGGATCGGCTGCTCGCTTGCGGCGGCGAGCCGCAGGGCTTCGTCGGGCGAGTGCGCGTCCCAGACCGTGTAGCCGAGCTTCTCAAGAAAGACCTTGGTCGTCGCGCGGATCGACGCGTCGTCCTCGACGAGCAGCAGCACGCCCTCGCCGCTGACGGGGGGCAGCGCGCTGGTTTCGGCGGCGGCCGGCTCGGCGGCTCCGTCGGTGTGCCGGGGCAGGTAGACGCGGAAGGTCGAGCCCTTTCCTGGCTCGCTGTAAACGGTGATGTGGCCCTCGTTTTGCTTGACGATGCCGTAGACGGTGGCCAGCCCCAGCCCGGTTCCCTGCCCGTGTTCCTTGGTGGTGAAGAACGGCTCGAAGATCTTGTCGAGCGTCTCTTTGGCGATCCCGCACCCGTTGTCGCTCACGGTCAGCAGGACGAAGTCGCCGGGCGCGCACTCGGCGTGCCCGGCGCAGTAATCCTCGTCCAGAACGGCGTTGGCGGTCTCGATAACGATCTTCCCCGCGCCGTGGATCGCGTCCCTCGAGTTGACGCACAGGTTCACCAGAATCTGGTTGACCTGCGAGGGGTCGAGGTTCGTCGGCCAGAGCCCCTCCGCCGGGCGCCACTGCAGGTCGATGTCCTCGCCGATCAGCCGCCCCACGAGCTTGAGCATGTTGCCGACCGTGTCGTTGAGGTCCAGCACGCGGGGAACGACCATCTGGCGGCGGGCGAAACCCAGCAGCTGCCGCACGAGGTCCGCAGAGCGAAGCGTCACGGTGGAGATCTCGCTCAGCCACCCGCGCGCGGGGCTGTCGGGGGCGACCTCGTCCCGGCACAGCTCGACGTAGCCCATGATGGCCATGAGCAAGTTGTTGAAATCGTGCGCCACGCCGCCTGCCAGCTGCCCCACGGCATCTAGTTTGCGCATTTGGACAAGCTGCTCCTGGAGTTTCTGCCGCTCCGCCTCCTCGCGCTTGCGGACGACGGTCTCCCACGCCAGCTCGGCGAGTTCGCCAACGACGTGGACGTCGCGCTCGCTGTAGTCGCTCGGCTTGTTGCCCACGCCGAGGATGGCTACGAGCTTGCCGCTTCGGATGACAGGCACGACCAGCTCTCGGAGGAGCGGCACATGGCCTTCGGGACAGCCTTTCCTGTGCGGCAGGGAGGCGTAGTCGTTGTGGACGACAGGCTTGCCCTGGCGCACGCAGTCCACCCAGACGCCGGCCTGGCGGATGGGGTAGTGCGTGCCCGCGCCGGGCGCCGTGCAGAACTTCTGGGTGTTGGTCGACCAGGTCTGGAGCGAGAGCGTGACCTGATCCTCCTCCACGAAGTGGTAAAACCCGATGCGGCTGTCGGTGAGCGCCTCGGTTTCGTCGAGGAAGCGCTGCAGCAGCTCTTTGGTGCTGTGTCCGTTGGCGTAGTCGAACAGCCGGAGGAGCGCCGCGAAAGTCCGCTCCTCATTCCCGTTCGTCAACGCGGGGCCCGAAGTGTCGCCAGGCGGCTGCAGCGCTGTCATATCCGTCTCCCAACTTCTGTTAGCGGCGCTTGAAATACAGGCAGAAACACCGCGCCAAGGCCTTTACGTTAGAAGATGCGCGCGCCCGGCGTCAAGCGTTAAGAGGGTGTTACGGCTGGGAGAAGAGGATGCCCTGAAGCTGGTAGCGGATCATGCGGTTATAGCTGGTGGGGTCAGCGATCATCTCGCTGAGCGCGCGCCGGCAGATGAGGCGGGCCTTCTGCTTCTGGCCGGAGAGGATCTCGGCGCGGGCCTGCAGCAGCGGGTTGACGCGCGGGGCGCGCCCGTCGACGGCGGAGTAGTCGGCGCAGACGTCAAGCAGGGCCACAACGTAAGGCCAGGCCTGGTGGGCGGCGCAGCGCTCGGCGCGCAGGGCGAAGGGCGCGGGCGAGGGGAGTTCGGGCCAGGGCTCCGGCTCGAGGTAGGCGTCTTCGCCCAGCGTGGCCTCGACGACGGTGGGGGGCAGGTTCGTCTCGGCCGGCCGGGCGGCTTTCGCTGCGGCGGCCTCGGCCGTGGCCGCCAGGCGCGACAGCAGGCCCGCGTAGTCGCGTGCGGAGGCGAAGTCCAGCAGCCACACGCTGCCGCCCTGCCGAAGGACGACGTAGCGGCCCTCTTCGAGAAAGGCGATGTGGTCGGCCGGTCGGCTCAGGCCGAGCAGCGGGCCGAGCGCGACGCGGGCGACGTCGCGCCGGTCGGAGGCCGTGGCGATGGCCAGCTCATTGGAGGCCGTGAGGCTGAGCTGCCACCGGCTGTCGCGGGAGACGGCCAGCGTCTGCTTCGCGCGGCGCGGCTTGGCGAGGAGGGCGTCGGCGTTGAAGCTCGGCAGCACCGTGCCGGTGTACGTGGCGACGGCAACCGACCACTCGCGCGTCAAGGCGGGCGCGCCGCCGAAGTCGGCTTTGAGAAACACGCTCAGGCTCGAGCCGTCGTGGGTGGTGAGCGCGCCGGTGACGGTGACGTTTGTGGCGGGCCTCCAGACGGCGAGCTGCTGGAGCACGGTCTGCGTGAGGCTGTCGGAGACCGTGACGGCGCCGTCGCGGATCGAGAACTTCAGGCGCCCGTTGCCGGAAAAGAGCGTGTTGTCGTCGGCCTTGCCCGCGTAGTGCAAGCCGGGCAGGCTTTCCTGCGCGTAGCCGACGAGGTCGTGCCGGTCCGGGTCAGTCACGAAGAAGAGGCCGCCCTTTGCGGCCACCGGCGAGCCGGGGAAAGCGGGGTTCGGCGGAGGCGGGGCGGGCAGGGCGAAGGCGGACTTGCCCAGCTTGTCGATCGAGGTGATGCGCCCCTCGGGGCTGATCTCGAGGGCGAAGCGCGCGGCCTTCTTGACGTAGCGCAGCACGAGGTGGCGGTTGAACACGTAGGGAGCCTCATGCGCGTCCGGCCATGGCAGCGCGCGCTTCCACACCCACTCGTCGGCGATGAGGTCGTACAGGCCAACCTGCCTCCGGTCTGCCGCGTCGAAGCCGGCGGACACGGCGACGGCGAAGCGGCCGTCCTGTGAGAGGTGCCAGCTCCAGGCCGAGCCGGGCTCCGGCGGGTGGACGCGGATGAGCGCGGCGGGCCGCGCGGCGTGGGCGGCCCAGATGCGCAGGTCGATCTCGTCTGTGTCGAGGCCCTCGTTGCGCGCGTCGCGGCGCAGCAGGAGCATTGCGTCGAGGTCGGCGAGAGAGGCGTCGGCCAGGCGGTTCGTGAGGGACGCCAGCGCATCCGCAGGCGGGGCGGGCGGCGCGGCGAGCTTCTGGTAGAGCTGGACGCACAGGAGCCCGATCAGCGAGGGGATGAGGAACACCGCGATGCCGAGGAGGGCCGCGTGTGCGAGGTTGCGTGAGGGGGGGGGCGGGATCATGAGGTCATTCCGTTCTGCCGGTCGCGTAGAATTCGATCAGCGTGTTGAGTTCGAGGGGGGCTGTGTTGGTGCTTGCGGAGGAGGGCGCCGCCGGAGAGGCGGTGGGCTGCGGCAGGCTGGCGATGGCGGCCTCTGCCCGGTTGGAGGAGTTGGCCGCGGCCTTCCGGGCGTCCAGAGCCGCCAGGTGCTGCCGCCAGCGCTCGTTCGCCTCCGCGTCCCGCATGCGTTTCTCGCTGAGCGCCCGGTCGAGGTTGTCCACTTTTCGCGCGTAGGAGAGGACGCCGTCGGCGACGGCGGCGGAGCAGGCCGACTGCCACGCCTCGCCAAGCATGCGCCGCACCTCGGCCGGGTTGGAGAGGAAGCCGATCTCCAGCAGAACGGCGGGGCAGCTCGTTTCGCGCAGGACGTAGTACGACTGGCGCTTGAGGCCGCGGTCGGGGGACTCGTCCAGGCGGGTCAGGTTGCGGTGGACCGCGTACCCCAGCAGGGTGTTGTGGAAGTCGTTGCGGTTGCCGACCTGCCGGCCGCGGACGCCGCTGCCCTCGGCCGTGCCCGGGTAGCCTCCGAGGGGCAGCACGTACGTCTCGACGCCGGAGGCGTCTGCGTTGGACGCGTAGTTGGCGTGGACGCTGATGAAGAGGTCGGCGCGGGCCTTGCGCGTCAGGCGCGAGCGTTCGTCGAGTGCCAGGGACACGTCGTTGGTGCGCGTGTAGGAGACGCTCAGGCCCGCGCGGGTGAGGCGCGCGCCGATCTGGAGGGCCACCGCGAGGGCGAGGTCTTTCTCCTTCACCGCGGGCTCCGCGCCGCTCGCGCCGTCGTCCTCGCCACCGTGCCCCGGATCCAGCATCACGCGGAGCTGCTTGGTCTCGCCTTCCGCCGTGGGGAGGACCGACAGCAGGAGCAGGTCGAGGTCGGTCGAGGCCATGCGCCAGTCGCCGGCCTGCACCGAGCCGTCGGGCGCGGCGTTGAGCCAGACGGCCGTACCGTCGATGTCGGACTTGCGTCGGCCCGCAAAGAAGCGGATGTGGTGGGTGCCGTTTGAGAGATAGAGCGCGTCGCCGTCCCACACGTAGTTGGAGACGCCCACGGCGCTCTGAACGTGCGTCAGGTTCCTCCACAGGATCGGGGTGCCGATCGGATCGCTTTTGGCGGTGGGGAGCAACGCGAACGTCAGGGCGAAGAAGAGAGGTGCGGTCGGGCGGCTAGGAGTCATAAGTTTTAAGGCCTCAGTATAGCGGAGGGGCCGCGGCAGTTGAAGCAGGAACTTGTAGCGTGAAAAAATGTCGCGGCGTGACTTTTTGGCCAGGCGCTGGCCGTGGGGCGGGAAGGCTGACGCATGGCAAAACGGCCAAAACAGAGAGGCCGGAACTTTAGGCATGGAAAATGCGTCTGAAAAGCGGTATTATCCTCGCTTACGTTGGATCACGGAATCACTCTGCAGAAAGGTTGTCTGTTCATGTCCGGTCAGGCGGATGCGATTACGGGGCTTATTCTTAAGCAAACGGGGCTGCTCTCGGATGTTCAGGTTATGCAGGTTTTGGCCGCTGACCGTTCGGACGGAACAGGTGTAGCGGGAGCTGTCACGCGCCTGGGCATTGCCCGCGAGGACGATTTTCTCAGGAAGATCGGCGAGATTCTGGGCTTCCCGTACACGAACCTGGCCGAGACGAGGCCGACGGACGACGCGCTCACGCGGCTTCCCGCGCGTGCGGTTTACCAGTACAACGTGCTGCCGATCACCGTTGAGAACGGGGTGCTGACGGTCGTGACGTGTGACCCGTTCAACACCAGCATGACGGATGGGCTGCGGCTGGCGGCCGGGTGTCCGGTGCGGGTGACCCTGAGCCCGCGCGAGGAGATCAACAAGGCCGTTCAGAAGTACTACGGCGTGGGCGCGGACGCGATCGAGAAGATGATCGAGGACGGGCGCTATGAGGTTGACACCGACCTGGCCTCCATTTCCAAGATCGACGTGAACGAGATTGGCGCCGAGGCGTCGATCGTCAAATTCGTGAACCAGATCATTGCCGAGGCGGACAGGCAGGGCGCGACGGACATCCACGTGGAGCCGATGGAGGACGAGCTGCGCATCCGCTACCGCATCGACGGCATGCTGCACAAGGTGGACGTGCCGCCGCAGCTGAACCGGCTGAAGGCCGCGATCATCTCGCGCATCAAGGTGATGGCGAACTTGGACATCGCCGAGAAGCGGCTGCCGATGGACGGCCGCATTGGCGTGCGGCTCAACAACGACGACATCGATATCCGCGTGTCCACGATGCCGACGGCGTACGGCGAGTCGATCTCCCTGCGCCTGCTGCAGAAGGCCGGCAACTTCGTCAAGCTGCAGGACTTGGGCTTCAACACGCACGATCACGACCAGGTGGTGAAGCTGATCAACCGGCCGAACGGAATCTTTCTGGTGACGGGTCCGACGGGCTCCGGCAAATCCACGACGCTCTACGCCTTCCTGCACGAGATCAACAAGATGCAGGTGCGCATCCTGACGGCCGAGGATCCGATCGAGTACGAGATGCCGGGCATCAACCAGGTGCTGGTGCGGCAGGACATCGGCCTCACGTTCGCGCGGGCGCTGCGCGCGTTCTTGCGGCAGGATCCCGACATCATCATGGTGGGCGAAATACGAGACGGCGAGACGGCTGAGATCGCCATCAACGCGTCGCTGACGGGCCACTTAGTGTTCAGCACGCTGCACACGAACGACGCGGCGGGCGCGTTCGCGCGCCTGATCGACATGGGCGCGGAGCCCTTCTTGGTGGCGTCAGCCGTCGCCGGCGTGATGGCGCAGCGCCTCGTGCGGCGGCTGTGCCCCAAGTGCAAGCGCGAGATTCCGCTGGACATGAAGTGGTACGACCTGCCGTACCCGCCCGCGTCGCAGACCGTGTGGGATCCGAACGGGTGCGAGCATTGCACCAAGACCGGCTATCGCGGCCGCGGCGGCCTTTTCGAGCTGCTGGTGGTGACCGAAGAGATCGAGTCGCAGATCATCGGGCGCAAGTCGTCCACGGAGATCCGCGAGCAGTCGATCAAGCACGGAATGAAGACGCTGCGCGAGGACGGCTGGCTCAAGGCCTTCAAGGGAATGACGTCTGTCGAAGAGGTCATGCGTGTGACAGAGGAGAGCGCGTAACATGGCGCAATTCACGTACAAGGCCATGTCGAAGGACGGCCGCAAGCTGGAGGGCGGCGTCGAAGCGGGCGACCGCCGTGCGGCGCTGGCCGCCGTCGAGAAGCTGGGCTACGTGCCCATTTCTGTGACGGAGTCGGCGGTCAAGAAGGCCCCGGCAAAGGGCGCGTCTATCTGGAAGCTGAAGCTGGGCGGCGCGAAGATCCGGATGAAGCCGGTCGAGGTGCTGCTGTTCACCTCGGAGCTGAGCGACCTGCTGGAGGCGGGCATGACGCTGGGCGCGGCCTTGAACTGCCTGTCGAACCAGGGCGAGGAGGACTCGGCGCAGAGCAAGATCGCCGGAGACCTGCGCGACCGCATCATACGCGGCGAGCAGCTCTCGGACGCGGTGACGGCGCACCCCGCCACCTTCCCGCCCCTGTACGGCAACATGATTCGCGCGGGCGAGGCTTCGGGCGCGATGATCGAGGTGCTGCGGCGCCTGGTGGAGCACTACGAGCGCAGCGAGAGCATGAAGTCCAAGATCACGTCGGCGCTGACCTACCCGGCGGTCGTCTTGGTCTTCGGCGTCTTCACGGTGATTTTCGCGATGGTCAAGGTGATCCCGCAGTTCACGAAGGTCTTCGAGAGCATGGGGAACGCGCTGCCGCTCCCGACGCGCATCCTCATGGGGATGAGCACGTTCCTCATCCGCTACGGTGTGCTGACGGCGGTCATCATCGTCATCCTGGTCGTGATGTTCAAGCGGCACCTGAAGACGGAAAAGGGCCGGTACTGGTGGGACGGGCTTAAGCTGAACGCGCCTCTGATCAAGGGCATCATCGCCTGCGGCGCTTACTCGGCGCTGGCCTACACCATGAAGACGCTGCTGGCGAACGGCGTCAACGTGCTGCAGGCGCTGAAGATCGCCGAGGAGACCTGCAGCAACGCCCTGATCGCCCGGGCGCTGCGCAACGCGCGGCAGCGGGTGACGGACGGCACGACGATCTCCGGGCCGCTGGCGGGGAGCAACGTGTTCCCGAAGATGATGACGGACATGCTCGCCGTGGGCGAGCAGTCCGGCGACATGCCGGGCGCGCTGGGCCACATCGGGCGGCGCTACGAGAGCGAGATGGACCGCAACATCAAGATCTTCACCAACGCGCTGGAGCCGATCTTGATCGTGCTCATCGGCGGCGTGGTCGGCTTCGTCGCCGTCGGCATTCTCATGGCGGTGCTCAAGGCGACCGCCGCGCTCAGCGGAGGCAAGTGAGGCCGGGAGCGGGAAACTGGAAACGGGCAGAGTCGGCTAGCCCAAACGTGTGCACAGAGGAGGGAGTGGGTATGAAACGTGACAAGCGGAACGAGCAGGTCAACAAGAACCGGCGCAGCGGCTTCACCTTGGTGGAACTGCTCATGGTGGTGTGTATTCTCGGCATCCTGTACGCCGGCGCGAAGCTGATCTTCACGGGGCAGGATGAAGAGGCGCGGATCACCACGACGCGCGGCAGCATTGCGGCGATCGAGCAGGCCGTTCAGATCTTTGGCATGAAGCATGCCGGCAAGCTGCCCGACTCGCTGGAGGAGCTGACGACAGGCACCGATGACGCCCCGGGGCTGCTCAAGCCCGGCGCGATCAACGATTCGTGGGGCAATCCGTTCACCTACACCAAGAAGGGCAAGAAGAGCTTCGTCATCTCCTCGCCCGGCCCCGACGGCGCGCCTGGCAACGAGGACGACATCACGAATTAGCGCGGCGTTGGGTGCCGGCCCGAGTCGGCTCAAAACGGCCCGCTCCGACCTGGGTCAGCTCAGGTTGATCGGAGGCGAATGAGGCGCGGCTTCACACTGGTGGAACTGCTGGTTGTGATTGTGATCATCGGCGTGATGGCGGCGATGATCGGGCCGTCGTTTTCGGCCGGGTCGGACGTGGCCCGGGTCAAGGCGGCCTCGCGCGGCGTGATGCAGGTGTCGCGGTACGCCCGCACGATGGCGCTGCTGCATCAGACGCCGGTCGAGCTGACCCTCTCGTCCGACGGCAAGCTGAGCGTGGCGGCGGCCGTCGACGGCGGCGAGAGCCTCGTGTCGGCCCGCTCTTTCGCGGTGACGAACTCGGCGGCCGAGGCCGAGCGCGGGGCCGAGGCGCAGGCGGAGGCCGAAAAGGCCGAGCCCGCCGCCGCGGGCGCGGGCGGCGGCGCGGGCTACGTGATGGCGGACCTCAACCTCGACAAGAAGTACGAGCAGGTCGAGTTCGTCTTCGAGGGCTACACCGACACGATCGACGAGGGCCGCGGCGGGAGACACGGCGCCTCCGCGCAGGTGCAGGAGGATGGCCGGGAGCCGGGCGCGGAGGACGTGCAGACGTTCCGGGTGCGCTATAAGAGCAACGGGACGTGCCGGCCCTACCGGCTCCGCGTGGCCGCCGCCGGGGACGAGTCCTGCGCGATGACGGTGAAGGTGGATATGCTGGGCGCCGGCATGGTTGAGGAGGATGAGCGATGAGCCGCTCTGGCTTCACGCTGGTCGAGGTTCTGCTGGCCACGGTGATTCTGTCGTTCGGCCTGATGTCGCTCATGGCGGGGCTGAGCAGCTGCGCGCTGATGATGACGCTCTCCAAGGAGTACCAAGACGCGCAGTACGTGTTCAGCCTCGGCGAGCTCAAGTATCCGATTCTGGAAAGCTCGGATGTGGAGGAGGAGCTGCCTGTCGACCCGGTCAGCGGCGACGAGCTGACGGATTCGGCGGACATGAAAACCTTGGAGATGCTGGAGGCTTACACCTTCGAGCGCACGGTGGACGAGAAGGAGCTGGAAACGAACGAGGTGGACGACAACCTGTACGTGGTGAGGACGCGCGTGTCCTGGGGCGAAAGGGGCCCCGACCAGTGCGAAGAGCTGGTGCGCTACGTGCGGCAGATCAAGGGCGAGAGCGAGAAGAAAGAGTAGGCGGGCGAGCGGAATGACGGAATGCGGGAATAGCGGGATGATAGCGAAAGAGGGGGCGGCCGCGCGCGCGGCGGCCCCGCCGCTCCAGCATTCCGGAAGCCCAGCGGCCCGCCCGCCTCGCCGCCGCCGCGGGTTCACGCTGCTGGAGCTGCTGATGGCGATCATGATCCTCTCGGTCATGATGCTGCTCTCGTTCTTCTGCTTCGACGCCGTGGTGCAGAGCTGGCAGGCGGGCACGGAGATGTCGGATTCGATGGGGCAGGCCGACCACGTGATGGAGCAGCTGGTGTCGGGGCTGCGGTCTGCCTACTACCCGGACACGGGGGCGCAGTTGGACGAGTACGGGTTCCAGTTCCACGAGGGCGGGGAGGGGCCGGAGGCGCGCGACGGGATCAGCTGGGTGAAGATCGGCCGCGCGCTGGTGGGCGAGGATTGGGCGTTCGTCGAATCGCCGCACCGCGTCGGCGTCTGGGTGGAGGACGTCGGGGCCCGCGAGGGCTCCGGGCTGATGGTCGCGGCCAGCCGAGTCGATTTGCAGCTCGACGACTTCGATCCGGCGAAGGACGTCATCCCGATTGCGCTCTCGCCGCGCGTGATGGGCCTGAACTGCCGCATGCTGGATAAAGACGAGCCGCTGAAGGACAAGGAGCCGAACTGGCAGGACGAGTGGAGCTTTTCGAACTGTATCCCGAAGGCCGTTGAGATTACGCTGTACATGGAACCCGCGAACGAGCGCGACGAGCCGATCGAGGTGAAGCGGATCGTCGAGATCCCGATGTTCGACCTGTCGCAGAACCCGCGCAAGAAGGCCAGCGGGAAGAGCGGCACGCCGGCGGGGGGCGGCACGCAGGGTCCGGCCGGCGAGAGGGGCTCTTTTGGGAACAGGCAGCCGAGCATAGGAACGGGCAAGAAGTGACGGGCAACCGATGAAGACGGACAGGAAACAGAGCGGCTGGAATAGCCGGCGGGGCGGCTCGGCGCTGATTATCGCGCTGTGGACGATCGCGCTGCTGAGCCTGCTGGTCATGTCCTTCGCGCTGGACGCGATGCTGGAGGGCCGCATCAGCACCTACGTGCGGCAGCGCCGGCGCGTGGACTACCTGACGCAGTCCGGCGTGGCGATCGCGGAAATGTTGCTCGAGAAGCAGCAGAACGTGAGCGCGGGCTCGGCGGCGGACGAGGAGGAGGACCGCTGGAAGGAGCCCGCGCTGCGCATCAAGCGCGGGCAGACGGCCGTGGTGGAGGAGTGCCCCGATAAGAACAACCCGGACGCCGTCGTGCGCGTGGAGATCATACCGGAGACCGCGCGCGTGAACATCAACGCGCTGGTCGGCAAAGAGTACGACGAGATGTGGGAGCAGATCTTCGAGAACGCTGATATCCCGCAGGAGTATTTCTCGAAGCTGATTGACTGCTGGAACGACTGGGTGGACGAGGACAGCTCGCCCCTGACCGACGGCGCGGAGGACGACTACTACCGGTCGCTGGAGCCGGCTTACAAGGCCCGGAACAAGAAGATCGACACGGTCGACGAGCTGCGCTTGGTCAAGGAGTTCGTGCCCGCGATTTTGGACGGCGGGGTGCTGAACCCGGATGACAAGAACAAGCTTACGGTGAAGGGAATTAAGGAATTGTTTACCACCTACGGGGATGGTAAGATCAACGTTAACGCTGCACCTAGGGAAGTCTTAATGGCGATACCGGGCGTAGACGATATCGTGGCGGGCGCGATCATCGAAGAGCGCGAGGGTGTGGGTGTCGGAGCGACGGCGTCCGTTCGGAGCTCGGCGCGCGGATCGACTCGGGGCGCGTCGAAGGATGGCGCCCGGAGCGCGACGTCGGCTGGCTCGTCCTCGCTGCGGTCGGGCGGCCTGTCGTCGCGCAGCGCAAGCGGGGCGGGGTCGCGGGAGGCGGGCGCGACGGGAAGCGGGGCGGCTGCGGTCGCGGATGAGGAGGACTTCTCCTTCAAGTCCGAGGGAGACTTCATGGCGCGAATACCGGGGCTCGACACGAGCGTGTCGCGCTACATCTCGGTGAAGTCCGGCACGTTCCGGCTGGTGATCGAAGGGCAGGCGGCGGGCATCAAGCATGAGATTCAGGCGATTGCCGAGTATGATGGCAAGCAGGTGAAGTATCTGCGGTGGCGCGAGGATCCGTAGCGGCGGATCCTCGCGTTCGCCCTCGGACGAGGGAAGATGCGGGCTTTATGGCGAAGAGCGAAGTGATAGCACTGTTGGCCGAGCGCGGGCTGCTGCGCGGCGTGAAATACGCGCCGCGCGGGCGCGACGGCTGGGCGCGCACCGGCGGCGGCGTGTGGCCGATCGAGGAGCGGCCAGAGTCGGCTGCCGGCGGCGGCGAGCCACAGGGGACGGTGGTCGAGGCGGACAAGCCGCTGGCGCGGGCGGTGCGGGCGGCCAAGAGCGCGCTCGGCGCCCGGCAGGTGGTCGTCGCGCTCCCTCTTTCCCGGCTGCTGGTGCGCGTGCTCAAGCTGCCCCTTGAGGTGCGCGACGATTTGACGGATGCGGTCGCGCTGCAGATGGACAAGCTCTCGCCGTTCCCCGGCGAGGAGCTGTCCGTGGGCTACGAGATTCTGAACGAGACGGAGTCGTCGCTGTGGGTGTTCGCGGCGGCGATGCCGGCGGCGATCTTTGAGGAGCTGGGCCTTGCGCTGAGCCTGGCGAGCATGCAGATCGTGCGCACGGACGTCTCGGCCCTCGGCTGGTTCCGCTCGCTGTGCGGGCCGCTCCAGCTCACGCGGCCCGGACGGCGCGTGCTGCTGATGGACCCCGACGACGGCTGGGATCTGCTGGTGCTCGATCACGGCGTGCCGGTCCTGGTGCGGGGGCTGGGCGAGCTGCCCGACACGAACGCCCTGATTCGCGAGATGACGCTTTCGCTGCTCAACGTGGAGCTCGACGTGGGGCACAGCCCGGTGACGGACGTGCTGATCGTGTCGAAGGATGCGCCGGACGCTGACCGGGTCAGCCGGCTTGAGGCGCTGCTGGGGGCGCCCGTTCGCCACCAGGTGCCGCCCAGCGAGGACGGCGGCGTCGAGGGCGTGGCCGTGCGCACGGGCGAGGGCGCGGCGCTGGACGTGACTCCGCAGGTGTGGCGCGACGCCGTGAAAGAAGCCCGTATCCGCAAGCGCGTGCTGACCGGGGTCGCCGCGGCCTCTGCCGTCTGGGCGCTTTTCATGGGCGTCCTGTTCGCGGGGCCGCAGGTGTACAAGCAGCTGACCGAACGGACGCGGGCGGCGTGCAAGGCTCACGCGACGGCTTACAAGCAGGTGTCGGATACGCGTGAGCGGGTGAACCTCATTCTGACGTACATGGATCGAACCTATTCGCCGCTGGAGATGCTGCGGCTGGTATCCGGCTATCTGCCGCAGGGAATAGACCTGACGGAGGTCAGCTACAAGCGCGAGGATGGAATGAAGATCACGGGCGAGGCCGACATGAAGTCGCTCGTCTACACGTTCAAGGACGCCGTCACTGAAAACGCGCTCTTCGAATCGGTCTCGCTAACCGGCCCGACGCTCAACAGCAAGAACAGGCACAGGTTTGTCGTAGACGCCAAGTTCAAGGGGGTGGAGAAGAAATGAGTGCGGTATCCCCCCGAGAGAAGAACATGCTGCTGGTCACGGTCGTGATCGTGCTCTACGCGGCGGCGGCGCTGACGTTCAAGCAGCAGCTCGCCAACTGGAAGTCCGAGGAGCGGGTCTATCAGGCGGCGCAGAAGAAGCTTCAGGACGAGAAGGACCTGATCGCCGCGCGGAGCGAGTGGGACGCGAAATACGAGAAGATGCGCAGCCTGATGCCGGTTTTTCCGGAAGGGAAAGACGTGGGCACGCACTGGCTCAAAGTCACGGATACGACGGCCACGCGGAACGGGGTCGCCATTTCGCGGCAGCAGGGGAACGACGAGGTGGAGGTCGGCGACGTTTACGAGCTGCCGATCGTCTGCAGTGACTGGGAGGCGCCGCTGGAGGCGCTGGTGAAGTTTTTGTACGACCTAAACCAGCAAGGGGCGATGCTGGACGTGCGGCAGCTGGTCGTGCGGCAGGCTAAGCCCGGATATCTGAAGGGCTCGTTCGCGCTGTTCTGCGCCTACATGCGAGGAGACGCAGGGAAGCCGCCGCCTTCCGCATCCGAACGGCCCGCTGAAGCGTCGCCCGCTGAAGCGTCGCCCGCTGAAGCGCCGGCTGCTGAAGCGCCGGCTGCCGAGGCGCCAGCAGCGGAGGCCCCCGCCGCCTCGGCTGAGGCGCAGCCCGCGCCCGCCGAACCCGTTGCTCCGGCGGCGGTTTCGAACGCCTTGGAGGCCCCGCCGCCCGCTGTTCCCCCCGCTGTTTCCCCCGCTGCTGAGCCCGAGGCGCCGCCTGTTCCCGCCGAACCTGCGGCTCCGGGCGCGCCTTAAGTCTGCAAGCCGGCCCGTACGTGAAGGATTTTTGAGGAAAGACTATGAAGAAAATGAGCGATCACTTGTTCTCGCTGGGAGCGTCGTGCGTGCTGGCCCTCAGCGTTGCGTTGGCTCAGGATCAGGCGCCCGTGGTGGCTGCGCCGCCCCCCGAGGGCGGCATGCCCGCGCCTGTCGAGCCCGCCGCCGCCGCGGCCGTCGCCCCTGCCGCCGCGGCTGAGGCGGCGCCCGCGCCCGCGCCCGCGGCGGCCGCCGCGTCCGCCGCCGCTCGCGCGCCTACAGCCGTTCTGCGGTCTGCGACGTCCGCTGCCGCGCCGGTGCGCAAAGCGCTGTCGCCTCTGCCGAAGCGCACGCCCGCGACTTCGGCGGCCGCCGCTTCGGCGGTTGGATCCTCCTCTTCCACGAACGCCGCCGGCGAAGCCAAGGCCAAGACCACGACGCCCTCGCTGAAGTTCGACAACGCGCCCGTCGACATCATTGTGTCGGCCTATTGCGAGCAGACCGGCAAAACGCCGTTGTGGGCGCCCGACGCGCCTAAAGCTAACATTACGCTCAAGAGCCAGGCCGACACCCAGCTCTCGAGAGAGGAGTATATCGAGGCGATCGAAGTGGTGCTGAGCATGCAGGGCATCGTGCTGGAGCCGTACGGGGAGAAATTCGTGAAGGTGCTGGCCCGCAAGACCGTGCGAACGGACGGCATCAAGATCATCATGGAGGGGGCGGACGGAGCCCTGGTTCCGATCGGCGGGGCGGAGGGCCTTCACCCGGAGAAAAGCAGAACCGTCAGCCATATGATCCAGCTTAAGGCGATCACGGCCGCCGAGGCTCAGAAGGCGCTGGAAGGGTTCAAGAAGCCGGACGGCCTGTTTCAGGTCTTTGAGCGCACCAACAGCATCCTCGTGACGGACACCCAGGAAAACGTCAACCGCATGCTTGAAATCGTCAAGTTCATCGACCAGCCGCTGATGGTTCTGGAGAAGGTCTTCTTCAAGGTCGTCCGCTTCGCCAAGGCTGAAGACATCAAGAAGCGCATCGAAGAGTTGGTTGCCGAATCGCAGAAGCAGACGCAGGCCAAGGACGAGGTCAAGGCTAACGCCGCCGGGTCGCCGGGCACGACGCGGACGTCGGGCACGACATCGACCTCCACGCGCCCGCTGCCGCCGGGCCTGACGCGGCTCGGGGCTCCGCAGCCCGCGCCGGTCTTGCCGAACGAGACGCTGGAGGCGCTGGTGAGCGACGCGGAGCGCGGCATGATCCGCGGCAAGGTGCAGATCATCGCGGATGAGCGCACCAACCAGCTCATCATCATCACGCGCGAAGACAACATGGCGTTCTTCGAGAAGATCATCTCCGTGCTAGACATCGAGACCACCCCGGACGTCAAGGTGGAGGTGCAGCGGCTCGAGTATGCGGACGCCGAGGAGGTCTCAACCATGCTGAACGACCTGATCGGCAACGTGACCGTCAAGAAAGACGACAAGGCTCCGACCTCGGCGGCCAAGACGCCCCCTGGGCCGGGCATGCCGCCCGACCAGCCGCAGCCGGCCAAAAGCACGACCCTCGCCGAGGCGGTGGCCGCACGCACAGCCAGCCGCGCCGAGGCCGCTACGGGCGAGGCGGGCAAGACCAAGCTGGGCCAGCTGAGCAAGGAGAACATCAAGATCCTCTCCGACAAGCGCACCAACGCGATCATCATGATGGGCAGCGTGGGCGACCTGGCGGCGGTCAAAGAGATCATCAAGGGCATGGACATCCAGCTTGCGCAGGTGCTGATTGAGACCGTCGCGCTGGAGGTCGGCCTGGGCGATTCGATCGAGACGGGCATCGACTGGGTCAAGCGCGTCAAGTCGAGCGCCGACGATTCTTATACGTACACGTACACCGACTCTGCCGGGGTCAAGCAGACCGAAACGGTAACTGACGGCCACAGCAACACGCGCTACGGCGTGAGCGGCGGCGGCGGTTCGAAGACGCTGGCGCAGAACCTCTTCGACCTGGGCACGAACGCGCTCGGCGGCGTGGTGACCTCCGGGGGCTCCGGCCTCGAGTACTTGACGACCATCAACAGCTTGAATCTGGACGTCATCGTGAAGGCAGCCAAGAACGACAACAGCGCCAAGGTGCTGTCGTCGCCCGTTCTGCTGACGGTCGACAACAAGGAAGCCACCATCGAGGCGACGGAGCTGAAGTACATGTACAAGGGGATGCGCTACATGGGCTACAGCGGCGGGGGCGGCGGCATGTCCGGCGGCTACGGCGGCGGGAGCTACGAGCCGGACATTGAGCAGCGCGACGTGGGCCTGACCGTCAAAGTGACGCCCCGAATCAATCCCAAAGGCAACGTGATCCTGACCGTGGAGGAGACCTTCGAAGACGTGCTGGGGTCTCAGACGATCAACGGGCAGGATTGGCCGACGATCACGACGCGCAAGCTGAGCGCGGACGTGTCGGTGGGTAACGGCGAGACGGTGATCCTGGGGGGGCTCGTGAAGACCGCCATGAACAACAGCGAGTCCGGCATCCCCATCCTCAAGGACATCCCCTACATCGGGAAATACCTGTTCGGCTCGGTGAAGTCCTCCGAGGCCCGGTCGGAACTGCTCGTTTTCCTGACGCCCTATGTGATCGATAACCCGGAGGATATGGCGCGTGAGGCCCGCCGCCGCAAAGACTACATCAACGCAACCGACATCTGGACAAAGGGCTGGTCTGACAGCAAGCTCGCCGATCCCGTGGCCGACTCCGAAATGAAGGATAGGCTGTCGCGCAAGAAGGAGTTGGAGAAGGCTTGGCGTTCGTATCGCGAGAAGGTCGAAGAGCAGCAAGAGGTGGACGGAAGGGTCACGCTGGAGCGAACCCACGCGGAATCCGTGCTCGAGACGGGGCTTCCGCTTTCGGTGATAACGAATAGGCCGATCGGCACCCTGAGGGTCGAGGAGTCCGTAGAGGTTCTGAAGCCCGGCGAGGAGGCTCTGCCGACGCCCGCCGGCGCGTCCGCCGGCGCGGGCGGGGACAAGGTGGGGGAGCCTGTCCAGCCCAGCATGGAGCAGCCCCGGAAGTCTTGGTGGAAGCGGATGTTCTAGGCCGCGCGATCCAGACTCGAACGAGCGAAACTCCCGCGTCCTTGCCCCCTGCCGAGCAGCGCGCTCCGCAGGGGGCAATGCTTTCTAAGGCGAAGCCGTGCAGATAGGTTCGACTATTTAATTGTTATAAGCCTTTGTCCTATAACGGTTATCGGTCTCAATGCGATGCCCACAGATCAGCGTGTCTGCCGGATTGACATAGGAATTACTCGCGGGCAGCCAAATTCAGCTTGCATTCGCCCGACAAAAAAGGCAACATATTTCAATACTGATGAGTTTAGTGTAGATGTTTCAATCCAGCAGGGGCTACAGGCACGAGGGAGTGAGCGCAGGTGGCGAGGCTGGGCGTTTCTGACGGACAAGGTGTTCGGCCCCGTCCTTGTTCGAGGTGCAATTCAAGGAGGTGGTATTATGGGTAAACACAAGACACCGGCTGAGCGAGAAATCGCAGTGCGTGTGGGTGCGCGCATCCGCCAGTTGCGAGAGATCCAGCACGTATCGCAGATCCGCTTGGCGACTGAGATCGGCATTCGGGCCGGGCCGCTGGGGTGGATTGAAAAGGGCAAGCACTTGCCGTCCGGACGGGTTCTGTACCGGATCGCCAAGCAGCTGAACGTGCGGCTGGACGACCTGTTTCAGGAGGCCAACGTGTGGCAGGCGCCTGCGCCAACCGTGTCTGACACGGCGCCGGTTCTGTTGCCGCCCCTCGAGATGGACATGACGTCTGAGGCGGTCAAAGCCTCGCACATCGTCTGTCAGTCGGTCGCAGAGAAGCTGATCGCGCTCGAGGAGCTGTGCGGCGCGGTCAAGACGTCGGGCGTGCCGCTCACAATGCCGTTTACGCCCTCGGAGTGCGGGGCTGCGCACCTGGCGGCGCGGGTACGGCAGAGCCTCGGCATCGGGGATGCGATCGCGTACGACTATCTGGAGGCGTTCGAAAACGCCGGCCTGCGCGTCGTGGCCTTGGACATGCCGGACGGCTGCGACACGTTCAGCGGCTACGACCGCGTGAACCGCAACGCGTTCCTCTTCGTCAACAGCCGGCTGAAGAAGCAACCCGAGCACCAGTTGTTCCGCCTGGCCTTCGAGCTGGGCCGGGTCTGCTGGTACACGGCCGCGCTCGCCGGCCTGATCACCGAGGCCGCCCCGTCGGAGGAGGCGGCGCTGGACGAGGCCCAGTTTGCGCGGCGCTTCGCGGCGTACTTCCTGATGCCCGCAGGCGCGCTTCAGACGACCGTCTGGCAGCTTGGCCTGACGCCTAAGGCGTGGACGTTCGAGATGCTCTTGCGCCTCAAGAAGCGCTACGGCGTCTCGGCCCAGAGTTTCGCGCTGCGCCTGCAGGGCCTGAACTTGAGCTGGAGCGACAAGCAGAAGCGCAGCCCGCGCCACTACCTGTTCAAGGACGAGATCGAGGCGTTCTACGCCGCCAACGGGCCGACCTCGGAGCCGGGCGGCAACCGCCCTCCGCTCGCCATGAACGGGCACCTGTGCGACCTCCTGCTGTGCGCCGAGCAGACGGCCAAGGATCAGAAGGCGCTCAACGCGGTGAAGCGCGTGCTGCGCCAGTCCGGCGTCAAGCTGGACGCGTAGCAGCAGCGCAGCAGCGCTCCGGCGCAAAACTGGAAACCTCCCGGTGCAAGCCGGGAGGTTTTTGTGTATAATTCTTCGATATGCCCATGTTCTGGCTGGGAAGCTCGGTGGGCCGCAACCACAAATGAAGGAGTAATGCGATGGGTTCAGAGAATAAGACCGGCGCGGGTGTGATGGCGCTGTTGCCGATTCTGTTCGGCTTTTTCGTGATGGGTTTTGTGGACGTGGTCGGTACGGCCACGGCGTATGTGAAGAACGATTTCGGCCTGTCGGATTCGGTGGCGAGCTTCCTGCCGTCGATGATTTTCCTCTGGTTCTTCATCGTGTCGATCCCAACCGGCATGTTGACCAGTCGCATCGGGCGCAAGAACACGGTGCTCGTGAGCCTGGCGATCACGGTCGTGGCGATGTTCCTGCCGCTGGCGGTCTACTCGAAGTATGCGGTGTTCGCGGCCTTCGCCCTGATGGGCATAGGCAACACCGTGATCCAAGCCGCGCTGCCGCCGCTGATGAGCAACGTGGTCAAGCCGGAGAAGCTCACGAGCAGCCTCTCCCTCGGGCAGTTCGTCAAGGCGCTCTGCGCGGCCGTGAGCCCCATCATCGCGGCAACGGCGGCCAAATCGCTGGGCAACTGGAAGCTGATCTTTCCCATCTACGGCGGCATCACGCTGGTCGCGGCGTTGTGGCTGGCGGCCACGCCGGTGAAGCGCGAGGAGGTCTCCGCATCTGGCACGACGTTCGGCGGCTGTTTGGCGCTGCTGGCCAACCCGTTCATTCTGGCGATGTTCACGGGCATCCTCTTCGTGGTCGGGGTGGACGTGGGCATGGGCTACTCGATTCCGCCTTACCTGCAAGAGGTCTGCAAGCTCGACCTCAACAAGGCCGCCATGGGCCCGACGGTCTACTTTGTTGCCAAGACGATCGGCTCCTTCATGGGCGCGATGATCCTCGCCAAGGTGTCGCCGGCCAAGTGCTTCCCGATCAGCGCGCTGCTGGCGATCGCCGGGACGTTGGCGATGCTGTTCCTCAAGGAGGCCACGGCGGTTCTGGCGTGCGTGTTCGTGGCGAGCCTGGGCATCTCCAACATCTTCGGCATGGTCTTCGGCCTGGCGATGAACAAGCTGCCCCAGAAGGCCAACGAGATCTCCGGACTGATGGTGATGGCCATCGCGGGCGGCGCGATCATTCCGCCGATCATGGGCGCGGTCAAGGGTGCGGTTGGGCCGAGCGGCCTGATCTTCGTGCTGTTGGCATGCCTGGGCTACTTGCTCGCCCTAGGCGTGTTCGCCTCCAAGCAGGCCAAGGCCTAAGCGCTCGGCAAGCTCGAGCGGTCGTGCGGCCCGCGGCATTCCGGCTGCGGGCCGCCTCGCCTCCTAGGTGCTCGGCTGCGCCTCGCGAACGGGGGCGACGTAGCCCGGCACCAGCAGGCGCGTGATGCGCGGCGTGATGTCCACGAGGCTGGCCATGTTGGCCTTGAACTCCTCGGCGCCCGGCCCGACCGCGATGAGCGGCACCGGGTTGCGCGTGTGGCCGCGCACGCCCATGTCCTCGATGTTGCCGTGGTCGCTGGTGACCACCAGCAGCAGGCCCGCCGTGCGGCACAGCTTGACCACCGCGTCCAGAAAAAGGTCGAGCGTCTTGAGCGTCTCGCAGGCGTGGTCGTAGTTGCAGGAGTGGCCCGCGAGGTCGGTCTGGAAAAACTCGTAGAGCGTGAAGTCGTGCGCCCGCGCCACCTGCAGCAGGTGCTCGGCGGCCAGCTGCGGAGCGATGACCTTTACGGCGTGTCCCTTCTCGTGCAGGCTCGTGCGCGTGATGTCGTGCGCCACCGCCAGGTTGTCCTGAAGATCATCCTGGACGGATATGCTCTCCGGCTGGGTCAGCGCCATCACCGTGGTCACCGACTTGAAGCGGCGCACGCGGATGTCGTCCACGCTGTCCACCATGTAGGCGTCGGCGAAGCGGCAGCGCAGCCCCTTGCGGGCAAGCTCCATGAAGAGGTTGCGCTCCTCGAGCAGCTTGCGCAGGGTGGGCCCGGGAAAGCCCTCGCAGTGCCGGCCCATGTACTGGGAGGCGTTGACGCCCGTAAACATTGCGGTCTGGCCCGTCGCGCTCTGCGGCAGGCCCAAGGTGCTGAGGCACGCGTCGATCGGAACGGCGTGGCTCTCGATGAGGCGGCAAAGCGTAGGGCAAATCCCGGCGTGAACCGGGTTGTCTTTTGCGGGCGCACGCAAACCGACGCCATCGATGAAAAGAAACAGTATCTTCACGTCTTTACACGCTCGGCCATCACCTCGCTCAAACAAAATCGGTTTGAGTCTATGCAGCCTATTGTGAGGCATAACGCGCCGGGAGGCAAACAGAAATAAGTCGGAAAAACGCAGCCCTGGCGGCCAGCAGGCTCAGCCGCTCGCATGAGGGCCGGGCTCCGCCCCGGAAAAGCGGGCTGAAGCCCGGGCCACGAGCGGCTGCGCGCACGGGAAGAAGCGGTTGTAGTCCGCTCTTCAGGCCGTCTCCTGCCACCAGGAGAATCGCATGCGGGTGCGATTTTACTTCGTTGCATCGCACCCAGAAGTCAGAATTCAGGAGTCAGAATTCAGAATTGCTTCGCAACGACTTACATACGAAAGCGCCGCCCAAAAAGGTGTCTCCCAAAGAGGAGACAGGAAGAATCTCGCGCGAATCGGACATAACTCGTTGGCATCCAACTCCTGAATTCTGGCTTCTGGCTTCTGAATTCTGTGCGATTGCAATAGTTTGCAATCGCACCCATCGCATGCGGCAGCCTGGGGGCGGGGTGGTCAACGCCTGCGCGTTCTGCTATCATCTCTACACGGTTGACGCGCATGAAGCCGGCGTCACCCGGAGCACGCCCACCATGAAAATCCTCATTACTGCAGGCCCCACCCGCGAACATCTGGACCCCGTCCGGTTCCTGAGCAACCGCTCGACCGGCAAGATGGGCTTCGCCGTCGCGCAGGCCGCCGCCGAGCGCGGCCACACCGTCACGCTTGTCGCCGGGCCGGTCGCACTGCCGACCCCGGCGGGCGTCATCCGCGTCGACGTGGTCAGCGCCCTCGATATGCTCGCCGCCGTGCAGCGGCTTCTGCCGCACCATGCGGCGCTCGTGATGTCCGCCGCCGTGGCGGACTGGCGCCCGGCGCACGTGAGCCCCTCGAAACTCAAAAAGGCCGACATGCGGCCGGTCATCGAGCTGGAGCCCAACCCCGACATCCTCAAGACGGTTCGGCCTTTGAAGGAGAACCGGCTCTTCGTGGGTTTCGCGGCTGAGACCGGCGACCCGCTCGCCGAGGCGCAGCGCAAGCTGGCGGCCAAAGGGCTCGACCTGATCGTGGCGAACGACGTGACCCTGCCCGATGCGGGCTTCGCGGTGGACACCAACCGCGTGACCTTCCTTTCCGCGACGGAGCCTCCGGCGGCCCTGCCCCTGCAGAGCAAGCTCGACGTCGGCCGCGCGCTCGTGGCGTGGCTGGAGCGGCGGATGGAAGGCGGGAGGTAGCGGGGGCTGGCCAAGTCCTGGGCGCCCCTGGTGAAGCGGGAAACGAAAACGCCCAGCGCTCCGGAGAGCGCTGGGCGTTGAATGTTATTCGGTGAGCGTCCCTAGCGTTCGGATGCTCAGCCCTTGATCGCGGCCTGCGCCGCCGCGAGGCGGGCGATCGGCACGCGGTAGGGGCTGCACGACACGTAGTTGAGGCCGTTCTTGAAGCAGAACTTCACCGAGGCCGGGTCGCCGCCCTGCTCGCCGCAGATGCCGACCTTCAGGTCCGCGCGCGTCGTGCGGCCCTTCTGCACGGACATTTCGATGAGCTGGCCCACGCCGTCCTGATCGATCGTCTGGAACGGGTCAGCCGCCAGGAGCTTCTTGTCCAAGTAATCCGACAGGAAGCCGCCGATATCGTCGCGGCTGAAGCCGAACGTCATTTGAGTCAGATCGTTCGTGCCGAAGGAGAAGAACTCAGCCTCCTGCGCCATGCGATCAGCCAGCAGGGCGGCGCGCGGGATTTCGATCATCGTGCCGACCATGTAGGGCAGCTTCTTGATCTTCTTGGCCTTGCACACCTCCGCATGCACGCGTGCGATGATCACCTTCTGGTGCTTCAGCTCGCTCACGTCGCAGGTGACGGGAACCATGATCTCGGGCTTGCACTTCATGCCGCCCGCGATGAGTTCGGCGGCCGCCTCGAAAATCGCGCGGGCCTGCATCTCGGTGACCTCCGGATAGGTGACGCCGAGGCGGACGCCGCGGTGGCCCATCATGGGGTTGTTCTCGTGCAGCGAGGCTCCGCGCTTGCGGACATCCTCGGCGCTGATGCCCAGCGCGGCGGCCAGTTCGGCCTGCTTGTCGGCGCTCTGCGGCACGAACTCGTGCAGCGGCGGGTCCAGCAGGCGAACCGTCACGGGCAGGCCTTCCATGGCTTCCATCGTGGCCTTGATGTCGCGCTTGACGTACGGCATCAGCTCGTTCAGCGCGCTGCGGCGCTCGTCGGCCGAAGAGCTGAGGATCATCTTGCGCAGCAGGAAGAGCGGCTTGTCGCTCCCCACGCCGTAGAACATGTGCTCCGTGCGGAAGAGGCCGATGCCCTCGGCGCCAAACGCGCGGGCGACCTTGGCGTCAGCCGGCGTGTCGGCGTTCGTGCGCACGCCCATGGTGCGGAACTTGTCGGCCATCGTCATGAATTTCTGGAAGCGCGGGTTCTCCGTGGCGTCGATCATCGGCAGGGTGCCGGTGTAGACGTAGCCGCGGGAGCCGTTGAGCGTGACGACGTCCCCTTCTTTAAGCGCCAGATCCGAGCCCGCAATCTTCGCGGTCTTGGCGTGAGCGTTCACGTGCAGGCCGCCGGCGCCGACCACGCAGCACTTGCCCCAGCCGCGCGCGACCAGAGCCGCGTGCGAGGTCATGCCGCCGCGGGCGGTCAGAATGCCGACTGCCGCACGCATGCCCTCGACGTCTTCCGGATTGGTCTCTTCGCGAATCAAGATGCACGCGTGGCCCGCGCGGGCGGAAGCGACGGCTGCCTCGGCCGTAAAGACCAGCTTGCCGCAGGCGGCGCCCGGGCCGGCCGGCAGGCCCTTGACCAGCGGCTTGGCGTCTTTCTCAAACTTGGGGTCGATGACCGGATGCAGCAACTCGTCCAACTGCTGCGCCTCCACGCGCATAACGGCCGTCTTCTGGTCGATCATGCGCGAGGCCAGCATGTCCATGGCCATGTTCAGCGCGGCGGTGCCGGTGCGCTTGCCGACGCGGCACTGCAACATCCACAACTTGCCTTCCTCGATGGTGAACTCGATGTCCAGCATGTCGGTGTAGTGCTTCTCGAGCGTGTTGCGGATGGCGAAGAGCTGCTTGTAGGTGGCGGGCATCGCCTCCTGCATGCTGTGCAGGTGCTTGTTCTGCTCGTTCTTGGTGTCGTCGTTGATCGGGCTCGGCGTGCGGATGCCGGCCACGACGTCTTCGCCTTGGGCGTTGATCAGCCACTCGCCGTAGAACTTGTCGTCGCCGGTGGCCGGGTCGCGGGTGAACGCCACGCCGGTGGCGGAAGAGTCGCCCATGTTGCCGAACACCATCGCCTGCACGTTCACGGCGGTGCCCCATTGATCCGGGATGCCTTCGATGCGGCGGTAGGAGATAGCCTTCTTGCCGTTCCAGCTCTTGAATACGGCGGCGATGCCGCCCCACAGCTGGGCCATCGGGTCATCGGGGAACGCCTTGCCGAGGTGCTTCTTCACCAGCTTCTTGAACTCCTCGGCGAGAAGTTGCAGATCCTCGGATTTCAGGTCGGTGTCGGACGCGCAGTTGCGGTCGTGTTTGAACTGGTCGAGCGTCTCGTCCATGATCTTGCGGATGCCCTTGCCCTCGGCCGGGTCGAGGCCTTCAGCCTTCTCCATCACCACGTCGGCGTACATCATGATCAGGCGGCGGTAGGAGTCCCACACGAAGCGCGGGTTGTTCGTCTTCTTGATCATGCCGGGTATGGTGGCCGTGGAGAGGCCGACGTTGAGGACGGTGTCCATCATGCCGGGCATGGAGCTGCGCGCGCCGGAGCGGCAGGAGACGAGCAGCGGGTTCTCGGGGTTGCCGTACTGCTTGCCCATGATCGCCTCGGTCTTGCGCAGCGCGGCGATGACCTGGCCGGACAGTACGTCCGGCAGCTTGCAGCCGTTGGCGTAGTAGGCCGTACAGCACTCGGTGCTCACGGTGAAGCCGGCGGGCACGGGGATGCCCAGCAGGCACATCTCGGCGAGGTTCGCGCCCTTGCCGCCGAGCAGGTTCTTCATGGAGGCGTCGCCCTCGGCCTTGGAGCCGCCGAAGGGGTAGACGTACTTCGCGGTCTTGACCTTGGCGGCTTTAGCCGGCGAGGCCTTCTTGACGCTCTTAACAACCTTGGCCACGCTCTTGACGGGCGAAGCCTTTTTGACACTCTTACGCGTAGCGGTTTTAGCCATACATGCTTCCTTTTCTTGTTGCAAAAAAAATCTCATTAAGTGTACCAAATACCCCCCGATAGTCAATGGTGCGCTTTGCGTTGGCCGCGTTTCATGTTTCTTGGCCACAGGGCCTACGTCGGTTTTTTGTCGCAACCCTGCAATCGGCGCTTTTCCGCCTCGCCCCGATTTGGTAAAGTGATTGCCATTTCTGGAGGTGATGCACATGAAGAGTACAGTATGGGTGGCGGTTGTTGCGCTGGGTCTGGTCGGCTGGGCATGCGCGGAGTCGGTGAGTGTTGTCCAGATCACGGACATGCAGGGGCAGGTGGGCTACGAGGTTCAGACGCGCGAAGAGTTTAACGCGCTCCTGAAGGAGATTAAAGAAGAGGCAGCCGTCTTCGCGCCGATCGCGGCCGAGTGCGAGAAGGAGTGGAAGGCCAACAAGGAGAACAAGCTCCCGTTCCAGGGTAACCGGATCAAGGTCCGTTCGGCCAAAAAGCAAGGCGCCGATTTCACCGACCGCGAGAAGGCCGACAAGAAGCGCGTCCAGCTCGAAGACCGTGCGAGCGAAAAGCAGATTGAAGAGATGGACAAGGCGGACAAGAAGAACAAGGGCGCCAAGCCTAAATCGGAAGAGGACGAGGCCAAAGAAGAGGCTCGCGACAAAGCTTTCGCGGACGCGTACTCGATGATCTCCAAGAAGATGGGCGAGAAGCTCGGACGCCCGGTGCCCGGTTTCGGCTTCGCCACCGAGGAGACGAAGAAGGAAGAGGGCAAGAAGGACGAGAAGAAGAAGGAAGAGCCGAAGAAGGAAGAGAAGAAGCTCGCCCATTGAGCGGCTTCGCGGTCTCACGCCGCGCGACGAAAGGTTCATGGGGTTTGCGAGAACCTTGTGGACCTTTCTGCTTTCCCCCATCACGAGAAGGAGAACGCCTATGTACGCCACCATCCACCACTGGACTGCTAAGAAGCCCGCGCCCGCCGTCGAGGCCTTTCTGGCCCGGCCGGCCTTCGCGCCCGAGGCCGAGGCTGCCGCCGCCACGCTTCTGGCCGACATCCGCGCCCGCGGCGACGCGGCCGTGCTCGCGGCCGCGCGTCGCTTCGACGGCGCGTCGCTCGAGGCCGCTGAACTGCGCGTGACGCCCGCCGAACTGCGCGCGGCGGCGCAGGCTGTGCCCGCCCGCGTCAAGCGTGCCGTCAAGGAGGCGCACGAGCGCGTGCGCCTCTTCGCCGAGGCCGGCCTGCGCGAGCCGTGGCACATGCGCACCCCGCAGGGCGGCTACACCGGCGAGTTCTACTCCCCGATGGACCGCGTCGGCGTCTACGTGCCCGGCGGCACCGCGCCGCTGGCCTCCACCGCCCTCATGACCGTCACGCTCGCGAAAGCCGCCGGCGTCAGGGAGATCGTGGCCTGCACGCCGTGCGGCAAGGACAAGGCCGTGAACCCCGTGCTGCTTTACGCACTCAAGCTCGCGGGCGCGACCGAGGTCTACCGGGTCGGCGGCATCCAGTCGATCGGCCTGATGGCGTTCGGCTCCCAGACGGTGCGGCCGGTGCAGAAGATCGCCGGCCCCGGCAACGCGTACGTCACGGCCGCCAAGCGCCAGGTCTACGGCTATGTCGCTATCGACCAGGTCGCCGGCCCGAGCGAAATCGCGGTGCTGGCCGACGACTCCGCCAACCCCGCGTGGGTCGCGGCGGACCTGCTCTCGCAGGCCGAGCACGGCAGCGGCCACGAGAAGGCCCTGCTGGTGACCGATTCGCGGGGGCTGGCCGAGGCCGTGTGCGACGAGATCGCCTGGCAGACCGCCAAGCTTTCGCGGGCCGCGCTGGTGCAGCGCGTCGTCGACCAGGGCGGCATCCTGCTCGTCATCGTGCCTGACCTCAAACAGGGCATGGAGCTGGTGAACCGCTTCGCGCCCGAGCACTTTGAGATCGTGACGCGCGACGCGCGCTCGCGCCTCAACGACGTGCGGGCCGCGGGCGCGGTCTTCGTGGGCGAGTGGACGCCCGAGCCGGCTGGCGACTTCGTGGCCGGCCCCAGCCACGTGCTGCCGACCGGCGGCGCGGCGCGCATGTTCAACGGCCTTACGGCTGACGACTTCCGCCGCCGCCACAGCTTCGTCGAGTTCACGCGCGAGGACTTGGCCGAAACCTGCGCCGCCATCCAGACCTTCGCCGAAGTCGAGGGCCTCGACGCCCACGGCCGCTCCGCGTCAGTGCGCTTCGAGAAGCCGGTGAGGCGCACGACCGGCAAAGGCCTTTGATTCGTGGCCGCAGGGAGCGCGCGCAGAGAATATGGGCGTGTTGCACGATAGCAGTCGCGTTGTCATTTTCACCGCGCACGGCACATGGCCGCGAAGCCGGATCGAATTCGAAAGCCACTCAATAGGACGCTAAGACGTTAAGGCGGCCGGCACTTCCGGCTTGCTACAGGCCGAGGCAACGCGCTATTCTTACCACTCAATCTTGTTTTTCCGACCAAACACAAACCTTGCGAGGTGTTCATATGAGCAAAAAAGGATTCAACATTGACCCTGTGACGCTGCGGTCAATGCCGTTCTGGTGCGTGGGCAATCCGTTGGGCGACCCGTTCGGCGGCCCGGTGCTGCCGAAGATCGACTCGCTGGAGGTCGCCAAGATTCTGGCGGAGGCCGCCAAGGACGGCCTGATTGAGAGCACGTCTTTCCACGACGACGACCTGGTGCCGTGGGATCCGGAGCATCTGAACGACGACCTCGACCCGAAGAGCGAGGTGTATGCCAAGCTGCGCGCGATCAAGAAGATCCTGGACGACGCCGGACTGCACATCAACACGGCGACGTGCGGGTTGCACGGCAACAAGCTGTTCCGCAAGGGCGGGCTGACCAACCCCGACCCGAAGATCCGCGCCCTCGCCAAGAAGAAGGTCGAGCGCACCCTGCGCATCGGCGCGCTCTTCGGCGCGAAGCACTACACCTACTGGGTGGCGCGCGACGGCTTCGAGGTGCCCGTGGCCGTGGACTGGAAGAACGTCTACTCGTGGCTGGCCGACGGCTTGAACTCGGTCTACGACTACATTAAGGCGAAGAAGCTCACGAACTACGTCGGAGCGACGATCGAGCCCAAGCCGAACGAGCCCCGCGGCCACATGTTCCTGCCGACCTCGGGCCATGCGGTGGGCTTCATCTTCGGCCACCTCAAGCACCCCGAGTTCTTCGGCGTGAACCCCGAACTGCTGCAGCACGAGAGCATGGCGCTCCTGAACGCCGTGCACACGGTCGGATACCTGACCAGCATGCGGAAGCTCTTCTTCCTGCACTTCGGCAGCCAGATCAAGGCGCAGTTCGACAACGACTTCCCGCCGCTCATCGGCCCCGAAGGCCTGAAGGAGACGGTTCAGATGTTCTGGGCGCTGCGCAAGGTCGGCTGGAAGGGCCTGGTCGAGTACGACTGCCACATGCTGCGCACGGACGGCGACCCGGACGATCCGATCGGCTGCCGCAAGGCCTTCATCCGCGACTGCACGCAGGCGCTGGCCACGGCGCTGCTGCTGGCGGACCGCATGATGGACCTCGACGCGGCCAAGCTGAGCGACGCTCAGGCGGATCTCTCCGCCACGACGCTCATGTGCAAGCTGGACAAGAAGTCCGTCAAGGCGTGGATGGCGACGGTGTAGAGGGCAAGGTGTTTAGACTGAGGGCTGTTAGGCAGATAGGGGGGCTCGAATTCGCGTAATTTCTATCAGCCTATCAGCCTACAGTCTAGACCCCTGAGTTTCAGAGCGGAGCGATGAAACTCTACTGCGAAAGCGCGGGCGCGGGCGAGCCGGCGGTTATCCTGCACGGACTGATGGGGTCGTGCGAGAACTGGCGGAGCGTGCGCGACGCGCTTTCTCCTTTTTATCGCGTGGTTTGTGTTGATCTGCCCAACCACGGGCGGTCGCCGCACGTTGCACACGTCGACCTCGCTTCCATGGGCGACGACGTGATCGAGACGCTGCTTGCGCTGGGGATCGGCGGCCCTGCCGCCGTGATCGGCCATTCGCTGGGCGGCAAGGTGGCGATGCAACTGGCGTCGGAGCACGCAGGGCGCGTGCGCGGGCTGGTGGTGGTGGACATCTCGCCGCGCGCGATCCAGCCCCTCCACCTCTTCGTGCTGCGCGCCTGCCAGCAGCTCGACCTCGCGGGCGCCACGCGCCGCAGCGAGTTGGACGCTGAGCTGGCGTCGTTCATCCCGCAGCCCGCGACGCGCGACTTCCTGCTCAAGAACGTGGCGCGCGACGCGTCGGGCCGTTTCGTCTGGCGCGTGCCGCTGCAGGCTCTGATCGACAACTACCGCGTGGTGAGCGACGCGCCGCCGCTGGCCGCTCCCTACGCGGGGCCGGCGCTGTTCGTGGCGGGCGAGGTTTCGCCGTTCCGCGTGCGGGACGACGAAAAGGTGATCCGCGACTGGTTTCCTGCGGCGCGGTTCGTGACGGTCGCGGGCGCCGGGCATCTGGTTCACACCGACCAGCCCGAGGCGTTCATAGCGGAGGTTCGGGCGTTTTTGGACGGGCGCTGACACGCCTGACAAGGGGCAGGCATGCGGCAGCCGGGAGGGGTGGCGCCCCACTTGTTTTGCGGACGGTAAAGGAGGGCACTATGGCCAAGAAAGCAGGCGTTGCGGCTTCGACGATGCTGGCGCTGAGTCTCCTCCTTGGCTGCCTGTGCTGCGGTCGAAGCGAAGAGCAACTGCACATTCGTTAAGTGACTTGTTTGGGGCGAGTGCCCGTGATAGGGTGTCCGTGTATGATGGCTTGTGCGGGGGTGCGTATGCTGAATAGAAGGGCTTTTATCAGAGGAGCGTCGGCAGGCTTAGCCGGGGGCTTGCTGGCGCAGTCTGCTGCGGCCGAAGGCCAGCCGAAGACAAACCTCCTCGTGCTGATGACCGACCAGCACCACGCGCAGTGGCTGGGGTGCGCGGGACACCCGCTCGTGAAGACGCCGAACCTCGACCGGCTGGCGAAGGGCGGCGCGCGTTTCACGCAGGCCTTCGTACCCGTGCCCTATTGCTCGCCGACGCGCCTGTGCCTCGAGACCGGCCTCTATCCGTCGTCGCTGGGGCTGGGCCGCAACATCGAAGGGAAAGGCGATGCCGACCCCTTGCGCCTGCGCGAGCCGCAGCGCGTCTACCAGCACGCCCTCGCGGAGCGCGGCTACGCCTGCCACCAGTTGGGCAAGTGGCACCTTGGGGTCGTGTCCGAGCTGAGCTGTTTCAAAGACGACGACGAACAGGCCATGCGCGACTTGATCAAGAAGCGGCTGGCGGAGGCCGGGCCCTCCGCGTTCGACGGAGGGCCGCGCGAGGGCGAGTCGGAGAAGATCGGCGACGTCTGGCTGCGTAAGGAGCTGTCCGAGGCGCACGCGCGCTGGCGCGAGGAGAAGGGCACGCCCAAGCAGGACGTCGGCGTGATCGGCCGCTCGAGCCGCAAGCCCGTGTACCACTACGAGTCGATCCTGGCAGACCACTGCGTCAGCCTCTTCAAGCGCCATCGCGATGAGCCTTTTGCGATCACCTACTCCGTAAGCCCGCCGCATGCGCCGTGGGTCGCTCCGGCGCCCTACTACGACCAGTACGACCCGGCCCTGATGCCGGTGCCCGCGACATGGAATTCGCCGGCCGAGGCCTGGAAGAACACCGCTTCGGGCCGCATGGGGCGCATCTACGGCGAGGCGGGCTTGCGCGAATACCTGCGCTGCTACGCCGCGCAGGTCACGATGATGGACGCCTGTGTCGGCCGCATCCTCGATGCGCTCGACGAGCTGGGGCTGGCCGACAAGACGCTGGTTGTCTTCACCAGCGACCACGGCAACATGCTGGGGCAGCACGGGCTGATGGACAAGACGCTCGGCACGTTCTACGACGACCTCATGCGCGTGCCGCTGCTGCTGCGGCTGCCGGGGGTGATCCCGTCTGGGGCAGTCTCGGACGCGCTGGTCTCCTCGGTGGATCTGCCGCCGACTTTCCTCGACTATGCGGGCGCGTCGCCGCTGCCCAAGGCGCATGGCCGCAGCCTGCGCGGCGTGGTCGGCGGCGGTGCCGGGTACGACGAGGTCTTCGGCGAGCGGGCGGAGCCGCAGACGCCGGCCGCCGCGCGCATGGTTCGGACGAGTCGGTGGAAGCTCTGTCTGCTCCCGAAGGGCGCGCACGAGTTGTACGACCTGAAGGCCGACCCCGACGAGACGCGCAACGTCTACGCCGACCCCGCGAACGCCGCGGTCGTGCGCGAGTTGGCGGAGCGGCTGCGGAAGCATATGGCCGACGTGGGCGACCGCGCGAATCAGGAAAGAGTGTTTGCAGGGGTTTAGGGTCAAGGGCGTCGCGGGCGGTACGCCCGCGCCAGAGAGAGAGGTGGTCATGATTCGGCGCGTTCTCGCATATGCAGTGCTTGCGGCTATCGCACAAGGGTTCGCGCGTGCGCAGCCCTCTGCCCCCGCCAAGCCCAACATCCTCTTCGCGCTCGCCGACGACTGGGGCTACGGCCACGCGGGGGCGTACGGCTGCACGTGGGTCAAGACGCCGGCGTTCGACCGCATCGCGCGGGAGGGCGTGCTTTTCACGCACGCCTACACGCCCACCGCCAAGTGCGCGCCGTCGCGCGCCAGCATCCTCACCGGGCGCAACCCGTGGCAGCTGAAGGCCGCCGCGAACCACTGGTGCACGTTCCCGCCGGAGTTCAAAACCTACCCCGAGGCGCTGGGCGAGAACGGCTACTTCGTGGGGATGACGATGAAGGGCTGGGCGCCGGGCGTGGCCAAGGACGCCGACGGCAGGCCGCGCCAGATGGCGGGCAAGCCGTTCAACGCACGGAAGCTCTCGCCGCCGACCAAGGAGATCAGCAACAACGACTACGCCGGCAACTTCGAGGAGTTTCTTGAGGCCGCGCCTAAAGGTCAGCCCTGGTGCTTCTGGTTCGGCTGCGTCGAGCCGCACCGGGGCTACGAGTATGGCACGGGCGCGTCGAAAGGCGGCAAGAAGACGTCAGACCTGCCGCGCGTCTCCGGCTACTGGCCGGACAGCGAGGTCGTCCGCAACGACCTGCTCGACTACGCCTTCGAGGTCGAGCACTTCGACGCCCACCTCGGCCGTATGCTGGCGGAGTTGGAGCGTCGCGGCTTGCTCGACAGCACGCTCGTCGTGGTGACGGGCGACAACGGCATGCCCTTCCCGCACAGCAAGGGCCAGACCTACCCCGACTCGAACCGTTTGCCGTTGGCGGTGATGTGGAAAGGTGCGCTCAAGACGCCGGGGCGGATCGTGGACGACTACGTGAGCTTCATCGACTTCGCGCCCACTTTCGTGGCGGCAGCGGGCGTGCCGTGGGAGAAGACCGGCATGGCGCCGCCGCAGGGGCGCAGTTTGGCGGCCGTTCTGTTCTCTGACAAGAGCGGCAGGGTCGAGTCATCGCGCGACCACGTGATCGTCGGCCGCGAGCGCAACGACATCGGGCGTCCGAATGACGAAGGGTTTCCCGTGCGCGGCATCGTCAAGGGTGATGCGCTCTATCTGCACAACTTCGAGCCGTCTCGCTGGCCTGCGTGCAACCCCGAGACCGGTTACCTGGATGTGGACGGGAGCCCCACGAAAACCGAAGTGCTCGGCGCGCGCAAAGACCCGGCGAAGAAGCCGTTTTGGGCCGCCTGTTTCGGCAAGCGCGGAGCAGAGGAACTGTACGACTTGCGGAACGATCCGGACTGCCTCAGCAATCGGGCGGGGCTGGACATGGCGCGCGCTCAGCAAGACAATCTGCGCAGCCAGCTCTTCGCGGAGTTGCGCGAGCAGCAGGATCCGCGCGCGCTGGGAAACGGCAAGGTGTTCGACGACTATCCGCACGCGAACGATAAGATGCGCGGCTATTACGAGAAGGTGGGCGCGGGCGAGATCATCCCGGCCGACTGGGTAAACGAGTCGGATTTCGAGAAGGCGGCGCCTGAGAAGTGAGTTTGTTTGTAGTGCCGGCTTCAGCCGGTAGCGTTGCCATGCTGAGCCGCCGCCTGAAGGCGGTACAGCCTGCGGGAGATATACTATGAGCCATTATTGGGTCGTGGCGATGGCCACGCTTGCGTTTTCTGTTTGCGCTGCCGAACCGCCCGTCACCGCCGAGGTGGTCGTGTACGGCGGCACGCCCGCGGGCGTGATGGCGGCGGTCGCGGCGGCGCGGCAGGGGCACACCGTGGCGCTCGTCGATATCAACGCCCACGTGGGCGGCGTGGTGAGCGGGGGGCTCGTCGCGACGGATATCGGCGACCGCGCGACCGTGGGTGGCCTGGCCGATGACTTTTTCAAGCGCGTGGCGGCCTATTACGAGAAGACGTACGGCGCTGACTCCAAGCAGTTCAAGGCCTGCCGCAACGGGATCGTGTTCGAGCCCAAAGTCGCGGAACTCGTCTTCGAACAGATGCTGGCCGAGCAGGCGCCGCGCATCGCGCGCTTCCCGCGCAACCGCTACCGCGACGCGACGGTCGTGAGCAACCGCGTCGCCGCGCTCACCACCGAAGACCTTGCGACGAAGGGCGCGCACACCTTCGTGGGCGAGGTGTTCGTCGACGCGAGCTACGAGGGCGACCTGATGGCCGGCGCGGGCGTGCCGTACCGCGTCGGCCGCGAGAGCCGCGCGGAGTACGGCGAGACGCTGGCGGGCGTGAGCGCGGGCCCGAAGGCGCAGCGCGGGCTGGGCGACCACCGCACCATGGCCTACAACTACCGCGTCGCGGTGACGTGGGACACAACGAACCGCGTGCTGTTCCCGAAGCCCGAACACTACGACCCTGCGCCGTTTCGCGCCACGGACGGCGCGCGCGCGATCAGCGGACGCATCAAAGGCTTCGGCGAGCTGTTCACCACCACGGAAAAGGTGGGGCCGAACGGCAAGTTCGACGCGAACTGGTGCGACTTCGTGGGCAACAGCGAGGGCTATGCCGAGGGCAGCTGGGCCACGCGCGAGCGTATCGCCAACCGCATCCGCGACTACTTCCAGAGCCGCCTCTATTACCTGCAGAGCGACCCGGAGCTGCCCGAGGCGTTCCGGCAGGAGACCCGCACGTGGGGGTTGCCCAAGGACGAGTTCACGGATAACGGCCACTTCCCGTTCCAGCTCTACGTGCGCGAGGCGCGGCGCATGCTCGGCCGCCACGTGCTCAGCGAAAGGGATCTGACGCAGGACCGCTACAAGCCGGACGGCGTGTGCGCAGGCAGCTACGGCGTGGACTGCCACACGGTGCAGGAGATCTTGAGCGAAGGCCGGCTGGAGAAAGACCATACGCGGCACGTGTCGCTGAGCAATTACGCGATTCCGTACGCCTGCTTGACGCCGATCGAGCCCGAGAACCTGCTGGTGCCGGTCTGCCTCTCGGCGACGCATGTGGCGTACTGCTCGCTGCGCATGGAGCCGGTGTACATGATGCTCGGCCACGCTGCGGGCGACGCGGCGCACCTGGCGCTCGCCCTGAAGACGGCGGTGCAGGGCGTGGACGTCGGCGCGCTGCGCGCTTTGCTGGCGAAAGAAGGCGCGGTTCTCGACTCGAGCTATCAGACGCAAGTCGGCATCGCGTGGTCGCCCAAGCACCCCAAGGTCGGCGAGCCGGTGACATTCACGGTGACGGCTGGCGCGCTCAGAGACCCGCTCGCGCGCGTCTGGTGGGACTTCGAAGGGGCGGGCGTCGTGGCCGCGCAGGAGCAGAAGGCGCAGCACGTCTTCGCGCTCGACAAGGCCTACTCGGTAAGCCTCGTCGTGGAGGATCAGAAGGGGCTGCGCAGGCTGGCGAGCGCCGAGGTGCCGGTGGGCGCGGCGCTGGGCCGGGATGTGACCGTGGACGATTTCGACGCAGACCTGTTCGGCGGCTGGCTGGGCGTCTATCCCGAGGTCATCCGGCCGGATCATACGCGCGTGCCGGACGTGTTCGTCGGCCCGGGCATGCAGCGCGACGCGGTGCGCAAAGGCAAGGTCTCGCCGGCGCGCGCCCGCTTCCAGCCAGCGCTGCCGCGCGACGGGCGCTACCGCGTCTGCCTCTGCTTCCGCCCGGCGGCGGGCCAGACGACGAAGGCGCCCGTGACGGTGCGGCACGCGGAGGGCACGTCGCGGGCCGAGGTGGACCAGCGCAAAGAGGCAACCCCGTTTCCGTTCGTTGCGGTGGGCGAGTATCGCTTCGAAGCGGGCGATGCGGGCTTTGTCGAGATCCGCAACGGCGACGCGCTCGACGGTCGCGTGGTGGTGGACGGCGTGCGCTGGGTGTGGCTGGGCGAGTGAGGGCAGCCTCAGTGCTCGGCGCGACGGCGCACGCGCAGCCCGACGTAGGGGCGCGCGACGCTGTCGAACGCGTTGGCCTACTCATCTCATCGCTCGTGCGCGGCGGCGGGTGCGGCTGCCGAGCCGCCCGGCTTTCGCCTCGCGAAGTAGGCGTCGTAGTGGGCGGTGTGGCCGGTTTCGCGCTGCGTCTTCAGATAGGTGTGCAGGTCGGGGAGCCGGTACTCGCGGATGGAGGCGGGCGCCGGCGAGACAAAGTAGAAGAACGCGGCCGGCAGCGGGCCGGCCTTGCTGTCGATCTCGAGCAAGACCTGCCGGTGCAGGCGCAGGGCCTCGTACTCGAGCAGCTCGTTCGCGAGCCCGAACTCTTCACGCGTGGTGATCAGACCTTGGTCGACGGCGAGGTCGATCTGCTGGTGTTCGCGGAAGCGGGCCGCGTTGGCCATTTCGAAAATCAGCGTGGTGATGCGGTCCGGGCCTTTCAGCGCGGGGCTGAGCTGGATTTCGAGGTAGCCGTCGCTCCAGGCGGCCATGCCGCGAGCGACGGCGTTCGTCGTCACGAAGCGGTAGCCGCGAATATCGGGCTGGGCTTGGATGTCTTGAACCAGCGCGGCGTAGGCCGGGCTGGCTTCAAGCAGCCAGCGGTCTGTGGCGCCGTCGGAAGTCGGCGCGTCGAAATTTGAGGCGAGCGCGCACGAGGCGCACAGAAGCGCGGCGGCCGGAGCGGCGACCCAGCGCAGGCGGGCGCGGCTCATGACTGGCCCTCCCGGCCGGAACGGCGGGTGGCGGGGCGCAGGGCTCGGAGCGCCTGCACGGCGAAAAGAAGCGAGAGGGCGAGAAGCGCGGACGAGAGCGACCACAGGGCGACGCGGGCGGACGGCGAGCGCATGGCGAGCGCGTGCAGGAGCTGCTGGGGCCGCCGCAGCCTCAGGGTGCGCAGCACGCGCTCGCCGTAGCGCACGAAAAGGGTGGCCGCGCGCAGCTCGCCGCCTTTGCGTAAGGCGGCGATTCCGGCCTGACCTTTGCGCGTCGCGAGCGCGACAAGGTCGAAGCCGCGCGGCGCTTCGGCGTAGCGACGCAGGAGCGGCAGGCCGTCGTCGCGGGCCCTCTCGAGCAGCCGGTAGACCTCGCCGGGGTGCGCGTCGGCGTGCCGGGCCAGGAAGGCGACGTCCTCTGCGGCCTCCACCTGTCTAAAGACCACGGCTGTTTTTGCGAGTCCGAGCCGGTGGTGAAGGCGCTTGAGGTCAGCGAACACCTGCTTTAGCTCAGGATCGATCTGCCGGGCCTTGGCGGAACGACGGCAGACGTCGGACAGCCATTCGCCGAAGCGGAGGGATATCGCGTTGGCCTTGCGCAGGGCTTTGAGTAAGGCGGGCGCCCAGTCGGCCGCGTCAACGAGCTCGGTGAGCAGTCCGACGCCTGCCAGGGCGGCGACCACGGAGTCGGTTTCGCGCCCGGTGAGGCGGCAGTAGCCCTGAATCAGCAAGTCGCGGCAGTCGCCGTAGACGAGCATGTCGGCGGCGATCGCGCCGCCCATCTCCTCGGCCGTGGCTCCGGAGCCGGCTACGAAGCCCTTGGCGGCGCGATCCGCTTGGCTCCACACCGAGGCCTGCTCGCGCTCGAGCTGGACGACGAGGTTGGAGGCGGCTGCTTGGTTGGGGAGCGCGGGGTTGTTGGTGACGTACCGCGCCCAGTCCAGCGCCTGAGCCACGCGGCCCGCGTTCTTCATCCGCAGGATGTCGGCGGTGCAGTCGTGGTTCGGCAGGGCGAGCAGCGTGCGCGTCAGGCGGCGCTCCGCGAGGCCCTCGGTCAGCCCGGAGAGCAGGATCAGCGCGGCGGCGGCGCAGAGGGCGGCGAGGGCGACGGCGCGCAGAGCCTTGATGGGGCGCACGGGAGCCTCCTTTCCGGAGCGTTCGTCAGACCAGTTGTTCGGCGAGGTTACGCTCGAAGGCGAGCAGGGTTTGGCAGGCGGGGCAGCGGGCGGAGGCGATGTGCTCGCGAGGCGGCAGGCGGGCCTTCAGGCCGCAGAAGAAGCACAGCACGAGCGCCTCCGGAGCGGCGGGCTCGAGCCGGCCCGTGCCGGCCTGCTTGGCGAGCCACTCGCGGTCGTCGGCTAGGCCGGCGGAGCCGCAGAGGGTGTCGTAAGCGGCTTTGATTTGGGAGAACTTCTCTGCGGTCAGGGCGCGGATGTCCGGATCGAGCGCGGCGTGTTTGTCGGGGTGATACTTGAGGCTCTGGGCGCGGTAGGCGCTCTTGAGGGCCGCCGCGTCGGCCTGGTAGTGCACGCCGAGCGCGTCGCACGCGGCGCGTCGCTCTTTCTCGGAGGCGGGAGCCGCGCTGTGGCGCGCGTAGAGGAGCGAGGCGTGCAGGCATTCGTCTTCGGTGAGGCCCGAATGACGCGCAAACGACAGCACGCAGTCTGCTTCGGCCGGGGTCGGGTCGCTGTCGCACACGGCGACGCGCCAGAGCCAGGTCGCGGAAGCGCGGGCAAGGTCATGGTTGGGGCGGACGAGCGCGACGAGGCGCGCCAGGCTGCGGTCGATGCGGGAGGAGTCGTCGATGAGGTAGGCGAGCTCGTGCGCGGGGAGCCGCGTGCCCAAGCGCTGGTTCATCTCGCCCAGGATCGCGCGGATCGTCTGGTCTTCGCGGGGGTTGTAGCGGCCGTCTACGCCCGCCAGCTCGTAGAGCGCGCCTGCGGTCACGGCGAGCAGGCGCAGCGACTCCTTCTCGGCGGCGGCCGCCTGCTTGCGGTCGACGAACACATGGCCGACGGCGGCGCCTGCCAGAGCCCCCCAGGGGCCGAGGAACGAGCCGATGCTGCCGCCGAGCATTTTTCCGTGCCAGGTCATGGGAGGTGTTTAGGTGATTAGACCGTTAGGCTGATAGGTAAGATGCGACACGGGGGATGCCTGCGTCTGGGCCGCGCGGGCCATCGAGCACCGTCAATGTCTTGCCTAACAGTCTAATAGCCATCAGCCTAACAGCCTTTCTTTTTCATAGCGGCAGCAGGATGTCCTCGTTCTCCCGGAACTGGGCCTGCTTCGCGGAGCCGCCGTTGATCGTGTACGCGATGCGCAGGGTCTTGGCCACGTTCGGGGTCGGGTCGCCAAAGAGCGAGTTGTAGTTGCCTATGGCGATAAAGCGCGTGCCGGCGAAACGCGTGAGCAGCTTGTCAAGCACCTGGACGCGCGTCTTCTCGTCGCTGTTGCCGTAGCTCGCGCCTACGAGTTCGACCGTGAGCTTCTCGCCGGCCACTTGCCTCAGCGTTTCCTCGTGGCGGAGCTTGCCGACCAGCGCGTTGGGGTCGTAGTGAGCGGGCCGGTCGGGCTGAAGCTTGAGCGGCCCGCAGAGGGCCCGGGTGTCGCCGTCCTGCCGCAGGTTGAAGCGCTCGATGCGCGGCGCCGTGGCGATGCGCGGGCGGATGGGAGGGACGGTTTCGATAGTGGGTGACCACGGGTCGTACTGGGCGCGGATCTCCTCGTCGCCGAGGAAGGGGCCGTTGCAGTCGACCCAGGCGATCAGCCGCTCGCGGTCCTCGCCGGCGACCTTGACGCCGTGGTGCTTGCCGCTGGTGGCGTAGTGGACAAGTGTGCTCACTGGCGAGAAGGCGGAGTAAGGCGGGAGGGTTTCCAAGTTCTTAGGGTCGGTGGTGTCATACCCCTCGACGATGAAAAGGCCCGCGAGATTCATGGGCACGCCGCGCTCGTTCTTGGGCTTGTCGCCGCCCCAGCGGCAGCTGCCGCTGACGAGGGTGTAATAGGGCTCGGCGAAGGGGCTGATGTCGCCCGGGCGGTCGTAGACCCAGTTCCACCAGCCGTGGGACGAGGGCCGGTAGACCATGTTGAGCGCCTCGTAGGCCTTGGTGCCCGGCTTCTGGTGGCAGGAGCCGCAGTGGCGGTCGAGCACGGGCTGCACGAAGCGGGCGTAGCCGACGCTTTCGCCGGCGCCCCACATCGGCTCCTGGAGCTTGACAGGCGCCTTGCGCAGCGCCTTGCCCATCTTGTAAGAGGCTGAGGCCTGGATGCCGCGGTTTTTCATGCTGGTCTCGTGGCAGCCGAAGCAGCCGCGGCGCTCGCCGGGCATGGCGTTGGCGAAGCTGCGCATGACGTAGATGGCCTGGCCGTCGGCGTCGAGCATCTGGAAGAAGATCGACTGGCCGGGAGGGATCTCGAAATTCACGCTGCCGTCGTCCTCGATGGGCACGGTGCCGAGGACGCGCTTGACGCCGTCGGCCTGAAAGACGCTGACCGCCGGCCCGTCGTGCTGGACGGTTTTGTGCCAGGTGGTGTAGGTCTTGGGGTCCATCTGGATCACGCGCAGGAACTTGCCCTTCTCGCGCAGGACGGGGGGGGCGTTCTCGTAAACGTCGTTGCTGTAGAAAACGGCGTTGGCGGGCTTTTCGCCGGAGCCGATCGTGGGCCACTTGACCTTGTCGGACATGGCGGGCGGCGCTTTGCGGGCCTTGAGCGGCATGGCGTGGTAGGCGTTGTGCTGGCCGCGGTAGATCAGTTCCTTGTTGCCGTAGACGTCCATCAAATAAAGTCGGAAGAACCAGCCGCTGTGGGCGCCGCTGTAGAGGTGGCCTCCCTCGCGGGCGGAGACGAGGAAGTACTCTTCGGAGAGCGGATAGGGCGTCTTGTAGGCATAGAATTTGCCGGACGCGTGATAGTCGACGTGCGGTGCGGGGTCTTTGGGCCCGTTGCCGACCTCCGGCCAGGCCACGTCGCGTGTCAGGCGGTAGAGGCCGTCGGGGTAGTTGAGTCCGGCGGCGGGGTCGATCATGCCGACCGTTCCGTCGAACCAGGCGTGGTGGCCGAGCCCGGTGAACATGATCTTGCTGGAGCCGGGGATGGCGCGGGCCTCGGTGAGGACGTCCGGCCAGACGCTCTGGCTGCCCCAGAGCGTCTGCACGTTACAGCCATCAGGGTCGCAGGCCCAGAGGCTCTGGACGCGCCAGAGGGCCTTGTCGGTGTACTCCCAGCGCGTGAAGATCACGCGGCCGTCGTTGAGGACGGAGGGCAGGTACTCCGGCTCGCCGTTGGCAGAGAGGATGTAGATGTTCTTGCCGTCGCTGTCGCAGCGCGCGACCGCGAAGGAGTGGGTCATGGGCATGCAGCGCACGTAGCTGTGCTGGCGGCTCGTACAGAAGGCGATCTTGCCGTCCGGCAGATGGACGGGGTCGAGGTCGTCGTAGTCGCCGCGCGTGAGCTGCTTGAAGCCGCTGCCGTCGGCGTTGCACGCGTAGAGGTGGAACGAGCGGTCGCCTTCGGGCCGGAAGCTGAAGAGGAATTTCTTGGCGTCGAACGACACGTCGGGCCGCCAGAAGCTGCCGGGGCGCCCGTTCAGCACATCGGTGACCTCGCCGCCGGGGGTGAGCCCGACGATCAGCAGGCGGCCCCCGTCTACGGCCATGAAGCCGTTGCGGTGGCGCGCCTCGTGGCCCCACTCGTCGGTGGCGTCGCCGGGGACGCCCTTGGGGTAGGGGTTGTCGATGAGCGCGATCTTGTTGAAATCGATCAGCGGGTTCTTGAAGGTAATCTCCCGCTTGATTCGGCGCACAGCCAGGTAGAGGTCCGTGGCGGCTCGCGGGCTCTCGGCGGACGCGCCGAGCTGCTTTTCGATGGCTGCGAGCGAGCCGAGTTGCTCCGAGAGGTCCGCCGAGCCCTTCATCTGCGCAAGGCGTGCCGCGAGCTGTCGCGCCCAGACAAGCTCCTGCCTGGCCTTCTCGAGCGTCGGAGCGTGGTCGCACTGGAAGAGCCAGTCGGCCTCGAGCTGCGGATTGGCGCAGGCAGCCGAGCATACAAGCAGGCTGGCGATCAGGCTCGAAGTGCGCATCATATTCGACTTGTCCCCACGTGAGTTGGCCTTTGCGACAGACGGGCAGAAGCAAGGGTGCTCTACGCGTCGTTAGAACGCTATAAAATAGCCGAAAGAGGGGCGGCGCTCAACCGATAAATTTCGCCGCGTGCGGCCCACGCTTGAACTCGCCAGGGGCCGCGACCGCTTTCCGCGGTTCCGCGAGCGCGGGCTTCATGGCGACAACGCTCGCGCCGAAAGCCAGGCGTAGTTACGGCGACGGTGTCGACGGGGGCGGCAAGAGCGCCTTCTTCTTGCGGTAGGCCCTGATCTTGAGGTCGACGTTGGTCTGGTAATGTGAAACGAGCGTGTCCATCAGCATGAGGATCCACGGCGAGTGCTGGCTCGGGCCGTTCTTCGTGAACAGGATGTTGTCAGCGATGTAAACGGCCGAGTGGATAGCCTGGGTATCAGACTTCATGAAGAGGATGACGTCGCCGAACCGGTAGCTGTCCAGCACGGGCTCGTAGTCGGTCTCGAGCGTGCGAATCACGAACGCGCCGTCGGCGAACTTGTCGTCGGGCGGATCGTTCCAGAAGTTCATCGAGTTCCAATGGCAGTCGTAAACGGTCTCGCCCGTGTCCCCGTCGGCCCGGGGATAGGTGTAGATACGCTTGCGGGCGAAGCGCGGGAGGAGGTGGGCGACGTCGATGTCCAGCCCCCCGGGAATGCGTGACGCGGATTCCAGCAGGGGCTTGATGTCCTTGGCGCGGCCCTCGCGGGACGCCCAGTAGCTGACGAGCGAAGCGATGTCCGTCTCCGGCCCGACGTGGAGGTGCACCATCAGCGTGGATTGGCGGGCGAGCGTCTTCAAGAGCCTCACGCGGTCTACATCCGAGGAAAGGCCGGGCACGATGAGGTGGGGGTCTGAGAAGAGGAGCGTCTTGCCTCGCCTGTAAAACAGCTTGCGCACGCGCTCGAGCGTCGCCTCGGGGACCCCGCTGTTCGCGAACCACTCCGCCGTCATGTCCGACCGGAAGCGGAACGGCTCGTGCTGGAAGACGTTCTCGGGGAACAGCGACAGCGCCCCGTACAAAACCGCGCGAGACTCGGGAGACAGGCTCCAGGCGAAGTCATTGGCAGGGGCGATGCTGCAGCCGTTCGAGTCCCATTTTGCAGACTCTTTCAGCACCTTCCGCTGGTCGGAAGACAGCCCGGCGCTGAGCAGCAGATTCTCGAAATCAGCAGGCGTGTAGCTCTTGAACAACCAGACCGGCCGCTGGTAGACGAGGTAGTTTGCGAGCGTCTCCTCTGGCGGCTCGGTTACAATTCGTACGATTCGGAGGTCTCCCCACGGGCCTTTGGAGGACGGCACCAGCCGCATGGAATCTAGTTCGTGCTGGCCGGCATTCTGCAGCGCGTCCTTGCGCTGGTCCAGCTCGTGTGCCGCCATGAACAGCAACCAAGGGATAAGAAGGACGACGGCGAAAAGGAAGAGCAAGCGTTTCGATGCGTGTATTGTGACCGAATGGGTTTTCGTCTGTTCGCTCATGGAATCTCTAGTCTGAGAGCCACGTTCTTCAATCTCGCCACGTCCGGCCGTTGAGCCTGTACAGCGAGCCTCAAGTGGTCGGCTGGCGCAAAGAGGTGAGTTGCTGCGTTGTTGTGCGCGAGTGTTCAAACAGGTCAAACTTAGCCTTTCCCGCGCACGTTATGTATGTAAAGTTTGCCGGAAGGCGCCCGCAATGTCAAGTGTCGGGGTGGCTTATTTGCTCCTTCAGCTTGGCTCGGCGCCTGTCAGGGGCTGCGTGCCGAGAGAAGCAGATGGCGGACGAAGAAGTCAGCCCTGCGGCGGTCTCCGTAAGCGGTTTCCGCAGCTCCGTGGCCCGTTCCCGGAATGAGCACGAGGTCGAAGTCCTTGTCGGCCTTCACGAGGGCGCTGGCCACTTGCAGCGTCGAGGACGGATCCACGTTTTCGTCGAGCTCCCCGACGATCAGCATCAGCTTCCCTTTGAGCCGTTGGGCGTTTGTCACGTTCGACTGTTCGGCATAGTGCGGCCCGACCGGCCAGCCCATCCACAGCTCGTTCCACCAGATCTTGTCCATCCGGTTGTCGTGGCAGCCGCAGTCCGCGACGCCCGCCTTGTAGAAGTCGGGGTACATGAGCAGCCCGCGCAGTGCGCTCTGACCTCCGGCCGAGCCGCCGTATATGCCCACGCGAGCCAGGTCCATCCAGGGGCGTGTGGCGGCGGCGGCTCGCATCCATGCGATCCGGTCGGGAAACCCGGCGTCGCCGAGGTTCTTCCAGCAGACGTCGTGGAAGGCCTTCGACCGGTGCGATGTTCCCATGCCGTCGATCTTAACTACAACGAATCCTCGCTCGGCTAAACGCTGCTCGCCATGGAAAGGCGAGAAGGCTTTCGGCACGAACGAGCTGTGCGGCCCGGCGTAGATGCTCTCGATGACGGGGTAACGCTTGGCGGGCGAGAACGTGCTCGGCCGCCAGAGCACGCCGCAGATGTCGGTCTTGCCGTCGCGCCCCTTTGCGGTGAAGGGCTCGGCCGCGAGCAAGCCCGTCGCCCGAAGCGCAGAGTCGTCGGCCCGCTCAAGCTCGAGCAGTTCGCGGCCGCTCTCGCCGTCGCGCAGCACATGTGTGGGTGGCTGGTTCACGCGCGACCACGTGTCGACCAGATAGCGGCGGTCGGGCGACCACGCGACGGTGTGGTCGCCGTTGCCCGCCGTGAGCACGGTGAATCCGCTTCCGTCCGTCCTGACGCGTGCGTGGTGAATGAAGTACGGGTGCTCTCCCGGCCGCAGGCCGCTGAGCGTGAGCCAGACAACGCCATTGGCGTCGTCAACCCGCTCGACGCCGCGCACGGCCCACTCGCCGCGGGTGACCGGGTTCAGGACGCGGCCGCTCGCGGTGTCGTAACGGTAGAGATGGTTCCAGCCGCTCCGCTCCGACATCCACAGGAGCTCCGGCTTTCCCTCGATGAAGTGCTCGAAATGCTTGCCCGCATAGTCGACGAAGGTGGCCGAGCGCTCCTCGACGAGCGTCCGCACCACGCCGTCGCGGCCGACGGCCAGCACGCGCAGCACCTGGTGGCCGCGCTGGTTGTAGGAGAGCGTGAACGCGCCGATGTCCGCGTTCCAGTGAGGCTCGCTCACGCTCCACGGCGTGGCGAACTGGCCTTCGGAAACCGGAATGGCGAGGCGGCTCGCGACGTCGAAGAGGCGCGGGCGCGGCTGCGCGATGCGGTCGCCGGGTTTGAGGTAATCGATGGTTCGCACCTTGGGCTGCACCTGGCCGGAGGGCGACGACTCGACCAGCGTCACCTGGTGCTGCTCGGCCGCTTTCGTCTGGCGCGCCAGGACGCGCGTGCCGTCCGGCGACCACGCGGCAGGCAGCTCGTAATAGTCGTCGCGGCTGCCGTCGGTACTCAGCGCCACGGGGTCGCCGCCCTCGGTCGGCTTGAGCCACAGGTTGTGGTCGCGGATGACTGCGAGCCAGCGGCCGTCGGGCGAGCGGTTCGGGTTCGGGGGCGCCGGCGGCGCGGGCGGAAGCGTGCCGTCGAACGCGGCGCGCGTCACGTCGGAGCCGGCTTCTACGACGCCAAGGCTCGTCCCGTCTGGGCGGGTGGCTTGCCACACGTGCCCCACGAAGGTGTGCTGGCGGCGCTCTTGGCCCGGGCCGATCTTGCCGTAGCTGTGGCGCTTGCCTTTCAAGTCAACCCACCAAATCTCAATCTCTCGCCCCGTGCGGTTGCTGAGCAGAACGGCGGTCTCTTCGGAGCTTGCGCGGCTTGGGTGCGGCTCGCGCTCCAGCGCGGCCGTCCGCTGCGGAGCGCCTCGCGCGACGGCGTAGGAGCTGAGCGCGCACGTCCAGCTGTCGCCCGCACCGTCGAAGGTCAGGACGCGGTCGTCGGCCGAGTAGCGGATGTCGTCGATGGGCAGCGCGTCAGGCCGCACCGGCCTGCCCAGGGCGCCCTGCCACGCGGCCGCCAGGCGGGCGTGATCGAAGGCCGGGGACTTCGTGGCCTTAGAAGCGTCGACACGCACAAAGGCCGTCCGGTTCGTGGCGAGCTGCGCCTTGTACCAGAACACCGGTCGGCCTTCCAGCCAGTGCGCGTGGAGGTCTTGGTTAAGCACCTTGCCACGCGAACGCGCTTCCAGAGCGGTGGGCTCTCGCGCGTGGAGGGGGGGGGCAAGGGGCGCGGCGAGGAGCAGGCAGCAGGCGAACGTCTTTCCACACGCGGCCACACGTTTGCGGCGAGGGGGCTCGAGCGCGTGCTGCAACACCAGCAGGTCGTCGCGGCGTGCCCAACCGAGGCGTTCCCAGAATGCCTGTCCGCTGGTGTTCGAGCCCATGACGAGGATGGTACATTTGGGGATACCGCATGCGGCGAGCGCACGCAGGGCGCGGTCGGACAGGGTGCGGCCGAGCCCGAGGTGCCGGTGCGACGGTGCGACGGCGAGGTGGTAGATGAAGCCGCGGCGGCCGTCGTGTCCCGCGAGGGCCGTGCCGACAATGGCGCCGCCATCGACAGCAACGAAACTGAGGCCGGGGTTGCGCTTGAGGAGCGCTGCGATGCCGGATCGCGAGTCGCTCGCGTCATCGAGGCCGATGCCCGGCAGGCTGCGCCACAAGGCGATAGCCGGCTCATAGTCGCGGATGGTCATTTTGCGGATTCGTACGCTCATGGTCACTCCCTGTGGGGGCGCGCACGGCTGTGCTGCCTTCTTCAGAATTGATTTCCGTGTATTTTACACGCACGGGGGGGCGTTTGTGAACCGACTTCGCAGAATATTAGGTGCGGTTTGGAGTGCGGCTGCTAGCGGTATCCCGCGCGACGCCGCTTGTTGCGGCCGCGCAGAAGAAAAGCGGTGCCGCGCCCGCGGAGCCGGGCTTGTCACCTCACTCCAAAATCTGCGACTTTTCCGTTGCCCGGAGGGCACGGGAGGCGTATCGTATGAATGAAATTACGTGGGCGGCCTTGGGGTTCTGGACAAGGAAGGCGGGCAAAAACGCGAAACGAGTTCGAGTCGGTGATTCGGGTAACCTGTGTTCTGCTGGCGGCCGCGCTGGCAGGCGCCGCGCCCTTGCCTGTTCCGGTCGTCGCCTGTCCGTCGGAGCGCGAGCTGTGGCTGACGCACCGCTGCGCGGCGCTGGGCCGCGCGGTGTCGGCTCTGTCTGCCGAATACGGCGACCGCTACGGGCGCGGCGCTGAGTTCGCTTCGGAGCTGGGCTCGCTCAGCAACCGGCTGGCGCAGGCGACGGCTGACGACAGCCCCGCCCTTGTTCAGGCGCTGGCGGCGCTCCGCGATCGGGCCTTCCGTGACCACCCGTTGGTTCGCGAGCTCCAGGTTCTCGTCGTCCGCCGTCGGCCCAAGGACATGAAGGCCGAGGCGAAGCGCGTGCCGAATCCCGACCAGCGGCTCTCCTTCAACCGCGAGGAGGGACGCGAGATAGGATATCCCTCCAACCACGAGTGCAACAGCTCGCTTGAGCGCGACGGCTACGACAATGAGATCGCCCTCTTCTCGTTTCGCGGCGGCGCGCCCTCCGTTCGGACGCTTTACCGGCCGCCGGACGGCGGGTACGTCGGCGAGGTGGACCTCGACTGGGACGCGCGGCGCCTGCTTTTCACGAAGTCGGATGCCGTCGGCTGGCGCGTATGCGAGATCAAGGCGGACGGTTCCGATTTCCATGTGGTGTCGAACCTGCCCGACGACGTGGACTGCTTTGACGCCTGCTACCTGCCCGACGGCGGCATCGTGTTCGGTTCGACGGCCACGTTCCAGTCTGTGCCGTGCTGGCACGGACTCAAGCGGGTCAGCAACCTCTGCCGCATGGAGCCGGACCGCAAGACGGTGCGCCAGCTCTGCTTCGACCAGGACCACGACCTGCACCCGGTAGTTCTGAACAACGGGCAGGTGATGTACAGCCGCTGGGACTACACGGGCATCAACCACATCTACCTGCGCATGCTCATGGCGATGAATCCTGACGGCACGGGCCAGCGCGCGATGTACGGCAGCAACTCGTGGTTTCCGAACGCGCTCTACTTCGCCCGCGAGCTGCCGGGTGCCGCGGGCCGCTTCGTCTCGGTCATCTCCGGCTACCACGGCCCTTGCCGCATGGGCCAGCTCGTCGTGATCGACACCGCCCGCGGGCACCGGGAAGCCGACGGGATCGTGCAGCGGCTTTCGGGCGAAAACCAGCCGGTCACGCGGCTGGTTCGCGACAATCTGGTTGGGAATGACTGGCCCAAGTTCCTGACGCCGTATCCGCTCGACGCGACGCACGTCCTGGTTTCGGCCAAGTTCGCGCCAGGCGCGCCGTGGACGCTCTGCCTGGCGGACGCGTTTGACAACCTGGCCGTACTGCACGCGGATCCCGAGTACGCGCTGCTAGAGCCTGTGCCGCTGCTTCCGCGTGCGCGTCCGCCTGTCCTGCCGTCGCGCGTGGACACCAACCGCACGGACGGGCTGGTTTACCTGCAGGACGTGTACGCCGGGCCGGGCCTCGCCGGCGTGCCGCGCGGCACCGTCAAGAGCCTGCGGCTGGTCGCCTACCACTTCGGCTACCTCAACATGGCAGGCCCCGATAAGGTCGGGCGCGGCGGGCCGTGGGAGGTCATGCGCATCATCGGCACCGTGCCGGTGGAGGCGGACGGCTCGGCGTTCTTCCGCGTGCCCGCCAACACGCCGTTGGCGTTCCAGGCGCTCGACGCCGATGGCAAGGCCGTGCAGCTCATGCGGAGCTGGTACACGGCGATGCCCGGCGAGACCGTGTCATGCGCGGGGTGCCACGAGCCGCCGCCCCAGGCCGCCCCTTCGCTGGCGTCCCAGGCCTTGCGCCGCACGCCGAGGGAGGTGACGCCGTGGCGCGGGCCCGCACGCGGCTTTGACTTCGCCCGCGAGGTGCAGCCGGTGCTGGACCGCCACTGCGTCGCCTGCCACGATGGCAAGCGCTCGGAGCGGCCCGATTTGCGCCGAGAGGAGCTCGTGCCCGGTTACCAGGGGCTTCCCGGCAGCAAGCTCGACACCGAGCGCATGCACCCGGCGATGCGCGCGGCCACGGGCGGCCAGCTCCGCTACACGCCCGCCTACGAGGCGCTCGTGCCGCGCGTGCGGCGCGTCGGAATCGAGGACGGGGTGTCGCTGCTCGTTCCGGGCGAGTACCATGCGGACACGAGCCCTCTCATCCAGATGCTTCGTCGCGGACACCACGGCGTGCGCTTGGAGCCCGAGGCGTGGGACCGGCTGGTCACCTGGATCGACCTGAACGCGCCCTGCCACGGCACGTGGGGCGAGGTTTTTCCGATTCCTGACGGCATGCACGAGCGGCGCCTGGCACTCAGCAAGATCGTGGGCGGCCCGGCGGTCGACCCCGAGGCCATACCGAAGGCCGACGCCTACGACGCCGCGCCGGTCGCGCCTGCGCCTGCGCCTGCGGCGACCGCCGCACTTGTTGCGCCGGCGGACGAGGACTGGCTGCGCTGGAGCGAGCAGGCGAGGGCGCGGCAGGCTGCGCTCGCGCCTGCGCCCGAGGCGGTGAGCTTGGGCGAGGGCGTGTCGCTTGAGCTAGCCGCCGTCCCCGGCGGACGCTTTGTGATGGGCGACGCTCAGGCTCCGGCAGGCGTCACTGTCGAGGCTTTCCGCATGGGCGTGTGCGAGGTCTCCAACGAGCAGTACGCGCGCTTTGACCCAGCGCACGACAGCGGGCGTTACGCGAAGCGGCACGCGGCTGACGACGACATGGGGCTGCCGCTGAACGGCCTGAAGCAGCCGGTCGTGCGCGTCTCGTGGGAACGGGCCGCGGCGTTCTGCGCGTGGCTGTCAGCGCGCACGGGCCGCCGCTTTTCGCTGCCGACCGGCACGCAGTGGGAGTACGCAGCGCGACTCGGCTCGGCGGCCTCCGTTCCGGCTGAGCTGAGGGACGTGAGCCGGATAGGACGCTTCGCCAACGTGGCGGACGCGCGGTTTACCGAGGTGGTGCGCGGCAAGACCCGGAGCACAGGCGGGCTGGAACACCTGCTGCTGGAGGGTGAGTTTCCGCGGTGCGGCGATTTCGACGATGGCGCGGTGGTGACGGCGGACGTGGGCTCGTACGCCCCCAACCCGTGGGGCCTGCACGACCTGCTGGGCAATGTGGCCGAGTGGACGCTCAGCGCGGCGCCGGACGGGCGCAGGCAGGTGTGCGGAGGCTCGTTCTTCGACCCGCCCGCGCAGTGTGAGCCGATGCTGCGCGTGGACTATCCCGCGTGGCAGCGCGTGTTCAACGTCGGTTTCCGCGTGGTGTGCGAGTAGGGGTTGGGGAGGTTCAAGGTTGAGAGGTTCACAGTAGGGGGCATGGTGAACGGCTCTGGGGCAGGGAGGCGAAGATGGCAGACAAGGCGATCCAGCGCGCGCGGTGGGAGCGGTTCTTTTCGCTTCAGAACCGCATCGAGGCGAACTACGTCGCCTCGCACCCGATCTATCCTGCGCACGACCACGCGTTTATTGAAATACAACTGATCGTGGCGGGGACCTGCCTGCAGCGCACTTCGCTGGGCGACACGCGGCCGGCGACGGGTGACGTGTTCCTCTTCCGCCCCGGCGCGTGGCACGCCTACGAAGAGGTGGACGGGCTAAGCCTCTACAACTGCTGCTTCGACAGCAGCTTGCTGGCGCGCGAGCTGGCCTGGACGGTCGACCATCCGCTGCTGGGCTCGCTGCTCTGGTTCATCCCCCTGTCGCCCGAACAGCACGGCATCGCCGCGCTGCACCTGCCGCCGCGCGAGGTGGCGCGCTGCCGATCGATTCTTGACGCCCTGCGCCGCCTGGCCCGCAAAGACCCGGCCGCGCTGTTCGCGGATGAGCTGGGGCTCCTGCTCCAGTTCCTCGGCGCGCTCGGCCGTCACCTGCCCGCCGAACTCCTTCGCAAGACCTCCGAGCAGCCGCACTCGGCTGTCGCCGCGGCGATTCGCCTGATCGACGAGCGGCCGGCCGACCCTTGGACGCTGAGGTCGCTGGCCCAGCGCGTGCACGTGGAGCCGACGTATTTTGTGCGGCTGTTCCGCAAAGCGGTGGGCCTACCGCCGATGGCCTACCTCGCCGGGCGCCGCGCCGAGCTGGCAGCCGGGCTGCTGCGCGACACCGATTCGCCCGTGAGCGAGGTCGGCCGCCTGGTCGGCTGGCCGGACCCCAACCACTTCAGCCGGCGCTTCCGTGAGAAATTCGGCCTGTCGCCCACGCGTTACCGCCAGCGTTTCGCTTCGGCCGAAAAGCTGCTGGGCGCAGCAGCCGCGACGGGCGGCAGAACCCGTTAACACGGTCGGAACGGACACAGCATGAAGGCGTCCTTTGTACGCACGATCGTTTACGGGGTAGGTGAATGCGTCTATTCGCTCGTGCTGAATAGCCTGTTCAGCTTCGCGATGCTGTATTACACCGAGGCTCTCGGGCTCAGCCCGGCCTGGGTCGGCGCGGCTCTGGCCGTCTCCCTTGTGTTGGAAATGGTCATCGACCCAGCCATGGGGTACGTGAGCGACGGAACGCGGCATCGTTTCGGGCGGCGGCACCCGTGGATGCTTGCGGGCGGCTTGCTCATGGCCGCGTGTTTCTATTGTCTGTGGGCCGTTAGTCCAATTTGAGCCTAATCAAAAGTCAATTCCAGTCTAACGATTCCGAATTGCTTACTGGTATTCTATAGACACTCGTGGATACGGTGTTTCATGCGGCATCGCCCAAAAGAACAAAAAAGTGAGGTGTGACAATGAGGATAAGGCAGACGTTTCTGCTGATGATGAGTGCCGTGCTGGGGCTCGTGGCCTCGGCCAGCGCTGACCTGAGTGTGGTGAACGGGAACTTCGAGAACACGACGGGGATGACCCTTTCCGGTGGTTGGTATGGACTCGCGTGGCCGGTCGGGTGGAGCTCGTCAGGCAACTTAGGGTTGTACGTAGTTGCCCCGAGCGCTACCGGAAACCCTACAAAGGTGTTCAATCTCGATGCGTTGAACGTCAGTCAGAACGTGGGTTCGAATGCGTTCAACGCGAGGGTGACGCTGACGTTTGACATCGGCCCGTTCGGGGCGGCGGGAACCGTTGTTTATACGACAGCTCGCATCACCGATGCGAACTCCAATGTGCTCGCCAGTATCACTTGCACCAATGGGACAGGGCAGACGCTCACGACCTACGTGCCTTCAAACACGACTGTGCGTGTCGAATTCTTGAAAAACACAGGAGCTTCGCCCTGGCTGGACAACGTGGCGGTTTCGTCGGTGGCGGTGACGGCACCCCCGGAGCTGGCGGTGGTCAACGGAGACTTTAGCGATACCACGGGTATGGCTGTTCGGGGAGGCGGCTGGTATGACGGCGTGCCCCGAGGGTGGAGCGGCAGTTGGGGCAACTATGGTTTGCTGGTTCCGCCGGGTGTCGCCAATGTTCAGGGGGCGCCACTCTCTCAGTCACTGGGCTACCTCGGATATCCAGCCGCTGCTGTAACAGTTGACTTCCTATATTATAATAAACTTGGTGACGGACAACTGTCGGCATCGTTATTAACCAACTCGGTAGTGGCGGTATCACAATTTTATGCCGCTGCATATGGAACAAAGTCGATAGTTGTATCCAATCTTCCGCCCCAAACCCGTGTGTCAGTGGTGTTCTGGAGAAGTGCCGTTGCCGGGGGTTGCGGGATTGATAATGTCAGCGTGGCGACAACCTTTTCGCCAACGGCGGCACCGGTCATCACCAACCCGCCGACGGCCTTGAGCGCGATGCTATCGGGAACGGTGCGGACGTTGTCGGTCGGGGCCATCGGGGTTGTGCCACTGAGTTACCAGTGGCGCCGCGGCGGCGTGGCGGTCACGGACGGGACGAATGCGACCCTCGTGGCGAGCCAGGCCGGCAACTATGACGTGGTGGTGTCGGGCGGCAACAGCCTGAGCGTGACCAGCTCCGTGGCGAAGGTCGTGGCGGGTGTGATCAACGGGGATTTCGTTGATGCGACGGGGATGACGTTGAGCGGCGGCTGGTATAACGGCGTGCCGTATGGCTGGGACACGCCTTCTAGCCTTTACAGCGTGAACGTGAGCGACGGGGCGACGCCGCCGACCGCCAACCTGGACGGCAAGACGTTTGTCCAGACGCTGGGTACGCTCACCAACGCCTCGGATGTGTTCGTCACGTTCGACGTCGAATGGCCTTGGAACACGGGTGATCAGTTGACCGCCTATCTTCTGAACGGCAGTTCGGTCGTGGCCAGCAACAGCTACACGGCGGCGGTGCTAGGGGAACTGACCGCAGCGACGCTGTCGGCGACGAATCTGCCTGCGGGCGCGGCGCTCGCCGTCAAATTCGTCGGAAGCGGCTGGGGATCCGTAGCCTTGGACAATGTCAAAGCCTACGTGCTGGCGCCGAACGGGGCGCCGGTCATCACGCGGCTGCCAGCCAAGACCGCCATGCCCGCGGGCACACGCACGTCTCTGTCGGTGCTGGCCGTCGGCGTGCCGCCGCTCGCGTACCAGTGGCTGGACGGCGGCGGGGCGGCGCTCACCGGGGCGACCGGCGTCAAACTGACCGTCTCGGACGCGGGCGACTATCGGGTCGCGGTGACGGCGGCAAACGGCCTGTGCGTGACCAGCGGCGTGGCGCAGGTCAGCGGGTCGCTCGTGAACGGAGACTTCAGCGACCTGTCGGGACTGGGCAATACGGGGGGCGGCTGGTATGGCGGTGTGCCCATTGGCTGGCAGAGCACCCGGTATCCGACAGGCGGTTTGTATAATGTGTCCGCCGGAGGCGGCCCTTCGTCAGCCGTCTGTAACCCGGAGACGATGCCCGAACTCCAGCAGCCGGTGGGCACGCTGCTGAGGAAGTCGGATGTGGAGCTGACCTTTGACGCGCCGAACACGTTTAACCGGGCGACTCCGTGGATTGGCGCCACCCTGCTGGACACGTCCAACCCGGCGTACCCGCAGGTGCTTGCAACGACCAACGTACCTTTCGGGACCGGATACCAGCTCCGGGCGCCAAACGTTCCGGGGGGAACCGCGCTGACGATCCAGTTCATATCAGCCGTGGCCAACAACCCCTGCGGCCTCGACAATGTGAAGGTGCGCATGATTCAGCCGGGGCTGCTGGTCATGGTTCACTAGAACGAGAGCCTCGTGCGGGGAAAGAATCGAGAAACGCCTCACGGCGTCACGGCTTGCGGTTGTTGAATGGATCGGTGACCGTTGTCGTGTGCCGTGAGGTTTGTGTTTTAGGCCGCCGCCAGCGGAGTAACGCTGAACATCGAACGCTGAACGTTTAAGTTTTAGGGGGAAGAGATGGGGCAGACGACAAAAGGGGGAATGGGGCTGGTTCTTGGTCTGCTGATTCTGGGAGCGGCGGGCTGTCTGTTTCGAAAGGCGCCGGAAGCGACATCGCTTCCGAC